>JBJEVT010000001.1:0-67938 GCA_051884615.1 Oligosphaeraceae bacterium
CTCATCCGCGACGGCAAGACCTTCCGCATCACCTCCGACATCCAGACCGGCGCCAAATACGGCATGAACACCCTGGACTCCCACCTGATCCAGCTCTACAGCCAGGGCAAGATCTCCTACGGAGACCTGATCACCAAGTGCCGCGACGCCGAGGGCGTGGTCCAGAAGATCCACGACCAGCTGCAAGCCAACAAGAACTCCCTGAACCAGGCGGCCAAGCGCCAATAGCACAGAGAAGCCACTGCCATGGCAAAATTCCAATACACCGCATACGACGCCGACGGCAAGCTCCGCAAGGGAATCATCGAGGCGGAAGACGAGCAGGCGGCAACCATCCAGTTGAAGAACCAGGCCCTGTCCCTGACCAGCCTCACCACCATTGGCGGCGGCCAGAAGGCCAAGGGCGCGGGCGCGGGCGCGGGCTCCCTCTTCGGCATGCCCAAGGTGCCCCGGAAGCAGCTTTGCACCGCCACCCGTCAGCTGGCCACCCTGCTGGAGGCCGGTCTGCCCCTGGTGCGCGCCCTGCGGACCCTGCAGCGCCAGGCCAAGGGCGTGCAGCCCGCCCTCTTCAAGGTCATGGGCAGCCTTGCGGACTCCGTGGAAGGCGGCTCCACCTTCTCCGAGGCGCTTGCCGTCCATCCCAAGTCCTTTGACAAGCTGTATGTCTCCATGATCCGCGCCGGCGAGGCTTCCGGCGCCATGGAGGTGGTGCTGAACCGTCTGGCGGAGTTCATGGAGAAGGCCCAGCGCATCGCCGGCAAAGTGAAGTCCGCCATGGTCTACCCCATCGCCGTTCTGGTGATGGCGCTGGGCATCACGGCGGGTCTGATGATCTTCATCGTGCCGAAGTTCGGCGCCATGTTCGAGGAGATGCTTCCCGGCGAGAGCCTGCCTGGCATCACCCAGTTCGTCATCAACTGCTCCTACGCCATGCAGCACCACTTCCTGACGGTGTTCCTCTCCTTCATCGGCATCATCGTGGTCCTGAAGCTCTTCCTGAAGACCAAGATCGGCTCCTTCCTATGGGACTTGATGTGCATCAAGATGCCCATGATCAGCGGTCTGGTGGTGAAGAACATCTGCGCCCGTTTCGCCCGCACCCTAGGCACCCTGATGGGCTCCGGCGTGGCGGTCCTCTCCGCCTTGATGATCGTCCGGGACACCGCCGGCAACGAGCTCTTCGCCCGTGCCATTGACACCGTCCACGACGCCGTGAAGGAAGGCGAGGGCATGACCAAGCCCCTGGAGAAGTCCGGTCTCTTCCCCCTGATGCTCTGCTCCATGATCGAGGTGGGTGAAGAGACGGGCGCCCTGCCCGACATGTTGAACCGCGTGGCCGCCGTCTACGAGGAAGAAGTGGACCGCGCCGTGGAGGGCCTCACCGCCCTGATCGAACCTCTGATGATCATGTTCCTGGCTCTGGTCATCGGTACCATCGTCATCGCCCTCTTCGCCCCCCTGGTGAAGATGATCGACAAGCTGGGCGGCTGACCCAAGCCCCCACCCCCAGAGACGACACCCGACCGGGGAAGAAATTCCCCACAGGCAGGGGCGGTTGCATGCGCCACGCATGAACCGCCCCTCTCTGTGTGAAACCACCCCGCCCACCCCCAGACATGATTCCCCAGCTGGACAACCTGGAACTGCAGCGCATCCGACGGGAGGAGCTGCCCGCCCTGGCGCAGTGGGACAAACGGGGGCTCTTTCCCGCCGTGGACGAGAACGGGGAGGCTTTCGCCCGCCGTCTGGAGACCCTCCGGGAGAAGCTGGGGGAATGGGAGGAAATCCTGCGGAGCAAGGGGGAATGTGCCCTGGACGGCCTTGTGCTGAAGCAGTCCCAGGCCATCCCCGCCAGGATTCTGGAGGAGGCGGGGCGTCGCACCCGGAGCCTCTACGGCTTCCAATGCGACTGGGTGCCTGGCTTTTTCCAGACGCCGGGCATGGGCTGGCTTTTCGGGGGATGCACCTATTCCTGGCCCCCCGACCTCTTCACCGTCTTCATCATCAACGAGCGTCTCCGGGAAAAGAAGCGCACCTTCCTCTTCTCCCGGGAGGAGCTGATGGCCCATGAACTCTGCCATGTGGCCAGGGCGGGGCTCAACGCGCAGACCTTCGAGGAGCATTTCGCCTACCAGACCTCCAAATCCCCCTTCCGGAGAGCCTGGGGAGGCATCATGCACAGCCAGGGGGACTCCTTCCTCTTCCTGGGCGCCTGCCTCCTTCTCCTCCTGGGACAGTTCCTCCTCCCTTGTTGCGCCCCCCGTCTCCCCCTGTTCCTCAACTGGCTCCCCCTCCTCCTCGCCACCTTCTTCCTGGCGGGACGCCACTGCCGCACCAGAACCCTCTTCTCCAAGGCCCTAACCACCCTGGCACAGTGCTGCCACGGAGACCTTCAGAAAGCCAGAATCCTCCTCTTCCACGCCACAGACCAGGAGATCCGCACCCTTGCCGCCATCCCGCACGACGCCGCACCGGACCTCCTGGCCCAATGGGCCCGCGCCCAGCTCCGCTGGAAAATCGCCTGCTTCCGGACAGGACTGCCGACTTCCGGGCAAGATTCGTTATAACTCGTTGAATACGAGTATGTTATAGATATTTTTAAGACTCCCGCCGCGGGGGCGGCGACCTCATCGCCCCCCCCCAACAGGGAAAAGGGGGAGCCCCGAAGACGGCGGGAATCCGACTCCCGCTCCCCCGCCGCGGGAGGGAGCGGGTTTTCGGGTTATTCCAGGATGGCGGTGATGGCCAGGAGGACGGGAGCGGATTTGCCCTCCAGGGATTCCAGGTCCACGGAGACGACGGGCACATCGGGGCGCGGGTTTTTCCAGCGGAGTCCTTCCAGGGCGATTCGCGCTCCCTCGGGGGTGGCGCCCTGCCACAGGGGGAGACCGAAAGCGGAGGGCATCTGGGCGTTCCAGTGGGTGATATTCTCCTCCCAGTTCAGGGGGATACGGAGGGTTTCGCCGTCCTGGTAATGGATCACATAGGAGCCCAGTGCGGTGGGCTTTTCGGGGTCGTTGCCCTGGGTCCGCACCACGAAACGGGGGCGGGTGGCGGTCTGGAGGAAGACCAGTTCCCGCGCGGCGATTCCCACGGGGATTCCCTTCACCGCTTTAGGGTAGCGCTGCATCTCCTGGGATTCGTCCCGCGTCGCCACGGCCCCCAGCTTCTTCGTGGAGATCTGGAAGGGGATGTTTTCGAGCCACTGGAGGCCGGTGGGGAGGGAGGAGCAGTCGCTTTCCGGCCCCAGCCCCATCCAGCTCTGCCGGGAGTCCCCCGCCAGCGTCATGTTGCAGGCGTCTCCCAAATCCAGGGGGAGGAACTTCCTGGGAGGTTCCTGATCCCTGCCGTCGTGGAGTTTCACGAAGAGCTCCTGGGGGACATAGGGGAGTTGTGCCAGGGCGGGGCCATGGGCGTTCCAGCTCCGTTCCGCCCCCAGCACCACGGAGGTCATCAAGTGGGAGCGGAGGCGGATGTCTTTCATGAAGACCCAGGAGGTTCCCCCGTATCCCAGGGCCTTCTGGCGATGGGCCTCCTCCGCCAGGGGCACCACATTCTCCGGGAAATACCACCCGCAGGCGATGACCTGGAATCCCTCGTCCATGAAGAACTTCACCGTGGGATTCTCCGGGGTTTCCCGGTAGTGCCAGTCGAAAATCACCACGTCCCGGGGAATCAGGGGGAGAGCCTCGGCGGTGTTGTAGGGTTTCACGCCGCCGTTGCGCTGGACCTCCAGCTGATCGCACCACATGGCCATGCGGAGCCCCTTGACCCCCACCACATAGTCATGGAGCCGCTGGACCTCCTCGGCGTAGAGTTCTCCCCCGGAGGTGTCCCGGCAGCGTTCGCAGACCCCGAAGGGCTCGAAGGTGGCCTCGTCCATGCCCACATGATACCACTTGGCGTTGGGGTAGCACTCCAGATGTTCGTCGATCATGTCGAAGACCAGATCATGGATTTCCGGGTGGCGTGGGCAGTAGTTCCAGTAGGAGAAAGGGGTTTCCTTTTCCGGATTCGGGATTTCCGCGAACCGGCGCAATTCGGGCTTCCGGAGGAAATGGCGGAAATGGGAGAGGAGCTGGGTCATGGGGATCACCTGGATGTCGTAGAGCTCCAGGCGCGCCGCGATCGCCCGGTGGGATTCCTTGGAGGTGGCGTTCCAGTTGGACAATTCCGGGTGTCTTTCATAGGCGAAGCGTCCGTCGAACTGGATGGAGAACCAGTTGAACTTCAGGGAAGCCAGAGTGTCGATGAACTGGAGAGTCAGGGGCACCTCGGCGTCGGTGGAGGGGGAGAGGCAGTGCCAGCCCCGGTATTCCAGGTCGGGCCAATCCAGGATCCGGGCGTGGCGGCAGGCCAGAGCGCCATCCTCCCGGGGAGCCAGCAACTGGCAGAGGGTCGCCATGCCATTCACCAGGCCGCGGTGGCTGCCGGCCAGAATCCGCACCTGGCCCTCCTCCGTGGTCTCCAGCCGATACGCCTCCCGGAGCTGCCAGGATTCCAGATTGGCCAGCTCCGGCTCGCTCCAATCCTCCTGCACCGTCAGAATCACCTGCGCCTCGGCGGCGGTCTCGACCCGGCGGGGTTCCTGGTGGAATTGGGTCAGCATCATCTGACGGGCCGCCAGAAACCCCTTCTCCTGGGTGGCGTGGATGGCGAGGGGAGCGGCGAAGGACAACGCGGATTCCTGGAAGGCCGCCTGCTGGGGGGCGGGCACCACCAGGGCTTCCGGCAGACCGGCGGGCGGCGGCGCCAGAGGCTCCGCGGAGGCATGGGGGGGAGTGGCCACCACAGGCAGGGTCACCGTGGCAAAGCCCTGGCTGTCCTTGAAGAAGTCCCCGGTGGTGCGTCCCCAGGAGCTGTATTCCTCTCCCGCCGAAGTCTTCCTGCCCCGCGCCAGCAGCAACGCCAAATCCCCGCGGGACTCCAGGTTCTGCTGCGCCAGGGGAATGGCGAAATGAACCCACCATCCCTCGGGCGTCTCCTGGACGTGGGAGCGGAAGGCCAGGGGCTGGACATCCGCCATGGCGGCGACGGTGGTGTCCTGGGAATACCAATCCTTGGCGAAGCCAGCCACCCGCTCCTGATTCACCACTTCGGTGCCCTGCTCTCCCGTGGGCGTGACGCCCACATGGTAGGTCATGTTGGTGACGGGGTCCCGGAGGAAGAGCTCCAGGGTGTCGTTCTGCCACAGGGTCTCCTTGCCTAGAATCCGGTCCTGGGGCCGGGGCTCCCGGGCATGCACGAGGATGTGGAGCTCCCCTTGGGCGTAGCCCAGGCGGGCGGTGGTGAGGGCGGTGACGGGCCGAGAGCCATCCTTGCCGATGGGGAGATAGGGGGTGGTGGCGTAGGCCCGCCGCCAGGCGGCGTCCCCCTCCCCTGCCTCCGGGCCGGGGACCTGGCGCAGGACGGGCAGATTCAGCTGGGCGGGTTCGTCCACGCAGACCAGGCTGAGGTTGCCGTAGGAGACGGCCCCCGTCGCCTTCCCCGCCACCAGGGAGAGCTTGATTCTGGCGGTGTCTTCCCGGCTGCTCCAGAAGAAGGAGAGGGTCTGCCACTGCGCTTGGTTCCGGGGCACGGGAAAGATCCTGGTCTCGTATTTCCCATCCGTCGAGTAGTCATAGAGGTAGAGTTCCGCGGAATTTCCCGGGTCCTTCACGTCCAGGGTGAGGAGATAGTCGGTCCCGGGGCGGACATTCACGTTGGCGGAGATGCGGCAGAGTCCGTCCCCCGGGGCGAGCCTCTCGATGCGGAAGGAGGAGCGCCCCTCCTCTTCCTCCACCACCCCGTATTGGTACTTCACATACTCCGGGGTGTCATGATACCAGCCCCTGGGCACCCCGTTCTGGTCGGTTCCCTCCTTGAACTGGGGATTGGGAATCAGATTCTGGGCTTGCAGGGAGAAAGCCAGGGCAAGCAAGAGAACGAGGAGAGGAGAGCGGCGCGTCATCGTCTTCTTTTTCATCATAAGCTCCGTGCGAAAGGGGAAGTCATCCGCAGTCTTGCGTTTGACGGGAATATATCGACGGGAACCCGGATTCCCGGGGGAATAACAAAAAACCCATCATGGGAACGAGTCCAATGATGGGTGAAAGGATGGTCGGGGTGAGAGGATTCGAACCTCCGACTTTCACGTCCCGAACGTGACGCTCTAACCAGGCTGAGCCACACCCCGCCTCAAGCGGGAAACCGGGGTAATTTAGCGTCTGGCCTCTGAACTGCAAACGCCGGAACCTGCCCCGGGCCCTTCGCCTCCCCCTGGGCGGCGCCAAGGCGAAAGCCGGGGGGAAGGGGAGGGTCTTTGGAGGGGAAGCGCGGGGGGCTTCCTAGGCCGCCTTCGGGCGGGCGGCGGCGTTCTTGTCCTGGACGCTGCGCTTATGCCAGCGGCGAATGAAGGCGGTGGAGAGGAAGAGGCTGGAGAAGGTGCCGCAGAAGAGGCCGAAGAGCATCACCAGGGCGAAGTCCAGGATCACGCCGCCGCCGAAGATCATGAGGGTCAGCACCACGAAGAGGGTGGTGAGGGTGGTCAGGATGGTCCGGGAGAGGGTGGCGTTGATGGCGTTGTTGATCAGCTGCCCGTAGGTCACCTCGGGATGGCTCTCCGCTTCGCTGCGGATGCGGTCGAAGATGACGATGGTGTTGTTCAGGGAGTATCCGATGATGGTCAGGAAGCCAGCCACGGTGGTCAGGGAGAGCTCGCCCTGGAAGACCAGGAAGAAGATGCCCGCGGAGACCAGGACGTCGTGGATCACAGCCACCACGGCGGCCACGCCGTACATCCACTGGAAGCGGAACGCCAGGTAGATGCAGGCCAGGATGAAGGAGAAGAGGGCCGCCTTGAAGGAGTCGCTGCGGAACTTGCTGCCCACGGAGGGACCCACCTGGTAGATGGATGCCTGGGTCAGCTTGCATTCCGGGAAGGTGGTGTCCAGGTTTTCGCTGAAGACATCGGGAGTCTCGTGGAGCTGGGGCACCACGATCTCCAGTTCCGTGTTGCCGGACTGGCCCCGCTTGTAGCCCACCTTGGCGTTGCCGTAGCCCTTGTCCGCCAGATACTGGCGGACATTGGCGACCTGGGGATCCTGGCCGTCGCAGCTGTAGGTGATCTGGGTGCCGCCGGCGAAGTCGATGCCCATGAGGCCGCCGCCGCGGATGCAGCATCCGATCAGGGAGATCACCACCAGGGTGATGGAGAGGATCACGGCGGGCTTCATGAACTTCACGAAGTCGTAGCTGGAATCCCGGAGGAACTTCAGCTCGCCCATGGAGATGGACTTCAGCCAGCCCTTGTAGAGGAGGGCGTCGAAGATGGCGCGGGTCATGAAGAGGGCGGTGAACATGGAGGCCAGCACACCGAAGGCCAGGGTGACGGCGAAGCCCTGGACGGTGCCGGAGCCGAAGACGTAGAGCATCCAGCAGGTCAGCAGGGTGGTCAGGTTGGAGTCGAAGATGGCCCCGAAGGCGCCCGAGTAGCCGCTGCGGATGGCGTTCTCCACGCTGCATCCCTTCCGCAGCTCCTCGCGGACGTGCTCGAAGATCAGCACGTTGGCGTCCACCGCCATGCCCACGGTGAGGACCATGCCGGCGATGCCGGGCATGGTGATGGTGGCCTTCAGGATGGCCATGGTGCCCAGCACCAGCACGGTGTTCACCAGCAGGGCGATGTCCGCCACCACGCCGCAGAAACGGTAGTAGGCGATCATGAAGACCAGGACGATGGCCAGGCCGAAGAGACCCGCGAAGAGGCCGGAGTGGACGGAGTCCGCGCCCAGGGAGGGCTCGGTGCCGAACTCGGAGGAGATGTCGATGGAGACGGGGAGGTTGCCGGAGCTGATGACGCCCGCCAGACGCTTGGCCTCCTCCAGGGTGAAGGAGCCGGTGATCTGGGCGCTGCCGCCGGTGATGGCCCCGTTGATGCGGGGATCGGAGTAGCAGGTGTCGTCCAGGACGATGGCCAGGCGGCGGCCCACATTGGCGCCGGTCACTTCGCCGAACGCCACGGCGCCCCGCTCGTTGAAGGACATGGAGATCAGCCAGCGGCCGAATTCGTCGGCGGTGGCGAAGGCGCTCTTGATGTCCTCGCCGCGGATGGGGGCGGGGGTGCGCTCCAGGAAGACGGTGCGGGTGTATTCCTCGCCGTTGCGCTCCTCCACGATGTCCTTCCGGATCACGTCGGGGGGATTGACGAAGGCGGGGTCGCTCTCATACTGCTGGACCAGGGCGGCGTCGTTCTGGCTCACCAGATAGAACTGGAGCTTGGCGGCGTCCCGGATGGTGGAGCGGATGCCGGTCTTGTCCCCTTCGTCCACGGAGGGCATGCGGATGGAGATGTCGGTTTCGGTGATGCCCTTCAGCTCGGGCTCGGTGACGCCGCTCTTGTCCAGGCGGTTCCGGAGGATTTCCAGGATCTGGTCACGGACGATCTCGCTGGTGACGCCGTCGGGCAGATTCTTGTCGCTGAAGGAGACCACGAATTCGGTGCCGCCCTGGAGGTCCAGACCCAGGCGCAGCTTGCCGGCGGTGCGGTTTCTCAGATAGCGGAGGACGGTCTTGTTGTTGACGCTCTTCACATGGGGGACGGGGATGAAGTTCACCAGGCGGATGGGGCGGTATTCGCCGTAGTCGCCCTTGGCGGCCTCCTCCAGCACCTTGTAGGAGGAGAGGCGTCCTTCCGTGCGGGGATTGCCCGCCAGATCCTTTCCCTCGTTCAGGTTGGCCATGCGCCGCTGCAGCTCGTTCCACTCCTTCAGGGCGTCCGCCGCGGAGATGCCGGTGACGGCCTTGGTCTTCTCCAGCTTCTGGGACAGCTCCTTGTATTCCTTGGAGGTGCGGTCCGCGACGGCGGCCAGCTTCTCCTGGAGGGCGGCCGCCTCCTGGGCGTCCTTCTGCAATTTCTCCACGCTCTTGGCGGAAATCCGGTCGAACTCCTTGAGCAGATCCCGGTCCTTCATGGGGAAGATGGACAAGCCCCAGCCCAGGACGATGGCCAGGATGACAATCCAGCGGACAATCAGCGAGTTTTTCATGGATATCGGAATGTGGAGAAAATAAGAAGGAAGGAAAATGGGCCGGCCGGGGCGGCGCCGTCACCTGGAGCGGGAGAAACCGGAGGGGTGGTCTGGGTTCGCCCCCTCCACCCCCTCTCTCCCCCGGGCGGCGCGGGAAAGGCTACTGTTTCTTCTCCGGGGCGCCGGGGAACTCCGCGAGAATCTCCGCCACGGCGGCGCGGACGAAATCCACCTGATGCCCGTCGGCAAAGGAGACGCGGACGGTCTTTTCCGCCACGGACACCACCGTGCCCAGGGCGCCGCTGTTCATCATCACCTTGTCTCCCGCCTTCAGCTGCTGAAGCATCTCCTGAATCTGCTTCTGCTTCTTCTGCTGGGGCCGGATCATGAGGAAATACATGAGTCCGAAGATGGGGATGAAGATGATGAAACTGCCCCAGGGGGAGCCGCCGGCGGGTTTGGCGGCGGGGGTGGCGGCGGCCTCTTGGGCGAGGAACAGCGTCTGGCTCAGTAAAGTATTCAAGGCAGGAACTCCAAGGTGGGATGCAAAGGGAAGAGGGCTCCCCGGCGCGTGCCGGGGGAAGAGAAATCAACCGGGAGGGGCGCCCCCCGGAAAACGGGGCGCGGCGCGTCCGGCGCCGCTTTCCCGTCCGAAGAAAACGCAACCCCGTAATTTAATCCGAATCGCCCTGTTTTCAACCAGTACGGGAGGTTGTCGGGAGGGGAAGAGGGAGGGGGGAGGGACCCCGCCTCCCCCTCTCTCCGGGGGAAGGCGTCGGCGTCAGGAGAAGATGCCAAAGGAGTTCAGCAGAATCAGCAGGAGGCAGGGAATCACCACCACGCACATGCACATCTCGTAGATGAACTCCCGCATCCACTTGCCCCCGTCGCGGATGGAGGCGCTGAACTTCTCCAGGCCGATGACCCCCACCACCAGCACCGTGGTGAAGATGGCGGCGATGGGCATCATCACGTTGTTGCTGATGAAGTCCAGGGAATCCAGGATGTCCATGTTCTTGCAGAAGGCGAGGAACTTCAGGGGGCGCACCTGCTTCAAGACGCTGTAGCCCAGGATGGTGATGATGCCGATGGAGATGATCTCCGCCATGCCGATGACGATGGCCTTCCGGCGGGTCAGCTTCAGCTCCTGGCCGATGGTCTGGACGTTGGTCTCCAGGAGGGAGATGGCGGAGGTGGAGGCGGCGAAGAGCACCAGGAGGAAGAAGACCACCGCCAGGATGCGTCCCCCGTGGGGGATGCTGGCGAAGACCTGGGGCATGGTCATGAAGACCAGTCCGGGGCCGGCGGCCTCGGCGGCCTGCTCGCCGCCGAAAGCCACCACGGCGGGGATGATCATCAGGCCCGCCAGGAAGGCGGCGAGGGTGTCGAAGATCTCCACCTGGTTCACGTTCTGCAGAAGATTGTCCCCCTTCCGCATATAGGAGCCGTAGGTGATCATGATGCCCATGGCGATGGAGAGGGAGAAGAAGAGCTGCCCCATGGCCGCCACGATGGTCATGAAGCTGAACTTGCCGAGGTCGGGCCACAGGTAGTATTTCAGGCCCAGGCGGGCGTTGGGCAGGAAGACGACGTAGAGGCAGATGCCCACCAGCATCAGGAAGAGGCCGGGCATCAGAATCTTGTTGAAGCGCTCCACGCCCTTCTGCACGCCGAAGGCGATGACCAGGCACATGATGGCGGCGAAAATCAGGAAATAGACGACCGGCTCCCAGGTGGAGCCGATGAAATCCACGAAGTATTTGGTGGAGAAGGGGACCGCATTCTCGCCCATGGCCACCAGATTGTCCTTGGAGAAGACGCTGATGGGATTCACCAGCATGGCCACCAGATATTTGGTCACCCAGCCGCCGATGACGCAGTAGTAGGGGACGATGATCAGGGGGACGATAGCGTTCACCCAGCCGCCCACCTGGATGAAGTGGAGGAAGGTGGAGGTCTTGTTGGCGCACAGATCCCGGTAGGCCCCGATGGGTCCCTTGCCCGTCAGGCGGCCGATGTTGTTCTCGGAGATCAGCAGGGCGTATCCGAAGGTGAGCACAAGCACCAGATAGGTGATCAGGAAGATTCCCCCGCCATATTTTGCCGTGAGATAGGGGAAACGCCAGATGTTGCCCAGTCCGACTGCGGAGCCTGCCGCCGCCAGGACATATCCGATTTTGCTGGAAAAGCCAGAATTGTCTGTGCTGCTCATGTTTCTTTGGGGGGATGGAATGCCTTTGGGGTCTGTTTCGTCAAAAAGAAATCCGCGGGATGCCGGGGGGAGGGGGCGCCGCGTGTCCGGAAAGCGCCGTCTCCCGGCATCTTCTCCTCCGGACGAGGAGGGGAGGGGAGGAATGTAATGTGCTTTTCCGTAAATGAAAGCGGCCCCCGGGGGGATTTCTTCCTTTCTCCCGGAAAGGGGCGGCCCGGGGAAAAGAAAAGCCAACGCCCCCTCCCCGGATAAGGAAAGGGGCATTGGCTCTGCATCCGGAAGGATGTCCGCTACGCCGCTAGGCCTGCTGGGGAGACCACTCCCCCTTCTCCATCATGGCGTAGAAGCCCACGGAGACGCCGGCCATCTCGCCGATGCGAAGCCCCAGGGCGCTGGTGCGCACGGTGCAGGTGGTGTAGAACTCCTTCCACATGACCCGGGGCAGAAGCTTCTGGAGAGGCTCCATCAGCAGGTCGCCGGCATGATAGGCGGTGGTGCCCAGGACAATCACCTCGGGGTTGAAGGAGGTGGCAACGGCGCCAATGCCCTGGGCCAGACGCAGGCAGAACTCGTCCCACCACTCCAGCGCCAGGGGGATTTTCTCCCGGACGCCCTCCAGGAGGGCCCTGAAATCCAGGTTCTCCACCTTGCCGTCCACGCAGGGCAGACGGAAGAAGGCATGGTTGGGCTTGTCCTTCAGATAGGCTTGCATCCGCTGCTGGATCGCCCTGCCGCCGGTGTAGGCCTCCAGGCACCCCCGCAGTCCGCAGTTGCAGAGAGGGCCGTGGGTGTCCAGGATGATGTGTCCCACCTCTCCCGCATTGCCGCCCACTCCGTGGAGGAGATGGCCGTCGGCCACCACGCCGGCGCCCACGCCCGTGGACATGGTGAGGTAGACCACGTTCTTCTTGCCCTTGCCGCTGCCGAAGAACCACTCCGCCAGGGCGCCGGCATTGGCGTCGTTCTCCAGGATGGCGGGGATGCCCAGGGCCTTCCCCAAATCCTCCTGGATGGGAATCTGGTCTCCCCAGGACATGTTGGGGGAGCGCAGGAGCATTCCCCGGGTGAGATCCAGGGGGCCGGGAGCGGAGATGCCGCAGGCCGCCAGCTGCTGGAGGCCGACGCCATGGTCGCTGGTCAGCTGCCGTGCCAGGAGGGCGATGTTGGCCAGGGCGTCCTCATAGCGGGGCGTGGAGGGGAAGCGGGCGCTCCCCAGGATTTCCCCTTTTTCGTTGGCCAGGCAGACGGCAACCTTGGTGCCGCCGATGTCGATTCCGAGTACGTTCATGAATGTGGAGGGAGACAGGATAGTGGGGGATGGAAGGAACGGGCTAGAAGAGCATGGGGCCGGAGGGGCCGTCGAAGCCGCCGCCGCCCATGGGGCCGGAGGGACCGTCGAAAGCGGAGGGCACGGGACCGGAGGGGCCGTCGAAGGCGGAGGGCACGGGGCCGGAGGGGCCGTCCATCCGCATCACGGGCGAGGGGGCGGCGGGCTTCTGGGCGGCGCTCTTCCGGCGGGAGGCGGCGGGCGCCTTGGCCTTGGCGGGGGCGCAGCGCTTGGGGGAGGCGGCGGGGGCGTGCAGGCTCACAGGCCCGCCGGGTTCGCCCAGGGAGAACAGTTCCAAATCAACAGGGACATTCAGCATGTTGGCTCCTTTCTCGTTGCTCCGGGGGCGTAGTATCCCCCGTAGCGGTGTGTCTTCCAAATGAAATCCAGGTATCGACGGTAGCGTTCCGCGACGGCGGCCACCGTGAAACGCTCCTCCGCGCCCCGGCGAATGAGGGCGCGGTCCAAGCCGGGGGCCAGGCGCACCGCCTCGGAAAATTCCGTCTGGGTGCGGCACCGGAATCCGTCCACCCCCTCCCGGACGATTTCCGGGAAGGAGCCCCAGTCCGTGGTGATGACGGGGGTGCCGCACATCAGGGCCTCGATGGCCACATATCCGAAGGGTTCCAGATAGAGGGTGGGCATCAGGACGGCACGGGCCTCTCCCAGGAGGCGGGCCTTCTCCAGGCCGGCGCATCCCCGGTGGACCTCCCGGAACTCCAGCCCCGCCAGGGCGGCGGTCTCCCGGGCGAGCGCCACGCCCTTGTCCTCGGCCGCCCGCCCCAGATACACCAGGTATTCTCCGGGATTGGGCTGGAAGGGGTATTCCCCGGGATTGAGGAAATGGGGAATCACGGTGTCGAAGTAGCGGTCCTTCTGGGTTTCCGGCTGGCGGGTGTAGATGACCTGCTGGTGGGCGTAGCTGGGAAAGACCCGGTAGTGGGTCCAGCAGGTGCCGTATCCCAGCATGGGCTCGAAGACGGGAACGCCGGAGGAGACGGTGACATCGCACTGCGCCACCCCGTAGATGGAGGCCACCCACTCCGGCTCCCCGTCGTCCCGGAGATTCTCCCGCAGGGCGGTGTTGAGCCGGCGGGTGTATTCCCGGTGCCAGGCGCTGCGGAAGGCCCAGCGTTCCGGGGAGTCGCCCAGGGAGACCACGGTCCCCTGCCCGCCGGGGGGGCATCGGGAGCCCTCCGCCCCGTAGTAGGCGTAGGAAATCCCCATGGCCTCCGCCAGCTGGCAGAAGTTCCAGCAGTTGAAGAGCTGGGAGTCCTCGGGATGGGCGGAATCCCCCAGGGGAAAATCCGGATGCCCTAGAATGTGGAGTCGGGGAGCCATCGCATCAGACGGGAAAGGGCGCCGCGGGGTCGCCGCCGCCCCTTGTCCGGTCCATCAAGTGTGGTAGTCCGCGTTGATCTTCACATAATCGTGGCTCAGGTCGCAGGTCCACAGGACGAAGCGTCCCGGCCCGGGACCCACGGAGAGGGAGACCTGGAAGGAGCGTTTCCGGAGGACTTCCGCCAGGCGTTCCGGGGTGGAGCCGGGGGCCGCCAGGCCGCTCCGCACCACGGGGAGGCCGTCGAAATCCAGGTCCACCTGGGTGGGCTTGAAGGGCACATGGCTGTAGCCGGCGGCGCAGAGAATCCGTCCCCAGTTGGGGTCCGCTCCATACCAGGCGGTCTTGCAGAGGGGCGAGCGGGCGATGGATTCGGCGATCTGCCGTGCGCCCTGGTCGTCCAGGGTGCCGGAGACCTGGAGCTCCACGAATTTCGTGACCCCCTCCCCGTCCATCACCATGGCCTTGGCCAGGAAGACGGCGCAGGCCTCCAGGGCGTCGGCAAAGTCCTTGGCCTCGGGGGTGTCGGGACGGATGACGGGGTTTCCCGCCATGCCGTTGGCCAGCGCCAGCATGGTGTCGTTGGTGGAGGTGTCGCCATCCACCACGATGCGGTTGAAGGAGCGTCCCAGGGCCTGGTCCAGCGCCTGCTGGAGGGCTTCCCGCTCCACGGCGGCGTCGGTGGTGAAATAAGCCAGCATGGTGGCTTGGCGGGGGCGGCTCTGGCACAGGGTCATCTGGGGGGCGATCATTCCCGCTCCCTTGGTCATGGCGCCGATGGTGACGGGCGTCTCCCCCAGAGTGAAGGTGACGGCCACCCGCTTTTCCCGGGTGTCGGTGGTCATGATGGCGCGGGCGGCGGCCTGGCTGGCCTCGGGAGAGAGGGCTTCGGCGGCCAGGTCGATGCCGTGGCGGATGGTCTCCATGGGGAGGAACTCGCCGATGACTCCCGTGGAGGAGACCAGGACATCGTCCGTCTCCACCCCCAGGCGCTGGGCGGCATAGGCCGCCATGGCACGGGCGTCCTCCGCGCCCCGGGCGCCGGTGCAGGCGTTGGCCACGCCGCTGTTCACCACCACGGCCCGCACCGTGCGCTCCTTCCGGATCACCCGGCGATCCCACTCCACCGGGGCGGCGGCGAAGAGATTGCTGGTGAAGGCCCCCGCCACCTGGGCGGGAGCCTCGCTGAAGAGCACGGCCAGATCGGGCTGCCCGCTGGGCTTGAGCCCGGCGGTGACGCCGGCGGCCCGGAATCCCCGGGGGGAGCAGACGCCGCCATTGGGAGTCAGTTGAAATTCCATGGAAAAATTCAGGGAAAGACGTTTGGAGGGAAAGGGGGACGGGGCGGGGGCGGGCGGTCAGAATCCGGCCTCCCGGAGGCTCTCCCAGGTGACGGAGGAGGAGGCGGGGGCCTGGAGGCTGGCCACGTATCTTCCCACGATGTCCGCCTCCAGATTGACCTTGTCCCCCGCCTTCAGCCACTGCAAGGCGGTGTTTTGCCAGGTATGGGGGATGAGGCAGACGGTGAAGGAATCCCGGGTCAGTCTGGCCACGGTGAGGGAGACCCCGCCGACAGCCACGGAGCCCTTCTGCACCAGGGGAAATTCGGCGGCGTCCGGCCGACGGATGGTGAGGGTGCGGTCCCCTCCCTGGGAGCCCGCCTCCAGCACCGGCTCGGCGCAGTCCACATGCCCCTGGACAATGTGGCCGCCCAGACGCTCCCCCACCGCCAGGGCGGGCTCGATGTTCACCCGCCGCCCGGGGCGATACTCCCCGAAGACGGTGCGCCGCAGGGTCTCCTCCAGGCAGTGGAAGGTGCACAGCCCCCCCTCCCTCGCCACGATGGTCTGGCAGCATCCGTCCACCGCCACGCTGTCCCCCAGACGCAGGATTTCCGGGGGAAGGCCGGTCTCCACCTGGAGGCTGGCGCCGGAGGCGGTGCGCTGGAGGGCGCGGACCGTGCCGATGGATTGGACAATGCCGGTGAACATGGGGAAAAGGGAGGCGTTGGGAAAGGAGCGGGCCCGCTACTGGCAGTTGTCCGGATAGCCGATGTACAGGAGATCCTCCCCCACCATCTCCAGACGGACGCGGGAGAGATGGACGGCGGCGTCCAGACCGGCGGGGGCGCTGCCCCCCACGGCGGGAATGGAGTTGCGGCCCCCGATGATTTTGGGGGCGACGAAGAAGAAGATCTGGTTCACCACGCCGCAGGCCAGGGCGTTGGCGGCAAGCTCCCCGCCGCCCTCGATGAGCAGCACCGTCTTGTCCTCGGCTCCCCAGATGGAGAGGAAGGTGTCCCAGGCCTCGGGGGTGTCGGGCTGGGTCTCCACCAGGGGGCGTCCGGTGGCCATGGTGAGATGGAGGTCGCTGGGCAGGGGCTGGCTGGTCCAGATGACGGGAATGGGCTGGCGGCTCCAGTTGGCGGGTTCCCGGACGGTGAGCTGGGGATTGTCCCTCCGGGCGGTCTGGCCGCCCACCATGATCATGTCGCTGAGCTGGCGAAGGCGGTGCGCCCTGCGCCGGGCCTCGGGGCCGGTGATCCACTGGGAAGTGCCGTCCGGCAGGGCGATCTTTCCATCCAGGGAGAGTCCCAGTTTCAGGATGACCCAGGGGCGTTTTTTCCGGATCCACCAGAAGAAGTGTTCATTGAGGCGATGACATTCCTCTTCCAGGCACCCGGTCTCCACCTGGATGCCGGCGGCACGGAGGCGTTCCACGGCGGCGCCCCCGTGGGCGGGATTTTCATCCAGGCAGCCCATGACCACGCGGCCCACGCCGGAGCGGATGATGGCTTCGCAGCAGGGCGGGGTGCGTCCGGTGGTGGTGCAGGGTTCCAGGGTCACATACAAGGTGGCCTGGGAGAGATCCTGGCCTGGGGGAAGGGCCTCCAGGGCGCGAATCTCCGCATGGGCTTCCCCGGCCTTGGCGTGAAAGCCCCGGGAGAGTTCCGTCTCCCCCCGGGCGATCACGGCGCCCACCATGGGATTGGGGGAGCAAAGTCCCCAGCCCTTCTCCGCCTCCTGCAAGGCGGCCTGCATCCATCGTCGGTCTATGTCACTTAACATACAGTGGTTTTTTCAGGGTGGAACAAGGCGGCCTCCCCGCGGGGGCGGGAGGGGCTACCTGCCGGACATGGCCCGAAGAAGCCATGCCAGCGCGGGTCGGGGATCCCAGAAGGCCCCGTGTCGGCGGGCGATCCGGTAGGTCTCCCTGCGGGCAAGGGCGCGGCTGGTGTTGGCCAGCCCCCCCAGCTGCATGTGGATGCCCACGGTCTCCAGGGTGCGCCAGGAAATGCCCGCCCGGCGGCACCGCCAGATGAAATCGTAGTCGGCGGCAATGCGATACCGCCCGTCGTAGAGCCCCACCGACTCGTAGGTGCTCCGACGGAAGAAGGTCCCCGGATGGGGCACCGGCATCCTCCAGGGAAGCTGGCCGAAGGAGGCGGGCCGGAAGGTCCATTCCCTCCGGCCGTCGGCGGGATGCATCCGCACCGGGAGGGACAAGGCGCCCAGGGCGGGATCCTGGCGGAAGGCCTCCGTCACCAGCCGCAGGACGCAGGGGTCGTACCAGTCGTCCGCATTGAGCAGGGCGACCACCTCGCCCCGGACTTGCCGCAAGCCCTGGTTCCAGGCCCCGGGAATGCCCGCCTCGCCAGGCTGGCGCACCTGCCGTTCCCGCCGGAAATCCACCCCCGCCTCCCGGAAACGGGGCTCCCACTGCTCCAGGAGCTCCCAGGTGCCGTCCTGGGAGCCGCCGTCCACCAGCAGGTATTCGGCGGGGAGGGTTTCCTGGGCCAGAACGGAGGCCAGGGTCCTGGGGAGGGTTTCGGCGGCGTTCCAGCAGATGGTGATGAGGGAGAGGCCGCCGTTCATGGGGTCTGGGAGGGTGGGTCCTGGGGAGGGTCGCCAGGGGGGAGCTGGCGGGGAGCGCGGAGGGCGACCTGGCGGGTCAGTTCCGTCAGCTGCCGTTCCAGGCGGCGAAAGCGCGCCAGGACGATGAGGAGGGCGCCGTATCCCGCCAGGACGGCCAGGTAGAAGAGGAGGTCGGTGCCCCGCCCCACCCCCACCTTGGCCGCCAGCCAGTTGGTGGTCTCGGGAAAGAGGACCAGGAAGACGCCCAGGCAGAACTGGCCCGCCAGGAAGAGGCGGGCGCCCAGGCGGCTCTTCAGGGAGGCGAGGGCCACCAGGGTCAGCAGGAGCAGTCCGGCGATGAGGATGATGCGTATGGGCATGGCGCGGGACCTAGTTGGGGGAGGCGGGTTCGGTCTCCAGCCGGCTGCGGATGGTGCGGTAGTCGGTCTTTCCGGTGCCCAGCATGGGGATTTCCGGCCAGACCCGGATTTCCCGGACGAAGCAGATGGAGGAGAATCCTTCCTCCCGCAGGGCGTTGTTCACCTCCTCCCGGGTCAGGGGGGCGGTGGCGACCAGGGTGACCACGGGAGAGGCGTCGGGCCCGTAGGCCTCCACGGCCAGGGCCGGTCCCTTGGCATCGGGATTGGGGAAGCGGTTCAGGAGCGACGCCTCCAGGGCGGGCAGGGAGACCATCTCGCCGCCGATCTTCACAAAGCGCTTCAGGCGGCCCTTGAAGGTGATGTATCCCTCGTCGTCCATCTGGACCAGGTCTCCGGTGCGATACCAGTTGCGGCCGTTGCGGACCAGGAAAGGGTTGGTCCCCTTGTAGCCCAGATAGCCGCCGAAGATGGTGTCGCCGCAGACCACCAGCATGCCCGTCTCCCCGGCGGGGAGCACCCGGCGGCAATCCTCGTCCATCACCACGCCCTGGGTGCAGGGCAGGAGCTTGCCGATGGTGCCCATCCGGCAGCGCCCGGGCTTGTTCAGGGAGACCACGGGACCGCACTCGGTGATGCCATAGCCCTCGTACAACTCGGCGAGAGGCGCCTTTTCGTGGAGGAGGCGGAAGGTGGCGTCGGGGCATTTCTCCGCGCCGCAGACCACCAGACGGAGGGCCTCCAGCTGCTGGCTGGTGCCATTCCGCAGGATGTTGGCCACGAAGGTGGGGGTGCCGCAGAAGAAATTGACCTTGTAGGCGGCGGTGATGCGGGCCAGCATGGCGCCCTCGGTGGGATTGGGGTGATAGACCACCCGGATGTTGGAGGCGCAGGGGAAGACAATGCTGAGGAGGGTGCCGAAGGAATGGAAGGGAGGCAGCATGCCCAGGAGGCAGTAGTCCTTCTGGATGCCCATGTCGGCGGCGGCGTGGGTCACGTCGGTCAGCAGGTTTTCATGGGTCAGAGGCACTGCCTTGGGGAGGGTCTCCGAGCCGGAGGTGAAGAGGATCACCGCCGTCTTGGGGATGGGGGCCTTCCAGAGCTTTCGCCACCAGAAGCGGCTGCGGAACAGGGCCAGCAGCTTGGCGCCCAGGCCGATGGACTCCCGGATGTCCTCCACCATCACGAAGCGGTCCTCCAGGCCGGTGAAATCCACTCCGGTCCCCTTGAGACGCTCCACCAGCACCCGCGCCGTGAGAATCTTCTCCAGGCCGGAGGCTTCCACGCAGTGGCGAAGATTCCGGTTGCCCACGGTCCAGTTCAGCATCACGGGCACCTTTCCGGCGAACTGCGCCGCCAGATACATCAGGGTGGCCGCCACGGTGCCCGGCATCAGGATGCCCAGACGATCCCCGGGCAGCTTCTGCAGCCGGGGAGTCAGCGCCATCACCGCCAGGACCATCTTCTGGTTGGTGAAGACCCCGCTGGTCTGGTCCGCCCACACGGGGCGCCCCGGCGCCTTCCGGGCATTCTTCAGGAAAGCCAGGGGGATGCTGTCCGCCGGAGTGATCGTCAGGGGGCGGGGATCATCGTAGAACCACTGGGCGGGCACGGGCAGGAGGGGTTCCATGCCGGCGCTCTCCCCCATGGCGGCGATGAGAAGGCTGGCCACGGTGCGGAGCTTCTCCGGGCTGGGCACCTCCTTGCCGAATTCCTGGGAGATCCACTGCTGCAGCTCCACCACCACCAGGGAGTCCAGGCCCAGGTCCGTGCCCAGGGTGTCGGTGTCCCGGATCATGCGCTTGCCGGTCATCTCCCGGAGCTTGTCCTTGACCTTCACCCGGATTTCGTCGGGCACCCGGCTGGTGTCCTCGGAGGAATTGCAGGCGTCCGGCTCCGGCAGGGTGCAGATGCGCCCCCCCTCGAACCAGGTATAGGGCACATAGGTGTTGGGGCGCATGGCGCGGTTGTAGAAGTTCTCCAGATAGCGGTTCAGGAGCTCCTTTTCGGAGCCGTCGGGCAAATCGTCGGGCCGGGTCACGAACTCGATGGTCACCGGGCGGCGGGGCATGAAGAAGACACCCCCCAGAATCACATGCCAGAAATGACGCTTCAGGCAGACGCCGAAGGGGAGCTGATATCCCTTCGCCCGTCCGAAGTCGCTTCCCCACAAGCCCGTGGTACGCACCAAAACCACCTTGCAGGAGGGATATTCCTGGAGAATCCGGGAGACCCCGCCATTGCCCCGGAGCTTCTCCTGGCGGGAACGGTAGATTCGTCCCGCGGGATAGAAAAGGAGATTGTCCCCGGCCTTCAGAGCCTCCACGCAACGCTCGATCTGCGCCAGCACCGCGTCATGGCCCGCCATGCCCGCCACCCCCAGATCCGGCAGGGGCAGCACCCGGATGCGCCAGCCAATGCGCCGCAGGATGGTGGCGCGCACCTGCTTCTCCGTCACCAGGGCGCGGGGATGGAAGCGACGCCACAGGACGGTGGAGAGAATCACCGGGTCGATGAGGGCGGGATGGTTGGGCAGGAAGAGGATGCCGGAACGGCCATAGCGCTTCACCACCTCATCCAGTCCCTTGACCCGGATCCGGTAGCGCAGACGCACGGCGATGAAAACCACCACCCAGAGAAAGAAGACGATCAGGCAGTTCATACCAGGTTCTCCTGTGTTCCGGCGGAAGGGGATTGCCGCCGATACTGTCGCAAGGCGTCAAAGAGTACCACGCCGGCGCAATTCCCCACGTTGATGGAGTTTTTGCGTCCGCAGGCGGGCAGCTGAAGGAAGGCGTCGCAGAGGGCCAGAGCCCCGGGGGAGATGCCCAGGGCCTCGTTGCCCAGCACGAACGCCGCAGGGAAGCGGAGGGTGGCATCCCAATAGCATTGGGCGCCCACCACCGTGTCCACCCCGTAAATGGCGTATCCCTGCGCCTTCAACTCCCGCAGGGCCTCCTCCGCATGGGCGAAATGCCGGCAGGGCACCGTCTCGTCGCATCCCCGGGCGGTCTTTGCCAGCTTTTCATGGGGAGGACAAGGGGTGTAGCCGCAGGCGTAGATGGCCCGGGCATTGACGGCATCCGCCAGGCGAAAGATGTTCCCCGTGTTGTAGGCGCTGCGCAAGGTGTCCAGCACCACCACCACGGGAAGACTCTCTCCCCGGGGACTCTCCCGGTCCCCCACTCGCATCTGCGGCGCGACATCCATAGTTCTCTACAAGAGATTCCGGAAAGGAAAGGGAGCAGAATGAGGAGGGGAAAGGGGGAGGAGACGGGGGAAGCTAGCGGCTTCCCGCCGGACGACGGAAGGAAGGACGGCCCCCGCGGCCACCAGACGAAGCGGAGGAGGAACGGCCAAAGCCCCCGCGGCCCGACCGGCTATGTGACGACCCGGAGGAAGAGGAATGTCTCTCCTCCCGGCTCGGAAGCTTCACCCCGGAGGCCGGGGGAGGCATCACCAGCATCTCCTCCGGCGGCTGCACGGAGGGAAGGGGACGCCCGATGTACTGCTCGATCTCCGGCATGACGAAGGCGCAGTCCTCGTCGGCGAAGGAAATGGCGCGCCCCTGATGGCCGGCACGGGCAGTGCGCCCCACGCGGTGGACATAGTCCTCCGCCTCGTAGGGCAGATCATAGTTGAAGACGTGGGTGATGTCGTCCACCTGGATGCCCCGTCCCGCCACATCGGTGGCCACCACCACTTTCACGGTGCCGTTGCGGAACGCCTCCAGGATGTTGAGGCGGCGGTTCTGGTTCACGTCGCCGGAGAGCATTTCGCAGGGGATTCCGTATTTCATCAGCTGGTAGCGGAGGTCCTCCACATCCCGGCGGCGGTTGCGGAAGATCAGGGCGCGGTGGACATCCTCGTGCTGGAGGACCCACAGGATGATGGCGAGCTTCTCCCGGGTGGTGCAGGCGTAGACGGTCTCGTTCACGCCCTCGGCCACCACCCGCTCCGGCTCCACCTCCACCACGGCGGGGTCGGGACGCATCCACTGGCTGGCCAACGCCATGATGTCCTTGGAGAGGGTTGCGCTGAAGAGCATGGTCTGACGCTGGTCCTTGGGGGGCAGATAGTGGATGATGCGCTTCACGTCGGGAATGAAGCCCATGTCCAGCATCCGGTCCGCCTCGTCCAGAATGAGGATCTTCAGCATGGAGGTGTCGATCACCCGCTTCTGGAGGAAATCAATGAGCCGTCCCGGCGTGGCCACGATCAGGTCGCATCCGGCCTGGAGGAGCCGGCGCTGCCGTTCGTAGTCCATGCCTCCGAAGACCGCCACGGTGCGCAGGGAGGTGTAGACGCTCAGGTTGTCGGCGTCCTTGGCGATCTGGATGGCCAGTTCCCGGGTGGGGGCAAGCACCAGGGCGAAGGGCTGGTTCAGCTTGCGCCCGCCCCCGTTTCGCACGAACTGATCCAGCATGGACATGAGAAAGACCGCCGTCTTCCCCGTGCCCGTCTGGGCCTTGCCCGCCAAATCCGCTCCGGTGACCGCCACCGGCAGCGCCAGCCCCTGGATGGGGGTGCATTTCTGGAAGCCCATGTCTTCCAGGGCGGCACGCAAAATCTCCCGGGCCAGGGGGAAGTCCTGAAAATACTTCACCCCCTCCTCCCGGTTCTCCACGGCGGGAACCTGCCAGTCCCCCACCTTCTTCTTGTCCAAAATCCGATGGGCACGCTCCTCGCCAAGGCGGGACTCCTCGCCGGATTCCGCACTGACCGCCATCGCCGGCGCCGGCGCCGCAGAAGACGGCCCGCGACCGGCCTTCCCCGCTCCACGGCCCCCACGAACGCCTTGACGACCCGCCGCCGACTCCCCGCGATTCTCCTGCTTCTTCTCCCCCATGCCACGACGACGGGAGGATTTGCGACTTGCCTCGCCAGAGGCAGGGGCAGGGGCAGAGGAGGAACGGGACGGAGAGGCGGAAGACCGGGTGGATGTAGTGGCGGCGCCTTCACCAGACGCGGAACCGCCCCGGAAAAGGGAGCAAAGCCCCTTCCAGGCACGACTGAATAGACTGGAACTCAAAATGGACTCCTAATTCTTGAAGACAGGGAAACAGGGAAATAGAAACACCACGCCAGGGCCGGACGGGAAAAAGGCACACAACACCCTCTCCCCTCGCACCGGCGCATCTTTCTTCGGGATAAGAAGCTTAATATAACCCCCGCACACGCCACCCTCCCCCCAAGGGAAAATCACCCCACACACGCCAAAGGCAGAGGGCGCTGCCGCTTCAACACAGAGAACACAGAGGGCGCTGCCGCTTCAACACAGAGCACACGGAGGGCGCTGCCGCTTCGAGGGGAGACGCCCCCCGGAAACCTCCCCTGCGGACGCGGACAAAAAACGACCCCTTCGCCTGGGGGGCGAGGGGGCCTGTTTTCGTGGGAAATGTCGGATGGAGGGGCGGCGCGTCCTACCGGCGGCGCATATTCACAGAGCGCGCCTCGTTCTGCGCCATCTGGAGGAAGGGGCACTTGGTGGGGATGTCGCAGCAGCAGCGGTAAGCCATGTTCAGGTCCACATACTTGTAGGGCATGGTGCGGCCATGGCGCTGCGCCACCTTCAGACCATAGGACTTCACGGCGCCGCAGTCCCCGGCGATGCCATCATACTCGGGGATCAGGTTGCCGTCGGGGCCGGTCTTGGCGGTCATGATTTTCTTCCAACCGAAGTTGGGGGCGTAGTGGCACTTCACATGTTCCCGCAGCTGAGCCGTCAGCTCCGTGTTGTTCAGCCCCTGGGCCCACTCCGGAACCTCCACCTTGAAGGCTTCGTCGTAGACGTTCTTGTTGGGCTTGGGGTCCGGAGCGGGAGGCGCATTGCGGTCAGGGGTGGCCGCCCCGCGGACCTCAGGCTGCTGGGGCTTGTGAAGGAAGGAAAAAAGACGATCGAAGAAAGACATGCTACCTTGAAAGATGGTTGCGGCGAATTATGGTTGCCCCCTAGGCCAGAGACCTCCGCAAACGCCCCCACGCCCAGGTCGCCTTGGGCGAAAGGAGCCAGGGGTGCGGATTCTGGCGCGGCGCCGGACACACCTCCCTCCAGGGAATGAGAACCAGGCACGAGGCGTCAAATATAACTCGAAACATTTTTTTTGCCATTCATGAAGGCATTCCTCACAATTCTCTGCCTCCTTCCCCTCTGGCTGAACGCCGGCCCCCTTCGCATCGCACAGATGGTGGCGCCGGGACGGGCGACGGAGCGGGGATACCCCAACGCCCTGTCCAGCCTCCTGGAAACCGTGGCCACCACCACGGGACTGGATCTGGAGACCACGCCCATGCTGGTGGATTCCTTCCGGGACCCCCGGCTGCGCCAGTGCCCCTTCCTCTATGTGAACTGGATGGACCGGGAGGACTGGGAAGCCCTGCCCCAGGAGGAGGCGGAGGCCCTGGGGCAATTCCTGACCAGCGGTGGATTTCTCTGGTTGGACGCGGGAATCGCCGCCGAGTTCCTTCGCCAGGCGGGGACGCAGGCCGCCCAGCACCACAGCTACGGAGAATGGCAGGTGGCGCCGGATGTCCAGCACCTCCTCCAACGGGCTCTGCCCGGACACCCCTTCCTTCCCCTCTCCCGGAAAGATCCCCTCTTCCGGTGCTTCTTCCAGGGCCTCCCCGACGTCTCCCTCCTCCCCCAGGAAGTCCAAAAGTATGTCACCGAGGAGAAATGGCCCGGGGGCACCTACTCCGTCATGGGCATACGCCTGGAGGGGCGCATGGCTGTCATGGCCACCCCCATCCTGGCCATGGGCTGGGGCAAGTCCGCCCTGGGAGGCTGGACCAATGAAATCCGCATGAAAACCCTGGAGCAGGGGGAAACCCTGGAGGTCCTCCTCCCCCAGGCCGCCGTCCTGGGACCTGCCTTCCCCGCACGACGGGAGGACGGCTCCTTCGACAAGGTCTTCTGCCAGCAGAACGCCATCCCCGCCTGGCTCCAGGAACCCACGGGGCAGTGGAGACTCTTCCGATACCACGACTCCCAGCAAATCAACGACTTCATCCATCTCTTCTATTCCCGGCTGGGCGCAAATTTCCTCCTCGCCGCCCTCATGGGTGAATGAAAAACGGCGACAGCGCCCCTCCCGCCGCCACGGACGACACGCTCCGCAAGTCCCTCCCGCAAGCGGGGGGGAAAGGGGGACGGAGAGGGGGGACGGGGGCGCATGAATATTTACAACTACTTTATATTCAAGTAGTTATAAATATCCAGAATCGTTAATATGAAGCTCTATGACATTCTACCCTACGGCGAAAAATTTCCCCAACGGATACTTGACTTTTCTGCCAATTTACCAATAATATTAGCAGTGCCCACTCTCTGATAGAGAGGAGGTTACCATTGAACAGCTAATCAAGCCCAAAACCGCCACGGAGGTATCTGCCACACCTGATTTTCTCTTCCATCCCAATAGGAAGACAATGTTCTCATTCGATTTTTTCCTTTCGCAATGGTCCACGCTTCTTAAAAGAAGCTAACATCTTGAAATTTAAGGAGAGTCAACATGGGAAAGATGACGAGTGAATTTCATCTCTAACGACGTGTAAGGATAAGAAGACACAGGCTGAGGATTAGTAGCGCAAGAACGCAGCCTGTGTTTGGTTCATATCAGAACAGGGAGGCAGACAAGATGCATTTGAAAGCAGTGAGACACTTGTCAGTGTGGAGACTCCTATCCCTACTTCTTCTTTTGGTTTGCGTCGCGGGGTGTGGCCGCAAGAAAGGCGCGGGGGAGTCGGACGTGCCCTGGTATTTGGACGGGCAGGGGCGTCTCGTGGTGGTCACCTATCCCCTTTTGGAGAAAGGGCAGGCGTTCGCCCCGGAGCGTGTGGAATTTCTCGCCCTTGCCGATGCCCATTCCGTCTCGTACCTCCAGCATCTGGGAAACGCCTATCCTTCCTACTACGCCATGGGGGATACTCAGGGGCAGGAATACATCCGTTTCAACCTGATTCATCTGGAAGGGGAGGGGGAGGAAGGCCTCTACCGGGTGAACGTCAGCGTAGGGCAGGTGAAGCGTTCCGTGGAGTTCCGCTACCACGGGGAAGGCTGGATTCCCGTGGCCTCTGGCGAGCGGTGGTACATGGCGGTGGTCCGGGATTGGAAGCTGGAGGAATAGAGACATGAGACAAAACACCATTTTTTCCTTTTCCCGTCTCGCCCTCCTCTCCCTCTGCCTCTTTCTGGCAAACTGCCCCGGCGCCCAGACCGAAGCCTCCCAGGAGCCCCGGGAGCTTCTGCGGAAAGCCATGACGGAGCACGGGCGATTCTCCGGCATCCTCCCCTTTGCGGACAAGGAGACCCTCCTGGAATGGAAGAGCGCCCAGGGAGAATACCGGCAGCTCTGCCTGGAGGACGGCTTCTGCCTGAAGAAACTGGTGCTGCAGGACGACCAGGGACAGGATGTGATCACCTTCCTCCAGGACCGGGAGGGCGTCTTCGCGGGCGTGGAGGGAAAGTGGCGCCAGCTTAGCGGCGCCTACCCCCTGACCCTCTACGACCTCCTTGCCGAACCCTTCCCGGAGCGGGAATGGGAACTGGCCAAATTCTCCCTGGAGGAGATCCGGCAGGAGGGCAAGCCCCTGCTGAAAATCACCATGCGGCTCCCGGAGGACCTGGAGGCCCTCCTGGAAGAGGAAAGGCCGGAACTCCCCCTCATCGTCGGACGCGCCGCCAGAACCCTGAAAGATCCCGCCTATGCCCGGCGCCCCCTGACCCGCGTCTTCTTCCTCCAGCCCGGCTCCCTGCAAATCCTCTACCGCGCCCACTACAATGCCCACGGGAAGAAAATCTACGAGCAGCGGTGGGAGAAACAGTACAACTTCCGCCCGGTGAAGGAAAGGGACTTTCTCCGGGACGGCCCCGTCCGGGACCGGAAGTACTTCCTGAAGAACAGCACCCTTCCGGAAGTCCACGAGATGATGGCCAAACGAAAGGGCATCGTGCGGCGCAAGAAACCCGGAAATCCCCTGCGCCGCATCCTGAGGGAACAGAAAGTCCTCCTCCTTCTGGCGGCGGGCGCCCTGGGAATCTCCCTGGCCGTGATTCTGAAGCTCCACCAGGGAAAAAGGCATTCCCGCACTCCTCGGGACAAATCCACACAATAGGCGACATTCCTCCTTGGCGTCGAGAAATCCGGGGGGATAAATTTCCCGTGTGCCATTGGATAAACTGTCTGCCGGGGGTTATCTTACGCCCACTTGTTTTCCTGTGCATGGCCTTTTGCGGGGCGTTCAGGCGGGGCGATGCGTCCCGGGCCTCCCCCGGATGGACGGCGCCTGTCCCGTTTCCGGAGCGCGGGGTTTTCCCGCCTTCCGGGGGCATGCCGGGGAAGGAAGGATTTTTTTCCAGCAAGGGGATTCTCCCCGTTGTCCCAGCCTGTTTTGTCGGTGCCGGGGCGCCCTCTCCCTCCAAGCCAAACCCAACCCAAGGAATTTAGGAAATGGATCTTAAGTGGATTCTTGTGATGGTCGCCGGTTTCATCGCCGCCATGGTCGGCATGAACAAGCAGAAGGCCGGTGCCAGCTGGGGTCAGATTCTGGCCATCATCGGTGCCATCATCGCCGTGGCGGGCGCCGCCATGAACCTGATGGGGTTCTTCCGGCAGGGCTCCCAGAGCCGGGACCGGGAAAACCGCTACATGTACCTCCAGGCCCGCATGCTGGCCGACGAGCTGAAGAAGGAGACCAGCGCCCAGAAGGTGGCGGTGATCTGCGATTCCAGCCTCTTCCTGGACGAGTGGGGTGATCCCCTGGCCAAGACGCGGGAAAGCCCGTGGATGGACGCCGTCAAGGACGCCTTCAAGGGCGCCGAGGTGATCCCCGTCTACAAGAAGTTCAAGATCAAGAAGCCCGCCAACGACCAGGCCGGCATGATGATGCCTCCTCCCATGGCCTTCGGCATGATGTCCGGCGCGGACTTCAAGAAGATCGCCGACGAGATCAAGAAGATCAAGCCCGATGTCATCGTGAACATCCACACCTTCCCCCAGGATGGCAAGCTCCCCGCCGCCCTGCAGATGCTGAAGGGCTACAAGATCGGCTTCCTGAACTGCTGCTCCAACGACGAGCTGCGCTTCGCCTTCAAGGATGGCGGCAAGAACATGGCGGAAGTGATTGCGGTGGTCATGACCAAGAGTGACGCCGCCTACGACGACACCATCCCCTCCAACGACAAGAAGGCTTTCGACCGTCGCTTCGTCCTGGTCACCAAGTCCGACTACGAGAGCGGCATGAAGAAGGCCAACGGCGGACGGTAAGTCCTCCCGGGAGGGGTGCGGCGGGAGATTCTCCTCCCCCGCCCCTTCCCCTGCATCCTGCATCCACGACACGGCGGTCGGCGGCATTGCCTCCCGGCCGCCTTTTTTGTGGCCCCATCTCCCCATCCCCCCATCCCCCTCCCTCCACCATGATCCACGACACCCTGGAGAATTTCTCCCTCTATCTCCCCCTCCATCCCCGTTTCGCCAAGGTTGCCGAGTTCCTCCGCGCCACGGATCTGCGCGCCTTGCCCCAGGGGCGGGTGGACATTCTTCCCGGCGGGGAGATTTACGCCAATGTGCAGCGTCCCCGCAGCCGCGCCCCCGAAGCCACTCCCCTGGAGTATCACCGGAAATACATTGACGTCCAGATTCCCCTGGAGGAAGCGGAGGTCATGGGCTGGCTTCCCCTGGCAAAGGCCCCTGCCTCCCTCGTCTACAATCCCGACACCGACGCCGCCCTGGGCACCGCCTCCCACACCAGCCGCCCCACCGTCCTTCCCGGGGAGTTCACCATCTTCTTCCCCCAGGACGCCCACGCCCCCTGCATAGGGGACGGGCGGGAGATGTCGAAGATCATCATCAAGGTGCTGGCAGACTAACCCCTCGCTCTCGGACATGACCACCCTGCTTCTCAATGTGGGAAACACCCGCGTGGCGGTGGGCGAAGGCCTTCCCGGGATGCCGGAATTCCGGGCGGAGTATTTTCCCACGGAGCAATTTCTGGCGCAATGGACGCCCCCCCGCCAGGATCCGTCTGACTGGCATGCCTGGGGAGCCTGCGTGGTGCCTCCCATCGCCCGCACCCTGGACGCCCGGTTCCCGGGCCGCTTCCATTGGATCTCCCCCGGGGATTTTCCCCAGCTGGACTGCTCCCTCTATCCTCCGGGGCGCCTGGGAGCGGACCGGCTGGCCAACCTGGCCGCCGCCCACGCCCTTGCCCCCCGCCAGGCCGTGATGGTGGTGGATTGCGGCACCGCCCTCAATTCCGTCTGCCTCTCCCCCCGGGGAAAGTTTCTGGGAGGGGTCATTCTCCCGGGCAGGGAAACCGCTCTGGCCTCCCTGGGGCGCAATACCGCCCAGCTGCCGGAGTTCGCCGTCTCCGCCGCCCACGACTTCAATCCCCTGGGGACCGATTCGGAAGCCGCCATCCGCAACGGGGTGGATCTGGGCATCCTGGGCGCCGTGGAGAAAATCGTACGCTCTACCCGGGAAAAGGAGGAAATGGCTCAATGCCGCGTCTGGTTCACGGGAGGCGACGCCCCCTTCTTCGTGGAGCATCTCCCCCGGGAGCTCCAGGTGGAACTCGCCCCCCTCCCCCTCACCCTCTACGGAATCTCCCTGGCCGCCAAACGGTAACCCCCCAGGAGGCTAGATGCCCTAGGAAATCTGGGAGTTGATAAATCAGGGGGGGGCGGGCCTGGGCGGGCTTGCCGCCCAGGAAAGTTGGTCCCGGGGGAAGCCGAAGGGCTAGATGCCCTAGATGCCCTAGATGTTCTAGAGGGGCTAGAAATCCAGGCAGCAGCGGGAAGATTGCCTCCTAGAAGAACAGGCGGGCACGGGCGGGCTTCCGAAGATATAAATCAGCGGGCACCGTCGGCCGAAACGCCCCCGTCAGCCCTCTGTGTATTCTGTGTACGCCCAAAGGGCGCCGACCTGTGCTCCGTGTTGAAGCGGCAGCGCCCTTCGGGGCCGACCTGGGCAAGAACCCCGCCTATTCCGGGCGGAATTCCTGCGTTGGCGATTCCGTGGGGTTTATGCCAGGCGGGGCATCTTCTCCAGGACGATGCGTTCCGCTTCCAGGTTCCAGAGGCCGTTATGGCGTTTGCAAGCCTCGTCCAGCTCGGCGAAGACGGGATCGGTCTTGCCCTTTTCCGCGAAATCGGCGATGGCCGTGAGGGGGAAGTCCTGGTGGGTGTAGATCAGTTTCTTTCCACCCTTGATGCTGGGGAGATTGAGGGTGGTCTCCCCGGCGGCGGTGAGGCCGCCCACATGGGTGATCATGATGGCGGGGTTGAGGACACCCTCGCCCATCAGCTTCAACGCCTCCCGGATGTCATCGGTGTTTCCTCCGCTGGTGCCCACGATGTGGGTGCCGGAGTAGTGGACATTGTAGAAGTTCATCTTGGCGGAGAACTTGGGGTCCATGGGGCCGGCGAAGAAGTTCATGCATCCCCCCTTGGCGAGGATGGCGTCCCCCTGCTCCACCAGAGGAGCCACGGGAGCCATCACGAAGACATCGTCGTAGCCCGCGCCCTGGGAGAGAGCCAGGAGATCCTCCGTGGCGGTGGGGGAGGAGGTGTTCTGGTAGACCAGCTTCACCCCGTGGGCGGCGGCGTCCTCCACCGTCAGCACGGAGGCCGCCCTGTCCAGCCGGGCCTGGTCGATGTCGGTGACCACCACCAGGGAGGGGGACATGGGGCCGTGGACCAGATAGTCGATGAGTCCCAGTCCCATGGGGCCGGCGGAGGCGATGCAGGCGCATTTGCCGCCCTTCTTGACGCCCATGGTGTGCTGATAGGAGCCCGGGGTCTCCATGCGGTACTGGGCGTGGCAGGCGCCCACCAGGCAGCTCATGGGTTCGGAGAGGGAGGCCATGAAGAAAGCCTCGCCGGTGTATTTCAGGAGGCAGTCCATTTCCATCACGCAGGAGGGGATGCGGATGAAAGTGGAATCCCCGCCGATGGTGGGGAAGGAGTATCCGGGGGCGTCCAGGGTCCCCTTGTAGTTCAGGGCGGGCTGGATGCCGAAGCGCTCCCCGGGCTGGAACTTGTCCTGCCACTTCTTGCCCACCTGCCGGATGATGCCGCAGAACTCGTGACCCACGATGACGGGATTGGTGGCGCAGTCATTGGGCACCCTCTTGTGGCCCGCGCCCTGTTCCGCCGCCTTGAAGGAGGACATGCAGATGGAATCGCAGACCACCTCGGCGATGATGCCGTCGTCGCCGCATTCCGGCAGCTCGAAGGATTCCAGGCGAAGGTCGTTCACGCCATACAGGCGCAGGGCAGTGGTTTTCATGGGGGCGTATTCTCCTGAATGTGGGTGTGATGTGGGGGAGAGGGGAGTGGCGGGGGGGGAGGGGCGCTCAGGGCATCTCCTGGAGGGCGTCCTCCAGCTGGCGGTTGTGCTCCTCGTTGAGATTCTGGATCTTCTCCTTGCTCTTGTTGTAGGTGCGTCCCACCGTGCCGCCGTAGTCCAGCGTCTCCTTCACCCCGTCCGTGACGGGGGGCTTGCCGGAGTCGGAGTTGCCGCAGGAGGGAAGGACGCCAAGCAGGACGGCGCCCAGAAGGATGGCCATCAGGGATTTCAGCATGGGGAGGACTCCTTTTGCAGGACGGGGAGGGGAGGAAAGCCAGGCGGGGGAAGGGGAGGAAAAACACCCCGGCTCCCCCCGGGACAAAACTGGCCTAATTTAACCCATGAAGGCCCCGCCGCCTGCCTGGAAACGCCCCCTGTCTCCCCCGCCCCGCCCTGGCCTCCTTCTTCTTTGGAAGAAATCCCGTTCTTTTTCCCTTTCGTGGTCGGGAAGAGGGAGAAGTGGGGGTACATTATGCCGATTTTCGGCCCTTTTGGACCAAGGAGGAGGGACGGCTCTTCGTCCCTGTCGCATTGAGTGGGAGACGGGAAGGGAAAAGAAGCGCCCTTTGCGGCTCCATTTGACACAACCCCTTGACGCCGTAGTACATCCTTGTTTTCTCGGGCGGGGAGGTTCTTCCCGTCCGTCCTTCTGCCCTTTTCCCGGGATTTTCCGGGGGAGGGGGCGGCGGGGAAGGGAGAGGAGGTTCCTTCGGCCAAGGAACCACCATCCACCTGCAAGGAGCACCATGGCGCAAAAGAAGTTTCTGGGGTACGAGGCGAAAGAATATCTATTGGGAGTGCAGCACCTGCTGGCCATGTTCGGCTCCACGGTGCTGGTTCCCCTCATCACCGGCATCTCCCCCGCCGTGGCCCTCTTCACCGCAGGCGTGGGCACCCTGCTCTTCCACCTGGTGACCGGAGGGAAGGTGCCGGTCTTCCTGGGCTCCTCCTTCGCCTTCATCGGCGTCCTCTGCACGGTCATCCAGAACCAGGGGCTTCCCTACGCCCAGGGCGGCATCATGATGGCGGGCGGCGTCTATTTCCTCTTCGCCATCCTCGCCCGTTGCATCGGCAGCGCCCGGATCCGGGCCCTCTTCCCCCCCGTGGTCACCGGCCCCGTCATCATCATCATCGGCCTTAGCCTGGCGGGCGTGGGCGTCAAGGACGCCCTGTTCGACGGCGCCAGTCCCTTCTACAACGGGACCACCCTGCTGAACGCCGTCGTCGCCATCGTCACCTTCACCGTCATGGCCGCCTCCATGAACTGCGCCAACGGCCTCCTGAAAATCATCCCCATCCTCCTGGGCATCGCCGTCGGCTACATCCTGTGCTGCGTCCTGTACGCCCTCGGCCTCTTCTCCATGGACTTCTCCTCCATCAGGGACGCCACCTGGCTGAACATCCCCTATCAGAACGGCTTTCTCTCCCTGCCCCGGTTTGACCTCACCGCCATGGTCACCATCGCCCCCGTGGCCCTGGTGACCTTCATGGAGCACATCGGCGACATCACCACCAACGGCGCCGTGGTGGGCAAGGACTTCTTCCAGTCCCCCGGCCTCCACCGCACCCTGCTGGGCGACGGTCTCGCCACCATGGTGGCCGGCTTCCTGGGCGGCCCCGCCAACACCACCTATTCGGAGAACACGGGCGTGCTGGCCACCACCCGGAACTACAATCCCGCCGTCCTCCGTCTGGCCGCGGTCTTCGCCATCCTGCTGGGATGCGTGGGCAAGTTCGGCGCCATCCTCCTCACCATTCCCGGCCCGGTGAAGGGCGGCGTGGAGATCATGCTCTTCGGCATGATCGCCGCCATCGGCATCCGGACCATCGCCGAATCCAAGCTGGACATGACCAACAACCGGAACCTCTCCGTGATGGCGGGCACCTTCTGCACCGGCCTGGGCCTCAACGCCATCGGCGGCATCAACCTCACCATCCACGGCATCGCCCTGAACATCTCCGCTCTCTTCGTGGCCACCGTGGTGGGCGTCCTCCTGAACCTCTTCCTGCCCGGCCCCCGGAATATCAAGGTCGCCGAGGAGAAGAAGTAGGCCTCCCCCGTCGTCCGTCCCGTCGTCCCCTGTTCCCATCCACCCCCGGCAAGGAGAACCCAAGATGAACTCCGAGAAGCTCCACATCATGAACCATCCCCTCATCTCCCACAAAATCTCCATGTTGAGGAGTGTGGAGACGGACACCAGGGATTTCCGGGCTTTGGTCAGTGAAATCGGCCATCTCATGGGCTACGAGGCCACCCGGGACCTGCCGCTGGTGGACACGGAGATCGACACCCCCCTCGCCCACACCCGGGGGAAGGCCCTGCCTCACCAGGTCTGCCTGGTCCCCATCCTCCGGGCGGGCCTGGGCATGGTGGACGCCATGCTCACCCTGATTCCCGCCGCCCGGGTGGGCCATATCGGCCTCTACCGGGACCCCAAGACCCTGAAGCCCGTGGAATATTACTGCAAGCTCCCCACCGACGTCGCCCAGCGCATCGTCCTGGTGCTGGACCCCATGCTGGCCACGGGCGGCAGCGCCGCCGCCGCCATCAGCTTCCTGAAGGCCCGGGGCGCCTCCCGCATCAAGATGGTGAACATCATCGGGGCCCCCGAGGGCGTGGAGGTGGTCCAGCGGGAGCATCCGGACGTGGACATCTATCTGGGCAGCCTGGACGAGAAGCTGAACGACCACGGCTACATCCTGCCCGGCCTGGGAGACGCGGGGGACCGGCTCTTCGGCACCCTCTAGCCCCCGGCGGCCTGCCGCCCATGCCCCGCCCTCCCCGCCTCCCTCCGGGCGGCGTCCCTCCCTTCGTCCCTGCGCCCGGGGGAAGCTCCCCGAGGCGCGGAGACGCCGGGAAAGCCCCGAAAGGAGGAATATATTGCCGAGCGTAATACGTGCGCGTACGCACGCGACCCCCTTTCCTCCGTCTTTCGACCCATTCAGCCCCCTTCTCCCTGCCCATGCGACTCTCCCAAATGCTCGGACAGCGCCTCCGGGAAGCTCCCCGGGACGCCCAGACCACCAGCCATAAATTCCTGGCCCGCGGCGGGTATTGCCTGCCGGTGTCTGCCGGCATCTTCACCCTCCTCCCCCTGGGTCTGCGCGTCACCCGGAAAATCGAGGCCATCATCCGGGAGGAGATGAACGCCATTGGCGGGCAGGAGATGCTCATGCCCGTCGCCCTCGCCGCCGAGCTGTGGCAGCAGAGCGGGCGCTGGGAGAGCGTGGGCGCGGAGCTGCTCCGCTTCAAGGACCGGAACGGGAAGGACATGATGCTGGGCATGACCCACGAGGAAGCCTGCGTCCACGCCGTCCGCGCCAGCGTCAGCAGCTACAAGCAGCTGCCCCTCATGGTCTACCAGATCCAGACCAAATACCGGGACGAGGCGCGTCCCCGGGCGGGTCTCATCCGCACCCGGGAATTCACCATGAAGGACGCCTACAGCTTCCACACCTCCCAGGAGGACCTGGAGCAGTATTACCAGGTCTGCCACAAAGCCTACACCCGCATCTTCCAGCGCATCGGCTTCCGGGAATTCATCAGCATCCAGGCGGACTCCGGCATCTTCGGCGGCAACCGCTCCGACGAGTTCATGGCCATCGCCGACTGCGGGGAGGACACCCTCTTCGTCTCCCCCAACGGCAACTACCAGGCCAACCGGGAGGTGGCCTGCGCCGCCCTCCAATATCCCCAGGAGGAGGCCCTCCCCCTGGAGAAGGTCGCCACCCCCCACGCCAAGACCATCGCCGAAGTGGCCGATTTCCTGGGCGTGGACGCCGCCCACACCTGCAAGGCCGTCTTCTACCGGGACTCCCAGGGCAAGCTGGTCTTCGTCAACATCCGGGGCGACCTGGAGGTCAACGAGACCAAGCTGGCCAAGGTGGTGAAGGACTCCAACCTGGCCTTCGCCAACGACGAGCTCATCCGGGAGGCGGGCGCCGTCCCCGGATACGCCTCCCTCTACGGTCTGGACCTCTCCCGCATCCGGGTGGTGGTGGACCCCTCCGTCACCCTCTCCCCCAACCTGGTGGTAGGCGCGAACCAGGAGGAGTTCCACTACCGGAACTTCAACTACCAGAGGGACCTGGCCGACACCGGCAACGTGATCGTGGCGGACATCGCCTGCGTGCGGGACGGAGACCCCTCCCCCGTGGACGGCGCCCCCCTGAAGCTCCTCCACGGCATCGAAATCGGCAACATCTTCCAGCTGGGCACCAAATACTCCCAGCCCATGGGCTGCCTCTTCCTGGACGCCGACGGCAAGGCCAAGCCCATGATCATGGGATGCTACGGCATCGGCGTGGGCCGCTCCATGGCCGCCATCGTGGAACAGCACCATGACGACTACGGCCCCGTCTGGCCCATGTCCATCGCCCCCTACCAGGTGCACATCATCGGCCTGAAATACAACGAGGACTCCGTCCGGGAGGCCTGCGAGGCCCTCTACCGGGATTTGGAGAAGGCCGGCGTGGAGGTGCTGCTGGACGACCGGGGGGAGAAGGCGGGCAGCGCCTTCGCCGACGCCGACCTCCTGGGCATCCCCCTCCGGGTGGTGGTCTCCCCCAAGACCCTGGCCGCCGGCCAGGTGGAGTTCAAGCATCGGGACTGGGGCAAGGACTGCCAGATGAAGCCCCTGGAAGGCCTGACGGCCTTCCTCCAGGAGGAGATCCGCACCGCCCTCGCGGCGCTGGACCCCCAGTAGACCACCACCCCTCAGCAGGAGAACGCGACCATGCCTATCTGCCGCATCTACGACTCTTCGGGAAAAGAGCTGGCACAGTGCAGCACCGCTGCGTTCCCCTCCCATGCCAAAATCACCTTCGGGCGCTCCTCCGGGTGCGACATCTGCCTGAAGTCCGTGGCGGAAACCAGCATCTCCCGCAACCACTTCTACATCCAGGAGGGGCTGGGGGGACAGTGGACCATCTATGACAACGGCTCCCGGGCCGGACTCGTCCAGGACACCAGGAAAATCAAAAGCGCCCCCCTGGTGGACGGCGCCATCATCCGCTTCGGCGGACTCTTCTTCGCCTTCGGCGAAAAGGGAGTCCCCTCCCACTACCAGCTGAAATGGATGGGCACCGACGGACGGGAACACACCGGAACCCTCTGGGAGGGCACCAACTCCGTGGGCGCCTCCCGGGACAACTATGTCACGGTGCGGGAAGGGGACATCTCCCGCTTCCACGCCCATGTCATCATCCGGGGAAAGAGCGCCCTCCTGGAATCCGTGAACTCCATCCTGGAAACGGAGGTGAACGGAGAACGGATCGACGGCGCCGTGGAACTCCACCCCGGCGACATCATCTCCCTGGCGGGATACTCCATCGAGCTGGAATATCTGGACATCGCCGAAAAACGCGCCCCCATCCTCCTCTCCCAGCAGGAGGTCTCCTTCCGCAACCAGCGGATGCGGAAGACCCGGGACACCTCCCGCATCGTGGCCTGCTGTCTCCTGGGCACCGCCATCCTCTGCCTGGTGGCGCTGGGACTCATGGCCATGAAATGGCTCCCCGGCGGCCAATGACGCGCCTCTCCACGCCGTAAGTTCAAGAAGAGGACGCCCCCATGCCCAAGCTCGAAGAACTGCTCGCCCAGGGAAACCTGGCGGAACTCCAGAAAAACCTGCGGGAGATGAACCCGGTGGACATCGCCAATGAAATGGGCGAGATGGACACCGCCGACATGATCCGGGTCTTCCGGCTCATGCACAAGGATCTGGCCGCCGAGGTCTTCGCCTATCTGGACGCCAACGACCACAACACCATCGCCCGGCAGCTCACCTCCGAGGAGGCGCGCCTCCTGGTGGAGGAAATGTACCTGGACGACGCCGTGGACTTCCTGGACGAGCTGCCCAGCGACATGGTCCGGAACATCCTGGCCAAGGCCGACCCCGAGACCCGGAAGCTCATCAACGTCTTCCTCAAATATCCCGACAACTCCGCCGGCAGCCTCATGACCGTGGAGTTCGTCCGCCTCTTCGAAAGCCAGACCTGCCGGGAAGCCATCGCCTACGTCAGAACCTCCGGCATCGAAAAGGAGACCATCTACACCTGCTATGTGGTGGACGCCGCCACCCACCTCACCGGCATCGTCTCCCTCCGGGAAATCCTCACCAGCAAGGACGACACTCTCATCCGGGACATCATGAGCCGGGACTTCGTCTACGCCACCACCACCCAGGACCAGGAGCTGGTGGCCCAGGACTTCCGGAAATACGACCTCATCGCCATGCCCGTGCTGGATCTGGAGTCCCGCATCGTGGGCATCATCACCGTCGACGACATCATGGATGTCATCGAGGACGAGCAGACGGAGGACCTGGAGCGCCTGGCCGGTATGCAGCACGCGGAGAAGGGGTATCTGGACTCCACCGTCTGGGAGCTTGCCAAGAACCGTCTTCTCTGGCTGCTCATCCTCATGGTCTCCGCCACCCTCACCGCCAGCCTGATCAACCACTACAACAAGCTGCTGGAGACCATGGTGGTGCTCACCGCCTTCATTCCCATGCTCATGGACACGGGAGGGAATTCCGGCAACCAGGCGTCCACCCTCATGGTGCGGGGCCTGGCAACGGGGGAAGTCACCTTCCTGGACTGGGGGAAGGTGCTCTGGAAGGAGCTGCGGGTGGGTCTGCTGTGCGCCTTCATCCTCGCCTCCATCAACTTCCTCCGCATCGCCATCTTCAACCAGGCCGTGTGGACCGTGAACCTGGTGGTGAACCTGACCCTCTTCTTCACCGTGGTGGTGGCGAAAGTCCTGGGCTCCAGCCTCCCCATCGCCGCCAAAATGGCACGGCTGGACCCCGCCCTCATGGCAAGCCCCATCCTCACCACCATGGTGGACCTCTTCACCCTCCTCATCTACTTCCGCATCGCCAACTATCTCCTCCCGCTCCTGGGATTCCCGTCCGTCGCCGCAGAACCCTGATGCTCGCCGTCCCCGCATTTCTTGACCTGCACGTCCATCTGCGCGAACCCGGGCAGACCCACAAGGGAGACATCGTCCACGAGACCCGGGCGGCCGTCGCGGGGGGATTCCACACCCTGCTGGCCATGCCCAACACCCTGCCGCCCCCCGATTCCCCGGAACGCTTCCGGCAAATCCAGGAGCTGCTGGAACAAAAGGCCGCCTGCCAGGTCTTTTCCTGCGCCTGCATGACGGAGGGCAGGGAGGGAAGGCGGCCCGCCCCCATCCTGGCCCTTCGCCAGGCCGGCGCCCTCGCCTTCTCCGACGACGGCTCCACCACCCAGGACACGGGCGTGATGCGGGAGGTGGCCTGCCAGGCCGCCCAGGCCCGGGCTCCCCTGGTGGACCACTGCGAGGACGGCCCCTCCTCCCGCCGAGGGGAAATCCGGATGGTGGAGCGGGACATTCTGCTGGCGCAGGAGACCGGGGCGCGCTTCCATCTTCAGCATCTCTCCACCCGGGAGGCCGTGGAGCTGCTGCGGCAGGCGCGGAAGGACGGGCTGCCTGTCACCGGCGAAGCCACGCCCCACCATCTCGCCCTCACCTCCCGCGCCCTGGAGACCTGGGGCGCCGACGCCAAGATGGCGCCGCCCTTGCGGGAGGAGGAGGATCGGCTGGCGCTGGTGCAGGCCGTGGCCGAGGGAATCATCACCGTCATCGCCACGGACCACGCCCCCCACGCCCCCGAGGAGAAGGCCCTCCCCTTCCCCCAGGCCCCCAACGGCATCCTGGGACTGGAGGCCGCCTTCTCCGTCTGCAACCGGGTGCTGGTGAAAAGCGGCGCCATGTCCCTGGACGCCCTCCTGGAGCGCCTCACCACCGGCCCCGCCCAGGTCCTGGGCATCCCCCTCCCGGACAAAACCATCCGCCTGGAGCCCGAGGGCGACTACCCCATCCCCCCGCCACGCCACTCCTTCGCCAAAAACTCCCCCTGGACCGGCTTTCCCGGCTGGGGACGCGTCCTCCCCTGAAAAGGACCGCCCCCCGCCGGACAATCCCCCCTTCCCGAATCCCAACCCACCCCCAACGCCTGGAATCCCTGATCATGGCCAACGAAGAAAACGCCCCCAAGGCAGCCGCCCCCTCCTACACCGAGTTCATGAACAAACTCACCTCTCTCTGCAAACGGAGGGGCATCATCTTCCAAAGCTCCGAAATCTACGGCGGCTTCAACGGCTTCTGGGACTACGGCCCCAATGGCGCCCCCCTGAAACGCTCCGTGGAACGGGCATGGTGGAAATACATGATCGAAGACCGGGACAACGTGGTGGGCCTGGACTCCACCATCATCTGCCACCCCGAAGTCTGGAAGGCCTCCGGCCATGTGAGCCACTTCTCCGACCAGATGACCGACTGCCGCGACTGCAAGAAGCGCTGGCGCGTGGACCAGCTCCCCGTCCCCGGGGAATGCCCCGCCTGCGGCAGCCACAACCTCACGGAACCCCGGGACTTCAACCTCATGATGCAGACCTATGTGGGCCCCGTCTTCGACGAGGACCACAAGGCCTACCTCCGGGCGGAATCCTGCCAGCCCATCTTCGTGGACTTCAACACCATCCGGGTCGCCACCCGGAAACAGCTCCCCTTCGGCATCGCCCAGACCGGAAAGGCCTTCCGCAATGAAATCAATCCCCGGAACTTCACCTTCCGCTCCCGGGAATTCATGCAGATGGAAATGGAGTTCTTCTGCGACGACCACGATTCCCTGGACTGGTTCGACTACTGGATGAAGGAACGCTGGAACTTCTACACCCAGATCCTCCGCATCCCCGAAGACAAACTCCGCTGGCACTGGCACGACAAGCTGGCCCACTACGCCAAAAAAGCCGTGGACATCGAATATCTCTTCCCCTTCGGATGGGATGAAATCGAGGGCATCCACCACCGGGGCACCTGGGACATGTCCCAGCACGCCGCCTTCTCCGGGGACAAGCCCGCCTGCACCATCTTCAACCCGGAAACCAAGGAAGCCTACTTCCCCACCGTGGTGGAGACCTCCTGCGGACTGGACCGCATCTGCCTGATGCTCCTCTGCAACGCCTACGAGGAAGACACCGCCGCCACCAAGAAGGCCGACCGGGACGAGGATCTGCGGGTGGTGATGCACCTGCCCGCCCTGGTGGCGCCCGTCCAGGCCGCCGTCCTCCCCCTCTCCAAGAAGCTGGAAGGACCCGCCCGGGAACTCCTGGCCACCCTCCGGAAGAACGACATCCGCGGCGACTACGACGACTCCGGCTCCATCGGCAAGCGCTACCGCCGCCAGGACGAGATCGGCACCCCCTTCTGCGTGACCTACGACTTCGATTCCGAGAACGACCACGCGGTCACCGTCCGGGACCGGGATTCCATGCAGCAGGAGCGCATCCCCGTGGCCGACCTGCCCGCCTATCTCTTCACCCGCATCCACGCCTAGAGGCGCACGCCCCCGCGCCCTCCCTCCCCCTTTCCCCCTCTCCCGCCCATGAAGAAGGTCATCTTTCTCCTTGTCTTTGCGGTGCTTCTCCTCTGCAACGTCTTCGTTGGATACAGCCTGCAGCAGACCGTGAACCAAGAGAACTTCACGGAGGCCATGGAGAAGATGGAGCTCCTGCTGGAAGTCCTCCAGCAGGTCCGCGCCAACTACCTGGAGCAGGAAGGCACGGAGGTGGGCGAGCTCTTCGACGCCGCCATCAAGGGGATGGTGCTCTCCCTGGATCCCTTCAGCTCCTTCATGACTCCCCCCGAATTCAAGGAAATGGAGGAGGAGGATGTCTTCGGCGGCATCGGAGTCCAGGTCCATCTCCAGGAAGGAATCCTCACCGTCTCCTCGGTGTTCCGGGACACGCCCGCCTCCGAGGCCGGCTTGATGGCGGGGGACCAGATCCTCGCCATCGACGGGGAGAACCAGCAGGGCAAGAAGCTGGACGAGATTGTGGGGAAGCTCCGGGGCGCCCCGGGCACGGAGGTCAAGGTCACCGTCCGGCGTCCCAAGGAGGAGGGGGAGGAGACCTGGGACATGACGATGACGCGCAGGGAAATCCAGAACCCCACCATCAACGATGTCCACATCATCCAGGGCACCAAAACCGGGTTCGTGCGCATCGACTCCTTCACCGAAGCCACCACCGACCAGTTCCGCAGCGCCATCCAGGAACTCACGGAACAGGGCATGGACAGCCTGATCCTGGATCTCCGGGGCAATCCCGGAGGCCGGGTGAAAGCCTGCGTGGACGTCCTCAGCTGCTTCCTCCCCAAGGACACCCTGGTGGCCACTCTGGAAGGCCGGGGCGGCGAAATCAAGGATGTCTACTACACCCGGAAGCTCAGCGCCTACCTCCCCCCTGAAATCCCCGTGGCGGTCCTGGGAGACCGGGGCACCGCCTCCGCCGCCGAAATCGCCATCAGCTGCCTGCGGGACTATCACCGCGCCGTCTTCATCGGCGACCGGACCTTCGGGAAAGCCCTGGTCCAGGACGTGATGAACCTCTCCGGCGGCAACGGCCTCACCCTCACCGTCGCCCAATACTACACCAAGGAGCGCACCCCCATCCAGGGCAGGGGCATCCGGCCGGACATCCCCGAACCTCTCACCCGCCAGCAATACCTGGACATCGCCCACGCCAAGAACCAGGAGGAGATCGACCGGATGGATCCCAACATCCAGACCGCCCTGGCCTTCTTCGCCCAGGGCGCCCAGTGGCCTGTCTACCAGGGCAAGAGCGGGGGAGACTACGAGGACATCCTGCCCCATTGGCGGCGAGATGACCATCGACAATACCAAATGCAGGATTTCCGCCTCTATCCCTTCTCCGTGGAAGAGTCCCGGGAGGGAGAAGAGGAAGCCGCCGGGGAGGAAACCCCGGCTTCCCAGGAGAATTGACACCATGGCCATTCGCACTGTCGTGATGGGCGCCGCCGGGCGCATGGGGAGGATGCTGGTCGCCCAGGTCCTCCAGGACCCCGAACTGACCCTCTCCGGAGCCTTGGAAAGCCCCCAATGCCCCTTCCTGGGCAAGGATGCCGCCCAGGTGGTCGGCCTCCCTCCCTGCGGCGTCCCCCTGGTCGCCGACGAGGAGACCGCCCTGGCGCAAGCGGATTGCCTCATTGACTTCACCGCCGCCGCCGTCACCCGCCAGATCGCGCCCCTGGCCGCCCGGAAGGGCATCGCCATGGTCATCGGCTCCACCGGCTTGACGGAGGAGGACCAGACCCTGCTCCACACTCTGGCGCAGAACGGCGCCCGGATCGTCCAGTCCCCCAATATGTCCGTGGGCGTCAATCTCCTCTTCGCCCTCTGCCGCCAGGTCGCCCCCCTTCTGGGGGAAGACTACGACATCGAGGTGGTGGAGATGCACCACAACCAGAAGAAGGACGCCCCCTCCGGCACGGCGGAGAAGCTGGGGCAGATTCTGGCGCAGGCCCGGGGCCTCTCCTATGACAAGGATGTGCGCCATGGCCGCGTGGGCATGGTGGGCGCCCGCCCCAAGGGGGAGATCGGGATGCACGCCCTGCGGGGAGGAGACGTGGTGGGCGACCACACCGTCATCTTCGCCACCGAGGGAGAGCGGGTGGAGCTGACCCACAAGGCATCCAGCCGCCAGACCTTCGCCAAAGGCGCCGTGCGGGCCGTGAAATTCCTGGCGGCGGCCGCCCCCGGCAAATACGATATGCAGCAGGTCCTGGGCCTGTAAACCCCTTCCCCAGTCCCCCGGAGAGCTCCCCCCCTTCGGAGCCTCAGGGCAAAAAATCGCCACCCGGCCCGATGGTCGGATGGCGGTTTTTCTGTCTCCAGGACAGGGTCGCTCGCCTCATGAGAAGGAGAAACAGACGCTCATGTGCGCCATGGACGCATGGGCATGGCGGGCGCCCGCCCCAAAGGGGGGGGAGAGACGTGGCGGGCGACCACACCGTCATCTTCGCCACCGAGGGAGAGCGGGTGGAGCCGACCCACAAGGCATCCAGCCGCCAGACTTTCGCCAAAGGCGCCGTGCGGACCGTGAAATTCCTGGCGGCGGCCGCCCCCGGCAAATACGATATGCAGCAGGTCCTGGGCCTGTAAACCCCTTCCCCAGTCCCCCGGAGAGCCCCCTGCCCTTCGGAGCCTCAGGGCAAAAAAAAATCGCCACCCGGCCCGAAGGTCGGATGGCGGTTTTTCTGTCTCTAGGACAGGGGCGCTCGCCTCATTAGAAGCAGAAGGAGACGCTCATGCCGGCGCGGAAGTTCTCCTCGTTGTTGATGGAGTCGGCCTTCCAGGCGTCGCGGATCTCGTGATCCAGGGCCCAGCCGCAATCCACGAAGGCGCCCAGGCTCAGGTTGTCGTTGATGGCGTAGCTCAGGTCGCCGCGGACTTCCAGGGAGCTGATGACGTCCCGGTTCAGACCATAGGCCTGGCGCATCTTGTCCTTGGTGCCCCAGAAGACCTTGCTGGAGACCTTGGCGGAGAGCTTGTCGGTGATCTGGGTGCCGACGGTCACATCGTACCAGCCGTACCAGGTGTACCAGTTCAGGTCATAGCGGAAGGTGACGCCGGTGCCCAGGGTGAACTTGCACTCGGGATCCAGGAGGTTGTCCAGGTAGATCTTCACATCCAGGGGCTCGTCGTGATCGAAGTAGGCCCGGGGATACTGGAAGTACTTGTAGGCGACGTCAATGGTCAGGGGGGAGATGGGCAGGAGATCCTCGAAGGTGTAGGCATAGCCGATCACATAGTCCACCTCTTCGGCGCGATACTGGCGATCGTTCTTGTAGGCGTAGCTACCGCCATCGGGACGGTTCCAGCTGCTCATGTCCATGGCGGCCCACACGTCGACGTAGAGACCATTCAGTTCCACATAGGCGTCCAGGAAGGTCATGGCGTTGGGATTCACGACCTTGCCATCGCACATGTACTTGGAGCCCCACTCGGCGCTCAAAGAGACAAACGGAATCCAAGAGCTGCCTTCCTCGACCTCAACGGCGGGAGCCTCCTCCTGGGCGAACATGCTGAACGAGGCGCACATGGCCAGCATCATCAGAAACGCGGTAAACTTCTTCATCGTTTTTTCCTTTGGGTAGAATCTGGATTTCCTGAAGAGGAGATCTAATGGATGATGAAAATCCCGTATCCTGAGGGCGACGGGCCGAAGCGCCTGGGCAGGAGCCCATTTGCCGGAACTACGGAACGGTGGTTACTCTAATGTGCCAATATTGTTACTGCAAACCGAAATCTAACGAGAAGGTAATGTTTTTTCCCGGTTTCCCGATAGATTCCTGGATTTCCCCCGAAAGGAGGGGGTTGTCATTCCCTTCGCGCCCGTGCCAGGCGGCTCTTTCTTCGGAGGGTGTCCCGGAGGAACGCCAGCAGCGTGAGGGCGGTGGCGACCAGGCACGTCGCGGGGAGGGCGTCGCCCGTGCGGGCATAGAGGGTGGGGGAGGCGTCGGGTGCCACGGGATGGACGGTGTAGGGTTGCCATCCCTGGCCGAAGGGGGAGCCGTCGGGGGAGAGGATGGGCTGGAGGAGTTCGCCCTTGGGGGAGATGAGGCAGGTATGGGAGTTGTTGCCGGAGCGCAGCAGGGGGCGGCGGTTCTCCACCGCCCGCATCACCGCCTGGGCCAGATGCTGCCGGGGGCCGGAGCTCTCCCCGTACCAGCAGTCGTTGGTGATGGTGGCAAGAAGCTGCGCCCCCTTCCGGACAAATTTCCGGGAGAGGCCGGGGAAGGCGTCCTCGAAGCAGATATTCACGCCGCAGGCGAAGGCATCCCCCTCCCGGTTCTTCAGGGAGAAGAGGGGGAAGGACCTGCCCGGCGTCAGGTCCCGTCCCATCCCCAGGGTCTGCTGGAGCCAGGGGAAGGTCTCCCCGAAAGGCACATACTCTCCGAAGGGCACCAGGTGGGTCTTGTCGTAGTGGCCGGTTCGCGGCGCGGAGGGGAGGGTCAGCACCGGGGAATTGCCGGTGAGAAGGAAAGCGGAGTTGAAGACCGGGGGAAGCTGGTCGGAGGACGCCCCCGGCAAGATGCGTTCATCCAGGCTGCCCAGCAACAGGGGGGCGGGCAGCTCCGTCAGAAGCTCCTTGAGGGCGGCGGCGAAGGGCGGGAAGGTCAGCTCGCAGGGAAGGGCGCCCTCGGGCCACAGGAAGAGATCCGGGGAGGGAGAGACCTGGGCGGCGGCCTCCCGGGTCAGCCCCCCGTATTGCCCCCAGGCACGCTGCAGGGTCTCCATGTCCCACTGCCGACACTCCGGCACGTTCCCCTGGATGGCGACAATCCGCAGGGGACGGGACGAGGCGGGAATGGCACGCCGGGCCTCTCCGGCGCACCACAGCACGGCGAAGAGCACCAGGACGATCAGCGGGGGCAGGGAGCGCCGCGGCTGCCGCCATGCCGCCAGATCCGCCAGGAAGACATTGGCCAGCACCGCCAGGAAGGAGATGCCATAGGCGCCCGCCAGGGTGGCAAGAAGGCGCAGGGGAGAGAAGGCCTGGGAGGCGCCCAGGGGATTCCAGGGGAAGCCGGTGAAGAGCCAGCCCCGCAGCCACTCCAGGGCGACCCACAGGGCGCCCGCCAGCAGTCCGTACGCCACCAGGCGCCGGGGAGAATCCAGGACCTTCAGGGAAGCCCCGGGCGCCACCGAGGGGTCCTCCTTCGCCTCCAAAGCGGGCGCCACTTCCCGGAGCACCTGGCGGGGTTTGCGCCGCCAAAGCACCTCCCCCCACAGCAGAGCCCAGCACGCCGGATAGCATGCACAATACAGCGCCAGGAGGATGCCGGCGCCAAAACCCACCGAGTTCAGCCACCAGAGGGACGCCGCAAAATGGGAGAATCCCAGGGTATAGGCCCCCAGGAGACGCCACCGGAAGCGGCGGGGCTGAGGCACCGCCAGATAGGGTACCAGCCCCAGAAAAGCCATGGGCCACCACTCCAGGGGCGGGAAGGCCGTGGCAAGCAGAAGCCCGCTGACCAGGGCGGCGCCCCAGTGGGCCAGGGGAAGCCAACGCAGGAACCGCAAGTCCCGGCAGCACGGCGTCTGGACAGGCCACTGCAAGGTCATTCCGCCCGGGTCTCCAGCTGCACTTCCAGACCACAATGCTTCGCCGGACGCAGCAACGCCACAATCTCCTCGTAGGGACGCTCGCCGCTGGCCCGAATCCGCACCTTGGTGCGCCCCATCCCCTTCAGGGACGCCAACTGCCCCTCCAGGGAGGAAAGGGAGACCGGCACGCCGTCAATGGCGCACCGCCCCTCGCTGTCCAAGGTCACCTGGATGGCCTCCGGGTCCGTCTCCGGCAGGGTCTCCCCCGTGGTCATGGCGGGAGGCACCACGTCGGTCTTGTAATCCAGGATCGGGACGGTGATGATAAAGAGAATCAGCAGGACGAAGGTCAGGTCCATCAAGGGCGTCATGCTGACCTCCCCCTTGGGCAGGGGAGCCCCCCCGCGACTGCGAACCCTACGCCTCAGCATCCGATTCCTCCTCCCGCCGGTAGACCGGCACTGACGAACCCTGCGGCGGCACCCGCTGCGACATCCCCGCGGACGGCGGCGGCGCAGGCGGCGGCGGCGCGGCGGGCTGCTGCGGCGCGGCGGGCTTGGCAACGCTGAGGGAGGCGCAGATCAAGCTGCAGAACTCCTCCATGTCCCGCTTCCGGTCCTGGACTTTTTTGAGGATGGCGTTGTTCAGCGCGGTGCCGGGAATGGCCACCACAAGACCCGCCACGGTGGTGAGGAGGGCGCCGGAGATGCCGGGGGCGATGGCCTGGATGTCCGGCTTCCCCCCGTTCTCCACAATGCCCATGAAGGTGGCCATCACGCCCCACACCGTGCCGAAGAGGCCCAGCAGCGGGGCGATGGTGACAATGGAGGCGGTGGTGTGGAGTCCCTCGTCCAGCTCCCTCTCCAGCTTGCAGAGCAGATTCTCCATGGCCACCATGACCCGGTCCACCTCCTCTCCCGTCAGGCTCCGGGGAAGGACGCCCTCGGAGAAGAACATGTGGCGCTGCAGGGAGGTGAACTTGAGGATTTCCTGGAGGGTCTGGCTGGCCATCCGCCCCAGGGAAGCCAGATTTCCCCGGAGGGTCCGGTCCCGGTCCAGCTCTCCCAGGATCAGATGGGCGGCGCGGAGCTCGTCCTGCCGCGCCTGCACCTCCTTGTCCTGCGTCTCCTTCATCCGGAGGAAGAGGAACTTGCTCACTATGCTTCCCACGAGGATGGCGCTGAGGACGGGGATGATGGAAAGCAGAATCAGCTTGCCAACGATGTCACTGGACCAGAATGCGCTAGCGAAGATCTTGAAAATAGACATGGGAGAGTTGCGCGAGTTGGATATACTGTTGCGGCGTGAGATTCTCGGCCCTGGCGGTGGCGGGGAGGCCCATCTCCTCCAGGGCGCGTGCCACATTCACCCGGGGCAAATGGGCTTCCAGGAGTTTCCGTGCCTGTTTGCGCCGCTGGGAGAAGGCCGCCGCCGCCAGCCTGCCCGCCTTCTCCAGGATGGCGGGCTCCGCCAGGGGCGCCTCCCGGGCCTCCAGGGCGAGAAAAGCGGAATCCACTTCGGGAGGGGGAAAGAAGACCCCCCGGGGCACCATGCGGGTCACCCGGGGAAGGTATTGGAAGGCCAGGCGCACGGTGAGCAGCCCATACTGGGGCGTGCCCGGCGACGCCGCCAGCCGTTCCGCCATCTCCTTCTGGAGGAGGATGTGGAGGGAGCGGGGGGGATTGGCGGCGGCGGTCAGCCGCGCCAGAATCACGGAGGCGCAGGAGTAGGGCAGATTGGCGATGCAGCGATAGGGGGTTCCCGGCGGGAAGAGGGCGTCGTAGTCGGTCTTGCAGGCGTCCTCCTGGAGCAGGCGCAGCCGCTCCTCTCCCCCCAGCTCCTCCCGGAGATAGGCCGCCAGGCGGGAGTCGAACTCCACCGCCGTGACACGGCATCCCGCCGCCAGCAGACGACGGGTCAAGGCCCCCATGCCCGGCCCCACCTCCAGAACGGACTCCCCCGGCGCCGGGGCGGCGTCCCGCACCAGGGCATCCAGACAGTTCTCATCCACAAGGAAGTTCTGCCCCAGGGATTTGCTGGGATGCATGTCCAGCTTCTCCAGAACAGCGAACAGTTCCTTTCTCTTCATGGATTCAGGATTCCCCGGTCTGAAGAAGGAAAAAGGGCTTCAGGGCCTCCCATGCCTGGGCGGCATCCGCTCCCCGCACCTCGATGGACAACAGACGGTCCGCCGAGGCGCCCAGCGTCAGAAGCGCCAGGGGACTCTTGCCATCCGCGCTGCGCCGGATGTCCTGCCGCGTGACGGTCACCCGGGAGGCAAAGCCACGGCACACCCGGGAGAAGTCGCTGGCCACCTTCAGGTGGAGGCCGTTGGGATCCCGGACACAGCCCTCTGCCTGGAGAGTCACTTCAATGGGGGCGTCTTCGTCCATGGTGTGGTGGGTGAGGGGGGGGGAAGGAAGGGCGTTACCGGGCGTCCGGCGGGGAGGGCGGGGCATCCTCCCCCTGGGGAAGATTCAGTTCGTTCAGAATGGACAGCACCCGGTCCGCCCGCTCCGCGGTCTCGTCCAGGCGGAAATGGAGGACGGGGGTGTATTTCATGGGGACTTTCCGGGCGATGCCCTCCTGGAGGGCGACCCGTTTCCGCTTCAGCAGCTCCCCGGCGCGCACCTTCGCCGCCGCTCCCCCGTAGACGGAGAAGTAGACGGTGGCGGTGCGGAGATTGCTGGCCAGCTCCACGCCGGTGAAGGTGACCAGGGCATCCGAGATGTGGGGGCGCAGAATCACCTCCCCCAGCAAACCCAGCTCCCGCAGGATCTGGCAGTTGAGACGGGCGATGCGATCTTCGGCAGGCATGGTTTCCTCTTCTCCCGGTGCGCTCTACAGTTCGGGGAGAATCTTCTCCACCGTGAAGACCTGGATCCGGTCGCCCACCTCGAAATCCTCGAAGTTGTCCAGCCGGATGCCGCATTCCTGGCCCGCCTTCATCTCCCGGACATCCTCCTTGAAATGCTTCAGGGAGGCCACCAGCCCCGAGTAGATCTGGCTGTCCTGCCGGAAGACCTTGGCCTTCTGGTTGACCTTGATGGTTCCGCTGGTCACCCGGCAGCCGCAGATCTTTCCGGTCTTGGAAATGTGGAAGACCTGGGCGATCTGGGCCTCGCCCAGCAGGCTCTCCCGGGTCTCGGGGGTGAGACGACCCCGCATCACGTCCTCCAAATCGTCCAGGAGATCGTAGATGATGGAGTACAGGCGAATCTCCACCCCCTTCTGCTTCGCCGTCCGGTTCACGCTGGGCATCGCCCGCACATGGAAGCCCACGATGATGGCCTTGCTGGCCGCCGCCAGCACCACGTCGGAATCCGTGATCTCGCCCACGCCTCCGTGGACGATCTTCACGGTGATCTTGGAGGACTTGATGCCGTTGATGGCCTCGGAGATGGCCTCCAGGGAACCCCGGACGTCCGTCTTCAGGACCAGGTTCATCTCCACCACGTCGTTGTTCTCCTTCTTCGCGGTGATCTTCCGGATGACCTCCTCCAGGGACATGGCCTTGGAATCCCCGGCGCTCTCCTGGCGCTTCCTCTGCAGCTCCTCGTCCGCCGCGGCCTTGGCGCTCTTTTCATCGGGCTGCCAGACCACCCGGTCTCCCGCCTCGGGGACCCCGTTGTAGCCCATGATCTTCACCGGCGTGGAGGCGGTGGCGCGGGCCAGGCGCTTTCCGTGGGTGTCCAGCAGGGCGCGGGCCTTGCCGTAGGTGGAGCCGCAGGAGAACCAGTCGCCCTGCCGCAGCACGCCGTTCCGCACCAGGATGTTGGCGGTGGGGCCCATGCCCGTCTCCATCTGCGCCTCGATGACCAGACCCTCGAAGGGGGCGTCGGGATCGGCGTGGAGCTCCAGCATCTCCGCTTCCAGCAGGATGCGCTCCAGCAGCTCGTCCACGCCGTCGCCGGTGATGCCGCTGCAGGGGATGACGGCGGTCTCGCCGCCCCATTCCTCGGGCTGAATCCCGTTCTCCTGCAACTGGCGCAGCACCCGGTCCTTGTCACAGCCGGGCAGATCGCTCTTGGTCATGGCCACGATGATGGGCACCTTGGCCGCCTGGGCGTGGTGGATGGCCTCGATGGTCTGGGGCATGCACCCCTCCGGACCGGCAATCACCAGCACCGCCACGTCCGTGGCGTTGGCGCCCCGGGCGCGCATGGCCGTGAAGGCCGCATGGCCGGGAGTGTCCAGGAAAGTGATGGTCTGATCCCCGTATTGAGCCACGGAGGCGCCGATGGCCTGGGTGATGCCACCCGCCTCCCCCGCCGCCACACGGGTCTTCCGGATGTAGTCCTGCAACGTGGTCTTGCCGTGGTCCACATGACCCATGAAGACCACCACCGGGGGACGCCCCACCTTCTTCCGGGGACGCCCGTCGCTGGCCGCGGCGGCGATGGCGGAGGCCTTCCGCTCGAAGACGGGGTGGTTCCCCTTCTCCCGCCGCTCCTGGACAAATTTCTTGCCGTTCCGCTCGCAGAGCTTCTCCACCGTCTCGGTCTCCAACACCTGGTTGATGGCCGCGAAGATGTTCAAATGCATGAGCTGGATGATGAGCTCATTGGGCTTCAGCTTCAGGGCGGTGGCCAAATCCCGGACGGTGATGGGGGTCTTCAGATGAATCTCGTTCCCGCTCTCCTCCGACTCCTCCTCGGCTTCCTCCTCGGCCTTCTCCACCCCGGGGACGGACGCCGGCGCCGGCGCAGGAGAGGCGGCGCCGCCACGACGGGCGGCCTGCGCCTCCTTCCGGGCATTGTAGATCTGCTTCCGCACCAGCTCCACTTCCTCCTCCTCCAGGGTGCTGGAATGGCTCTTCACCTTGTCAAAGCCCTCCTTCTGGAGAAACTCCACCAACTCCTTGCTCTCCATGCCCAACTCCCGGGCAAGCTGATTGACGCGCACTTTCGCTGTGGACATATTCTTCTGGTTCCTCCGTATTTTTCTGCGCCGACTCGGACGGCGACGTTTTCAGTTTCCTCGCAAGACGCGGTCTTCCCGGCCTGCCCGGCATCCGGGGCGGCCGGGCGGTCTCCGGCGCCCCTCCCCAAAACCGGGGAGAGACGCCAAAGAGACGCCCCGAAGCAGCAGGGGGGAGAACCCCTACTGCGCCAGGGCGGCGACAATCCGGGCGGCGACCTCCGGCCCGATGCCGTCGATCTCCGCCAACTCCTCCTGGCTGGCCTCCCGGAGCCCCTCCACGGAGTGGTATCCGTTGGCAACCAGCAGACGCGCCGTCTCCTCGCTCACCTGGCAGGTCTCCGCCAGCAGCCTGGTGGCCTGGCGAATCATCTGCTCCATGGTGTTCTCCTCCTGGACAGGCTCCTCGGGGGAGAGACGCTCGATCTTGATCTTCCAGCCCAGAAGCTTCGCCGCCAGGCGGGCGTTCTGGCCCTTCTTGCCGATGGAGAGGGAGAGCTGGTCCTCGGTGACCCGCACCTGCAGCACCTTCTCCCCGTTCTCCTCCTCCACGAAGACCTTGGCAAGCTTGGCGGGCTTCAGGGCGTTCTCCGCAAAGACCCGGATGTCCGGATCCCAGTTGATGATGTCCACCTTCTCGCCGCCCAGCTCGCTCACGATCATCCGCACCCGGGCGCCCCGCACCCCCACGCAGGCCCCCACGGGATCCACGTTGGCTTGCTCGCTGTAGACGGCGATCTTGGTGCGGTACCCGGGCTCCCGGGCCACGCCCTTGATCTCCACCGTGCCGTCCGAAATCTCGCTGACCTCCCGCTCGAAGAGGCGGCGCACGAAGTCCGCGCTGGAACGGGTGACGAAGAGGCTCGCCCCGGGCTTGTCGGGATTCAGGGTCTTCAGCAGCACCGTGATGTGGTCGTTGGTCTCATACTGCTCCCCGGGAATGCATCCCTTGGGGGGCATGAGCCCCTCGGCGTTCCCGAAGTCAATCCAGACCCCGTTCTTGTCCCGCCGGGAGATGGTGCCGTTGAGCAGCTGCCCCTCCTGCCCCATGAACTGGGAGACCACATGGCGCTTCTCCGCTTCCTGGAGCCCCGAGGTGAGCAGCTGGCGGGCGGCCTGGGAGGCGATGCGCCCGAAATCCTTGGTGTCCACTTCCCAGAGCACCTCCTTGCCCATCTCCGCGTCCGGAACCTTGGTGCGGGCCGTGGGCAGGTCGATCTCCAGGGTGGGATCCACCACCTTCCCCACCACCATCAGACGCGCCAGGCAGGCCACCCCGCCCTTCTCGTCAATCTTCACCTCCACATTCTGATAGTTGCGGACGGCCTTCCGGGCGGCTTCGCGGATGGTGCGCTCCAGCATGACCACCAGCTCCTCGCGGGAAACCCCACGCTGCTTCGCCAGGTAGTCGATCAATTGCATGCGCTGCTTCTGCTCTTCCGTCATTTTACTCATCGTGCTATCCTCCGTTTGTAGCGGAAAAAAAGAAAGCGGGTCAACAGACCCGCTCCAAGACGTCTGTGATGCTCCCGGAGCCGCCAAGGCAGATGATCTTGCGCCAAACGGAAAATCCCCCAGGGAAAAAGGTCACCTGGAGAACCAGGAACGGACAGAGGCTTGGCGCAAAGGAACCACCTTCGCAAATCCGGGATGATGTGGAACGGGGATAATATAGCGCAGGAACCCCACCCCGCGACGGGGCGCAGGGGGTATATTTCCCCCCGCCGTCCCCCCCCTCTTCCTCCCGGTCTCCCCGTGCGCCTCTCCGCCTCCCATCTTCTCTATCTGCTGGCCATCGGGTGCCTCTGCGCCCTGGGGGTGGCCTACATCTACAGCACGGGATACCTGGGGGAGGCCTTCGCCGTGCGGCAAAACTATCTGCGGCAATGCGCCTTTCTGGGACTGGGAGGACTCCTGGGCATGGGCATGGCATGCCTGCCCACGGGACGCCTCTCCTGGCGGCTGGTGGTCTTCTCCGGCTACGGCATCAGCCTCCTCCTCCTGGTGGCGGTCCTCCTGTGGGGCAGAAGCATCGGCGGCGCCCGGCGCTGGATTCCCCTGGGGGGGATGCTCCTCCAGCCCGCCGAATTCGCCCGGGTCTTCACCATCCTCTCCGGCGCACTCCTCCTGGACGGCAAGTCCCTCCCGCGATTGTGGGAACTCCCCATGGGACTCCTCTGCTATCTCCTCCCCATGGCCCTCGTCGCCGCCGAACCCTCCTACGGCAACGCCGCCTCCCTGGCCATCCCCCTGGCCATCACCCTGGGACTCCGCTATCTGCCCCCCTGGCTCTGGAAACTCTCCCTCCTGGGCATGGCCGCCCTCCTCCTGACCACCGCCCTGGCAGTCCACCAATTCCGGCGGCAGGACGCCGAGGGCGCCGCCACCGCCGCCATGCCCCAGGAGGCCGCCATGCTCCTGAAGGGCTATCATCTGCGCCGCTTCCAAAGCTTCCTTTCCGCGCAGGGCGGCTGGAACGAACAGCAGGCCACCATGGCGGTGGCGGGCGGCGGCCTCACCGGGAAGGGATACCTGAACGGAACCATGAAAAATCTGGGCTTCCTCCCCCGGACCGTGGCCCCCACGGATTTCCTCTTCGCCGTCGTGGCCGAGGAAGGGGGATTCCTCTTCGGCGTCCTCCCCCTCCTGGGACTCTACTGGATTCTTCTGATGCTCCCCCTCCATTGGGCGCGAAGAGCCAAAAGCCGTCTCCACCTGAATCTCCTCCTCTCCGGAGTGGGACTCCTCCTGGTCCACATCGTGGTGGGCGTGGGCATGTCCGTCCGGCTCCTCCCCGTCATCGGACTCCCCCTCCCCCTCCTCTCCTACGGCGGCTCCTTCACCCTGTCCGTCCTCCTCCTCCTGGGAAGCATGGCTGGCGCCGACGCCCATGGCCGAAAGGAAGGACACGCCTCGCGCCCCCGTCCCCGGGAAGAAGCCACCTTCCAATTGGGACGCCTCTTCCGGTTGAAAATCCAGGAACAGTAGACGCGATGCCCCCCCAGGGCGGGCACAGAAGGGCGCTGCCGCTTCAACACGGAGCACAGGTCGGCGCCTGCGGCCCACCCCGGAGTACACAGAGGGCGTTCCTGGGCGGGGGCAAGCCCGCCCAGCCACGCCTCCCCTGATTTATTCTTTGGATGCAACCCCCAGATCCCCTAGGGCATCTAGAACATCTAGGGCATCTAGCCCTTTGATGCCCCTGGAAAGAGAATCCCCTGCCGGACAAGCCCCCTCCTCTTCTCGCGCACGCATACGCGCGCGCATACACGCACGGGGTAATCGGTTTCCCCACGCCCCCCACCCTGCCGCCCTCACCGTAATGCGGATCGGGAGGACGGCAATCTCATGGGCAGCCAACGCTCGAAATTCCCAGGGACGCCATGCCCATTCCCAGCCATGACGGCGACAATGCCCCACGGATCGGGCACAGGTCGGCGTCGCCGCTTCAACACGGAGCACAGGTCGGCGCTGCCGCTTCAACACAGAGCACAGGTCGGCGCTGCCGCACCATTTTCGAGACAAAAAAAGACCGTCCCCCTGTTTTCAGGGAGGCGGTCTTTTTTGGTTGCGTTCAGGCGAAAGGAGCCTTACTTGCTGATGACGCGGACCATCTCCAGAACCTTGTTGGAGTAGCCCCACTCATTGTCGTACCAGGAGCACACCTTCACGAAGGTGGGATCCAGCTGGATGCCGGCCTTCACGTCGAAGATGGAGGTGCGGGCGTCGCCACGGAAGTCGGTGGAGACCACGGCCTCGTCGGTGTAGCCCAGGATGCCCTTCAGCTCGCCCTCGCTGGCGGCCTTCATGGCGGCGCAGATTTCCTCGTAGGTGGCGGGCTTTTCCAGCTCGCAGGTCAGGTCCACGAAGGAGACGTCGCTGGTGGGAACGCGGACGGACATGCCGGTGAGCTTGCCATTGAGCTCGGGGAGCACCTTGCCCACGGCCTTGGCGGCGCCAGTGCTGGAGGGGATCATGTTCTCCAGGATGCCGCGGCCGCCGCGCCAATCCTTCTTGGAGGGGCCGTCGACGGTCTTCTGGGTGGCGGTGGCGGCGTGGATGGTGGTCATGAGGCCGCGCTTGATGCCGAAGGTGTCATTGAGGACCTTGGAGATGGGGGCCAGGCAGTTGGTGGTGCAGCTGGCGTTGGAGATGATGGTCTGGCCGGCGTAGCTCTTGTGGTTCACGCCGTAGACGAACATGGGGGTGGCATCCTTGGAGGGGGCGCTCATGATGACCTTCTTGGCGCCGGCCTTCAGGTGCATCTCGGCCTTCTCGGCGGTCAGGAAGAGACCAGTGGACTCCACAACCACATCCACGCCCAGGTCGCCCCAGTTGATGAGGGCCTTGCCAGTGGCTTCGTCATAGGCGGCCTTCTCGGAGAAGACCTTGATTTCCTTGCCGTCCACGACCAGGACCTTCTTCTCGTTGCAGGCGCTCACCTCGTGCTCGAACTTGCCGTGCACGGAGTCATACTTCAGCATGTAGGCCAGATAATCGGGATCCAGCAGGTCGTTGATGGCCACCACCTGGATGTCATCTGCGAAGTTGTCCACGGCGGCGCGGAAGACCATCCGGCCGATACGCCCGAAACCATTGATGCCAATCTTGATCATTGTTCTTGAATCTCCTAGGATGTTGGGGTTGAGGAACAGGTGTTTTCCAACAGGAAGGCTGCCCTTCCGTCAGAACTCCATGCCTGATCTTTCTGCAACGAGGCGTACTATAGCCCCTCGTGACGGTTTTTTGCGGGAATTGTCAGAAATCAGCGGGGGGGACACGACCTGCCAGCCCATCGCCCGCACAGAGGGCTTCAGGGGGCGTTTCGGCGCGCCGGTCTATTTCTCGCAAGCAACGCCCGGATTCTCCAGATTCTCCAGCTCTTCCCTTCTTCTCCCCCCTTTGGGAGGGGTGATGGATGCGCCACCCCTCTGCCGGCGGGGAGGCGCGGGACGTTCACACCGTGGTGGCCTCCTGCCGCGCCTCGTCCCACTGGAATGTCTGCGCCACTCCATTGAGGAGAATTTCCCGGGGCTTTTCGGCGGCCGCCACCGTGAGTTTCCAGCGTTTCACGGCGGAGGCGCCCTGGGTCCGGGTGGTGACGGAGACCACGCCCTGGCGGTTTTCCACCGTGATGGTGGTGAGGGCGAAATCGCCCTGCTGGTATTGGAAGGTGGTTCCGTCGTCCTCGTAGAGGGTACCCTGGGCGGGAGTTTCTCCGGGGAAGAGATACAGCTGAATCTCCTCCAGGGGTTTTTCCTTGCGGTACTGCATCACGGGCCCCAGGGGGATGACCGCTCCCTGGCGAATGAAGAGATTTCCTCCCCGGTCCTCCGGCCATTCCATCGTGACCTCCTGGCCGCCGGCGTAGTGCCTGCCGGTCCAGAATTCCTTCCAGGTCCCCTGGGGGAGGTACATCTCCTTCTTGTAGATGCCCACCAGGAGATCCCGCCCCAGGAGATACTCGTGGAGAACATTCCGGCATTTCCGGTCCTCCGGGAACTCCAGGGTCAGGGGGAGCATGAGGGGCACTCCCGTGAGGGTGGCCTCCCGGGCCGCGGAGTAGAGATAGGGAATGAGGCGGGACCGCAGGCGGGCGTAGAACTGATGCATCCGGAGGAGCCTGTCCCCCTGGTACCAGGGCATCCGGAAGTATGTCCAGCTGTTGATTTGGCTCCAGGGCTGGAGATAGCCGAAATGGATGCCCTCGGGGTCCGACACTTCCATGTCGTTGGTGGCCCAGGAGTGCCCCATCAGGGCGGTGTTGAGCATGGAGCCCAAGGTGTCCAGGCCGCCGCCCACGTCGCCGGTCCAGGTGCCCGCCCAGCTTTGGAAGCCGGTCCAGCCGGAGACGGTGAAGACCACCGGGCGGCGGCGGGTGTATTGGGCGAATCCCTCCCACATCTGCCGGGCATAGAGGAGGGGATAGAGGTTGTGCATCTCCCCGTCCAGCATCCCGTTGCCATAGACCCGGTCGGGGTGGGTGCAGACCTGGAAGGCGCCATCCTGCTTGAAGAAATCCGCGCCCCAGTCCACGAACTTCTTCAGGTGCTGGAACCAGGGCTCCTCCTTTCGGGTGATGGTGTCGGCGTTGCGCGGGCCGGCGAAATGGAGGTCCAGCTCGCCCCGTTCATGGAAAGTGGGTTCGTTCCGGTCCTCCTCCTGCCGCTCCGCCTGGATCTTCCGCTCCTCCTCGTAGGAGAGGTCGTATTCATTGCAGAGCCACAGCTCCAGATGGTAGCCCATGCGCTTCAGGGACTTGATCCAGGTGTGCTGGCATGCCTCCGAGAACTGCCACTCCGGCAAAGGGAAGCGCTGGGTACTCCAATTCTTCTCCACGGAAAGATCGTAATTCTGTTCCATCCAGCCAGGCTCCAGGCCGATGATGTCGCAGGGAATCCCCTCCTGGCGCAACCGGGAGGCATTCTCCATCACCTCAGCGTCATTGGCCTGGGTCCGGCAAATGAACCACAGGCCAAAGGCCCATTCCGGCGGCAGCTTGGGACGCCCCGTCAATGCGGTGTACTGCCCCAGGCAGTCCTTGAAGGTGGGCGCCGCGAAGAGATAGAAATCCACCACCGCCCGCTCGTCCTTCCAGGAGAAGCGGTCCGGCTGGGTCTTGCCCATGTCGAAGATGACGCAGTGGGTGGTGTTCACCAGGACCCCGTAGCCCTTGGTGGACATGAAGAAAGGAACGGGAAGATAAGAGGAGACGTTGGAGACCCAGCAGACGGCCTTGTGGCCCCGGTGGTAGAGATGATCCCGGGTCTGGTCGCCAAAGCCCACCCAATCCTCGTCCTCCTGGGCCTGGAAGGTGATCTGGGCCGCCTTTTGTCCCAGGAACAAATCCGTCATCTGCAGGAGGAGTCTTCCCTCGCCGTCCCGGCAGACCAGCTTCCCCTCCTCGCTCCATTGGACGGAGAGGCGGTCGCTCTTCCAGGACATGCCGTCCGGGGCGACGGGGGTGGGCTCCACGGGGAGTTCCGGGGGTTCCTGGATGAAGTGGTATCGGTTCAGGCCGGTGTCCTGGAACTGGCGGGTGCCCGGAAAGATCTGGATGCGGGCCAGCGTGGGGGTGAGGAAGCGAACCCGGAGATGGTTCTCCGCGGGGATGGCATTGGAGAAATTCATGGAAGGAGAGGAATTATACATGTTCCAGAGAAGGCCAGAAAAGAGGCAGGGGGAAGGCCAGCCTCCAGAAAGGTTCCGAAGCGCGGGCCAGGGACGCGGGCAGCGCGGGGCCGAAGAGGAGGGGAGGCAGTTCCCGGCGGGAAAGGGTCAGGGCGGGCGCCTCCCGGCTCTCCCGGATGACCAGCCCCTGCCCCGACGCCCTGGCCAGGGTGACGGTCTCCGAATCCTCCCCGTCCTCCACCTTCAGCGTCATGCTCCCCTGCCAGGACTGGAGACGCTCCTCCAGCCAGGGACGGAAGAGCTCCAGGGTCTTCCCCAAAAGATTCACCCGGAACTGGGAAAGATTCTCCACCAGGAAATTCTGGGCGTAGCCATCCAGCATCTCCTCCAGCGCCCCGGAACATTCCGGAGGAGGCGCCAGCACATTCCAGCTGCCCGTCCCCAGCACATAGCGGACGATCTTCTCCACGCCCTCCACGTCGCCGCCGTATTCCTGAATGGTGCGGTCCTTCAACACCGCATAGGCAAAGCGGTCCCCCCCGGGATTCCACAGATAGACCGGGCGGCCGGGACGCAGCAGGACATTCCGGCACTCCTCCAGGCTGCCCCGCAGGGGACAGGCGAAGGCGCTCTCCCGGGCCTTCCAAATCCGCAGGGTGTCCTCCTCCTCTCCCCGGTATTCCCGGAAATCCAGGATGGTGGGTTCCGTCTCCGGGGCGCGGAAGCGGAGCATGGCGGGCTCCAGGCGAAGGGTGCGGTAGACTCCCGCATGCTCCCAGCCATAGTGGCCGTAGCGCAGACGGTCCCCGCCCAGGGCGGACAGAGGAATCCCCTCCTGCCGCATGTCCTGGATGACGCGCCGGAGCAAGGCGCTGAAGACCCCCTGCTTCCGGAAGCCGGGCATGCAGTGGACATGCCCGATGCCCCCGTAGGTCACTTCCGTCTTCCCCAGGCGAAGACGACGGGGCACCATCACCAGGCCGCCCGCCAGCTTCCCGTCCACATAGGCCAGGCGCCAGGCGGACATGGCCTGGGGCGTGGGGTTGACCGTGACGGGATCGAAGTCCTCGAAGCGGGGATGGGCGGGGGTGTGGGTGCGGAAGCTGGCCACCACCTGGTCGGTGACCTGCTGGTAGTCCTCGGGAGTGCCGCGGCGAATCTCAAGCATGGCGGGAAAGGGGGATTATTGGAGTTCCAGAATCGCGAAAGAGTGGAAATCCAGGGACATCCGGAGGGTGTTTCCCTGGAAGGAATGAATCTTGACACCCAGGTCTCCCCACGGGAGAGGGGCGCGCTCCGGGGGCACGGAAAACTCCTTCTGCCTCCGCCAAAGCTCCTGGCTACCCAAATCCTCCGTCATTCTCTCCACTACTTTAGTGGGTGGAGTGGAAATTCCCAGGGCGTCCCAGTCGAAAGTCAGAGTAAAGGTCTGGTTGTCATGGGCCTTGCCCACATGCCCCACCACCGCCAGGACCCGTTCCCCCCGCACATGGCAGCTGACGTAGACCTCCTTCGCCCCCTCCACCGACACGGGATGACGCCAGTAGCCCAGGAAACGGCAATCCGGCTCCCCCACCCCGAAGCGCGCCAGCGTCTGGACAATTTTGTCGAAGAGCCCGTAGTGGTTCCGCATGGGGGAGATGAGGGTGTTGTGGAGAAGGGTGGCGGCGTGCTCCGCCTTTCCCAGGCGGAACTGGTAGACGTCGGTGGGTTCGTCCCCCCCGTATTCCGGCCGCAGGGTGTCCAGGGGCATGTACACGCTGTTGGTGACCCCGAAGGGGAGGGTGCTCAATTCGCTGGCGAACATTTCCAGGCCGTAGGTGTCCAGGATGTCCTTCTTGTCATGAAGAAGGGTGCTGGAGCTCTGCCGGATGTGCTCCCCGTTGAAGAGGTGGGAGACGAAGGTGTAGGTGGGCAGCAGATTGCAGTCGGTGTTGTGCAGCACGATCACCGGGGATTCTATGCCCTCCTGAAGTTGCACCAGGGCCATCCTCCGATAGAACTCCCGCTGGGCCAGCAGGGGAGCCCCGCCCTGGCATCCATGCTCCGTGTTGGCGCACTCCGGCACGTTCCCGAAGTCAAAGTAAAGCCCCTTCATCTGGGGAAAACGCCGCAGAAGCTCCCGCACCTTCCAGGCAAAGAAGGCGGAGGCCGAAGAGACGGGGCAGCAGTCGTAGATGAAATGCCCGGTGTTGTCGTAGTCCTGGGCCAGCTCGGGACGAAAACTCCATTCCGCACGGTAGGCCCGCATCTCCGGATACTTCGCCGAGAGATACCGGCCGCAGAGATAGGGCACGGGACGCACATGGTGGCCGTCGGTCTGGCGCCGGAACGCCTGGAGGTAGGAATTGGCGCAGGCATCCCCGTCCCGGTCGCGGGTGTCGGCAAAGTAGCTTCCCAGGTCTCCCCGATAGACCCCGTACGGGGCGTCGATGATGACCACATCCTGGGTGGGATGGGGGAGTCCGTCCTGGTTCATGGGGGCGGAGTAGCTCCAGGTGAAGGTGTCGAAGGGATAGTTGGGGGCCAGCGGCCGGATGGGAGTGGCCAGGAATCCCAGGGAGATTTCCGTGGAGGCATCCCCGGGGAGGGCATGGGCGATGCGGATGGTGAGGGTGGTGTGCGTCTCGTCCCGCTCCACCAGGAAGGTGTCCTTGGAGGGGACGGTCCAGTTTTTCCGGTTTTCGGCGAAGACGCAGACTCCCCGCTCCTCGTTGCCGATCCACAGGGAATAGTAGAAGGGGAGGGTCGTGGTTCCCTGGGGAATCCTCATGGTGGTCTTGGCCCCCCAGATGCCTCCGCCGGCCGCTCCATGGAGGAATTTGGCGTCATGGTTGGTCATGCGCAAACGAATGGCCAGGCTCTTGCCTCCCCGGGGAGTCAAGGTCAGACGGTTCCACTGGACCCCGTCATACTCCAGCCAGGAGTCACACCGGAACTCCCGTCCCTGGCTGCGGAACTCCACCCGATGGGGGGCCTGGGAGACCACCTGGAACGTCTCCAGAGGAGCTTCCTCCCCTCCCAGCAGAAGCTCCACAGGGCCCGCCAGCATGGGAACCCCCTGGCTTGTCAACTGGCCGGGCAGCGCACTCCCCGCCCAGCGATACTCCCGCTGGCTGACCTGGCAGAGCAACCCCTTCTCCCCCTCCCGGCGGCTGTCCATGGGGGTGAAAGGAGGCAGAATGATCTCCTGGGGGAACGACTGGGACTCCCACTCCCCAATGCCCGGATACTCCACCGGCTGGGCGGCGCGGGGATTCCCCTGGCCGTCTGTCAGAACCACGGTGTATTTTCCCGGGGGAAACTGGCGGGAGAAGGGGAGTTCCCTCCGAGAACCCGCCACGGGAAGGGAGGAGAGCAACTCGCCGGAAGGGGAAAGCAACTGGAATTCCCCGGGACCCGCCTCCCCCAGCTGCCGCCTCATAAGCGCCTCCTTCAAATTCACCCTCAGCTTTTCCTGGAAGAACAGGGGCGTCACGGTGAAGAAGGTCAGGTCCAGCTGAAAGGGGATGATGCGCCGCCAGGCGACCTCCCCGTTGCGGGAGAGGGTGTAGAGGAGGCAGTCGTAGTCCGCCTGGGAGAGGGAGAGGGAGAAGCTCTCCTGGATGGTCTCCCCCGCCCGGGCCTTCCAGGTCCTGTCGTAGAGGGGCAGGGGCAAGGCGCTGCCATCCAGCTTCGCCAGGGCCACCTGGTAGGCCAGCTCCCCTCCCTGGGCGCTCTCCAGACGGAAGCGCTGATGGTATTCCCCCTGGTTGGGATTGCTCTCCTCCAGAATCTGAAGGATGGCGCAGGGGCCGAAGGACACCGGAATCATCTCCTCGGGACCGTAGGAGTCGCTCTTCAGCTTCAAGGAGGAGGGCTGCCCGAAGTCCGGGAGTTTCCAGGAACGGCAGCAATTCAGGCGGAGGGGGTTCCCGGGGGGGCCGTCCAGCCCCACGGTCTTCCAGGGAATCACCATCTCTCCCTCCCAGAGGATGGAATCGTCCATCTTCATGGCCTTGGTGCAGCGGTAGGTCCACTCCCCGTTCCAGGCGCCGTCGGTCTGACGCCCTTCGCAGTAGCCCCCCGCCATGTTCCCGGCAAAACGATACAGGGCGTCCGTCTCCAGATAGACCTCCACGGATTCGCTGCCCCAGACCTCGGGCTCCTTCTGGGAACTCCGCAAATCCCCCTCCACGAAAGGCTGATGGGGCGGGAAGCGGGTGTAGAAGCCCACATAAAGGTTCTGGGCGTCGTAGCACAAGCGGAAATCATGGGAGGGAAGCTCCCCGGAGACCTGGGGATAGTTGCCCTGGACGAGACGTCCCGTGCCCGCCGCGTGCGCCCAGGCTTCCTCGGAAAGCTGTCCATCCGCTTCCGGCGGCGCCACCCCCGCCGGCAGGGGAGGCACCGTCAGCAAGGGGGGAACGTTCTCCGCCAAGGGACGAAAGGAAACCCCGGAATACGCCGCCGCCTCCTGGGGTTCCAGGGCGTGGGAAAAGACCCGGAGTTCCCGGAGAAAAGTGTCATCGCACCAGGGATTCGTGGCGATCCAGCCATCCTGGTAGGGGCCCAGATTCAGACGGGTGACCTTCTCCACAGGCAGGGGCTGCTCGGTCTCCGCCAGAATCCGCCCGTCCCGGAAGAGCCGGAGACGCTGCCCGTCCCAACTGAATCCCAGGGAATATTCCTCCCCGGGCGCCAGGGGCTCCGGCATCTCCATCCGGAAGGTCTTGTCCTGGTCGGAGAAGGCGAAGGCCCACCGTCTGTCCCCAAAGAAGTAGAACCCCGCATAAAGGCGACTGCTGGTACGCAGAGTCACCAGGCTCCGCATGGTATGCCGGGGCTCCCGGGGCTCTTCAAAGCGCACCCGGAAGAGGATGGTCCCCTCGTTTTCCCCCAGAAGGGGGGCGGCGGGCAATCCCAACCCGCGGCTTCCCACCGCCAATTCCCCGCTCCTCCACATCCCCTCCTCGGGAACCTGGGCGACACCTCCCACCACCACGCTCCGCTCCCGGGAGAAATCCCAGTGCAGGGTCTCCAGGGCCGTCAGGGACAAATGGGCGGCCAGCAAGACGAGGAGAGAGAAGCAACGGCACTTCATGGGAGGCGGAACAGGGAGGGGAGGAACAAGGGGAACAAGGAGCAGGCTACTCCGTGCGGTCAAAGTAGAAGGTGTAGCGGGTCAACCCCACCTTGGCGGGGCAGTAGGTGGCGTTGTAGTTCTGATAGCTGGAACCGCAGTGCCCCTCCACCGACTCCGCGTGGCCGTCCGGGAAGAGAATGTTCACCTTGCCATCGTGAATGCCCGTCCACACGCCCCAGTACCCCATGGAGGCATTGGCGTAATGCTCGAAGGCGATGTAGTAGCCACGGGTGTCGGCGCCGCTGCATACCATGTCTCCCACCAGCATGGCCGTGCTGGGACTCTTGATCTTGTCCCACACGAAGTTGAAGCCGAATTTGCCATCCCCGGCGGGATTGTCGGCGAACCGGTTCATGCCATGCCGGCTCCACTGCGCCCACGCCCAGCGACCTTCCGCCGTGCCATCTTGCAGGAAGGTGTGATTGTACGCGTCCTTCAAAGGCTCGTCCATGGTGGAGGGACAACGGAAGTTCGCCGCGGTCAACGCCCCCGCTCCGTATTCCACCATCATGGCGGGCCACCAGCAGTAGTGCCCGCCGTTGGCATCCGTCCGGTAGTACTCCGCCCCCGTGCCAAAATACTTCCCGTCGGAATCGTCCACATACATCAACAGGTACAACCCAATGGTCTTCTGGTTGTTCACACAGCTGATGGCACGGGCCTTGGCGCGGGCCTTGGACAACGCCGGCAACAACATGGCCGCTAAAATCGCAATGATGGCAATGACGACCAGCAATTCAATCAAGGTGAAACTTCCACGATGCTTCATGACGCCTCTCTCCTCAAAAAAAGGGAAACGGATGGGGGGACAACAACGGATCACAAGAAAAATCCGGGGAACGCCCCATACTGAACAAGTTCAGCATGGGAGGAAAAAAGAAGCCCGTCGCCTCCAGAGATTCTTATAACATCCTTGTTTGCAAGGAGTTATAAATCAACCATCCCCTCCGGCGCGGGAGAGAAGGGAGGCGAAAGAGCGGGAAACAAGGATAGTATAGGAAAGAAAAAAAACAAGGAGCACTCAAGGAAAAATATTCTCCCCTGGAGAGGGCCGGGAACATATCGAAGGGCCAGACGCCCTGGAGATTCCAGGAGCTGCCTCCCGGAGATAGACCAGGTTGACGGCACCCGACGTTGGCCGAAACGTCCCCTCTCCCTCCCCCTACGGGGTGCGACAAGGTCCATCCCTTCATCGGAAACAAGAGAAGAAGCGGGGAAGACCTGGAAAAAAGATTGCCGAGGTGAATGCCGGTGAGAAACATTGGGAAAGTCACATTATACTACAGGGAAGTCATCAGACACAATTCTGTGCAATCACAACAGTGGATACGGACCATGGAAGAAAAGTTCATTAGGGGATGTGCAGGCAAAACGGCAGAACCCTTTCTGAAAAAGGGAGAGACGGTATTGTTTTTTGGCGACAGTCTGACTGCGGCGGAAGACGGATACGTCTCTTATATGGAAAAATACCTGACCCCCATGGGAATCAAGGTAGTCAACGCCGGCATGTCCGGTGACAAGACTCCGTTGGCGTTGACTCGGATGATTCCCGATGTCATAGAAAAGAAGCCAGATGCCGTCTGCTTCTATTTCGGGGTCAACGACACGGTCATCGGCTTGGGACAATGGCGAACGGAGCCTGTCGTGACACCCGAAGCATTCAAGGTCAATTTGATATGGATGCATCATCTCTGCAAACTGAATGGAATCAAAAAGTTTTGCTTTTGCGGACTGCCCGTTGCCGAAGGCCGCGCCTGGGAAGATGAGGGGAACCGTTCCACGTTATTTGCCGTGGCTGCCCGTGAAGCAGCCGTTGTCTGCGACGCGGAATTCGTTCCTTTCGATGTTGTGTTTGCCGCCGCAACACGCAAGCATGTTGCCGAACTAGACGACGAGGGGCTTCTTTTTACGAAGGATGGCCGCCATTGGAACGCCAAAGGCTGCCAGTTGGCAGCCGATACCATCATGAGAAGCTGGCATCTCCTGGACTGCATCTCATAGGTCGCCGAGCGGGGGAAGAAGGTGGATTGCTCCCGTCCCCCCCCCGCCTGAAGCCCTCTGCGTGGTCCGGGGTGGGCCGCAGGCGCCTCCGTGTGGTCTGTGTTCCCGCGGAGCGCCCCTCTTCCCTGTTGTCCTGGTCGGGATGGAGAGGCTGGGGCTATATTTCAGCCATGGACATCGCAAAGATTGACAAGAATTTTCGGATTGAGACCCTGGGGGATTTGTCGCTGCACTACTGGGATGCGCTGGACGCCCCCTTCCAGGTCACGGGCTTTCCCTGGTGGCGCCACGGGGAAATGCTCCATCGCCTTCCCCTGGAGTTCACGGAGAAGGAGGTGAACGCGGGGGCGTTGGCCCTGAGCACCCACACCTCCGGAGGAACGATCCGCTTCCGCACGGACTCCCCCCACATGACCCTCCGGGTGCGGTATCGGGACTTCACGGACATGAGCCACATGCCCCGCATCGGCAGCGGCGGCTTCGACTTCTACGTCCAGCCTCCCGAAGGCGGGGAGCGCTACTACACCACCATCCAGCCCTGCCCGGAGCACGCCCGGGAGACCTTGGAGCACCGCTTCTGGAACTATCCCGCGGAGGAGGGACTCCACGCCGTCACCCTCTATCTGCCCCTCTACTCCGGCATCGAGACGATGGAGATCGGCCTCGCCCCCCAGGCCCAGGTGCTCCCTCCTCTCCCCCAAAAACTCTCCCGTCCCATCCTCTTCTACGGCTCCTCCATCACCCAGGGAGGATGCGCCAGCCGCCCCGCCAACAACTACACCACCATGCTCTGCCGGGCGCTGGACGCCCCCCAGATCAACCTGGGATTCTCCGGCAGCGCCCTGGGAGAACCCGCCCTGGCGGCGAAGATTGCGGAGCTGGAGATGGCAGCCTTCGTCATGGACTACGACTACAACGCCCCCGACGAGGCGCATCTGGCAAAAACCCACGAGCCTTTCTTCCGCATCGTCCGGGACGCCCAGCCCACCCTCCCCATCCTCCTCCTCTCCAAATGCTCCCATCCCACCCCGGAACGACGGGATATCGTGCGCCGCACCTACGAAAATGCCCGGCAGGCCGGGGACACCCGGGTGTGGTTCCTGGATGGAGGAGAGTTCTTCGGCCCCCAGGGCGATAATTTCTGCACCGTGGACGGCTCCCACCCCAACGATTTGGGATTCTATCGAATGTATGAAAAGGTCCTGCCCGTCCTGCGGGAGGCCCTCTCCCTCCCCCGGTAGCCTTCCATGACCATCCGAGAACTGGCCAAAGCGCTGAATCTCTCCGCAGCAACGGTCTCCGCCGCCCTCTCCCGCCATCCCGAGAGATACCACCTCTCCGCCAAGACGGTCCAACGGGTGCGGGCGTTCGCCAACCAGGCGGGATACGTCCCCAATCAGCTGGCCATCAAACTCTTCAACAAGGAATCCCAGAATGCCGTGGGACTCCTCTTCCTCCAGGGCTCCGCCGACGACCGCACTCTCCCCGTCCTCAATGCCGCCATGCGCTTCCTGACGGAACACCACAGGGAACACCAGGTCTTCAGCTGCCTGGACATCCATACGGACCGCACCTCCTTTCCCGAAGCCATCCGCCATATCCGGGGCATGAAGCTCCAGCATCTGGTGGTCATCGGCGGCGTCATGCGCCTCTATCCCCTCACCCCGCAACTCTACCAGGGGCTCCAACTCTATTTCCCCGACTATGACGACTATCTGAACCCCATCCCCGACTTCCCGCGCTTCGTGGGCATCTCCGACCGCCGACAGTTCCACCACCATCTGATGGAACGCATCGCCCGCCAGGGACTGGGCCCCGTGGCCACCCATGAGGCCGTGGCAGACCTGTGCGACGAATGGCAGGGGGAGTGGGCCCGGGTGCTGGGAGACAACTCCGCCGAGGTGAACTGCTTCAAGGTGGGAAGGGACTATGCCGAGGAACTCCTGCCCCTGATCCGGCAGGGGAAATGCCGCACCATCGTGGTCCACCACGACCGCATCGCCGTGGGAATCATGCGCCGACTCCTGGAGGCGGGCATCCGGATTCCCGGACAGGTCCAGATTTTCGGATACAACGATTCCGAGTTCGCCCCCTACGCTCCCATCCCCCTCACCAGCGTCCGCACTCCCCTGGGAACCCTCGCCCAAAAGGTCCTGGAACACCTGGTGCTGGACACCCCCCTCCCCCAAACCCAATGCCAACCCCTGGAACTGATCCAGCGGGAATCCTCCCTCCCCCTGCCAGAAATATAAACCCACGGAGGGGCTAGGAAATCTAGATTCCCTAGATTCCCTAGATTCCCTAGATTCCCTAGATTCCCTAGATTCCCTAGATTCCC
>JBJEVT010000001.1:68038-79027 GCA_051884615.1 Oligosphaeraceae bacterium
CTAGATTCCCTAGATTCCCTAGATTCCCTAGATTCCCTAGATTCCCTAGATTCCCTAGAGCATCTAGGGCATCTAGCCCTTTGATTCCCCCTGGGACCAACCTTCCCGTCCGGGGCGCCCCGTTTTCGCCTTTCCGCGGTGTTCCGGCGTTCCGAAGGGATGTTATTTCACCACGAGGACGGGGACGGGGGATTGTTCCAGGAGGAGTTCCCGTTCCACGGTGAAGACATCCTTGTCCCGATAAAGTCCTTTGCGCCCGCCCATGATCACCGCATCCATGGACTTCTGGCGGATCAGCTGGAGGACGGCGTTGTTGAGGCGTCCCCGGAGGATGGTGGTTTCCAGGGGGATTTTGGCGGCCTGCGCCAACAGTCTGGCCCGCTGGAGATAGGCTTCTCCCTTGGCGTGGATGGAGTCCTCCAGTTCCGCCCGCTCCTCGGAGACGAAGATCCGCATTTGCTGGAGATAGTCCATGGTGGCGGTGTCCACCACATAGGCGGCGGTGAGTTCGCTCTGGAGACCCCGGGCCAGCTTCAGGGCGAAGGCGATGGCCTCCTCGGACTCGGCGGAGCCGTCCACCACGAGAAGGATTCGTTTGAGAAAGGCGCTTTTCTCGCTATCCATGGGTCTCCTCTTCCGTCTTACGTTGCGCTGCCTCTAGCCGTTTCTTGATGAGCTTGCTGGTGAAGAAGGAATCCAACTCCTTTGATTCCAAGCTTTCGCCAATATAATGCAACGTCGCCTTGTAGTCGGGGATGAAGAGATGTTCCAACGCGTTGACCCGTCGCTGCGTTTTTTTCAGTTCCCTGGCCAGGAGCATGACGGTGGTTTCCAGTTCCGCCAGGGCGGCCACGGACTCCATCAGCTCCAGAAACTGCTTCATGGTGGCGTCCACCAGGGCGTCGGTGCCGGCGAAGCCGAACTGGGAGTGGAACTGGCTGTGCTGCGCCTGGATGCGGGGGATGCGGAAGCCCGCCAGCAGGGAGCTTTCCACCTTCACCTGGTGTTCGTAGTGGATTCCGCTGGCCACATTCCGGAGATGGAGCAGGCCATTCTGGGCGATGGCCCGGCGCAGAGTGCGGTAAGCCGTCTCCTGGCGCTCCTTCAATTCCCGCTGGACATTCTGGACCCGGTCCAGAAGCCGCATCATCTCCATCACCAGAATCTCCCGCTTCTGCTCCAGGAGGTTGTATCCCTCCGTGGCCATCTCCAGATCCCGCCGGAGATTCAGCTGGACGCTCTTGGTGGGCGCGACGTTGAGCCTTGCCATGGCCTAGCCCTCGTAGTATTGGTCCAATTCCTCGGAGGAGACCCGGAGCAGCTCGGAGCGGGGCAGAATCTTCAGGGCCTCCCAGCCCAGGGAGAGGGACTGCTCGATGGAGCGGTCCTCGTATTCGCCCTGGGTGATGACCGTGGACTCGAATTTCTCGCCGAACTTCATGTAGAGCTGGTCCATGGGGGAGAGCTCCTCCGTGCCGATGACCGCCGCCAGACTCCGGATGTCCTTCACCTTGGAATAAGCGGCGAAGAGCTGGGAGGCCACATGGGGATGGTCCTCCCGGCTGCGTCCCTTGCCGATGCCGTCCTTCATCAGACGGGAGAGGGAGGGCAGCCCCGCCACCGGGGGATAGATGCCCCGCTGGTGCATCTCCCGGTCCAGCACGATCTGCCCCTCGGTGATGTATCCCGTGAGGTCGGGGACGGGGTGGGAGATGTCGTCGGAGGGCATGGTGAGGATGGGCATCTGGGTGATGGAGCCGCCGCCGGAGGAGAGCCGGCCCGCCCGCTCGTACATGGAGGCCAGGTCGCTATACAGATAGCCGGGATAGCCCTTGCGGCTGGGAATCTCGCCCCGGGCGGTGGCGATTTCCCGCAGGGCCTCGCAGTAGTTGGTCATGTCCGTGATGATGACCAGCACATGCATCCCCTCCTCGTAGGCCAGATATTCGGCCAGGGTCAGGGCGCTGCGGGGCGTCACCATGCGTTCCACGGAGGGGTCGTCCGCCAGGGAGAGGAACATGGCCACGTTCCGCAGCACGCCGGACTGCTCGAAGGAATCCACGAAGAACCGTGCCACGTCGAACTTCACGCCCATGGCCGCGAAGACGATGGCGAACTGCACATCCTCGTTCAGCAGCTTGGCCTGCCGGGCGATCTGGGCGGCGATGCGGTTGTGGGGAAGCCCGTTGCCCGAGAAGATGGGCAGCTTCTGTCCCCGCACCAGGGTGTTCATCAGGTCGATGGAGCTGATGCCCGTCTGGATGAAATCCCGGGGATATTCCCGGGAGTAGGGATTCACGGGCTCCCCGTTCACGTCCCGGTATTCCCGGGTGAGGGGCGGGGGAAGTCCGTCCTTGGGGCGTCCCAGGCCGTCGAAGACGCGGCCCAGCATTTCCTTGGCCACGGGGATTCGGAGGGAGTGTCCCAGGAAGCGGGAGCGGGTGGCGGAGCGGGAGAGGGCGTCCGTGCCTCCGAAGATCTGGACCAGGGCGGTGCGGGAGGTCACGTCCAGGACCTGTCCCAGGCGCATTTCCCCGTCGGGGGTGGCCACCTCCACCAGTTCGTCATAGGCAACTCCCTCCACGTTGTCCATGAAGACCAGGGGTCCGTCGATGTTTTTGACGCCGGTGTATTGGAGTCCGGCGCGGTTGGCTTTGGGTTCGGACATGGGATGCTATTTTCCGTAGGTGGCGTGCTGATTTCCGATGGCCTCCAGCTCTCCCAGGAGTTGCTGTTCCAGGGCGCTCATGGCCTTCTTGTCCTCGTTGGAGATCTCGGATTTCATCCGGTTCATCTTGTCCAGGGAGGGGATGGCGCGGATTTCCGCCAGGGTGCCTCCGCTCTGGATCAGCTGCCGTGCCCGGGTGATGAAATTGGCCAGAAGCGCCAGCATCCAGAGCTGTTTCTCCGGGGCGCAGTACATATCCACGGCGTCGAAGGAGTTCTGCTGGAGGAAGGCGTTTTTGATGATTTCCGCCACAAAGAGCGTGAGGCGCTGGCCTTCGGGGAGGGCGTCGGGGCCCACCAGCTTGGCGATGCGCTGCAGGCTGGTCTCCTCCTGCAACACCCCCATGAGCACCTCCCGCTGCTCCTGCCAGGTCATGGCGCTCTTGCGCCACCAGGCCGCCGTCTCCGGCAGATATTCGCTGTAGGAATTGCGCCAGGAGATGGCCGGATAGTGCCGGGCGTTGGCCAGATCCCGGTCCAGGGCCCAGAAGCACCGGATGAACCGGGAGGTGTGCTGGGTCACCGGCTCGGAGAAGTCGCCGCCGGGAGGGGAGACGGCCCCGATGACGGAGACGGTGCCCTCGCCCCCCGCCAGGGTCTGCACCCGGCCCGCCCGCTCGTAGAAGGATGCCAGGCGGTTGGGCAGATAGGCGGGGAAGCCCTCGTCGGCGGGCATCTCCTCCAGACGGCCGGAGAGTTCCCGGAGGGCTTCCGCCCAGCGGCTGGTGGAGTCGGCCATGATGGCCACGTCGTACCCCATGTCCCGGTAGTATTCCGCCAGGGTGATGCCGGTGTAGATGGAGACCTCCCGGGCGGCCACGGGCATGTTGGAGGTGTTGGCGATGAGGATGGTGCGCTCCATCAGGGAGCGTCCCGTCCGGGGATCCACCAGCTCCGGGAATTCCCGGAGCACCTCCGTCATCTCGTTGCCCCGTTCGCCGCAGCCGATGTAGACGATGATCTTGGCGTCGCACCACTTGGCAAGGGCCTGCTGGGTCATGGTCTTCCCCGTGCCGAAGCCGCCGGGAATGGCCGCGGCGCCGCCTTTCGCCAGGGGGAAGAAGGTGTCCACCACCCGGAGCCCCGTCACCAGCGGGGCGTCCAAGGGCAGACGCTGGAGGGAGGGCCGGGGCCGGCGCACCGGCCAGTACTGGAAGAGGGTCACCGGATGCTCCTCCCCCGTCTTCTCCTCCTGCAACACGCACAGCGCCGTCTTCCCGTCGTATTCCCCGGGGGCGACCAGCCGCGTCACCCTGCCCTGGCAACGGGGGGGCACCATCACCCGGTGCAGCACGCTCTCCGTCTCCTGCACCTCCCCCAGAATCTGGCCGGGGGAAAGAACATCCCCCTCCTTCACCACGGGACGGAAGGACCACTTCCGCTCCAAATCCAGGGCGGGAGCCTTCACGCCGCGGGGAATGAAGGAGCCGGATTGCTCCGCAATGGACTTCAGGGGACGCTGGATGCCGTCGTAGATGTTCCCCAGAAGCCCGGGGCCCAGGCACACCGACAAAGGACGCCCGGAGCAGAACACGGGCTCGCCGGGGCACAGCCCCGCCGTGTTCTCATAAACCTGGATGGTCGCCACATCCCCCCGGACGCGGATGACCTCCCCAATCAGGCGCAGATGGCCCACCTCCACCACCTCCAGCATGCCGGTGTGGTCCATGTGGCAGGCCTCCACGATGGGGCCGTTGATGCGAGTGATGCTTCCTGTGTCCATGGAAAGACTCTCCCTCATTTGTCGCAGGCGGCCACGTCCCGGCGGAACTCCTCCTGGAGCCGGTCGAGGCGCGCGCCGTAAGTGTTGTCGTAGGTGCGGGTGCCGTCCAGCGCCACCAGGCGGATGCCGCCCTCCACGGAGGGTTGGGCCTCCACCCGGACCTTCACGGGATGTCCCGCCAGCTCCGACAGCCATTGGGGAGTGACCAGCGCCAGGTCCTTTTCCGCCACCTGGGCCGTCATCTCCCTGTCTCCCATGGCCAGGAGGGCCTCCCGCGCCAGGGTCTCCAGAGAATGGCGGCGGTCCCGGTCGTCCCCCGGCAGCTCCCGCGCCTCCTCCAGGACGCTCCGGAAGAAGGTCTGGAGGCACTCCTCCCGCTTCCGCAGCCAGAGGCGCCGCTCCTCCATCCAGACGCCCTGGAGCAGGTTCCGGGCACTCCGCTCCGCGTCCTCGCGGGCGGTCCGCAGGGTGCGCTCCCGCACCTCCGCGGATTCCTTCTCCCAGCGTTCGCGGGCCTGGCTGGCGGCGGCATTGGCCCGCGCCACGATGCGGGAGGCGCGTTTCCGGGCTTCCGAAAGAATCTCCTGCTGAAGCCTCTCTTCCTGGGAATGGGTCTGGTTCTCTTCCATGAACGGGACAGCCGACTGCTGTCTATTTGGTTTCTATGATTTTCACACCCACGGCCTCGTAAATGAGCTGCTCCAGGGTCTGGGTCTTGCCTCGACGACCCCATACGTCCTCCACCGTGGCGATGTACGGCTTGGATGCCGTCAGCTTGTGGGCGGTCACCTGGGGCGCCAGCCACTGGGCCACCGGCCCTGTGAGCACCAGCACCACCAGCGCCTTGTCCGACAACGCCGCCTGGAAAGCCTCCAGGGCCTCCTGGGGCGTGGTCACCACGTCCCCGGGCACCCCGCCAAAGCGGAATCCCAGGGCGGTGTCGGCGTCGCCGATGAAGCGGAACGGGGTCATGTTCTCCTGGCTCCTATGGTCGTGGAAACGGGCGGCTCAGGCGCCGGTCCTCCCTACATCTTGGTGTAAAGGAAGAGGGCCACCAGGAATCCGAAGAGGGCGATGCCCTCGCCCAGACCCACGAAGGCGATGGCCTTGCCCATGATCTCCGGCTTCTCGGCGGCGGCGCCCATGACGGCCGCGCCGATCTTCCCCACCGCATAGCCCGCGGAAAGGCAGCCGATGCCGATGGAGGCGGCGATGGCGTAGTAGAAGGCGGCGGGACGCTGGGCGTCCGCGACCTTCTGGACGGCATCCTGGGTGGTGGCACTGGCGGCGGCGTCCTGGGCCATGAGGGCGGGAGCGGCGGCCAGCGTCAGGAGGAGGAGGAAGGCGGCGAGGAAGCGGAAGCAGTTGGAGGTAGTCATGTTGGTAGGATCTATCGGGTTGGATTGGGGGAATTTCGTGGGATTCAAAAAAAGAACCGGGGTGGATTACTTCAGCTTGAAGGGGCGGTATTCCACACCGCCGCCCTGGAAGAAGCGGGAGAACATCTCGTAGTATTCCAGTCGGACGCACTGGATGGCCGCCACCATGCCCTCGAAGCCGATGACGAGGGCGTTGCCCAGGATGGCCACCAGGAGTTTGGCGAAGGTGCCGCCGGGGGCGCCGTCCAGCATGCCCATGATGGAATGGATGGCCAGGCACAGGGCGGCGTGGGAGATGGCGTAGGCGCCGACACGGATGAAGGAGACGGTGCCGGAAAGGTATCCGGTGAGGGTCTCCATGGTGTCGATGACCCCCTCCAGCAATCCCGCGAAGAGGCCGCCCTCCTCCCCCGAGAGGGAGTGGTGGTGGATGAGGTTGCCCAGGGGGATGCGGATCAGCAGCAGCACCAGGGGGGTGACGATGAAGAAGAGGGACCAGGGGCTGAATTTCCGGGTGACGATGGAGACCAGGGCGGTGATCAGGCAGGCCCAGTAGAAGACCAGCCCCAGCACCCCGTATTTGTCAAAGGTGCCCTCGAAGTATTTCTTGGCGCGGAAGTGGTTGATGATGTTGAAGAGGAGGGAGACGCTGAGGAAGACCACGCCCACGCCCACGGCGGTCATCAGCAGCTGGAAGAGGTCGCCGGTGTGCATGGGGGAGGGGGAGACCCACAGGCGGGGCAGCAGCTCCTCGTTGCCGAAGACGCTGCCGTAGAGGAGGCCGAAGACCATGGCGGAGCCGCCGCAGCACAGGAGCAGGGTCCCCACGTCCCGCGTCATGGCGGAGGCCTCCCGCTTCAGCCGGGCCATCAGACCCGCCAGGAAGAGGACGGCGCCCTGCCCCAGGTCGCCGAACATGAAGCCGAACATGATGACGAAGGTGAGGCCCACGAAGAAGGAGGGGTCCAGTTCGTGGTAGTTGGGCATCCCGAAATTGGTGACCAGCATCTGGAAGGGACGGGTGAGCCCGTTTCCGGAAAGCTGCACCGGCACCTGCTCCTCTCCATGGGAAAGCTCCTCCGCCTGGTCCGCATCCATGGCCTCCACCACGCCGGTGCTGTCCGTGGCCTTGTCCACCAGCTTCTGGAGGGCGGGAAGATCCTGGGCGGGAAGCCACCCGGAAATGCAGTAGAGCTGTCGGCTGTGGCCGAACATCCCCTGGGCCTGGCGAATGGCCAGCAGCCCCTTCAGCTGACGCTGGATGGCAAGCAGCAGCCCGCCGTATTCCTCGCCCAGGGCCACCACCGCCAGGCGCGCCTGGTTGATGCGCACCCGCAATTCCTCCAGCCGGGCGTCGATCTGGCTGCGCTGCTCGCTCACCGAACCCGTGATCTCCGGCAGGGCGAATTTCCGGAAGCCCAGCTTCTCCAGGGTGTCCTCCACGGCGAAACGCTTTCGTCGGCTGGTCACCACCAGGAGCTCGCCGCCGTCCCCGGAGGGGGCGGGAATCAGCAGGGCGTCGTCCACCAGGGTCTGGCGTGCCCGCACCAGGGAATCCCCCTTCAGCACCCCCGCCTCCACGCAAAGCTGGGAGAGGTTCCGCAGGGTGTCCATGCGCAGGCTGGGGAAGGGGAAGCCCTCCAGGGCGCGGCTCTGCTGCTGCAGCCCGGTCTGGCTCTCCAGGAGCTTGTTCAGATTCTGCTCCTCCTCCCGGTAGCGCTGGTCCACCTTGGTGAAAAGATCCCCGATCTCCTCCTGGGAGAGGTTGGTGACCGTCGGCGCCGCCTCCCCCTCCTCGATGCCCAGGGCCTCCAGCAGCACCGAACACCGGCGCAGCTTCTGCTCGATGTCCCGGATGTCCGTGCCCGTGTCCAGCTGCTCCAGCAGCCGGCTGCGGGAGGAGGAAGTGGCGTTGACCAGATGGAGAAGGCCAGAATGACCCAGGGCCTCGGTCAACTGGCTGAGATGCCGGTTGAAGACCAGGAGATTCACTTTGACCATTCGGTTGGGCAGAAACATTCTCGGCTCCGGGAAAATCTGGTGGCGGGAAAGGAGGGCGGGGTGGCGGGAAGGGAGGCTATCGAATCATCATGGCGGCGATGTCCGCCGCCGGGAGGTTGAAGCGGATTCCCTCGTAGATGCGGGAGAGATTGAGGGTCTCCTGCTCCAGGAGAATGGGATAGACGGCCAGCGCCTGGCGAGGCGAGGCGGAGTTGTAGAAGTGCTCCCGCGCCTGCCGGGCCAGCTGACAGTGCAGCAGATGGTCCAGCCGGGTGGAGGAGGCGTCCGCCTCCCCCGCCAGCACATGCTGGTAGAAGGCGGGAAGAGCCTGGACGACCTGGGCGGGCGAGGCGGCGTCCGCCAAATGGTCGAAGAGACGGCGGGAAAGCTCCCTGCCTCCCTCCACCCAGGCGTAGGAAAGCCCCTTGGCGTCCAAGTGGTAGAAGTTGGCATTGCGCAGCAGCGTGGTGATGTTCACATGGTCGATCTGCTGCCCCTTCAGGGACAACAGCACCTGGCGCGCCTCCCCGTGGAGCCGCCGGATGGCGGCCAGCTCCTCCTGGTAGGAATCGTTGTCCACGGCGCACTCCGCCCGCATCAGATCCCGGTCCTGGGAGAGCTGCCGGGCGATGTCCGTCAGGCGTTGGCTGCCGGTGGTCTGGAGGAAGAGGCGCAGGAACTGGTCGTCGGTGGTGGCGTCCAGGAGGGTCAGCAAGTCGTTTTCGCTGACTTCCGCTCCGGGGAAACGCACCAGGGCGTCGTTCAAATGGGCCTCCCGTTCCGGGAAGAAGCGATAGTTGAGGATAGTCTTGTAGTTCTCCCGCTCCAGGATGTGGCGGCAAAGTTCCAGATAGGCGTGGAAGGGCCCGTCCACCCGGGCGGCCAGCTGCCCCAGCCGTTCATATTGCCGCAGGATCAGCTGCTCCAGCACCCGTTCGGGACCGGTCACGGCCCAGACGCCCCGGTTCTGGAGAAGGTGGAAGAAGTTCTCCTCCGTGGCGGCGCGGGTCAGCTCCTCCAGCACAGGCCCCGTGGCGCTGCGGGACCACCAGCCGTGCAGCCGGGCATAGAGGAAATCCAAACCAAGATTGAGGGGGAATGTGGCCATCTCCAAGGGCGGGGACAACAACCCGCCTGCTGCCTGTGATGTCCGGCGGACCTATAGCGCCAAAAGCTCCTTCAGGAGACGGGGACGGTATGCCTCCAGCTCCCGGGAAAAACTCTCTCCCCGGGGCGAAAGCTGACGGGTGGCCTTCTCCAGGGCCTCGCTCCGCTTCTGACGGGCGTTCTCCAGAATCTGCTGCCCCAGAATGCGGCACTCCTCCGCCAGGGCGCGGGATTCCGCGGCGCTCTTCTCCGCCAGGACACGGGTGCTCTCCTCGCGAATCTTGAGGGCCTCCGCCTCCGCGGACTTGACCAGAGACTCCCCCTCCTGGTCCACGGCCAACATTCGCTCCAGAAGTTCTTCCATTCCTAAATTCTCCTGCCTCCCCACCCCGGAACCATGCCCGGCATAGGGAATTTCCACCTGAACGCCCTGCGCTACTCCTGGGCCGCGATGATGCTCATCACCTCGTCGGCGGAACGGGCATTCCGAATCCGACGGGAAAACTCCGGGATGGCAAACAGGCGGGAAATCTCCGCCAACACCTCGATGTGCTGGGCGGGATTGTCCGGATTGGCGAAAATGGTGATCACGATATACACCGGGGCGCCGTCCAGGGAATCGTAGTCAATCCCGTTCCGGGACACCCCCAGCGCGAGAAGGGACTTCCGGGCCTCCGGCAGCTTGCCGTGGGGAATCCCGATGCCGTTGCCCACGCCGGTGGACATCTTCTCCTCCCGCTCCTCCAGGACCCGAACCGCCTCGTCCGCATCCCGAATCAGACCGTTCCGCACAAAAAGCTGAACCATCTCCGGGAAAAGCTCCTCTTTCGTCTCGCTGGCCAAGTCCAGCTTGATGAGACCGGGGGTCAAATATTCTGAAATCTTCATGTTCTTTCCTCTCAAACTGTTGGAAGGGTTCCCTTGCGGAACGAACCCGTACTATAATTCCTGGGAAAAAATCCGGGACGCCACAACCCCCGACTTCCATAATCTCCCAAAGGCAACAGGGGTCAGAGACCGACAACAATACCAGCCTGACAGCCCCCCACCACACCAGAACATGGCCTCGGGAACAGGAAACCACAATCCACCCCTTGAAAAAGAAGATGTTGGATAATATTGGTATAACAAAGGAAAAAATTTCTATTTGACGTATCCCCACATCCGGAGTAGATTATGCCCGCTTATGCCAAATCGCCATCCCCGTGACCTGCGGAGAGGGGAGTGCCTGCCCCCATCCACAGACGGCTGAACCGTAGACTTTCCTCCACAGGAGCAACAGCATGCCGAAGCACACAGGGAAGACCATCCGTCCCCTTCGCCTCCCTTTTGCCATATTACTCCTTGCGATACTCGCCACATATCCTGTCTGCGCCTTTGCCGCAGACACGGACAACGACGGCTTGGATGATGTTCTGGAAATGGAGTATGGCTTCACCGTGGGTCAGATCACGCATGCGGTGTATCTTGATGCCGTAAATGGCAACGATGAGAATAACGGTCTTTCCTCCTCAACCGCCAAGAAGACCTTCGCTGGGGCACAGGCGGTCCAAAGGAATGCCTCTCACGAAAATGTGATAATCGTGGCACCAGGCATCTATTCCGGAGCACAGAACAGGGGGATTGATTTCCAAGGAGAAGACATCAAGATCCGCTCCACAGAGGGACCACAGGACACGATCGTGGATTTGGAGGGCGAGGGCAGATTCCTTCATCTCCACAGTGGAGAGACGACAGATAGCCGCGTTGATGGTCTCACGATACGCAACGGATACGCCGCATCCTATGGTGCCGCCATATACATTGACGGGGCATCGCTGGACATACGGAACTGCATATTGAAGGACAATCAGTCAGGACGCCTCTTCCGCTATGAAAATGGGGACGGAACCTTCTCCGAGTACTGGCAGGACGGGATTTCCTCAGCAGCCATATATGCCGAAGATGGATCCGTCATTCTTTCGGACTGTCGTTTTGAGGGCAACGAATCCGCCCCCATGGCGCCTCTTCACCATTCGCTTTTTTTTAATGCCATGTGAAGTTCGCCGACGG
>JBJEVT010000002.1:0-24618 GCA_051884615.1 Oligosphaeraceae bacterium
CACCGCCTATAGAATCGCAGATATCATCCATATACATTTCTCTCCACCCCTCCGGGATGCCATCCACGATGGGGGTGGTTTCGTGGCCGGGGAAACGCAAATCAACGAACCATTCCTTATACAGCCGCTGTGCCGCTTCTTCCAACAGCTTGATTTGCCTCTGGTTGTTTTCAATCAAAGCGTCATATGCGGAAAGAATATCGACAACCTTTTTCTGTGTGTCTATCGAAGGAACTGCAATTTGCATATTTCGCAATGCGGTCAAACTAACTGTTCGCTGAGCTGCACCAATTGCCGCTGCATCTGCCATCATATAAAAATCGCGGCTTAACATCGTGTAATACAGAAATTGTGGGAGGACACTTTCGTTAGGGCGCAAAATTGCAATGTGTCGTTGGAATACAAACTTAGAATCTTCTTTTATATAGACAGGGATACCAAATGAGCCAACAACGGAGTAGAGGATATCTCCTCGCTGTGGTTTGCGTTTTGCATCCAGGTTTTCATAGTATTCCTGTGGTACATACATTGTGTGACTGAAATCGAACTGGTTGGTCGCTGTAATATCTGAGATGGTCACAAAAGGAACGCCGGACTGTGCTTTGGGTGGTGGCTGGTGATCGCCGTCTGCTATCGAAATGCAACAATCAGATAACTTTCTTGTTTTCCAGTTCATAACCCCATCTCCTTCATATTTTTCGAGATGGTTTCCATCAGTTCATTGGACTCCGCCTGCAGGGTCAGCAATTCCGCATGGATCTCCGCCATGCGCTGGGCGAAATCCACGCCGTCATCTTCCACAGCGGCCACGCCCACATAGGCGCCGGACGTCAGGGAGTAGTTCTTCTCGGCGATCTCGGCGCGGCTCGCCACCTTGCACAGGCCGGGGATATCCCGATACTCGCCCTCGCCAAACTTCTCATAGAGCCATTGGTACTCCTTAATCACGGTGATGATTTCGTTCATCTCTGCAATAAATTCCTCGGAGGCTGTTTCCAATGGCTTTTTGCTCCGTATCTTTTTCATCTCAATGGTCTGCTTTGTGGCTTGCTTGGTCACTTCGATCTGCCATTCCAGCCGCTCTTTCAGGTCATCGACATTGAGGTCCCCTTGCACGACCGGCATATTGCCGCGGAAATGCGTGGAGGCACCATCTTCCAACAGCGCGTTCAGCGCTTCGCCCTTTTCCGGCAGCTCCGCCACCTCAATTCTGATGGCAGCATCATATTCTTTCAGAAGTGCCTGATACTTGTCCACTTCTCCCCGATACAGCCAGACGATGGCGTTCAGGTTTTTGAGCTGCCAGTCGCTCCACTCGTTCAGGGTGCGGTCCACCACGGTGTAGTAATTCCGGGCGTCCAGGAACAGCACCTTGTCCTGCCCTTCTTCGCTCTTTCCCCGGTCGAAGAACCAGAGGGAGCAGGGCAGGCTCTTGGTGTAGAAGAAGTTGTTGCCCACGCTGACCATCACATCCACATGGCCGGTCTCCACCAGCTTCTGACGGATGTCCCGGTCCTTGCCGGAGCTGTCCGTGGCAGAGGACGCCATGACGAAGCCGGCCCGTCCGTGTTCGTTCAGGTAGGAATAGAAGTAGGAGATCCACAGATAATTTGCGTTTCCGACTTCCTTTTTTGCATTGACAGAGGGCATGCCAAACGGCAGCCGTTCCGCGCTCTGGGCGGACTCGGAATTGACCTTGTCCACATTGAAGGGCGGATTGGCCATGACATAGTCGCAGCAGCCCTCCAGATTGTGGGCGTCGTGGTAGAAGGTGTTGGCCTCGTCGCCGGACTTGATGATGCCGGCGAGTCCGTGGACGGCCATGTTCATCAAGCAGAGCTGGGCATTGTATTCCACCTTTTCCTGGCCGTAGAAGGTCATGGCGGCGTTGGCCTCCATGCCGGCGGAGTGGACAAAGTCCCCGGTCTGCACAAACATGCCGCCGCTGCCGCAGGCGGGATCCAGCAGGATGCCGCTGGCGGGTTCCAGGACATTGACAATCATTTTGACCAGGGACTTGGGGGTGAAGAAGACGCCGTCGTTCTGGGCGATGTTCTTGGCGAATTTGTTGAGGAAATATTCGTAGATGCGTCCGATGACGTCGCCGCCGACCTCGTCCAAGGCGTTGTTGTTGAAGATGCGGAGCAATTCGCCCAGCAGGGAATCGGAGAAGATGGTGTACTCCTTGGGCAGGACGCCCGCCAGCTGTTCGCTCTGGGCCTCCACCAGTTCCATGGCGTTGTTGACCACCTCGCCCAGGCTATTCAGCCTCTGGCCATTCTTCCCCGCAAGATTGGCGGTGGCGATGTTCTCCGGCAGCCCGACCAGGTAGTCGAACTGGGCTTCCCGGGGAAGATAGAGGGCGCTCTTGGCTGTGAAATCCTGGGGTTCCACAGGCAACGGTCTGCCATTGCGGACAGGACGGTTCTTCAGGATTTCCTTTTCCACCAGCTTGAATCTGCCATAGGCATAGCGCAGAAAAATCAGCCCCAGAACAGGCATGCAATATTGATTGGAGGTCAGTTTGGACCCCTGTCGGAGAAGATCGGCAGACTCCCACAGGTCGGCCTCCAGTTTCTTGAGTGCTCTATGTTCCATGAAAAAAGCAAAATCCTTTTGGGTCACAAATCCCTTCCCCCTGCCGGTGGACACAGGCGGCTAATATAACTTTCCCCCACGGACGATTCCCCCCTCTTTGCCACGGATTCTGTAGGGAAATCGATGTTCCAGGGAATCTGGGGAATCTGGGGAATCTTCCCAATAATCCTGGGGCGGGGCGTTTTCATTTTCCGAAAATCTGGGAGATGCCTTGCGTGTGGTGGAGGAAAACGAGGGAAGAGGGGATATACTATTTTCCGTTTGAGGCTCCCGGGGTTCCCCGCTCTATGCGCGTGGTGTGGCGAGGGGATTTTCTCCTTGAGTTTGCGGGGGGAATGTCCGGAGGGAATTGGTTTGCGTGTTTCCGGTGGAGGTGCTCTCTCGACGCAGAGGAGGAGTGGACGGATGGACAGGGAACGGAATCAATGGCTGCACCAGGAGATCGCCCGTTGGCAGGAGGAGGGGATTCTGGATGACAAGACGGGGGAGTTGCTGCGAAGTCGGTATCCCCTTTCGGCGAAGTCCGGCATTTCCCGGGGGATTCTGGCGTTCAGCGTGCTGGGGGGATTGATGGCGGGTCTGGGGGTGATTTCCCTGTTCGCGGCCAACTGGGAGTTTTTGAGCCGGGGAGTGCGGGCGCTGGTCTCCATCCTGCCCCTGGCGGTCTGCGGCATGGCGGGCGTTCTGGGCATGAGGCGGGGCTGGCGTCGCGCGGCGTTTTGGGAAGGTCTGGGCGTGGCATGGATGATTTCCCTTGTGGCGGGGCTCTGCCTGGTGCTTCAAACCTATCAAGTGGGGGGCAATGTCTCCCGTCTGGTGCTGCTCCTGGCGCTGTTGAGTCTTCCCATCGTGTGGACCACCCGTTCCGTCGTCGCCATGGTGTTCTGGCTGGGCTATCCCCTGGTCTGGCATGGCGCCATCCAGAGTGAGCAGGTGTGGGAGGGGGCGCGGCCGCCTTTCCCCTGGATTTCGGTGGCGTCCCTGGCGCTGTTGGCGCTCTCCCTTCCCGCCTTCCTGGATTTCCTGCGCCGGAAGAAGGAGCTGTTCCAGGAGCGCGTGGGCTTCTTCTTCCCCGGGGGCGCCTATCCCGGCCTCCTGCTCCTCTTTTTCTCCGGCTTCTTCCCCTATCTGCCGGCAAGCCGCCTCTTCTCCGGCATCCTCTTCTCCTGGCTCTGCGCCGCCGGACTTTATTGGGTGGCGCATCGGGGGAAATTTCCCTGCTGGTGCGGCTGGGCAAGATTCTTCGCCATCGCGCCGGCTCTCCTGGTGCCCGTCATTCCCGCCGGCGTCTGTTTCCATCGGGGGGAGGTGTGGCTTCTCATGGCGGCGTCCCTGGCATTGGCGGCATGGCTGGTCTACCGGGGTGTTCGCACCCTCCGGCTCAGGGTGTTTGACGAGGGGCTTTTTCTCGGCTTCTGGCTCATTCTGGTCAAATTCTTCACCACGGAGATTTCCCTGACCCTGAAGGGTGTCCTTTTCCTGCTCTCCGGCCTGGGCATGCTGGCGGGGAACGTGTGCTTTGTGACCTACCGCAAACGGAGGAGTCTCCATGAAGAGAATGCATAACATGGTGTTCCTGCTGCTGGCCTTCGGTCTTCAGGCGGTGGCGATTCTGGGGGTGATTGGACGGTATGAGCGGATTTGCCGGAAGGGAGAGGTGGTGCGCCTCCCCTGCCGCGCCTATGATCCCCTGGATCCCTTCCGGGGACGCTATCTCAGGATGACCGTGCGGGAGTCCTTCTCCAGCGCGGAGCTCATCTACGGTGGCGGCGGCAACGCCCCCTATGCCCGTTTCGCCCCCAAAGCAAGCCAGGAGGAGGGGAAGACCATCCATCACATCGTGGAGGTGGCGGAAAAACCCTCCGGAGAAGGACTCTGGATGCAAAGCACCCAATGCCTGCGGACCCACGGAAGATACAGGGAAGACGGGGAGGGGGAACGGCTCACTTTGGAGCTGGATTTCCCCGACCAGTTTTTCCTGCCGGAAAAATACGCCTCCCGTGCGGAGGCGCTCCTGGCCGAGCATCCGGAGGATGGCGTGGCGGTGTATCGGATCCTGGGCGGCCAGGGGGTGCTGGTGGATGTGGAGGTGAAGGGCGTCTCCCTTCTTTCCCGGCTCAAGTCCCCCTAGGGGCTCTCGAAGCCAAACGCGGGGGTTGGTGTCCCGTCGCGCCACGGCGTCGGGGGTGTTTTCACGTTGGAGGAGGCGAAGACACGAAGGAGATAGCGGGGCAGAAAAGGTGGGCGGGGCGGGGATTCCAGGGAGTCCTCACCCCGTATTTTCAGAACCTGCTCAAACGGCGCAGGGAGGCCATGGGATTCAGTCTGCGGCGCCTGGGGGAGGGCCTGGGTGTCGGCTGGTCCACCCTGCGGAATTGGGAGGAGGGGAAGGTGCGCCGGTGTCGTCCCGTCCACTGCAGGACGCTTTCCCGGTTTTTGTCGGGGGAATTGGACGGGGAATTGCAGATGGTGCCGCCCTTTTCCCATCCCCTGGGGCGGGAGGGGGAGAGGCGTTTTCCCCTGGGGCGTCTGCTGCGGGATATGGAGTGGGCGGCGGCGTTGTATCGGCAGTGCGGGGAGGGGCGGTTATCTCTCCGGCGGGAGATGGTGCGCGGGCTGGAGGCGGTGATCCGCGGGCTGGCGTGCCGTCTGTGGGAATCCTCCTGCTGCCAGGGGAGGAGGGAGAGGCGCCTATGATGACAGAGGAGGTGGTGGGAAGCCAGGTGGAAGTGCGCTTTTCCGGTTTCTTCACCCCCTTTTGGCGTCGGAGATTTCAGGAGCACCGCCGCGGGCTGGGGGTGGGGGTGCGGCGGCTGGGGGAGGTGCTGGGGGAGGTGCTGGGGGTCAGCGGGGAGACCATCCGGAAATGGGAGTCGGGGCGTTCCCTGCATTGTCACTGTGCCCAGCGGAGGAGGGTGCGGGATTTCCTGACCAGCCGCTACGACGGGCGTTTGCGCTCCCTTGCCACCTCCCGCTCTCCCGTCCACCGCCGTCTGCGGAAGCTTCCCCTGCCGTTGCGGAAGTGCTTCGCCAGGGCGTGGCTGGTCTATGCCGTGGCACTGTGCCATCCCCGGGAGGGGTGCCGGTTTCTGATGGAGATGGAGCGTCTCCTGGGGAAAACGGAGGAGAAGCTCCTGCGGGGAAGCCTCCCTCTCCGGCGCGGATTTCGCTAGCGGGGGGAGAGGTCCTCCAGGAGGAAGACCTTGTCATGGACCCGGATCTTCTGGGGGAAGGGCAGGGTGGGCTGGCTGCCGATGCCCGCGAAGTCCGTCTCCTTCTCCCGCACCTGGAGGGAGGGCACGCGGAATTCCAGGGCGCCCGTGGTGGGGCCCGTCACCAGGATTCGGTCTCCCTTGCGAAGATTTCCCGCCTGGAGCAGGAATTCCGCCACCTGGGGCTTGGGATAATAGTGGGTCACCACCCCCAGGAAGTGCTTGCGCACCGTGGCCTGGCTGTCCCGGTCCCCCGCCCAGACCTGGCTTTGCCTGCCATAATAGTAGCCGCCCTCCCAGAATTGCCGGTTGAAGACCCTGCCCAGGGTCTCCCGCCATTCCTGGAGCTGCCGGGGGGACGGGGTCTCTCCCCGCCGCCAGAAATCCAGGGCCTCCCGGTAGGTGCGGGTGACCGTTGCCACATAGTCGGCGCTGCGGCCCCTCCCCTCGATCTTCAGCACGGAGACGCCTGCCTCCAGCAACAGGGGCAGCCCCCCGATGGTGCAAAGATCCTTGGGGGACATGATATACCGGTTCTCCAGGCGAAACTCCACCCCGGTCTCCGCGTCCCGGACCAGGTATTCCCGGCGGCAGGGCTGGAAGCAGCTTCCCCGGTTGCTGCTGGCGTTGTATTCGCACAGGCTCATGCCGCACCGGCCGGAGAGCCCGATGCAGAGCGCTCCGTGGACGAACGCCTCCAGACGCACCAGCTCCCCGCCGGGTCCCCGCAGATTCCGCTGGCGAATCCCCCGCGCCAGGGCGGAAAGCTGCTCCAGCGTCAATTCCCGGGCCGCCACCACCGTGTCGGCATAAGGCGCGTAGAAGGCGATGGCATCCACATTGGAGATGTTGGCTTGCACGGAGATGTGGACAGGAAGCCCCAGCGCCCGGGCACGCTGCAGCACGGCGGGGTCTGCCGCAATCACCGCGTCCACGCCTGCGGCCTTCGCCTGCTCCAGGACACGCTGAAACTCCCCCAGCTCCTCGTCATAGGCGATGATGTTCACCGTAAGCCACGCCTTGACCCCCGCCTCGTGACACTTCTTCACGACCTCCCCCAACTCCTCCTCCCGGAAATTGGTGTTGGCGCGGCTCCGCATATTCCACTTCCCCACCCCGAAATACACGGCGTCGGCGCCATTCTGCAGGGCGGCGGCGAGGCAGGACCAGTTGCCGGCGGGGGCGAGAAGCAGGGGGGAGGGAAAGTCGGACATGGGAGAAAGGTCGGGAAAATTCCAGGGAAGAGACCCATAATGTAGGCGGGTTGGCCCGTCCGTCTGCCTCGCCTCTCCCGCGTTCTCGCAATGGACGAAAGGGAAGATATGTTTATAACTCATTGATAGCAAGTAAGTTATAAGAATTTAACCCCGGATTTCCCTTTGGAGGAGAGGAATCTGGGGGAAAGATGGAGTGGGGAGGGAACCCGGGCATGTGGCCGGGCTCTAACCGGGTGGACATCGCGCCCGTCCCGAGGGGGGATTCTTCCCGGGGCGGCGATGTGGGGGGCACGTTGCCTTTCCCCCTGTCTCCAGGCCGACTTCTTTTCTTTCTCCGAGGATTGCCATGCCTTCTTTTTGCCAGAAATTCGCCATCCTGCTCGTGTGTCTGGGCATCTTTTGCCGCCTAGGGTTGCTTCCCGTGCTGTCCCAGGAGGAGGACGCCTCCGCGGTGAAATTCCCCACCGCCCGTCCCCTCCATTATCTTTCCACGGACAAGGAGATTTACCATCCCGGGGAGACGGTGTACATCCGGGACGTGGTGCTGGACGGCATGACCAACTATCCCCTGGAGGAGTTCATGGGCCAGACGGACCGCTTCCAGTGGAAGATTCTGGGCCCCCGGGATGTGGAGATGGGGAGCGGACGGATGGCATACACGGCCTCCGTGGGCGGCGTGACCTGGGCGGTCCCCGCCAGCGCGCCCGGCGGCGTCTATCGTCTGCGGGTGGAGGATCAGGAGAAGGAGGGGGCTCCCGCGGAGCGCGTCTTTGAGGTGCGGCACTATCGGGCGCCCCGTCTGCGCTCCCAAATCGAGTTCACCCGCCGGGGGTATCTCCCGGGGGAGACGGTGGTGGCGGTGCTTTCCTGCCGCCGGGCGGCGGGGGATTCCCTGGAGAATCCCCGGATCTCCGCCACCGCCCAGGTGGAGGGGAAGGTGGTCTTCCAGCAGGAGGAGCTTCCCTGGAAGGACGGATGCGCCCAGGTGTCCTTCCCCCTGCCGGAAGGGCTCCAGGAGGGAGATGGCACCCTGACGTTCCTCATCGAGGACGGCGGCGTCCGGGAGACGGCCGCAAAGACCATCCCCGTTCTTCTGGAACGGGAGGAGGTCTTCTTCTATCCCGAAGGGGGCGAGCTGGTGTGGGGCGCCCTCAACCGCGTCTATGTGGAGGCGCGGAGCCGGGACGGCAAGGAGGCCGATATCCGGGGCGTCCTGAAGGACGACCAGGGCGCCGTCGTTGCCGAATATCATTCCCTCTTCGGAGGACGGGGCATCCTGGAATTCACCCCCCGGAAGGGACGCCGCTATGCCCTGGAGGTCCCCTCCTCCCGGGGCGCCACCCCCCGCAGCCTCCCCCTGCCCGAAGCGGTGGCGGGGAGCCTTCTGCGCGCCACCGCCCAGGCGTACGCTTTTGACGAACCTCTCGCCGTGGAGGTGAAGAGCAGTCCGGACACTCCCCGGAAGCCGGGGTATCTCACCCTGCGGAAACGGGAGAAGGAACTCTCCCGGGTGGAACTGGAGGGAAAGACCGAGGGACGCTGGATTCTGCCCGCCGCCGAGGAGGAGGGCGTCCTGGTGGCAACCCTCTACGGGCAGGATGGCACTCCCCTGGCGGAACGCCTCCTCTTCCGTCGCCCCCGCTTCCAAATCCATCTGGCGTTCCAGGGGCTGGAGGAAGCCCGCACGCCGGGGGAGAAGGTGACGCTGAAGGTGCGCTCCACGGACGCCCAGGGCAATCCCGTCTCCGCTCATGTGGGGTTGTGCGTCAGCGACGCCTCCGTGGCGCAGATGCGGGAGCGGAGAGAGTGGGCGCCCCGCCTCCCCGTGATGGTCTATCTGGAGAACGAGGTGCTCTCCCTGGCGGATGCCGAGGAGTATCTCCCGCTGGAGGATGCCACCGCCCGGGAGCGCCTGGATCTCCTTCTGGGCACCCAGGGTTGGCGCCGCTTCGTGCTGCAACGCCAGGAGGAGCTTCGCAAGTCCTGGCCCGACGCCCTCCAGCGAATCCTCGCCCCCCTGGTGGAATTGCGCCCCGTTCCCGTCCTCTTCAAGGGCAGGATGCTGGCCATGAACGCCATGGCGGGGGGAGCCATGGAGGATGAGGATGGCCTGGACTTTGCCGCCGTCCCCCTGATGATGGTGGAGGATGGCGCCGTGATGCCGGAAGAGGAGGAGGAGGAACCCGCCCGGGAGATGGAAGCGGTGATTCTGCCGGCGCCCCCCATGGCGGCCAAGCGCATTGCCGCTCCCTTCCGTCCTCCCAGGAGGGGGCAGTGGGTGCGGGAATACGCCCATCAGGCCCGGAAGGAGCGGCGTCCCGGCGACCGGGTGGATTTCACGGAGACCATCTATTGGGCGGCCAATGTGACCACGGATCCCCGGACGGGGGAGGCGGAGTTCTCCTTTGAGATGCCGGACACCCTGGGAGCCTTCCGGGTCACCGGGGACGCCTTCGGGGCCAACGGCGCCCTGGGTGCCGCCACCGGGGAATTGACCTGCGTCCAGCCCTTCTACGGGGAGGTGAAGCTGCCCCTGTTCCTGTCCGCGGGCGACCGCGCCCTGCTTCCCGTCACCCTGGTGAACGCCACGCAGGAGACCCTGGACGGGGTGAATCTGGTGGTGGAGACCGGGGAGGTTCTGCGGTTGCTGGACAAGGTGCCTTCCCAGGGGGCTCTGGCTCCCGGCGAGCGCCGTGGCCTGCTGGTGGCCGTGGAGGCGCTGAAGCCCGGCGACGCCCGGGTGGTGGTGCGCGCCATGGCGGGCGGTCATCAGGACCAGGTGACTCGGAGCCTGCCGGTGGTCTCCCCCCTCTTCCCCCTGGAATTCTCCACGGGCGCCCGGATCTCCCGGGAGAATCCCCTGAAATTCCGGCTTCCGGTGCCGGAGGAGGTGGAGAACGGCACCCAGCGGGTGACGGCACAGGTGTATACCTCCCCCGCCGCCACCATGGAGGCCGCCCTCAATGCCCTGCTGCGCCAGCCCCATGGCTGCTTCGAGCAGACCAGCTCCACCAACTATCCCCTGGTGATGGCGCAGCAGTATTTCCTCAGCCACGCCCCCGGCAATCCCGAGACGGTGGCCCGCGCCCGGGAACTGCTGGAGGAGGGCTACGGGAAGCTGGTCTCCTTCCAGTGCGCCAGCAAGGGCTACGAGTGGTTCGGGGCGGATCCCGGCCACGAGGCCCTCACCGCCTACGGCTTGATGGAATTTGCGGACATGGCCAAGGTCATGCCCGTGGATGAGAACATGATGGCGGACACCCGCCGCTGGCTCCTGAACCGCCGGGATGGAGAGGGCGGCTTCCAGCAGAATGAGAAAGCCCTGGATTCCTTCGGCCGCGCCCCCAGGGACACCACCAACGCCTACATCGTGTGGGCGCTCCTGGAAAGCGGGGAGTCCCCCGAATCCCTGGAGAAGGAGATCCGTCAGGTGGTGGAGAGGGCCAACGCCGGCGAGGATGACTACCTGAAGGCATTGGCCGCCAACATCCTGTGCCTGGCGAAGCGCCCCGCGGAAGCCAAGGCCTTCGCCGACATCCTGGCGCGCCACCAGAAGGCGGACGGCACCATGGCGGAGGAAGGCCCCACCATCACCTGCTCCATGAACCGCTCCCGGACGCTGGAGTGCGTCTCCCTGGCCGCCCTTGCCTGGATTCGCTGCGGCCAGGAGTATGTGGCTCCGGTGGAGCGAGCCATGAAGTTCCTGGCGGAATCCTGCAAGGAGGGCAAGTTCGGCACCACCCAGTCCACCGTGCTGGTGCTGAAGGCCATCAACGCCTACGACGCCACCTTCGCCCGCCCCAAGAGCGATGGCGCGGTGCAGCTGTGGCTGGATGGCCGCCCCATGGGAGAGCCCGTCCCCTTCACCAAGGAGAGCCAGGGCATCCTGGCGTTGCCGGATTGCGGTCTGGGCCTCACTCCCGGCGAGCATGAGCTGGAGATTCGTCTCCAGGGCGAGAGCGAGCTGAATGCCTCCCTCCTGGTGGAGGCCAAGACGCCCCTGGTGCGCTCCCTGGGCCCCTTGAGCCTCGCCACCACTCTGGACCGCCCGGAGGCCGTGGAGGGCGAACCCATGGAATTGCGGGTCTCCCTGAAGAACGGCAGCCAGGAGGAGCTTTCCATGCCCGTGGCAATCGTGCCGATTCCCGGCGGCCTGGAACCCCGGCAGGAGCAGCTGAAGGAACTGGTGGGCGCCGGACGCATCGCCGCCTTCGAGATCCAGGGACAGGAGGTGGTTCTCTACTGGCGGGGCATCCACGCCGGCGAGGAACTCCAGGTGCCCCTGGCCTTGACCGCCACCCTCCCCGGAGAATACACCGGCGCCGCCTCCCGGGCCTATCCCTACTACGACGACGGACAGAAGGCCTACCAGCCCGGCGTCAAGGTGACCGTGACCCCGCGGAAACCGTAGCCGCCCAATCCCCTACAACCCCGAAAACGCAAAAAGGCTTCCTCACCCCGCCTGGGGAGAGGAAGCCTTCCGCGTTTTCCTGCGGGGAGGCGCCCGGTCGGGTCAGAGTCCCGTACAATTCAACATAACATCTTTATTTGCAATGAGTTACCGCTTTTCCTTGGGCAGCGGGAAGTCATTCCAATGGAGGGGGAGCGGGGTGCCGTTGACGATCCACTGTTCCGGGAAGGTGTTTTCCAGCCAGTCGGCGGGGATGGCCTGGACGTTTCCCATGGAGGCTCCTGCGAAGCACTGGGAGAGTTCCCGGAAGGCCTTTGCGGAGAGGGCGCACTCCTCGTGGAAGGAGACGAAGAAGGCGGTGGAGGAGTGGGCGTAGAGGAGGGCGGCGCTTTGCCATTCGTTCCAGCCCTGGAGCGGGGAGAGTTCCAGGGGGCCGGGGTCCAGGGTGTAGAAGGCGCTGTTCTGGCAGAGCCGGAAGGCCAGGGCGTTGATGCGGCGATGGAGATTCAGGCTTCCGGCGAAGGGGGAGTCCTCCTGGAGGTCCCGGGAGACGCGGCAGATATGGAGGAGCCCCGCCGCCAGGGTGGAGGGCAGGTCTTCGCCGTAGAGGACCATGTCGCCCATGGAGTGCCGGATGGCGCGGCAGAGGTCGATGAGCAATTCCGCATTGGTCTTGTCCCTCCGGGCGAAGCTCCAGGTCATGGGGGTGCAGGTGGGGGTGCGGAAGACTCCGTGGAGGGCGTCGGTGGTGGCGGAGATGTGGCGCAGCAGCTCATAGCCCCAGTCCGCGCTCTGGCGCACCTGGTTCTGGAGCTCCTCCCGCACCTCCGGCAGGGAGGGATCCAGGCATTGGGGGAAGGCTTTCTGGTGCCACTCCTCCGGAAACCGCCCCTCGGGGTCCCAGAGAAAACGACGGGTCAGCCCCGGACGCACGCCCCGGCGGACCGATTCCTCCGCAAAGCGATGCACGCCGTCTCCCAGGGACTCCCAGGGCAGGGAGAGAATCTGGAAGGGACGGTTGGTCAGCCCGTTGCAGGCCAGGGCGAGGGTGTCACATTCCTCCAGAAGACGCTTCTCCTGCAGAACACCCCCGCTCTGGGGACGGCTGATGATGCCGTAGACCGGCAGGTTGGCGAAGATGGGCTCCGGGGACAGAAGATTGCAGAACCGCCGGGCGGCCGCCATGGGAGGACGCTCGTAGCGGCAGAAGAGGAGGGTGGCGACCTCCAGCACCCTGCCGGAGAGATCCACGCCCCCCGTGGCGCTTCGCACATCCAGATGGAGGGAGATGCCCCGGGGCGTCACGTTCCAGGAGGCGAATGCCCCGCATTGGGCGGCGACGCCCAATGCCACGGTCTCCTCGCTGCCCTTGAGAAGCACATACCAGGGGAAGACCCGGCAGGGGTCCATGCTGCGCCACTGGAAGCCGCCCTCGCCCTCGCACCATTCGTCTCCCAGGAAGAGGAGATGGGGGGACATGGGATGCTTCCACAGGCAGCGGATGGCCTTGAGGGCCTGCTTCTCCGCCATGGCCAGGATTTTCAGGGAGGGGACCCCCTCGGGACTCTGGTGGATCAGGAGTTCCAGGGCGATGTCCTTGTAGGTCATCTGGGTCCCGATCTTGGTGAACAGATGACCGCCGCCCTCGTATTCCACCCAGATCTGGGAGGGAAGGAGATCCTGGGGAAGAAATTGTGCGTTCAACGACATGGCGGTGAAGATGGCGGGAGGGGGGGGGCGTGGGGGCTAGCTGGCGTCCGGGAGGGCGGGCTGGGGGAGAACCAACTCCACCACCGCCTCGCCCGTGGGCTCTGGCTCCTCGTTGAGCCAGGTGCGGCCATAACGGCGCTGGCAATCCAGGAACAGGATCCAGCGCAGGGGGGAGGGAAGGGGATTCAGGGTCAGGTCGTAGGTGGCCTCCGGGGGAACGGGAGCCTGGAAATCCAGCTGCAGCCAGGTGGAAAAGGGATCCCGTTTCCAGGAGGCCTGGACCGGCAGCCGCTCGCCGTTCAGCCGCAGGGTGACCGGGGGAACGGGGGGGGCTTGCCCCTCCAGGTGGCAGCGCACCAGCAGCTGCTGGGCGCGGGGCTGGCTCTCCTGGAACTCCGGGGGCGGCAGAAAGCGCTTCTTCAGCTGCAGGGGGGCGGAGCCGAGGGTGAAGGGAGTGCTTCCCCCGAAGCCCAGGGGGCCGTGGTCGTAGAGGACCTTCTCCCGGGGGAAGTCCAGGGCGATGCCCTGGGGATGGAGGGCGCGCGCCACCGACGGCATCACGAAGTCGCAGTATCCGTCGTGGAGGAAATTCACCAGATAGAAGGAGAGGAAGAGGAGGAAGCCCAGGCGGAAGAGGGCGCGCTTGTCCGCTCGCCAGGGGGTGGGGGCGCCGGGGCGGGATTTCAGGATGTGCCAGAGGCGGACGGCGAAGCCGGCGGCGAGAACCGCCAGGATGGGCAGGAAGCCCACCCGGAAGCGGGCCAGCAGATAGAAGGCGGAGGTGGCGAACCAGAAGGCGACGGCCATCCACAGGAGGGCCAGATGGGTCTTCCGGCGCTGGCGCATCTCCAGGAAGAGACCGGCCAGCCCCAGGGCGCCCAGGAAGGCCCAGGGCAGCAGCAGGGGGCATTGGAGGAGGCGGCTGTGGCTGCCCTCCTGCTCCCAGGAGATGTTGTTGGGAATTTCCTGATGGTCCCAGAAGAGGCACAGCGCCCGGAGCTTCAGCTCCAGGAAGGAGAGGGGTTCCCGGAGCGCCCAGCGGAGGATTTGGCGGGAGATGGGGGCACCGCCTTGCTCCTCCTCCTGGGTCCAGGCGTAGTAGGTGCGGGGGTATTCCAGGCCGCCCGCCGGCGCCTCGGGGGAATTGCCCAGGGCCAGGACCTTGCCCCCCGCCACGGAGGCGCCGGACAGGGTTCCGGTGGCGCGGGTGTTGTGGATGGCGTAGGGCAGGATGGGCAGAAGGAGGCAGAGCAGAAGGACGCCCAGGGCGGGAAGCCCCCGCTTCGGGGTGCGCCAGCCCTTGGCAAGCACCAGAAGCGCCACCCCCGGCACCCACAGCAACGCGTTGCCCCTGGTCAGCAATGCGCCGGAGCAGGCCAGCCCCAGGAGGGCGGCCCGGGGCAGCGTGAGCTTCTCCATGAGGCGTATGGCGGCGTAGAGGGCCAGGGCCGTCCAGAAGGAGAGGCAGACCTCCAGGAGCAGAAACGGGGTGTAGAAGATATGATAGCGGGTCAGGGCGAGGAGGAAGGCGGCCAGGCATCCCGCCTTGCGCCCGTAGAGCCTGCCGGCGGCCATTCCCGTCAGCACGCAGGCGGCGGCGCCCGCCAGGGCCTGGAGGAGCATGGGCGCCCAGACGCCGCCGCCGGGGGAGAAGAGGTAGGCGAAGGGCAGGAAGAGGGTGTAGTAGAAGGGCTGGTAGTCAAAGACCTCGGGCCATTCCCCGTGGAGAATCCCCAGGGCGAGGCGCCGATAGGTCTCCATGTCCGTGGCCTTTCCCGGCGACTGCACGGCGGGGAGGCCGGAGAGCTCGCCGCAGACCCACAGGCGGAGAAGCAGGGCGAGGAGGAATGCCCCGCCCAGAATCAGCGGATACCATTTCCGCAGGGCGTTCTGGCGTTTGGCGCGAGGCGGGGTCATTGCCATGCTTCAGGATATGTGACGAAGGCGGGGGGCGGGTTCTTCTCCGGGGGCCTGAGGGCCAGGGTGGGGTAGGCAAGGCGCTGGAGGAGCCGCTCCTTGGAGGTCTTCAGGATGAGATAGAGTCCCAGACGCTCCAGGGTGGCGTAGTGGTAGGTGACCCGGTATCCGTTCTCCAGATATTCCTGGCTTCCGAAGTAGTTGGCCTTTCCGGTCTGGAAGAGGTTGTTGTAGATGGTCTGGATGGTGGGGGGCACATGGGTCTCGGGCACCTCCTCCGTGGCGGCGAGATAGCGGTCCCGGGAGAAGAGCTGGTTCAGGGGCTTGTGGAAGATGCGGCGCCCGTCCTTGGCGATGAGCCAGTACTCCAGCTCGTAGTCCTGCACCTCCGACGTCTGGCGAATCAGCTGCTCGAAGGCCTCCACCTTCATCTTCAGGGAACACGCCCCCAGAAATTCGCCGCCCTTGCCCACGATGGGCACGGTGCAGTTCAGCACCACGAATCCCGTGGTGTCGTCCAGATAGGGGAGTCCCAGCACCGGCTCGTAGTTCCGCATGGAGACGTTCTTCCGTGCCAGCTGATACCACAGGCGGTCGTGGTTGTCGTAGGACTGCCGGTAGGTGTTGTGGCCGGGATAGCAGAGCTGCACATGGCTTTCCTCCGTGGCGATGTAGGCCTGGATGATGGGCATGCCCATGTCGGTGCATTGCTTCCGCAGTTCCTGGGGGGTGATTTCCGGGGGGATGACCAGGGAGGGATAGTTGGAGGCCAGCACCAGATGCTGGAGGAGAGGCGTGAGGGGCTTGAGCTGCGCCACCTCCTGGCGCGCCTTCTCCGCGCTTTGCTCCTCGGGCACGAAGTAGGTGCAGAAATCCAGGCCGATGTTCCGCTCCAGCACCGAGGAATAGACCGATTCCTTCTGGGGGAAGTCCGGCACCGCGTGGACCGGCAGTCCGCCGCCCGTCCCGGACTGGGGGGGATTCTGCAGGCAGGTGGCCGCCTGCAGGGCGAGGAACTGGAGATGGTTGGCGTAGGACTGGAGCTGGAAGGCGATGCGCTGGCTGTTGTTGCAGTTGGCGTCCGTGATGCTGCCGCACAGCTCCAGATACTGCTGGCGCAGATTCTCCTGCTGCAGGGTCTCCACCGTGTTCTGGCTTTGCAGCAGGCTGTCCTGGTTCCGCTTCTCCTGCTTCTGCAGGGAGCGCAGGGAGACCAGCAGGGCGCTGACCCATCCCGCCAGCGCCAGGATCATCACCATCTTGATGTTGTGGCGCAGATACCGGGAGAACCAGCGGGGATAGTTGTCGGGCAGGGCGTCGGTCTCCTCGTCGTTGAGGAAGTGCTGCAGGTCCTCGGTGAACTCCTGGACCGTCTGGTAGCGGTCGCTGGGGTCGTAGGCGCAGGCCTTCTCGATGATGGCGACCAGGTCCCTCCGGATGCGGAAGCCGAAGCGGTGCGCCACCGGATTCCGGTCGCCCGCCCGCACCTGGCGCACCACCTCCTTGATGGAGCCGCCGTCGTAGCCGGGGCGCAGGGTCACCATCTCGAAGAGGATGAGTCCCAGGGCGAAGATGTCCGCCCGTTCGTCCCGGGGCACGCCCGCATAGGCTTCCGGGGGGATGAACCGGGGGGTGCCGTCCAGTTTGATCTTGCCGCCGGGGGGCGGGGTGTCCTGTCCCTTGTGGACCAGGCGCGCCAGTCCCCAGTCCATGATGTAGACCTCGCCGTATTTTCCCAGCATGATGTTGTCGGGTTTGAGGTCGCAGTGGATGATGTGCCGGTTGTGGGCGTAGCTGATGCCCTCGCAGATTTTCAGGAAGGTGGAGAGGTCGTTCTTCACCCGGGCGTTGAAGCTCCACTGGCTGGCGGCGCCCCGCTTGGCGTTCTCCTCCACCCGGTCCAGATATTCATGGAGGGTCTCGCCCTGGAGGAGCTTCATGCTCAGGTGGAGCCCCTCCTTGGTGTCCTGCATGATGGCGTAGATGGGCACCACCGTGGGGTGGTCCAGCTGGGCGGTGATGAGGGCCTCCTGGAGGAAGTTCTTCCGGATGGCCTCCCGGCTGAGCAGCTCGGGACGGAGGGACTTGATGGCGACGATGCGCCGCAGCAGCTTGTCCCGCGCCTTGGAGACGATGCCCTGGCCGCCCTTGGCGAATTTTCTCAGGAGCTCGTAGCGTTCGTCCAGCTGGGGGGAGCTGGGATCCTCCTGGATTTCCTCCAGGTCGATGTCCGGCAGGGAATCCTCCTTGTCCTCCGGCTTCAGGGTCAGGGAGGAGGAGGGGTCCTCCTCCTTCCGGTTCAGCTTGTTCTGGACGAAGAGGATCACCGTCTTCAGATGGCTGTGGAGGCCCTCCAGGGCGGCTTGGGTCTGGGTCTGGCTGGGATTCAGGATCTGCCGGGTGGAGTCGTTGGCCAGGTGGGTGCTGGAGGCTTTCCGGCGCTCCCTCCGCTTCCGGGCCTCCTCCTCCCGGAGGGCAAGGTCCTCGGGGGAGATGGCCTGGGTGAAGTCCTGGGGCACGTTCCGGGCGGTGCGGCTGTTCTTTCCCTGGCGGCCGCCCTCCTCCTCCAGGACCGGGCTGGTGTGGGAGAACTCCTCGGTCTGGGTGAGATGCTGCGTCTGGTTGATGGCGTCCTGCAATTCCCCGTCGGAATCTTTGAGGGTGCGGTTCATCGCCTCCACCACTTTCTCGCGGATCAACACGGCATCGCTGTCTTTCTCTGCTTTGGACATGGGGATGGGAGGAGAGGGGGTGATTCAGCGCTGGAGGAGGACGGCGGTCTCGAAATGGGCGGTGCGGGGGAACATGTCGAAGAGGCCCAGTTTCCGGAGGGAGTAGCCGCCGGTGGTGGTCAGGTATTTCAGGTCCCGCGCCAGGGTGGCGGGGTTGCAGGAGACGTAGAGGATCCAGGCGGGGGAGTGCTGCGCCAGGCAGCGCAGCACCTTTTCCTGGCATCCGGTGCGGGGGGGATCCAGCACCACCAGGGTGGTGGCGGCGGGGTACTTGGGGAGCCGCCGGGGCAGCGCCTGCTCCGTGGGCTCCGTGAGGATCTGGCATCCCCGCATCAGCTGCTGAAGATTGTATTGGGCCGCCTCCGTGGCGGCGCGGTCGTTCTCCATGAGGAGGCGTTCCCGGAAGGGGTGGGAGAGGGCGCAGGAGAAGGTGCCGGCGCCGCAGTAGGCGTCCACCAGGGTTTCCGCGGGCAGAGGGGCGATCCACTGGTCCACGGTCCGGAGGAGCTGGCTGGCGACGGCGGGGTTCACCTGCCAGAAGGAGCCCGCGGGGACCCGGAAGGGGACCCCCGCCAGTTCCTCGTGAAGCCAGCCCAGGCGGGAGGGGGAGAAGCCGAAGTAGAACTTGACCTCCTCCCGGGAATCCACCCGGAGGGTGAGGGCGGCCGGGCCCTGGGGCGCCTTCCGCTTGGCGTTGGCTTTCCCCCAGTCGCTCTTGATGGCGGCGGGAATGGCCTTGTTCAGCAGAGGATGGGCGAGACGGCATCCGTGCACCCGCAGGAAGGTCCGGTTGTCCGTGGCGTAGTATCCGTAGTCGGCCTGGGGAGGGGCGCCGGTCTCCACGGGGACGGACTTGGCCTCCAGGCGCAGTTTGTTGCGGTAGCCGTATTCCTGGGGGGCGGGGAAGGCGCAGTCCAGGGGGGGGAGTTCCTTCAGGGAGCCCAGCCGCCGCAGCACTTCCATGAGCTGGCGCTGCTTCGCCTGGAATTCGGCCTGGTAGGTGAGATGCTGGTATTGGCAGCCGCCGCACTTGCCGTAGTGGGGGCAGGGGGGCTCGGCGCGCTCCGGGCCGGGAACCTGGATCTGGAGGATCTTCCCCCGGGCAAAGTTCTTGCGGAGCTCGGTGATTTCCACCAGAAGCTGGTCGCCCACGGCGGCGTAGGGCACGAAGACGACGCATCGCTCCGCGCGTCCGACGCCTTCTCCTCCGAAGGCCAGGTCCTGGATGGTGAGGGATAGGGTGGAACCGATTTGCATGGGGCGGAATGTCCTCTACAGGAGTTCCTTCAGGACGTCCTGCGGGGAGAGAAGGGGGGCGGGAATCCCCGGGCAGGCCCAGGGAAGGGGGTAGAGGCGGTGGCACAGGTACGGGACGTACTCCGGATGGAGGGCCAGGGTCTCCTGGCGTGGCTCCTCCTGGAGCACGGCTTCCCGGCCCATGAGGCGGGCCGCCATCTGGCAGAGCTGCCGGAATTCCAGGCGCCGGGGACCGGCGCAGTCCAGGATGGCGCCCCGGGCTGCCGGCGCCTGGGGGAGGGCGAAGAGGATGCGGGCCAGGTCCGCCACGGCCAGGGGCTGGACCAGCCAGTGTCCTCCGGAAAGGAGTTGGACGGGCTGCCCCTCCTTCAGGCGCTGCCAGCGTTCCTGGAAGGGGGGGAAGGCGTCCAGGCACCGGGTGTTGTCCAGGAGGAGGGTGAGTCGCAGGATGGTCCAATGGGGGCCGTCCGGGAAGGGGGGGCTTTGGAGGAAATGGAGTTCCGCCTGGTGGAGGGGCCCCCAGACGGGGGTCTCTTCCGGGCAGTAGTCCGTCCTTTCCTGGCAGGTGGGGAAATCCCGGCTTTCGGGGTCATAGACCAGGTCCTGGGAGAGGAAGGCCAGATGGGTGCCGGGGAGGGCCACTTCCTCCAGGTCCTGCCGGGCGTGGCGGGGGCAGGTGCCGGCGCAGTCCACCGTCAGGGCGAAGCGGGGGGTGCGGTCCTCCTTGCGGAGAAGGGGATGGAGGAGCCGGGGGAAGTCCTCCTGCTCCCGGTCGGCCACTAGGCTGGAGACTCCCTGGGGCAAGGCGCGCTGCCGGGGAATCACCACCGTGGCGCGGTGCCCCGCGGAGACCGCCTGCCGCGCCAGGGCTTCCGCCAGACCCTCCTCCTCCTTTCCCAGAAAGAGGATGTCCAGGGGGGAAGGACGGGGCGGGCATTTCTCCGGGGCGGGCAGGGTCCGGGGGTCCCGGGGACATCCCTCCCGCAGGGCGGGACCCAGGATGCAGGGGCGAAGGCATTCCGCCGGTGCCCCGAGATGGATGTCACGGATGGGGTCGGTCATGGGCGCTCGGTGGCGTCATCCAGGAAAAGATTGTCGATGAGGCGGGTCTTTCCGATGTAGGCCGCCACCGCCAGCAGGGTGTGGCCCGTGGCGTCCTTGGCGGGGCGCAGGGTGGAGCGGTCCATCAGGTCCACGTAGTCGATCTTCTCCGCCTGCACCGCCTCCAGTTCCCGCCGCACCATGCCCGTGAGGGCCTGGGCGTCCCGCACTCCTTTGCGGAAGGCTTCGCCGGCGAGGCGAAGGCCCCGGGAGAGCGCCAGGGCGCGGACTCTCTCCTCCGGGGAGAGGTATTTGTTCCGGGAGGAGCGTGCCAGCCCGTCCTCCTCCCGCACCAGGGGGGCGGGGATGATCCGGACGGGCACGTCCAGATCCCGGACCATGCGCTGGATGACCAGCAGCTGCTGGGCGTCCTTCATGCCGAAGACCGCCACGTCCGCCAGGGAGAGATGAAAGAGTTTCAGGCAGACGGTGCAGACGCCCCGGAAATGGATGGGGCGAAAGGCGCCGCACAGGGTCTGGGAGAGGCTTTCCTCCTGGACCCAGCAGGAGAAGTCGGGGGCGTACATCTCCTCGGGGGCGGGATGGAAGATGGCGTCCACCCCCTCCTGCCGGCAGAGCTGGGCGTCCCGGGCGAAATCCCGGGGATATTTGTCCAGGTCCTCCGTGGGGGAGAATTGGGTGGGGTTCACGAAGATGCTCACCACCACCCGGTCGCCGTGCCGCCTTGCCAGCCGGATCAGGGAGAGATGCCCTTCGTGCAGGTAGCCCATGGTGGGCACCAGGGCGATGGTTTCGCCCGCCTTCTTCCAGGCGGCGGCCTGGGCTTTCAAGGCGGAGGAGCGTTCGAAGATTTCCATGGTCGGGAGAAGGGAAAGGGGGGCTAGCGGGAGGGCGGGGTCATGGAGACCGAATGGGCGTTGTCGGGGAAAGTCCCTTCCCGCACCTCGGCGGCGTATTCGCGGATGGCCTGGACGGCGATGTCGTGGACGGAGGCGTAGCGCTTGGCGTGCCGGGGAAGATAGCCGTCTCCTCCGTAGCCCAGCAGATCCGCCAGCACCTGGACCTGGCCATCCGTCCCCGCGCCGGCGCCAATGCCGATGGTGGTGGCTCGCACCATGCCGGTGATTTCCTCCGCCAGTTCCCGGGGGACGCCCTCCAGCACCATGGAGAAGACGCCGGCCTGATCCAGGGCGGCCGCATCCTCCAGAAGAGCTTTCCGCTCCTCCTCCCCCCGTCCGTGAATCCGGTAGCCCCCGTCCTTCAGGACGGACTGGGGCAGCAGGCCGATGTGTCCCATGACGGGGATGCCCACCTCCACCAGGCGGCGGATCAGGGGCAGCATGGTGCGGCCGCCCTCCAGCTTCACGGCGTCCGCGCCACATTCCTTCAGATAGCGGCCCGCGTTGCGCACGGCCTCGTGAAGCTCCAGCTGATAGCTGAGGAAGGGCATGTCTCCCACCACCAGACAACGGTCCGAACCCCGCCGGACGGCGGCGGTGTGGGAGAGGGATTCCTCCAGGGTGACCGGCAGGGTGTTGGGATAGCCCAGGACGGTGTTGCCCATGGAGTCGCCCACCAGGAGGATTTCCACGCCGGCCTCCTGTGCCCAGCGTGCGGTGGCGGCGTCGAAGGCGGTGAGCATGACCGCCTTCTCCCGGCGGGCTTTCATGTCCCGCAGGGTGCGGATGGTGACTTTGGATTCCATGATGTCAGAATTCTTGTCCGAAGTAAAGCTTGTAGATTTCCGCCGCGTCCTTGTCGCCGTTGAGGCAGGCGGTCTGGAGGAGGAGGCGTCCCTTTTCCCGGTCCTTGGGGAGTCCCTGTCCGTTGATGTGGCAGAGTGCCACCTGGATGAGGGCGGCGGTGTCTTGGGATTCCTGGGCTTTCCGGAGCCACTCCCTGCCCTTTTCCGGATCGGCGGGAAGCCCCTCCTCCCCGGTGGCGAGAAGGATGCCCCATTTCGCCTGGGCCAGAGGCAGTCCGTTTTCCGCCGCCTTGACCAGCCATTCCCGGGCGAGGGCGGGGTCCAGCCGGGTGCCGGCGCCCTGGGAGAACGCCTGGTAGAGCTCGAATTGGGCGAGGGGTTCGCCTCCCTCCGCCGCCAGGAGATAGTGCTCGAAGGCGGTGCGGGCGTTGGCGGCGACGCCCACCCCGTCCCGGTAGCAGTTGCCCAGGAGATATTCGCCGGTGGGATATTTTCCCTCGGCGCTGATTTTGAACCAGTGGAAGGCAAGATTGGGGTTGGCGGGGGTGCCCATGCCCTGAAGATAGCAGGTGCCCAGCTTGGCCTGGGCCTCGGGATCGCCGTCGTGGGCGGCCAGCGTGAGCCAATGGAAGACCTCCCGGAAGTTCCGGGGCACCCCGATGCCCTGCTGATAGCAGTCCGCCAGACGCACCTGGGCGCGGATGTGACCGCCCACCGCCGCCTGGAGGAGATACTCCGCCGCCAGGGCATTGTCCACCTCCGCTCCGTAGCCGTTGAAGAGCTGGAGGGCGACCTGGTATTGGCAGGCGTGATCCCCTCCGTCCGCCAGCAGGCGATAGTACTTCAACGCCATTTCCGGATCGCCCCGCTTCTCCGCGTAGACGGCGGTCTTCAGCTGGGCCTCGGGCACCCCGTGGTCCGCCGCGTATTTGTACCATTGGAAAGCCAGATCCGGATTGGGCTTCTTGATGCCAAAGCCGCCCTCCAGGCAGATGGCCACGTTGTACATCGCCTCGGGATTCCCGTTCTTTGCCGCCCGGGTGAACCAGTGATATGCCTTCCGGTAGTTCTGCTTCTCCCCCGCCGAGCCGTCAAAGTAGATCTTCCCCAGGGTGAGCTGGGCGTTGGCGTTGTCGCGCTCCGCCAATTCCTTCACCCGGTCCACCGAAATGTTGTCCTTGTCATCCTTCTTGGGATAGACCTTCTTGGACTTGTCCCCGTCCGTGGGAATGTATTTCCCGTGGGGGGGAGGGTCGGGCAGGGTCTGGCGGGGAACGGACTTCCCGAAGGGCCACCACCAGGAGGCAGGAAGCTCGGCCGAAAGCGCCAGAAGCAACAGCAGGGGGATGAGACGGGGAAAGGTACGCATGGCATAGGGAGGGACGCAGGGAGAAAGAGTAATGGATAATGTAACCCATGAAACCAATTGGGGCACCCAGGATACGCACGCTATCCCACGGTCGGGACACCCACCGCCGCAGGGGCGCGCCCGCGCCCCCGGGGAAAGCGGGACGAAAAGAAGCCGCCCGCCTCCGGAAAACACGTCCTTTCGTTCCCCCAGGGGGGCGTCGCGGCGTCCTCCCGGCCAAAGTCATGGGGTAAGAAAGTGAAAGCCCCCCGGGGGTTCCCGGGGGCGCGGCGCCGCCATGGCGTCATGGCAAAGAAAAACCCTCTCCCGAGCGGGGTCGGGGGAGGGTTCGCGGAAAAGACTGGGCGGGGGGGACGCTACGGCTGCTGGGGCGCGGGGCGCGGGGGCTGGGGAGGTCTGCGGGGCGGTTCTCCGTCGCGTTTCCCCGGGCGGGGCGGTTCTCCGTCGCGTTTCCCCGGGCGGGGCGGTTCTCCGTCGCGTTTTCCGGGGCGGGGCTGGTGTTCCTCCTGGTTCAAGAAGGGGGGAATGGGGGCGTGGAGATAGAAATCGATTTTCTTCTCCAGGATTTCCGTCCGTTTCTCCTCAATGGCGCGGATGCGCTGATCCAGTTCCTCCAGGCGTTTTCTCGTCTGGTTCACCAGGAGATCCAGCATTTCCTCCACCTTCTTCTTCAGCTGTTCCTGGAGCTGGGCGGTCTCCTGGGGGTCTTGGGAGGCCCGGATCTTCTGGGCAAGCAGCCAGCACTGGCGATCCAGCTCCAACTGCTGCCGATCCAGAATCTCCCCGTGCTTCCGGGGAAGAATCCGGGCAAGCTCCTCCCGGAAGGCCTTGCGGTCCTTGAGGCGCAGTTCCTCCAGCCGCTGGAACTCCTGGGGATTCTCCGCTTTCAGGTGGTCCAGGAACTCCCGGATGTCCGGCGCCAGGAAGGGCGGGGGAAATTCCGGCGGGGGCAGGGTCTCCTCCAGGGCGGCGTCCGCGGGGGGCGGCGGGGGCAGGGGATTCTCTTCCTGGGCGGTCAGGGGGAGAGCGCCGGAGAGGAGGGCGAGGGCGAGAAGGGAGAGGAGGAGGTTGGTCATGGGAATCAGAAGAGGTCCACCACGAGAAGGTCTAGTTGGAGTTCCAGGGAGGAGAGGTCGTCGTTGGCCAGGGAGAATTCGGTGTCCAGCATCAGGTCTTCCCAGGGCTCGCCGGCCTTGGCGCGGGTGGCCAGGACGGCGGGGGAGGCGGGGGAGGCGGGGGACTGACGCAGGGGAAGGTGGCTCAGGATGGTGCCTGCGGAGAGGATGAGGAGGGCGGCGGCGGCCGTGGTCCACAGGCAGAGCTTCCTCCAGCGGGCGCGGCGGCGGTCGGCCAGGGCTTGGCGGCACAGGCGGCGGGTCTCCTCCTCCAGGGCGGGGGAGGGACGGGGCGCCTCCTCCACCAGGGTCA
>JBJEVT010000003.1:0-76742 GCA_051884615.1 Oligosphaeraceae bacterium
TACGAGGCCGACCATCTGGGCGGCCGGGTGGACATGTACGAGTTGGTGAAAGCCATCTGCGAGGAGCAGATTCGCCGTCGCAAGGAAGGGCGGGAGGACTGGCGTCTGCCCATCCGGCCCGACCACGGGGCCGACATCATGGACGACCTGATGAAGCAGCCCAACCCCAATCCCGGCTACGGCGGGCTGGGGAGGATGCGGGGTCTCGCCACCATCCGCGGCCTGGAGCGGGGCATCATGCGCTCCCTCTATCCCGAATACGCCGACTGATCCCCCGCGCTTCCCCGCCTCCCTGCCCCCGGAGGGGGAGACCCTCTCCGGGACGGGTGCCCTTCGTCTCCTTTTCTCTCTGATTTGACTCCATGGAACTCGACGACCGCCTCTCCCTCTTTCGCACCGGGGAGACCATCGAAGCCCTTCAGCCCGCCTTCCAGGAACTGCTGACGGAGCGCCGGGAGGAACTTCCCGGATTTCTTCAGACTCTCCTGTCCGGCTTTGCGGAGGAACCCCGCCGCCTGGCGGAGCCCGCCGAACGCCGGCTTCTCTCCTGCGCCTTCCTGCTGGCGGGCATGGGCCCCTGCCCCCAGGTCTATCCCCTCCTGATGCGGATTCTCCTCTCCCGGGAATTCGGGGAGAACGTGGCGCGGGAGGACTGGCTGTCCAGCGAAATCTCCCGCCTGCTGGGGATTCTTTCCCCGGAGGACGGGGTGCCCGAGCTGCTGGGGGCCCTGCTGGACGAGGGGGTGTGCCAGGTGGTCTCCGAGCAGCTGATGCTCACCTTGTCCTGCCGTTGGATCGCCCGGCGGGACGGGGACGCCGCCTTCCTGGAGACCCTGCGCCGTCTGTTGACGGAGCTGCCGGAGAAGAAGGTGGACTTCGAGGTGGCCATGGGGCTGGTGATCAATGCGGTCGCCGTGGGCGGCGACCAGTTGAAACCCCAGGTCTTCGCCTTCTACAAGGCCCATGCCGCCCGTCTTGCCGACCGCCTCGCCGAGAAGAACCTCCAGAACTTCTTTGACCTGGGCAAGCAGCGCATCAAGACCATGCTCACCGGCAACTACATGGGGGGATACGGCCCCCTGCCGTCGGAGCTGGACCGCCTGCTGAACTACGCCGACATCGCCCAGAAGGAGGAGGAGCCCACCACGCTGAAGGCCCTGCCCCCCATCACCCGGGACCGCCCCAAGGTGGGACGCAACGAACCCTGCCCCTGCGGCTCCGGCAAGAAATACAAGCACTGCTGCGGCCGATAACCCCCATCCCAACCTCCCTCACCTCCCCCTGCCTCCCTGCCATGGATCCCTTCTTCTCCGCTCTCTTCGCCGACCGCATCGGCGGCCCCATGTTCGGAAAGGACACCGCCATCTACAAGTTCGAGAAAATCAAGCGGGCCAAGCGGGCCGCCATGGCCGCCCATCCGGAAATCCCCCTCATCGACATGGGCGTGGGAGAGCCGGACGACATGGCCTTCCCCATGGTGGTGGAGGCCCTGGGACGGGAGGCCGCCAAGCGGGAGAACCGCTTTTACGCGGACAACGGATGCGCCCAGTTCAAGGAGGCGGTGGCCGCCTACATGAAGGAGCTCTACGGAGTGGAGCTGGACCCCGCCACGGAAATCAACCACTCCATGGGAAGCAAGGCCGCCCTCAGCCTGCTGCCCTCCTGCTTCATCAACCCCGGCGACGTCTCCCTGATGACCACCCCGGGATACGGGGTCATGGGCACCTGGACCGCCTATCTGGGCGGCCGGGTGGTGAAGATGCCTCTCACCCGGGAACGGAACTTCCTGCCGGATTTCCGCCTGATCTCCCCGGAGGACCGGAAGGCCGCCAAGCTGGTCTACCTGAACTACCCCAACAACCCCACCGGCGCGGTGGCGACCCCGGAATTCTACGACGAAGCCATCGCCTTCGCCAAGGAAATCCATGCCCTCCTGGTGATCGACGCCGCCTACGCCCCCCTGAACTTCCAGGGCAAGCCCCTGAGCATCTTCTCCCGTCCCGGCGGCAAGGATGTGGCGGTGGAGCTCCATTCCATGTCCAAGGGCTTCAACATGACCGGCTGGCGTCTGGGCTGGGTCTGCGGCAACGCCTCCGCGGTGAAGGCTTTCGCCACCGTGAAGGACAATGCGGATTCCGGACAGTTCCTGGCCATCCAGAAGGCCGCCGCCGAGGCCCTCCGGGACCAGGCCCAGATCACCCCCAGGATCAACGAGAAGTATCTCCGGCGCCTGACCTCCCTGACCCAGACCCTCCGGGAGCTGGGATTCCAGGCCCAGGTGCCCGGGGGCTCCTTCTATCTCTACGTGGGCATCCCCAAGGGCACCTCCGATGGCGCCACCTTCGCCAATGCGGAGGAGTTCAGCCAGTGGATGATCTCCACCAAGCTCATCTCCACCGTCCCCTGGGACGACTGCGGCCCCTTCGTCCGCTTCTCCGCCACCTTCGAGGCCGCCGACCAGGCCCAGGAGGCCCAGGTGCTGGAGGAGGTGAAACGCCGCCTCTCCACCTCCCGCTTCCTCTTCTAGAGGGAGGGGACATCATGGCGGAAACCTGGCTTTTCTGGAACGACGGCGCCCACGAACCTCCCTGGAACATGGCGGCCGACGAGGCCCTGCTGCTGGATGCCCCGGGCCGGGAAAAGCCGTTGCTGCGCTGCTATGCCTGGAGCCGGCCCGCCGTCTCCATCGGCTACGTCCAGACCCTGGCGGCGGCGCCGGCGGGGTATGCGGCGGTGCGGCGCCCCACCGGCGGCGGCGTGGTCTATCACGACTACGACTTCACCTTCTCCGTCACCTTTCCCATGGGGCATTGGCTGACGGGGCTGGACCGGATGCAGAGCTACAACTGGCTGAACCGGTCCTTGCAGCGCGCCCTGGAGAGCCTGGGCTTCCCCGCCCGGCTTTCCGCGCAGGAGATTCCCCACCAGGTGGACCGGGCCCGGATGGTCTGCTTCACCAATCCCACCCGCTACGACCTCTTGCTGGAGGGCAGGAAGATTGCGGGAAGCGCCCAGCGTCGCACGGCGGCGGGGCTTCTCCATCAGGCCAGCCTGCACTGGGGCGCCCCGCTGCCCGTGGAGCGTCCTCTCCTGGTGGACGCCCTGCGCCGGGGGCTGCGGGAGGTCATGGAGGTGGAGACCCTCCCCTGGGAGCCCGGCGAACCCCTCCTGCAGCGCATCCAAGACTTGGTGACCACAAAGTATGGCACAGATGACTGGAATCGACTCCGATAATCTTTTTCCACCCGAGGAGAACACCCGGGACTACGGGCCCCAGCCCCTGGCGAATATCCTGGAGGAACGGGGGCTCACCAACCACCAGGTGGTGGCGGCCTCCACGGAGCAGCTGACCCACAAGATGATGGCGAAGGCCTGCCGGGGACGCTATCTCTCCCCCAAGGTGCGCCAGAAGATTCTCCGGGCGCTGAACCGGGTCACCGGGGAGACTTTCGCCATGGCGCAGCTCTTCAACTACCGTTGAGGCCACGCCGGACACAGGAGGATTTCCCGGGACGCCATGATCACCGCCGCCGCCGACAAGCTGGCACGCCGGGAACTCCGGCGACGTCTCCCCCGGCGGGGCGCGCCCTGGTATTGCGCCGTGCCGGGGGCGCTGCTCTGCTTCCTGGCGGCCAGCTGGATGGGGGCGTCCCTGTGGCGCATTCCCAAGGAATATCTCCTCTCCACCCCCTGGGGATGGTGCTTTCTGGGAGGCGTCGGGGCGGGAATCCTTCTCTTCCCCCTATGGGCGATGACGCCCCTGTATGTCTTCGGCCATGAGCTGACCCACTGGCTGGCGGCCAAGGCCACCTTCCACCGCACCGGAGAGCTCCGTCTGGGCTTCACCCGGGGCGCCGTGGAGATCGAGGGAAGCAGCGGCCTGGTGGCTCTGGCTCCCTATGTCTGCCCGCTCTTCCTGCTCCTCTCCGGCGGGATTGCCGCCTTCGTCTCCCTGCTTCCCCTGTCTCTTCCCCCCTGGCTCCCCCCCGCCACCGCCGCCTGGCTGGGACTTTGCCTGGCCTACCATCTGGTGCTGACGCTCCTGGCGCTCAAGAGAGGGCAGAAGGATTTGGAGGTCTGGGGGCGGTTCCTCTCCTACCCTTTCATTTTGGCGGGGAATCTGGCGGCGCTGTTCATCACTTTGGCATTGTGTTCCCCCCGGCCCAGTCTGCTCTGGGAAGTGCCCTGGGAGCTGCTGCAGGAGGGGATTGATCTGCTGGGATGGCTCCTGGCCTAGCCCCCCCCCGCTTCGGAAACAGGAGAAACGATGGTCATTTTGAGCATAGGCGGCAATCTGGGAGACGTGGAGGAGAGCTTCCACCGTGCCCTGGCGCTGTTGCAGCAGGCGGGCTTTGTCCTGGGGAAGTGTTCCCGTCCCTTCCGGAATCCGGCGGTGGGGTGCGAGCCCGGCGCCCCCGAGTTCTGGAATTGGGCGGTCACGGGGGAGTGGAGCCGTTCCCCAGAGGAGTTGCTGGAGGTCGCCCAGGGAATCGAGGTCGCTTTGGGCAGGCCCAAGGACCATCCCCATTGGCATAGCCGCACCTTGGATATTGATATTCTGACCTGCAATGAAGAACGCAGAAACACCCCGGCTCTGACCCTGCCCCATCCTCGGTGGCGGGAGCGGGAGTTCGTCCTGGTGCCCCTGAAGGAGGTGGCTCCGGAATGGGCGAAGACCCACGGGGCGGAATGACGCCGTCGTTGGACCGGAGGGGCCTGGAAGAAGCGGGGACGCGCGGATTCCGCGGAAATATTTATAAGTTGTTGAATACGAATAACTTATATAAAATTGGCATCCCCACCAGGATTCGGACCTAGTCTAAATGTACCAAAAACACTTGTGCTACCATTACACCATGGGGATCCCGTAAGACAGGAACGGCCGATACTATAGCCCCGCGCCGGAATTTTCCGAGGGCGCGCCCGCGCCAACTGGCCGGTTGCGAAGCCCGGAGCGGGGCAGGGCGGGAGGGTGGGCGGACGCCCATGGCTCAGGGGGGCTGGATGCTCCGGAGCCCTGGAGATTCCAGGAAATCTGGGGCGGAGCCGCCCCCCGTTTCGATTTTTTCCGCGGCGCCGGTTTCTGTCCACCGCGCCGCCGGCGCGGTGGCTATCGGCCGGTGTCGCCGCCGTAGCAGGGGGCGTTGGGATACCAGTAGAGGTCCACCAGGAGGGAGGGCCAGCCGTTGACCCGGTCTTTCAGCTTTGCCACGTTGAAGGATTCGGCATGGGCGTCGGTGAAGCAGATGTTCACCTGGTTGCTGTGGCGGGCATAGTGGTAGGCCGCATTGTCCATCATCTCCCGGACATCGCCGCAGATGGCGGTGCGGGTGGGCCACTTGTCCTCGCTGTAGAAGTTGTCGGCGGTGGAGCCGTCGAACTGGTTGACATGGAGGGCGGGGTATTTGATGGCGCTGACCCGGTGCCAGTCGCTGGCGATCATGTTGTTGCTGCCGATGCCGCCGACGGCCTTGAACTTGCCCCCGCCGAAGTAGGAGAAGCCGTAGCTGGCCTTGTAGCCGATATTTCCCATGACCCGTTCGCTGGTGGGGCAGGAGGGGCACAGGAGAATCTTGTGCCAGGCCGATTTGTCCTCGCCATTGCCTCCCCGGTTGGCGGCGGGGTCCTTGTCATACCATTCCAGTCCCGTCAGGGGTGCGCCGGGCACCAGGGGATTGACGCTGAACCAGAAGTAGGAGTTGGTGTTGCAGTAGTCCCCGGAGTAGGGAGCCATCTGGGAGGCGTTCTCCACGCCGTCCACCCGGATGGCGATGGGGGGCAGGAAGTCGTCGTAGTCGCTGGCATACAGCTGGTTGCCCAGGCAGATTTGCTTCAGGTTGTTGGTGCAGCTGATGGCGCGGGCCTTCTCCCGGGCTTTGGAGAGGGCGGGCAGCAGCATGGCCGCCAGAATGGCGATGATGGCGATGACCACCAGCAGCTCGATGAGGGTAAAGGATTTCTTCATGGCAATCACTCTGATTCTTTGTTCGGGGGGGGATTCCTCGGCGGCGGCCGGGGGAGGACCTCCGGGAGCCGTGGAGGGGGGAAGTTCGGCAAAAGACAGGGCGCCCGGTCGGTCAGGAGCAGGTTTCCTCGGTCTTTTGCCATAGAATAGCCCCGTTCTGTCCCCTGTTGTCCATTCTAATAGAAATCTGACATGACCTGTCAGGGGACGATAGGATAATTAGAGCAGTTCCCAGGCAGGGGGGAGGGGGAGGGTGGCGGCGTCAGCCTGGGCGTGGGTGGGGAAGATTCCCAGGACGGCGCTGCCGCTGCCGGAGAGGAGGGTGGCGGTGGCTCCGGCGTGGTTCAGGAGTTGTTTTGCCCGGGCGAGGGCGGGATATTTTTCCTCCACGGCGAAGGCCAGGTCGTTCCAGAGGGCGTCCTGGGTCCAGGGGCCCTCGGGCTGGGGCGGCCAGGGCGGCGGGGTGGCGTCCCGGGGGCGGGACCAGTGGGCATAGGCCCAGGCCACGGGGGAGGGGAAGCCGGGATAGAGGAGGCGCAGAGGGGGGACGGGCATTTCCGGGAGCCGGGTGAGGCGTTCGCCGGCGCCGGTGGCCAGGGAGGGGACGGGGTGGAGGAAGAAGGGGACGTCCGCGCCCAGGGAGGCCGCCAGAGCCAGGAGGGCGTCCTGTCCCAGCCGGAGTTTCGGGGGCTGTTGCTCCTCCAGTTCCAGGAGGGCGGCGGCGGCGTCCGCGGAGCCGCCCCCCATGCCCGCCCCGACGGGGATGGCCTTGTGGAGGGTCACCTTCCAGTCCAGGGGGAGGCGCGCCGCCCGGCAATAGGCCCTCACGGCACGGCAGGCCAGGTTGGTGTCCGGGGAGTCCCCGCCGGGGATGGGGCGTCCCGTCAGCTGCAGGGTCACTCCGGCGCCGGCGGGATTTGGGGCGACCTCCAGGCGGTCCTGGACCCGGGCGTAGGGGACCAGGAGGGTTTGGATTTCGTGGAGTCCGTCCTGGGGGCGCAAGGGGCCCACGGTGAGATAGAGATTCGCCTTTCCGGGAACCAGTCGCATGGTGTGGTGGCGGGCGGCTTAGCGGCAGGGTTCGCCGTAGAGGGCGTTTTCCGTGGCGCGGACGATGCGGAAATCCACCAGGTCTCCCACGCGGAGATTCTCCGCGGGGGAGAAGAGGACCATCTTGTTGGTGAGGCTGCGTCCGCTCCAGCGTTGGGGATTGCGGGCGCTGGGACCCTCCACCAGCACCTGGGCGGTGGTGCCCACGGCGGCGGCGTTGGCGGCCTTCACATGGCGGGCAAGCTCCTCCAGCAGGACTTGGTTGCGTCGGTGCTTCTCCTCCTCGGGCACGTCGTCGGCGAGGGTGCGGGCGGCCTGGGTGCCCTCCCGCTGGGAGTATCGGAAGATGTAGGCCATGTCGTAGCCCACGGTCTGCATCACCTGCCGGGTCATCTCGAATTCCTCCTCCGTCTCGCTGCAGAATCCCACGATGATGTCGGTGGAGAAGGTGGCGTGGGGCAGGCGCTCCCGGATGGCCTGGATGCGTTCCAGATATTCGGCGGCGGTGTAGTTGCGGTGCATCAGCTTCAGGATGCGGTCGCTGCCGCTTTGCAGGGGCACATGGAAGGAGGGGCAGACCTTGGAGAGGGAGGAGACCGCCTCCACGAAGCGGCGGTTCATGAAGCGCACATGGGGGGAGGTGAAGCGGATGCGCTGGATGCCGGGGACTTCCTGGAGGGCTTCCAGCAGGTCGGCGAAGCCGGAGAACTCCGGGGTGTATTCTCCCCGTGCCCGTGCCTCCGACACCCCGTATGCCGTGATGTTCTGCCCCAGGAGCAGCAGCTCCTTCGTGCCCGTCTCCGCCAGCATCCGCGCCTCCTCCACAATGTCGGGAATGGGGCGGGACTTCTCCCGCCCCCGGCAGAAGGGGACGATGCAGTAGGTGCAGAACTGGTCGCATCCCCGCATGACGGAGACCTCCGCCACCAGGCGTCCGGGGCGGTGGCCGTCCAGTTCCCGGAAGACGCCGGGGCCCATGTCGATGGCGCAGGCGCGGCCCTTCTTGGCCAGGCAATCCTTCACCAGGGCGGGGATGTTCTGGAGCTGGTCGGTGCCGGCCACGAAATCCAGGTGAGGCAGTTCCTGGAGGAGGGATTCTCCCCGGCGCTGGGCCATGCACCCGATGATGCCCAAGACCAGGTCGGGACGCTCCCGCTTCCGGCGTTTCATCAGCCCCACCTTGCCCAGGACCTTCCGTTCCGCCTGGTCCCGGACGCTGCAGGTGTTGAAGATCATCACATCGGGGTCTTCGTCCTCCCGGACTTCCTGGAGGCCGTTCATCTCCAGGAGGCATGCCAGGGCCTCGGAATCCCGTTCGTTCATCTGGCAGCCGTAGGTCTTGATGGAAAAGGTAGTGGGCATGGAATCCGTTATAGTACCACGGTCATGAGAAAAAAGACGCTCATTTTCCTTCTTTTCTGCCTCTGGGGCGCCGTCCCGGCGCCGTCCGGGGAGATCCTGCGGGACGTGGAGATCGGCCCCCAGCGCTTCGAGGTGGTGGAATTGGCCTGCACCGTCCAGGAGAAGGCCCAGGGGATGCAGGGGCGAACCCACCTGCCCGACACCTCGGCCATGGCATTCCTCTCCCTGCCGCCCCGTCCCCAGGTCTTCTGGATGAAGAACACCCGGATTCCCCTGGACGTGATTTTCCTGGATGCGTCGGGGAGGATTCTCCAGATTTCCTCCATGGCGGTGGAGGAGCCCCGGCGCGCCGGGGAATCGGAGAGCCGGTATCATGCCCGTCTGAAGCGGTACACCTGCGTGGGCGAGGTCTTCTGCGTGCTGGAGATCCGCGGCGGGCTGGCGGGGGAGCTGGGGCTCGCCGCGGGGGATTCTCTTCCCGCCTTTTCCCTGGCTGCCCTGGCGCGGTATGCGGTGCCGGGGAGTTGAGCGGCGAAGCATGTGGTTTTTCTCCCCTGCGTCGGCGCAGGGGGTAATATACTCTTCCCCCCTGCGCCTCCCCCTGGGAGCGAGGGGGGGGGCGGGCGCCCTCCCCGGGAGGGAAGAACGAAGGAGGATTTTCCATGGACAAGAGCTGGTTTCGGAGATTGCGTTGCGGGGCGTTCATCCACTGGGGGCTTTACGCCATTCCCGGCGGGGTCTGGAAGGGACAGGAGGTGGACTACATCGGGGAGTGGCTCCAGGCCCTGCTCCGGATTCCCAACGAGGAGTATTCCCAACTGGCACGGGAGTTCAATCCCGTGGCCTTCGATGCGGACAAGCTGGTGTCCGCTTTCGCCCGGGCGGGCCTGGGATACCTGGTCTTCACCGCCAAGCACCACGACGGCTTCTGCCTCTTCGACACCCAATACTCCGACTACAACAGCATGAACTCCCCCTGCCACCGGGATTTCGTCCGGGAGTTGTCGGAGGCCTGCGCCAGACACGGGGTGAAGATGGGCCTCTATTACTCCCACTGCCTGGACTGGCATGAAAAGGACGGCTGCGACCCCCGTCCCGTGGCCAAGAACATGGGCATCTGCACCTGGGGGAACGACTGGGATTTCCCCAACCAGGAGGAAAAGGATTTCGGACGCTATTTCCAGGGCAAGGTGCTGCCCCAGATCCGGGAGCTGATGACCAACTACGGCCCCATCTCCGTCCTGTGGGCAGACTGCCCCTTCCCCGATGTGACCGGCGAACGGGCCCGGGAACTGACGGAGCTGGTCCATGCACTGCAACCCCAGTGCCTCGTCAACAGCCGCATCTGCGGGGTGGAGAAGATGGGGGACTACGGGACGCTGGGGGACAACGAGGTGCCGGCGGGGGTCTCCCCCGAGGATTTCCCCTCCGAGGGCATCATCACCCTCAACGACACCTGGGGCTACAAGCGCAACGACCATAACTGGAAGAGCGCCCGCACCGTGGAGGGAATCCTCCTGGACGCGGCACAGGCCGGCGCCAATCTCCTGGTGAATTTCGGCCCCGACGGACAGGGGGATCTTCCCGCTCCCTGCTGGACGCTCCTGGAGGAGTTGGCCCAATGGCACCGGAAAACCGGGGAGGCCCTCCATTGCGACGGCCGCAATCCCCTTCCCCAGACCCTGGAGTGGTGCCGCCTCCTGGGCAAGGGACGAAAGCTCTGGATCTTCCCCCTGGAGAAAGCGGAGGATGCCGCCCTGCTGTCCGGGGTGGAGGGGGAACTGGTGTCCTGCACGGTGCCGGTGGAACGCCTCCCCAACGGGGATTGGCGGCTCTCCGGCTTGAAGGCTCTGGCGGGGACGAATCTTCCGGCGGTGATGGAGTTCCGGGAGGAGCCCCGCTACGACAGCCGCCTCCGTCTCCAGAATGGAATCCTCACCTTGGCAGCTCCCCAGGGAAAACTCTTCCACGGGGAAAAGGAGCTGAAGGCGGGAGAGGGCGCCTTCGTGGGACCCGCCGGAGAAACCATGGGGGACGCCGGACATAGCTTCATGACCCCCATGGGTCTGCGAAACTGGGGCAATCCCCAGGATTCCATCCAGTGGACCTGCCTCCTGCCGCCGGGAAAATACCAGATCCGGCTCCTTACCCGGCAGATGTGGCACCGGAAACCCTGGGATTCCCGACGGAGCGTTCGCCTGGAGGCCGAGGGACAAACCTGGGAGACGCCTCTCCACCCCGACCAGCGGGAGACGGAGAATTTGTATTACCAGGGGAATTATTCCCGCCTGGCCACCCTGGAGCTCTCCCAGGGCAAGGAGATCACTCTGAAGCTCTCCACCCTGGAGGAACCGAACCCCCAGGCGGAAATCCGCTTGGACGCCCTGGAAATCCGCCAACTCTGAAGGACGAGGGCAGGGCGCTCCGCTTCAACACAGAGCACACGGAGGCGCCTGCGGCCCACCCCGGAGTACACGGAGGGCGGAAGGCGGGGGGGCGCTAAATTTTGCTAATATTCATAATCATTTGCACCCCAATATGTTATATAATTCCATAGGAGGGATTTCGGCGGGGAAAATTTTGTTTTCCGCTTGTGTCCGGGTTGTTGCCATGTTATCTTAAGACAAAATTTTCACCCCGCCTTTGGCAAACGCATGGAGGACATCACAGATGACGCGTCGGTTTACCCTGATTGAATTGTTGACCGTCCTGGGGATCATCTGCATTCTGGCCGCCATGATTTTGCCGGCTCTGTCCCGCGCCCGCGGGAAGGCCCGTGGGGTCAGCTGCATCAATGTCATTCGCCAGCTGGGCCTGGGCACCATCCTCTACCAGGATGACTTTGACGACTACTACCATCCCTCCAAGTGGGGCAAGGCGGAGGGCGTTGCCCTGGCGGACAACTTCTACTATTACTGCTTCAACCTGATGTGCAACACCCGGGGCGGGCTTCCCACGCCGGATGAAGTGACGGGATGGGGCGAGGCCGCCTGGAAGCCGTGGCTGTGCCCGGATTTCAGCGGCGAGGACGCCTGGGAGTATGAGTGGATCAACTGGGACCGTACCCGGACGGGGGATCAGGCCCCGCGGCGGCGTCCCAAGTCGGGCTATCAATACAACGCCTCGGCGGGCTACAACAACCAGGTGGACAAGGAGTACGGGACCCTGGGCGTGCGCTCCCAGTGGCTCAAGGGCGGCAAAGTGAAGGAGCCCGGCCGGTTCGTGCTGTTCCTGGATCGTTGCAACTGCACCGGCAACGGCGGCAGCTGGGTGGCTTGGTACATGATCGCCCACGAGTATTCCTGCGACCTGGAGGAGGTGCAGCGCCAGTATTGCCGTCACGAGGGCCGCTGCAACATCGTCTTCGCCGATGGTCATGTGGAGGGGGTGCGCTGGTCCGATCTTCAGGATCTCTCCAACTCCGGCGACGGCGACACGGACAAGCTGGTGATGCAGTTGGGCGGCGACGGAATGTGAGGCGCATGGGGGAAGCCTCCCTTTCATGAGAATTTCCCTTTCTTTTCTGTCCTCCTGGCGGAATCGGATTCTCCTGGAGTTACTGGTCTGGCTGTGCCTGAGCGCGGTGGGCTATGGGGTATGGCGGTGGCAGATGCGCCAGATTCTCCTGAAGCCCCGTCTGGTCTCCACCGCCCGGATCGAGGGGGGAGCCTGGGAATCGGGAATGGCCCGGATCCGGGTGGAGCTCCCCTTCAACACATCGACGGAACTCCATTATGTGGTGCCCTTGGAGGCGGGGACGGACCGGCCCCGCGCCAGCGCCTCCCGGGTGCTTTTCTGGGCGCCTTTCCTGGGGGCGGCTCCGGCCATCCGCGCCAGGGGACTGCCCGCCGCCGCCCTGGAATACGCCCGCCGAAGCGGGTGGACCGTCTTCACGCTGTCCATTGATTCCCCGGCGCCGGGGGATTGCGGAGAGCATCCCTACTACACCCGGAATGCCTCGGGGTGGTGGCGCGTGGTCTTCGCCGCCAAAGCCTGGCTGGAGGAACAGTATGGCTTGACCCCGGGCAAGTTGCTGCTGGGCGGGGAATCGGCGGGGGGCGGCATGGCGCAGCACATGGCGGTGGCGTTCCCGGAGCGGATTCTGGCGGCGGCCTGGAGCGGGGGAAGCGGATACGACCCCATTCCTCCCCAATGCCCCGTGCCCCTCTTCGCCCTGAATAGCTGGGGGTGCTACGGGGCGACGCCCTCCTGGGAGCTGCGGCGCCAGGCGGCCTCCTCGGGGAATCAGCTCCTCTGGGAGGAGGTGCCTCCCTATCTGGAAGGACAGAAGGTGGAGCACCACGCCCCCTCCCGGACGACGGAGGAATGGAAGTGGCGCTTCCTCCAGGCGATTGTGGATCTCCAGGATCCCGTCACCGGCGAGATTCCTCCCCGGGAGCAGTGGCCGGAGCACATGGAGATGCCCGATGGCACCACGGTCCATTTCCCCTGCGCCGCCTTGAAGAGCGCCTGGGAGGAATTGCCCCTGGAGGTGAATCACGCCCTGCGCCAGGGCCCCATGGACAAGATTCTGCGGGGCGCCGTCCCCCTGCCCCGGAAGATGGACGCCTTCTTCTTCTACCAGGAGGCGGGGGACAGCTTCCTCCAGGACGCCGCGGAACGCCTCTACCGCCACGGCGCCCAGGCCCGGTTCTTCGTGTGCCCGACTGGGACGCCCGACGGGGAGATGTCCCAGGATGACGCCGCCAGGGAGGAGGCACGCCTGGAGGAGGCCTGGCGCGCCCTCCGGCAGGACGGGGATTCCCCCCTGCCTCTGCTGCTCCTGGGCAACGCCGAGGGCGCGCGCCTTGCCCTGCAAATGGCGGGACGCCTGTGCCGGGAGGATTCCGGAGTGACCCGCCCCCTGTATCTGGCCCTCCTGGATCCCCTCCTCTCCCTGGACGAGGAGGAGCAGCTGAGGCAGTTGCCCTGTCCCCGGCGGGTCTTCATGGGCGAGGAGGAAATCTCGCCCCTGGGGGAGGAGGAGACGGTCTGGCTTTCCCTGGCGGAAAACCCCGAGATTCTCTGGCTGGACTTCGTGCGGGGCGCCGCCCGATTCCCGGAGGTCCCATGACGGTGCCAGGGGAGAAGTCCCGTCCTCTTTCTCCGTGGGCGCCCCGGGGGTTTCTGATCCTCGGGGTGGTTCTGCTTTTCCTGGGGGGATGGCTCGTTTGGAACGAGAAGCCCGTCCCCGACCAGGACCATCCGGACGTGCCTCCGGGAGAGACCATGGCGGGAGAGATCCTGTGGCATCGTCCCCTTCCCCGGAATCCCCGGGGCATCCTGGTGCTGGCCAGCGGATACAACGACCGTCGGGGCTGGATGGTGCGTCATCCTCCCTGGGTGGAGTTCGCCCGGCGGGAAAATCTGGCCCTGGCGGAGGCCTCCTTCGCCTCCCCCCGGGAGGAACTGCGCCCGGGGAAACGGGGATACTACTACCCGGAACACGGCTCCGGCCAACGGCTCCAGGACGCCCTGGAACGGGAATACGGTCCCCCGGAAACCTGCCCGCCCCTGCTCCTCTTCGGCTTCTCCGGCGGGGGGATCTTCCTGGCCCGGTTCCAGGACTGGACCCAATATCCCGTGGCCGCCTGGTCCACCCTGGGAAGCGCACGATATCTCCCGCCCCGCCCGGGACAGCCCCCCGCGCTTCTGGTCTGCGGGGACATGGACGGCAACCTGGAAGCCAACCGGCGCTATCTCCAGGAGTGCCGCCGCCTGGGGGTGGAGGTCCAACTCCAGGAGCTCTTCGAGTGCGGGCACGTCCTGGATTTCCGCGCCGAGGAGGCCGTCCAGCTCTTCTTCCACCGGATCCTCCAGGAGTCGGAGCGACCCGGTCCGCCGTGAGGCGGCGGCGTTGACGGACTTGCGGGGGCGGGGGAATTGTCGTGGGAAGCGGGGAGGTGTCCTACGGATTTCCCTCCAGCCTTTATATTACGTCAATTTCCATTTCTGACGGATTTTTGCGTCAATCGGGGCCGGGTTGTGGCGTGAGCCGCGGCCGGTCCATGTCCCACCGAAAACGGAATGAGGAGAACCCCATGATCACCGTGAACGATCTGAAAAATGCCGAGCTGAAGGGCTGGCTTCAGGGCTGGATCGACCTGTGCAAGCCTGCCATGGTCGAGTTCTGCGACGGCTCCCAGAAGCACTATGACGCCCTTTGCGACCTGATGGTCAAGACCGGCACCTTCATCAAGATGAAGACCCCCGTGAACTCCTACCTGGCCCGCTCCGACAAGAGCGATGTGGCCCGTGTGGAGGAGCGCACCTTCATCTGCGCCAAGGACGAGGCCGGCGCTGGCGTCACCAACCACTGGAAGGCTCCCGCCGAGATGAAGGAGGAGTTCAACAAGATCTTCGACGGTTGCATGGCGGGCCGCACCATGTATGTGATCCCCTTCTCCATGGGCAACCCGGAGTCTCCCCTGGCCAAGTACGGCATTGAAATCACCGATTCCGCCTACGTCGTGGTCAACATGATGATCATGACCCGCGTCAGCCAGACCATCCTGGACCGGATCGACGCCGGCCGGGAGTACATCCACGCCGTCCATTCCAACGGCGCCCCCCTGGCGGACGGCCAGGCGGACGTGCCCTGGCCCTGCGCTCCCGTGGAGAAGAAGTACATCTCCCAGTTCCCCGACACCCGGGAGATCATCTCCTTCGGTTCCGGATACGGCGGCAACGCCCTGCTGGGCAAGAAGTGCTTCGCCCTGCGTATCGCCAGCGTGCTGGCCAAGGAAGAGGGCTGGATGGCCGAGCACATGCTCATCCTGAAGGTCACCAATCCCGAGGGCAAGTACAAGTTCGTCACCGGCGCCTTCCCCAGCGCCTGCGGCAAGACCAACCTGGCCATGCTCACCCCCACCCTCCCCGGCTGGAAGGTGGAGACCGTGGGCGACGACATCGCCTGGATGCGCTTTGACAAGGACGGCGTGCTGCGCGCCATCAATCCCGAGGCCGGCTTCTTCGGCGTCGCCCCCGGCACCTCCATGAAGTCCAACCCCAACGCCATGAAGACCATCAATGGCGGCAACACCATCTTCACCAACGTGGCCCTCACCGAGGACTACAGCTACTGGTGGGAAGACGGCGACGTGAAGGATCCCGGCACTGTGGTGGACTGGCTGCGCCGGCCCTGGAACAAGGCCTGGAATCCCTCCGGCCCCGCCGCCCACAAGAACTCCCGGTTCACCACCCCCGCCAAGCAGTGCCCCGTCATCGCCCCCGAGTGGGAGAGCCCGGAAGGGGTGCCCATCTCCGCGATTCTCTTCGGCGGCCGCCGCAAGACCGTGGTGCCTCTGGTGAACGAGTCCCGTTCCTGGGAGCACGGTGTCTTCATGGGCGCCACCATGTCCTCCGAGATGACCGCCGCCACGCTGGGCGGCGCCGGCCAGCTGCGCTTTGACCCCATGGCCATGCTGCCCTTCATCGGCTACAACGTCTGCGACTATCTGAAGCACTGGCTGGAGATTGGCAAGCATCCCGGCGCCAAGCTGCCCAAGATCTACTATGTGAACTGGTTCCGTCGCGGCGAGGATGGTCACTTCCTGTGGCCCGGCTACGGCGACAACAGCCGCGTCCTGAAGTGGATCTTCGAGCGTTGCGACGGCACCGCCGCCGCCAAGGAGACCGAGATCGGCAACCTGCCCACCGATGACGCCATCGACATGAGCGGCCTGGATGTCTCCGCCGAGGACAAGAAGGTGCTGCTGTCCGTGGACAAGGAAGGCTGGAAGGCCACCCTGCCTCAGTTCGAGGAGTGGCTGAAGAAGCTGAACAAGTATGCGGACCAGGGTCACCCCCTGCCCGCGGAGATCTGGAACCAGCTGGAAGAGCTGAAGAAGCGCCTCGGCTAGGCCGGGGAGTTTTTTCCCGGCGCCTTCGGAGTCGTCTCCCGCCCTGCGGTGTCCCCGTCGCCCTGTTGAGGGGCGCGGGGTGCGGTGTGGCGGGGGCGTCCGGGGGCGTTCTTCGCCATCGGCCGGCCGGACGCTGGAAGAGCGCCTGTGTCGGCCGTTGTCTTTTTCCTTTGATTCTCTCCCCGTCCCTCCCTTTCTTTCCCCCTCTTTTTCGGTCATGGCCAACCGTCTGGACTATCTGGAAGGCAAGAAACTCTGCGTGGTGTTCGTGAAGGTGCTGGAGCCCTCCACGGGGAGAGTCCAGTGCCGCGCCCTGCGGGGGCGCGCCGCCATCAACCAGGGGCACCTGGATGTCATGACCGCCAAGGGCGCCATCTTCACCGTGCCTTCCTCCGCCTACCCCACGGTGGCGCCCAATGACGGCACCAAGCTGCTGGGGGATGCGGACTACTTCTGCCTGGTGAAGGTGGACCCCAACATCGATTTGGAGCACGGGGGACCCTGCCATCATGGTCCCGACTGCCATTGCGGACACCACCACCACGATGACGACGACGGCTTCCCCGTCGTCTATTGACCCGCGCCCCGGCCATCCCCCCCCTTTTTCCCCGCTCCCCTTTCTCTTCCAGAACATGGAAATCCTTTTCCGCGACACCCCCGATTTTTCCGCCCGTCTTCAGGCCATGCTCTCCCGGGAGGCTTATTCCCAGGAGATTGCCCAGGCCGCCGAGGCCATCCTCCAGCAAGTCCGTCTCCGGGGAGACGAGGCGCTCTGCCAGTACGCCCGGGAGTTCGACCACACGGAGCTGACGCCGGAGCAGTTCCTGGTGGCGGAGGAGGAGATTTCCCGTGCCTGCGAGCAGGTCTCCCGGGAGGATCGGGATGCCATTGATCTGGCGGTGGCGCACATCCAGGATTTCTACAGCCGCACCCTGCCCAAGGGGTGGCAGTATTCGCCTCGTCCCGGCGTGGTGCTGGGCGAGCAGTTCCATCCGCTGGACCGGGTGGGATGCTACATCCCCGGGGGCACGGCGCCCCTGGTCTCCACGGTGTGCCACACGGTGGCCATTGCCCGGACGGCCGGGGTGAAGGAGATTCTGGTCTGCACGCCTCCCGGCGGCACCAAGGGCATCCATCCCGCTTTGCTCTATGCCTGCCGGGCGGCGGGCGCCACGGCGGTCTATCGCCTGGGCGGCGTCTACGCGGTGGGCGCCTTGGCCTACGGCACCGCCACCATCCCCAAGGTGGAGAAGATCTGCGGCCCCGGCAACGCCTATGTGGCGGCCGCCAAACGGGCCCTCTACGGCACCGTGGCCCTGGATCTGGTGGCGGGACCCTCCGAGATTCTGGTGGTGGCGGATGATTCGGCCAATCCCGCCTATGTGGCGGCGGACGTGCTTTCCCAGGCGGAGCATGGCTCCGGGCGGGAGCAGGCGGTGCTGGTGTCTCCCAGCCGTTCCCTGCTGGAGGCGGTGCGGGAGGAGATTCTCCGTCAGGCGGCCGCCCTGGGGCGTCAGGAGTGCGTCCAGAAGGTTTTGGACCAGGGGGTGTTCCTGGTGGAGGCACGGGATTTGGAGGATGCGGCACGGATTGCCAGCCAGTATGCGCCGGAGCATTTGGAGCTGCAGGTGGCGGATCCCTGGGCATTGGCCCCCAAGATCACGGCGGCGGGCGCCATTTTCCTGGGGAGCTACACCCCGGAGCCCGTGGGAGACTATGTGGCGGGCCCCAGCCATGTGCTGCCCACCGGGGGCACGGCGCGCTTCTTCAACGGCCTCACCGGAGACGCCTTCTTCCGGCGCACCAGCTTGATTTCCTACGACCGGGAGGCCCTCCTGAAGGAGCAGCCCGCCCTGGCCCGCCTGACGGCCGCCGAGGGCCTGGACGCCCACGGAAACTCCGCCGCCATCCGGAAATAACAACCTCTCCCCTCTCTTCTCCCTGGAGCCTTCCATGCGCTTTGCTTTCCTCGATGATCTCCACGCCTGTCTGGAAAAGGAACTGAATGCCCCTCTGCCGCCGCTGGCGGTGGACCTGTGCCCGGAGGGCATCGAGGGGGATGTGACCCTCTCCTGCTTCCCCCTGGGCAAGGCGCTTCGCACCAATCCCATGGCCCTGGCCGCCAAGGTGGCGGAGCAGCTTGCCGGCCATCCCGATGTGGAGAAGTGCGAGGTGGCAAAAGCCTTCCTGAACATCACGTTGAAGCCCGCCGCCCTGATGCGGGACACCGTGGGGCGGGACATTCTGGAGCAGGAGGTGCTGCCGGCCTCGGAGCGCCGGAAGATTCTCATCGAGTTCAGCGCCCCCAACACCAACAAGCCCCAGCATCTGGGCCATGTGCGCAACAACACCATCGGCATGTCCACCGCCTCCTTGCTGAAGCGGGCGGGACACCAGGTGACCCAGGTGAATCTGGTGAACGACCGGGGCATCCACATCTGCAAGTCCATGCTGGCCTACCAGCGCTTCGGGGAGGGATGCACCCCGGAGAGCACGGGCAAGAAGGGGGATCATCTGGTGGGCGACTTCTATGTGCGCTACAACCAGGAACTCTCCCGGCAGATTGCCCAGTTGAAGGAGGAGCGTCCCGAGCTGGCGGCGAAGGAGTCGGAGGATTTGTTCCTGGAGACGGAGCTGGGCCAGGCCACCGCCAAGATGCTCCAGGACTGGGAGGCGGGAGAGCCCCAGGTGCGGGCCCTCTGGCAGAAGATGAACGGCTGGGTCTTCCAGGGCTTTGAGGAAACCTATCGCCGCATGGGCATCGCCTTCGACAAGCTCTACCTGGAAAGCCAGACCTACAAGCTGGGCAAGGACATCATCCTCCAGGGACTGGAGCGGGGCGTCTTCGAAAAGCGGCAGGACGGGGCCGTCATCATGGATTTCCACGACCCCTCCTTCGGCACCAAGGTGGTCCTCCGCAGCGACGGCACCAGCGTCTACATCACCCAGGATATCGGCACCACCCTCCTGAAACAGCAGGATTTCCAGCCGGATCAGCAGATCTGGGTGGTGGGCGACGAGCAGATCTACCACTTCAAGGTCCTCTTCACCATCCTCAAGGCCCTGGGATATCCCTGGGCCGACCGCCTGACCCACATGGCCTACGGCATGGTGAATCTCCCCACCGGCAAGATGAAGTCCCGGGAAGGCACCGTGGTGGATGCGGACGACCTCTTTGACGAAATGGCCCGCCTGGCCCGGGAAGCCACTCTGGAACGAGTCCCGGAAGGCCAGGAACCCCCCGCCGACCTGGAGGAGCGGGCAGACGTCATCAGCATGGCCGCCCTGAAGTTCATGCTCCTGAAAGTCTCTCCCCGCACCACCATCACCTTCGACCCCAACGCCGCCATCAAATTCGAGGGAGACACGGGCCCCTATGTCCTCTACGCCTACGCCCGCCTCTCCTCCCTCCTGCGCCAGCCCGGCGTGGAGGAACTCCGGGGACAGACCCCCCAGTGGGAAGTGCTCGCCGAAGGACCGGAGCGCCGCCTGGCTCTCCTCTGTGCGAAATATCCCGACGCCCTGGCCAAGGCCGCCCGGGAGCTGGACACCTCCGTGGTGGCGGCCTATCTCCTGGATCTGGCCAAGGGATTCAGCGCCTTCTACAAGAATTGCCCGGTGAAGAGCGCCCAGGATCCCCAGGTGAAAGCCGCCCGGGTGGCTCTCTGCGAAGCCACCCGAAAGATCATCGGAGACGGCCTCCACACCCTCACTATCCGCACCCTGGAAAGCATGTAGGCAAAAATCCAGCGCCGCCACTTTTCTTCAGCGCGGGGAACGCACAAAAGGCAAACACAGAAGGGGTGCGAGCATGCTTCCCATACTCCACCACCCTATATGGGCATCTCCCCCGTTTACGAGAGAACGTGGCACCCCTTGCACTGCGGCGATCCTAAAAAAAAGGGGGGGAGACGCTAGCCCATCGTTCTCACTTCGGGGGGGGTGAGGCTAAACAGGCACAACAAATTTTTCCTGCCTCCCTTTTTTCGGGAGGATCTGTTTCCTGCCTCCTGCGTCCCCGGCGTGGGGTGACATCCTTCCCTATGTCAGGCCTATCGCAGGGGGCATGCTCTTGATATCTCTGGTCACGGAGTCACTTTTTCTTTCGTTTGGCTCCCGACTCCCGTTCTCGCAGGTGGAAAGAAAGCAATCTACCCTCCCTCTCATCATCTTCCCCGCGATGGAGGGCCTCCAGCCGGCGAATGGCTTCGGCTCCTATCTCCTCCGCCTGGATATCCACGGAAGTCAGGGGAGGGAAGGAATATTCGGCAAAACTAGAGTTATTGCACCCCACCACAGCCACTTTCTCCGGACATGGCACGGAGGACTCATGGAGGCAGTGAAGCACCCCCATGGCAATCAGATCATCCATGCATACGATGCCGTCCACTTCCGCCTCCAGAAGATGCTTTGCTTCCTGATATCCTGCCTTCTCCCCTGGCTTCTGGAAGAAAATCCTACTCCGCGTGGCGGTCAGGCCATGACGTTTCAACGCACGCTTGTACCCCGCTAGACGATCTATCGTGACCGTGAAGCCCTTTTCCAATCCAATAAAGCCCACCCTCTGACACCCCTGGGAAAGAAGATGCTCCGTCATGGCCTCCCCTACCGCCACATTATCATTGTCCACACAAGGAAGCCCTTGGACTAGGGAACGTCCCACAGTCACCAGAGGGATTTCCATCTGCCGTAAATCACGGAGGATTTCCACAGGCATCATGGGATTGGCGATGAGAAGGCCCGACAGGCGCCCGGCACGGCACAGTTCCCTGTAAATCCCATCCTCCTGGCCCAGAAACATCAGAGAAACGCCTCGTCTCATGGCCTCGCGGCTGGCTCCTTGGAGCAGACGGAGACGAAAGTCCGTCATTCCCCCCTGGGAAAGCTCTTCAAGAACCACGCCGTAAACCGTCTTTTCGGATAGATTTTCAGCGGGCCTCCCGGAAAGAAAGGTCCCCTTGCCGGGAACCCGGAGGAGGCGTCCAGAGACCTCCAGTTCCTTTAAGGCCAAACGCACCGTGGTATGGCTGACGGAGAAGAGACGGCAGAGTTCCCGTTCGGAGGGAAGGGCATCCTGCCCCTCCTGGCCCATCTGTTCCATCCATGCACTGAGCCGCTGCACGAGTTGAAGATACAAAGGCTGGGGAGCGTTCCGACGAACACTCCCCAGCTTCGAAAAATCCATTTCCTTTCCTGACATGATTCCGGTCCTTTTCTCCTCTTGCGCCCTCTCCCTGGCATGCCACCAAGGAAATGGCGAAAGATTGCAAACAGTTACAATATAGTTCTTTTCTCGTGGCTCCCTGCGTCTCCCCCCTCCTCCTTTTGTTCCTCCGTGGGCACCCAGCCATCGTCCCTCGGGGCATTGGGGATTGTTTTTCTTTCGGTCATCAAATCCTTTTGGAGTTGGACCATATCCCGGAATCCCCCCAGGAGGAACATCAGCGTTGTCGCGCCCCCCACCACCAATCCTCCGGCCACATACCAGAACCAGAAATTCGCCCACCGTTCTTCGGACATAAGATTCAGGCCTTCCAGGAATGCCAAAAGGATACCCACGGCGAACCAGAGGAGGGTCCATCCCAGGCTGGCGAAGAAGAGGAACTTATCTCCCGTGGTAAACTCCTCGCTCCACCCTAGGGCGCGGAGTCCCTTGGCGGGGTGTGCGCTTTGGGCGTCGGCATATTGGTTGCGGTGGAGCATACGATCGAGGCAGAACTCCCTTCTTCCCGTCCAGAGACGTTCCAGGAAGGAACCTAGGAGATAACTCACCACGGCCCCGGCGATGGAGAGGGCGAAGCCCCACTGTTCATTGAGGAGAGGTCTACCCTGGGCGTTTTGGAACCAAGGAGGTAGCAGATGGCACAAGAGGATGTTTCCCGTGGCCAAGAGGGAGCCCAGGATGAGGGCGCACCAGGCTCCGAGGGTAGTTCCCCCTTTCCAATAGAGTCCTCCAATGATCACAGCCCCGGCGCCGCCCAGGAAGATGGCCCCGGTGATATTGCAATAGAGCATGATGTATTGGGTTTGTCGATAGAAGAGGCTAATCAAGAAGGCGAGGATTCCCACGGAAGCGATGGAAATGCGCAGTGCCAGGAGATGGGCTTTGGGAGAGAAAGGCTTCTTTCTGAGGGGCATGAGAATATCTTGGACCATGATGCTGCCCCAGCTATGCATATAGGTATTGTCCGTACTCAACATCGCAGCGAACATCACCGCCACAAAGAGTCCCATCATTCCCGGGGGAAGGAGTTTCAGCAGAGCCATAGGCACCACCAGCTGTTCCCGGATTTGAGGATTCTTCACCGTGTCCAAGGTCTGCTGCACCTGACGCCCCAAGGGGAGGAAATCGGGATGATGCATGACCACCAGGGCGCAGACGGGAATGAACAGATATAGGATGTTCTGGACAATGGCCCTCCAGTTTCCCAGCAATCCCGCCATTTTCTGTTCATGGGGGGATTTGGCAGCCACCTGGAATCCCTGGGAGCCCAGCCATGCGCCCACGCTATAGAATGCGGCGACGGTGTTGATCAGGAAAAACCAGGGATTGAAATCCCGCACTGCCCCGGTGTGGAAGGGATTGACCAGGGAGGCTTGGGGTGCTTGTTCTCCCAGGGAGACCAGTGTGGAGACGATGGTCTCTCGGGAGAAACGGGTGAAGAAGAAGATTAGGATCGCCAGGAAGACCAGATTGCAGAACATTCCCTGAAGGAAATCCGTGACCATGATGGCCACCTGTCCTCCGGAAATGGCGAACCAGGCTCCCAGAGCCAAGGCGGCGGCCATGAGCAAGGGGAGAGTCTGAAATTCTGTGCCCCAGAGAGAGAATTGTTCGGGGATCCCGCAGAAATAGAGGAAGAACCGGAGGGAGACGGCGGGGAAGATCCCGTAGTTTGCCACTCCAGAGATCCAGGCCAGACAGCCAGCGAAGATGCGAAACCGTCGGCTATACCGCATTTCCAGAAACTGGGGAAGCGTCAGGGCACGGGTTTCCCGGAAGCGGTAGAGAACCCATCCCGAGAGAGCGGCCACAATGCCGGTAACGCCAGACAAAAAGCCCCACCAGACAGGAGGGAAGCCGGCGGCATAACTCATCTCGAAAGCGGCGATGATGGTGACCGCCCCCACCCCGGACATGCCCGAGGAAATCGCCAGAAGATATCGTCCTCCCAGGCGTCCTGCCGCGAGAAAATCCGTGCAGGAATGGACATGGCGGCGGAAGTGGCGGAGAGTGAGAATCAGGGCCAGAAGCAAGAGTCCCAGAATGGTCCAATCCACGGGATGCATGTTCATGGCAGCACCTCCTTTTCTTTCCCCAAGAGGCGCACTTTTCGGAGGAAGGCGCCGAAGCCATCCTGGGGAGTCCTGTCGCAGACCTCCAGGAAAAGGAGTCCGTATTTCCCCTCTTCCGGCACCTCCCAGGAGATGATTTTCCGGGGAATGCGCCCCCGGGAATCAAAAATTTCCTCTAGGGCCTCCGGGGAGAGTCCTCCTCTGAGGCGACAATCGGATTCCACCTCCAGCTCCACCGTGAGAGGGGCATAGGCGGCGTACTCCACCACGGGGATGACGAGAAGCATCCGCCCGTCCCCGTCCACATAGCAATAGTCTGGATGTTCTCCCACCCCCCTCCATTCCCACGCCATTTCCTGGAGTTGGCCTCCCTGCCATTCTTGCAAGAGGAGACGGGGATCCAGAGGGCCATTCTCATAGAGGGGCCACTCCCTCCAGGGAGGATCCACCCGTGCCACAGGAGGGGACTCCCGGAATCTCCAAAGGACAGTGGCCAGCATTTTTTCCTTATCCAAGAAGAGAAGACGGAGAGAAGGAGTGTCATACCCGTAGGCGCTGCTGCCCGCCGTATGGGTCAGCATGGGACGGAGGGGATATCCCGGGCAGGAAAGTTGGAAGAGGAAATTGGCGTGTGCGTGTCCACTGACCATCCAGATCTCCTGTTCTCCCATCCCCGTGGTTCGGAGGAGAGTTTCCCGCAGAGGGCGTATTGGCTCCCAACCGGGTTGCTGTACCAGGGAATGATGGGTAAGGATCAGGAGGGGAGCCCCCCCTGCCTCCGCCACCCCTTGGCGAAGCAGGCTCTGTTGCGTCTCGGAAAGAGTTCCCTGGCGTCCCGTGTCCAACCCCACAATCGTCCATCCTCCCACCTTCCGTATGGGTTGCTTTGTCCATGCCTCTTCCAGAATTTGCTCCATGGCCTCCCGGTCGTCGTGGTTTCCCGGGATGGCCATCACGGGGAGGGTTCCCGGCAGTTGGGAAAAAAGCTCCTTGAGTTGTCCATAGGCCTCGGGAGTGCCTTGATGTACCAGGTCCCCCGCCAGGAGAACCATGGAAGGGGCGGGATCCAGGCGCTTTAGGAAATCCACTAGTGCTTCTACATCCTCTGGCACATTTTTGGCGTAGACTCCATCCGTTGCCTGGGCATCCCTCGATTCCGGAGGAAAGAAATGGAGGTCGGAAATCAAGACAAGATAGGGAGTGTCCTCAGGGAGGGAGAGTTCACGGGCGATTTCCGCCACGGAAGAGGCAGAGAACTCCCGCCCAAAGCCGAAATTTCCTTTCGGAGACTCGTCGGTAGTCCGGGCATGGAGGGAGGCCAGGAGCAGAAGACAGAGGAAGAAGACAGCGGCACGAGGCATCATCATATTTCCTTTTTTGAAGGGCATCAGCGGGTTGCGTCCACCTGCAAGGTCTTTCCCTGGGCGGTAATCCACATCCCTGCGCCGGAATTCACCCGGAGGAGGCAATCAAACTCGGGAAAATTTTCTGTTTGGGAGAAGGCGGGATGAGAGCGAAGACGGACAAGTTTGGCCACGGGCAGGGGGTTGTGCACGCGGAAGGAGACACCCCGGGAGGAAACACCCGCAAACTCCAGACGGATGTCCGGATTGTCGCAAAGAATGGGATTCCCCAGAATGACCTCGCCGGACACCCCCGCAGGCAGGGCAAAATACCCCACGCCCTCGTCATCCACAGGGAGAGGATGCCATTCGTCCCCCTTCCACAAAGCCAAGGCACTCCCATGGGGATTCAGTCCCCGTATCCGCAAGGGCAGAGGATCCTCCGATCCCCTGTCGAGACAACGCCAAACCACAGCCCCCTCCTCCGCTTGAAAATCCAGTCCTTCCGCCTCTTCCAGGAGGCTTCCCTGGAGTGCCCCCCCGAAAGCCTTCTTCCCTCTTCCCAGCACCTCCTCTTTCCGCACCGACAACTCCTCCGGCCCGGAAAAGGCTTTCTGGGACAATTGCACCAGGAAGGAGAAGCGCCGCACCTGCCCTTTCTCCCAAGAAACGGGGGGAAGATAGACGCCCACCCGTTCCCGGCAATTCCATGCGTTCGTCACGTCCAAACGGAGGTCTAGCCTTTCTTCCTGAAGGGAGAAAAGAAGAGGGACAGCCAGATCACTGGGGAAGAGCGCCACGCCCCCCCGGGGAGCCAGAGGGAGGGAAAGGGGGAGGGAAAGGGAAGAGAGCTCCCCCGTTTCCCTTCCGGAGGGAGTCTCCACCACATACTTCCAGCGCGCAGGCAGAGAGGGCATGAGCCCCAGGCTCATCAGACGCAGGGAAACCACCTCCTCTGCCGCCAGGGCCTTCTGCGCCCGCAGTTCCAGTTCCACGCGCACCGTCGTCTCTCCCTTGGGAGAAGGCCGGAAGGCCGTCAAATCCACCTGGGAAGCCAGGATCCCTTCCGGCTCTTGGAAGCGGTATCGAATGTGATTGGCCTCTCCCGAAGCGGAGACAATGGACATGGCAGCCGCCATGTGGTCCTCCTGCGTTCCCTCCTTCCTTTGGAGGACAGGCATGGGCTGGAACGCCTTGCATACCTGGATGATTCCGGTTTCAATCACCCGGGGCACCAGATTCCGGGCATCCTGCATGATGCCCAACTGACCTTGGGCCTCCCCGGTATGCCAGTAGGAATGTTGGAGATACAATTCCCGTTCGTCCCGCACAAAAGCACTGGGGGCCTGGGAGACGGAGCAGATGGAGTTCTGGTTGTCGGCACACATCAATCCCCGCATCCGCTCATCCGTGAAGGAGTAGGAGCCCGTGGCAGCCCAGGTGCCGTCTTCCCCTTCCAACACCCAGTACAAGGCCATCTGACGGTCGACGCGGACCGGTTCATGCCATTCCACCTGGGCGCTATGGGGATAGAAACGACGCAAGATTCTTCCCCCGCCGTAGAGGGTGGCCTGCACAATAGGGTGGGTATAGGAGGCCTTCAGGGAAGCCACCGTCCAAAGTCCCTCTCGAAAGACCTCGCCGTTCCCCGGTTCTCCGTCCCGTGTCAGATCGGAGGAGAAGGAGACCTGTTGGAATCGTGGGCCGGAGCTAGCGCAGGAAGCGTAGGAGAAATCCCAGGGTTTTTCCCCTGGGGGGGTAGGAATTTCCAGGTGCCATCCTTCCCATTTTCCCGGCGTCTTCCAGGTGGCCATTCCCCGAGGCTGGGGGGCATAGCCCTCCGCCGTCAAGCGCAGGAATTGTTCCTGCGCCCTCTTGGGGTTCTCCGAAAGATCCCATCCTCTCCAGAATCGCAAATGCCAGGGTGCCATTTCGTTGTGGGGATTGGGCAGAAGATTTCCCACCACCCGGCTCCCCCCAGCCAACTCTCCGCCAAAGAATTTCCAGAAGAGTTCCCGAGGATTTCTCTGTTCTTCCCGGGTTGGCATCCGTTGGATGGGGCCGGCGAACCAGGCTCGTTCCCCCGGAGTTCCTGGACTCTCCTCCCTTTCCCAGAGGAATCCGGGAATGGCTTGAAAGCCTCCCCGGGAAAAAGAGTGGCAAGCTTGGGAAAGCCGGGCGAAGCTTTCGCTTTCCGTCCCCCGCTGGAGCAAAATCAGGAAATCCATTCCCATCCCCTCTGCAGCTTCCTGCAAGGATTTCTCCTGTCCCTCTGGGGCCAGACAGACGACACCCCGATGCCATTGACGCTCTTCTGGCAGCAATTCCATCCCGAAGGCGGGATTTCCATATTGCGCCACAAGCTGATCGGGCGTCAGGGACGGGGCCCCTTCTTGAAAGAGCCAAAGCTCAGAGAGAAGAGTGAATTCTCCCGTTCCCCCCTCGCTCCGACGGAAATCCAGCAAGGCATATCCTTGTTCCAAGGCTTCGGGAGGGAGTTCCCAGAGCTGGAAAAACGGCCCCTCCTTCTGGTCCAAGCGTGGCAAAGGCAATTCCCCCAACAGATGACTCGTGCCGTCGGCGTCAACCCAGGAGACCACCAAATCCCGGGCTCCCTCCGGTTGGGTGCTCCAAACCAAAAGCCCCACCAGGCAACGACGATCCCCTTGCAAGTCATCAAAACGATAGCGGAATCCCCCCTCATCTGCCCCTCGCCCACTGGCCGCGGTGGGATGGAAAATGTCCATCCAGGGCCGCCGCACCAGCCAGTTCCGGGAGGGCTCTGGCAGACGTCCCTGCCCGACCTTCCGCCGATATAGCACATCCGTCACACCTCCCACTTGGACATAGCCTTTTACGCCAAAGCCTTCGGGCACGCGTTCCTCCATCACCTGGCGATACCATTGACGGAGATCCTGGCTCACCGACACATTTCCCCGGGTTCTGGGAGAAAGAGGGGGGGTCTTTTGCGGGATGGTCGGCGGAGGAGCATTCCGGGCCGCATAGCGAAGCAGATTCGCCATCAAGGCCAGCCCATGGCCCTCCCGCAAGACAAATCCCTCTCCGAAAGCCCAGTGGAAGGCGTCGTAGAAAAAATAGCGGGAGGCGGTGGTGAAGAGAGCCAATGTTCCCTTGCCCACTTCCCGGAGGGCCAGAAAAGGAGGACGTTCCCGCCAGAGCCCCTCCTGGGGCATTCCCGTCGCCATGCTTGCCCGAAGATAGGAGCCGCAACTCTCCTCTCCCGTCACCAGGATGGTCCATTCCGATGATGGCTGGCTCATGGTGTAGGTGCGCACATAGGCATAGCTAAAATCCAGGGGAAGATAGAGAAAGGGGATTTCCCGGGTGACGGGATGGCTCCGATGCAAAGCCGTGGTCTTCAGATATCGGTAAGCCAGTCCACGCACCTGCACCAGAGTGTTTTCGGGGCGTCGATCCATAGGGATGTCATTGCAGACCCTCACCCCATATCGTTCTAGAAAAGGATTGAGCTGGCGAGGAAAATCATCTATGGCATAGTAGCTGGGACCGGGAAGCAAAATCAGGCCTCCTCCCTCCCGGAGATATTCGTCCAACCACTCCCCCAATTCCGGGGTGATGGCCTGGGTTCCGGCATGCAATTGGGGGATCATGCCCACCACCAGAGGATACTGGCGGAGTTTTTCCCGGGTCACTTCCTGATAATAGCCGAAATCCAGGTCGAATCCCTCCTGCGCATAGGCCTCCACGGCGACAGGATCCAGCCCGTCCAGTCCCTGGCTGGCCGTATCCAGGGAGGCGAGACAGAGGACAGGGATTCTCTCTTTTCCGGGAAGGAGCGGCGAAAAAAGGAATCCAGCGGCTAAGAAGAGCAGGGGAAGAATGGAGAAGCAACGGTTCATCGTGTAGGCTCCAAGGAAATGCAGTATTCTAGGGAGAGGCTCTCTCCCGGGGAAACATTACGGATCTCCTGCCAGGCATAGGCCAGAAGGAATCCTTCCTCCCCCCAGCGCCAGGCATGCACCCTCCAGGAACCAGCCATCTCCGGGGAAGGATGAAAATGGTAGACACCGCAGGGATCCCCTGTGATTTCCAATGCCTCCTTGAAGTCAAGGGACGGACCACAGGACGCTTTTCTCAAAAGGGAAGGACAGTTCTGAATGTCCCATTCCTTACTCTCGGGCAAGGGGGAAATGCCCGGCTGAAGCAACTCCTCCAGGGGAACGCCATTCAAACGCAGCCCCGGCTTGAGAAGATGGAGGGACTGCCCCACCACCACCCCCTCTTTCGGAACAGCGTATCTCCGCAGGAAATGAAGAACAAGGTGAAAACGCACCTCCACGGAAGAACGGGGAAGCCAACGGGGAATCTCCAACTCCCCCTCCAGCCACCAGAGACGACTCCTTTGGGTAACCCAGGTGGGCCGAAAACATCGCCCCCCATGCCCCCGCCACACAGCCCCGGAATGCTCTTGCCAACTGCCTCGACAAAGGCAGGAGAGACGATGCTCCTCTGCCGTGCATCGCCCCAACCAACGCTCCTGGTCGTTCAGATAATCCCACCGTCCCCCAGGAAGGAAAGCCAAGGGACTGGGATGGAAAGACTTGAAATTTGCGGTCATGCTCGAGACCTCAATGCCGGAGGGCATCAAAGAGGACCAAGGGACGGAGGAGGTGAGCCGCACATAATCCCCCCAGGCGAAGCCACAGGTCACGAAACCATAGGGTTCATAGAAACGGCGGCCAATGCCCAGCATCCCCCGTTCCTCCTCCTGGAAGACGTTGTGATAGTCATTCATCTGATCGCTTCCCAGGTGAGCCCAGAAATGCCGATTTCTCGTATACAAGGGATAACTGGCGATCAATCGGCTTCCATCCTCACACTGGGCAGACAGGGTCAATCGCAGATCCTCGTGCAACACCAAGGTTTCCCGATGGCGAAACACCCTTTCCCCTCCCCCATACCTCCGGAATTCCTGGGTGCCATTCTTCACCACAATCCATTGAAAAGGAGAATCTGACTCCAAGGAGATTTCCAAGGTGGCGGTCTCTCCCTCGTCCCATTCATACCAATATCCTTCCCAATCGTCGTCCATCAATCCCGGCCCATACAACCCGAAATCCCGCAGACGGCAGGCGCCGGTGGCCACAAAGGTACGATGGCGATTTTCCGTCACTCCCTTTCGCCATTCTGTCACAGAGGGAGCCAGCACATAGGTATGCCATCGCTCCCGGGCAGGGTCCTTCCCCCGATTGACGGTGACCGGACTGAGAGCACTGACGCTGCCCACCCGTCGAAGATACTCTTCCAAGGAGGATTTCCCTGTATATTCCACCAAGTTATACCCTCCTTGGCGCCACAAGGGATAGCGGTTTTTCCCCGTGCGGGCATAGACGGCGGCGTAGCCGTTCCGCTTCACCAGCAGGTCTTCCAGCAGATTGGAATGGGGATAGCGGAGGCGCTGCTCCGGAAGATCCTCCACGGAAAAGACCACACTGGCATTCCCCTCCTCGTCCACCTGCTCGTACCCAGGCTCCACTACCAGCGCACTCTGCCGCCCGCACCACTCCCGGAACGCTTTCCACCCCTCTGGCGTAAGGGAGGCATAATTCTCCAAAAGGATGAGAATCTCCACACCTGCCGCCACGCTGCGATGGCAAAACTCCTCTCGGTCCATGCCAGCAGGCAAACTTCCCAAAAACATCCGGAAAGGGTGGCGGCGATGCAATCTGGACTGTTCTTCCTCGGAGACGCACCGGAAGGAGAATCGTCGTTCCCCTTCCCCCTCGGAAGACAAGGAACAAAGACTCTTCGCCGGCTCCACTTTCGTCTTTTCGCTGGCTGTCCGCCCAAAAAGTGCCAAAAGAAATGCCAATCCCGCTCCCTCCCTCTGCTCCAGAAGATAGCCTTGGAAGCGCTCAAGATAGCCACTGGAGAGCCAAAGGGGAGCCGAAGCAGGGAAAAGCACCACCTGCCCTGCCCCGTAGGAACGGGTGGCGGCGAAGACCGGCGCCCTCACGGCACCGGCTCCCCCATGGGCGTAATTCCCCTGGGAGAAGGGAGCACTGACACAACTTTCCGCTCCCCGGAGCAGGGGTGACCAGGCGGAAGAAAGGTGTTGACAGGTCAATTGCTGGGTGCCGTGTCCGCCACCCACCACCACCTCCAACGCAGAAATGCCGGGAACAAAACACTGCGCCAGCACCGTATCCCCCCCATCCAGATTGGGAATTCTTCCCCGGCGCGAAGGATTCTCCTCCCGGATTTCGTTGAAGACGCATTGTGCCTCCAGAGGGGCCAGCAATTCCGCCAGGGTTCCCTCGCTTCGCCCATAGGATTCCGAGAAGAAAATCATCAATCCCATCCCCTGCGACACTCCATGGAGAATGGGCGGGATCCATTGGCGGAAAAGCGCGCTGTCATCCTGGCCGTGTCCTGGCATGGGAGTGCGCATCAGCACCAGGCAATGACACTCCCGAAGATGGGACTCTCCCAATTGGGAGAGAAAACATCCGTGGCACTGGAATCCCCGGGCCTCCAATCTGCGCACCAGTTCCGGATCCAGAAGATGACGGAATTGTCCTTCCCCACTGGCTGAGGCGACAAATAAGAGTTGACGAGGACGTGAACTATCCATGGTGTTTTTCCCGACGAAGCTGCCAAGGACCGAAGGTCATGTCAGCCATCTCCCAGTGTTGGGATTGACCAGAGGCGTTGAAGAACCACCATGCTCCCTCCCGATCCTTGCCGGCAGGCACCACCTCCTTCGGCAACGTCTCCCAACCGGGAGGCACCAGGGGAGTCCAGGGAATCCTTTGCGCTGCCAACGGGAACTCCATCCCCAGACGGTGCCACTCCCCACGACAATATGCCCCCGCATCCCCGCAGAGGGCGAAGTGGTACTCCTTGGGGCCATTGTCCCAATGGAAGGTCTCGGGGGTGACGGGGAACCAAGGCGCCCACCGTTTCACTGGACTACGCAGGAGGAGGTTTTCCATTCCCCCTTGTCGGAAGGCATGGGCCGGAGTGTTCTCGTTCAGCCACAGGAACCGTTTCCCGAAGGACAGGAAGTGAGAAACGGGGAAAGCGTCTCCGCAGGGAAATTTCCGGGGATACTCCTTCCGGTGGCAGGTGCCAAAAAGAGAATCCCCCTCCCCTTCCCGCCAATCCTCCCCCGGCAAGGATAGACGCAGGGCGAACTCGGTGGAGTTTCCCAGAAAGTCCAGATGGAGATCCACCTCCATCCACGGACAGTCCCGATGAAGCCGTAGAATCCGAATGGCCCGAATCCGAGAAAAACCTGGCCAATAGCGACGGAAGGCGGCGTCAAAATACTCCGTTCGCAGGGAAAGCACCTCTCCCTCCTGGCAGAATCGACTTCTACTCTCCTGGAAAAGAGAATGGGACGGGGATTCGCCATACTCTTCTGTCCATAGAGTGCCATGCTCCTCCCGGGCCACCAATTGGGGCACGGGCACGGGCAACCCGCCCCACTGTAACCCCTCCACCACGCCGCCGCGCCCCAAAATGCGCCATCCCCCATGAAGAACCTCCCCCTGGATTTCCTCCCGCTCCTCTTCCTGACTCCCTCCGAGGGAGGGCAACAGGGGATGCCAAGGAAGCGCTTGGGGAAGGTTCGCCAAAGCGCCCAAGGAAGCCTGGCCAATTTCCCCCAGCCTTTCCCCATTCTCCGGAATGTGACAACCACAGATGGCGTCATGGAATTGCAAAAGAGCCAGATTCTCCCAAATCCCCTGGGGGATCTCCGCCCCGCTGTTCAAAGCGGCATGGACAACATTTTCCACCTGACGAGGAAGTCTCTTGCTCTCGTTCCGGGTGACGTGACATCCCGTGAAAATCCTGGAGAAATCATCCTCCGGCCCAAATACCGGCGCCATCTCCCAATCCCCAATGGATTCGCAATAGGCGAGATGCGTGCTGAAACCCACCTGAATTCCCTGGGGAGCATAAACCCGGGACAACGCCTCCACCAGAGGAACGATGTCCGGACAGAGGTCATGTTCTTCTCCCATGACCGTGACCAAAGCCTCCGAAAGACCACTCCGCCGCGCCCCCTGAATGGCTCTCTCCAGTTCGTGACGCAACTTCTCCTTCCGCTGCTCTGGATCGCCGGAGGGCTCGTCAGGATTGTCCGGGCAGCCCCAGCCCCAGGACATGCCATCTGGCGTGTTCGCCACACAACGAAAGGACATTCCATCCTGCCCTTTCCAAAGAAAACGCCCCGGTGGCTCTACCCCCCGTTCATGGGGCATCCTTCCCGCTTTGTAGTAGGAATACCCGCACTCCCGCAACAACTGGGGAAGCTGAGAGGGAACCCCAAAGGCATCCTCAAAGGCTCCCACGCGAACCGTGTATCCAAATTCCTCCTGCCAATACCGACGCCCCTCCTGGATGTTCCAAACCACGGACATGCCGGAGGAGAGGTTCAGGTCCGGAATGGAAAGACTCCCCCCTATCCACTCCAGACGCCCCTCTTCCAAAAAGCGGGAAATCCGCTTCTTTCTTTCCGGACGCCCCCCCACGTACTCCCGTAAAGGCAAGGTCTGGGAAAAGGAAAAGGTGAAGGACGGATACTCCTCCAACATCCTTAACACCTGGTCATACAACGACTCCCGACGTTCCCGATACCAAGCGACCGGACGACGCCAGACCAAGTCAAAATGCTGGTGGGGGACAATGTGAATCCGCATGACCGACTCTCCCTTCTCCCTCAGGGATTCCCCAGCACGCCCTTGTAACTCCACATCAGACGCTCGTCCCGATAATCCGCCAACATCGCCGCCAAGGACTGACTCTCACAGTGACCATCCACAAAAACCAGGTTCTTGTCCCCTTCATGACGATTCTGGGAATAGTCCATCTCTTTCCGGCTCTCCCCAGACTCCGCTGTAATGTCCTCCATAGGATAATACAACCAGGGACGCGCCCCGAACACCGTCTCCGTGGCACTGGCATTGTCCCCAAAGAGAATCAACTGGCTGGGGCGGGGAATCCGAACCGAACGACAGGTCTGAGTGCCGGGCACATTGATGTCCACCCACCCATTCCAATGGTGAAGGTACACATTCTTCCCGTACGCTACGTACTCTCCGGCTCCTTGATGACTCCCGCCACGCTCGGAGGGACAGCTGAATACCCGGGAATTCCCCTCGTTGTTCCGCCAACTCTCCGTGTTGCTTACCCTCCCCACATACCCGTTGATGAGGTGAAACCAATACACGTTGTTGTCCACCGCCGCATCCGTATACACCTGACCCGGAGGAATAAAGTCATCGTTGTCATCCGCATACAACACCGCCGCCAACCCTTGCTGACGCAGGTTGTTCACACAACTGATCTTCCGGGCACGGGCACGGGCCTTGCTCAAAGCCGGCAGCAACATGGCCGCCAAAATGGCAATGATGGCAATCACAACCAAAAGCTCAATCAAGGTGAATCGACTCTTCATGATCTGGCAATCTCCTCGCGTCTGAAACAAAAACAGGGACTTTTTATGAAAACATGGTAACTGTTTGTAAACTTTGGATAAATATATTCCCTGAAAGAAAGAACGTCAAGTGTTCCCCATCTTTTGGGGTGTGTGATGACAGGCGGGGGGATTTCTCCCATGGGGGGAGGGGGGAAAATGAAAACGGCCGAGGGGGGATTATAGTACCCCACCCCTCTCGGCCAGGGAGGGGTTTCCCTGCCTCAGCATAAGAATCCGCCTGGTGGTCCCAGCCTTGTCTTGCCGGGCGGATTTTCCTTTTTTGCGCCCCACCCATGTCCCTGAAGAAATCTCAATCCTCCCCCGCGGCCAAGGCATTGGCGAAGGAGACCCGTCTCCTGTCTGCGTTGTTGAAGGCGACGGGCGGTCCTGCCTCCGTCGCGGATTTGAACAACGTCCTCTTTTTGTTGGGGCATGGGGATTTTGAGAATTTGCAGCGGCTGGGGGAGGAGGCTCTGGAGAATCGGCTGCGCCGGCTGGTGGAGTCGGGGGAGGCCGTGGAGCAGGAGGACGGGCGCTATGTGGCGGCGGACCTTTCCTCCCAGACTCTCCGGGACTTGTATGCGCAGCCGGAATTCGCCTCGCTGCCGTGGCCGGTCTCCCGCGCCTTGCCCATGGTGGGGGTGAACGGGAAGGCGGACCGGGCGAAGCTTCTGCGGGATCTGCGGAATGCCTTTTTCAGCGGAGACGTCTCCCTGCTGGACTACGTTCTCCGCACCATGCGGGAGTCCTTCCCCCGGGAATACGAACAGGTGGACTTCTTCGACTTCCTCTTTGACGAGCCGGAGGAGTGGCTGCTGTCGTTGCCGGACAACATTCTCCAGGTTTGCGCCTGGCGTCTTCTGCCTTCCGCGGCGTGTTCGCTGCGCCCCGTGCGCCGTCTTGCGGAGCGCTGCTATGCCTTGGCGGACAGCGCCAAGCCCCTGGTGGCAAGCTCCATGCTGGACTACGCCATCCTGTGCGGCGACTGGATGCATCTCCAGCCTCTCCTGCACCGTCTGAAGCAGGGGGAGGCCCCCCGTCTTCTGCGCCTGGGCTGGATTCGCTTCCTGACGGGGCGCAACGAGGAGTCCGTGGCTCATTTCCGGGATGCCCTGGAGCAGATCCGGCGGGACGCCCATTCCCACGACGGCTATTTCATGACCGTGGGGGGTGTCTTCGCGATTTTCGCCCTGCTCCGGGAGGGGACGCCCGCCTCCTTGCAGCTGGCCCGGCTCTACGCCCGTTCCGGCGTGCTCAACAACACGCCCCATGGCGTGGTCTACGCCCTGCTGGAGCAGGTGGTGCAGGCCAGGGCCAACCCCGATCTGCCGCCCGTCCACCCCATGTGGCATGCCGACAACCGCCTGAACAACATCTTCGCCTGCGTGGCCCACTACTGGCTCACCGGAGGATTGGACGGGGGACAGCGCCTGCTGCTGGAAAGCTCCGCCCAGGCCGCCCGGGACGGCGGGTATCTCTGGCTTGCCGAGGAGTGCGAGGAGCTCCTGGGCAGAATCCGGAATCCCGGCGGCGCCTTCCGCCGCTTCCATGACGTCCAGAACAACCGCCTCCCCTTCTTCCTGGACAGCGTGGTCACCCGGAACAGCTGGGTGGAGCGCCTGGAATGTCTGCGGCAGGCGCTGGACGAACTGCCCCAGCCCACGGCCACCCGCCTGGTCTGGAGCGTGAACGCCGACCAGGCCGAGCATGGCGTCATCACCGTGAAACCCATTGAGCAACATTCCTCCCGGGGAGGGAAGTGGACCAAGGGACGTCGCTTCACCGCCTATCGGGAATGTCGCTTCAGCAGTCTGCAGCCCCAGGCGGAGCCCCCCATGGGGGAGATGCTGTTCCTGGGATTGAGCCCCCAGGACAAATTCGCCTGCGACCTCCTCTTCGAGGCGGAGGAGTTGATGAAGAGCAAATCGGACCGTGCCCCCCACGCCTGGGGGAAGGTCATCCAGGCGCTCCAGGGGCATCCCCGCCTTCTGCTGGAGGGAGGGGACGGGCAGCCCTTGCGCTGCGTGCCCGGGGAGCCGGTGGTCCAGGTGACCCGGGTGGAGGACGCCCTGCAATACACCCTGCTGCCGGAGGCGCCGGCAGACGAGGAGTGCGTGGTGCGTCTGGAGCGGGGAGACCAGCTGACGGTGTACACCTTCCCCACTCCGGTGCGCCATCTGCGGAAGGCGCTGGCGGGAGATCTCCGGGTGCCCCTGGACGACCTCCAGGAGAATGCCCGCATCCTGGAGCAGCTCCTCCATCGGTTCCGCATCATCTCCCAGGGGCCGCTGCCGGGCGTGGAGCTGGCTCCCGTGGCGGCGGATCCTGTTCCCTGTCTGCAGTTGACCAACTGGGAGCGGGGATTGCGGGTGGAGATGATGGTGCAGCCCTTCGGGGCCGCCATGCCCTACTACGCCCCCGGCGAGGGCCCCATGGAGCTCATTGCCCAGGAGACCCGGCGGGTCCGGGACTTCGACCGGGAGAAGGCGTTGGCGGAGCGGGTGGTGCAGTCCTGCCCCCGTCTTCTGGCCACGGTGCCGGAGTCTCCCTGGCGGTGGCGGCTGGAGGGCCAGGCCTGCTATGAGCTGACGTTGCAGCTGCAGGGCTTGAGCGACTGCCGGGTCCAGGTGCCCCAGGACCGGAAGTTCGTGTGCCGCCGCACCCTGACCATGAGCAACATCTCCCTCCACACCCAGAGCTATCTCTCCTGGTTCTCCGTGGAGGGCGGGGTGACCCTGGAGGGGACGGATGCCACGGCTTCCCTGGGAGAGCTGATCCAGGCGGTGGCGGAGCGGAAGCATTTTGTCACCCTGTCCAACGGGGACGTGGTGGCTCTTTCCGAGGACGTGCGCCGGAAGCTGGAGACCCTGAATCGTCTGGGCGAGATCGTGCACGGGCGGGGCGTGGAGGGCGCGGGCGCCCTGCGGGTGTGCCCCTTCCTGCTGCCTTTCCTCCGGGAGCAGCTCGCCTTCTTCCCCGGCGGCACGGCGTTGCCGGAGGAGTCGGAGCAGTGGATACGGAAATACAACGCCGCCATGGCGGAGAAGCCGCCGGTGCCGGCCGGGTTGCAGGTCTCCCTGCGTCCCTACCAGGAGGAGGGTTTCCTGTGGCTTTCCCGGCTGGACCGCGCCCAGGCGGGCGCCTGTCTGGCGGACGACATGGGCCTGGGCAAGACCGTCCAGGCCATCGCCCTGATTCTGGCAAAATCGGAGGAGGGTCCCTCCCTGATTGTGGCGCCCACGTCCGTCTGCGCGAACTGGCTGGCGGAATTCCGGAAATTCGCCCCGCAGCTGGTGTGCGAGGTCTTCGGCCCCGGGGACCGGAACCAGACCTTCCAGAAGCTGGGTCCCCGCCATGTGTTGATCGCCAGCTACGGCCTGCTCCAGAGCGAACAGCTCTCCTTCCGGAAGATCCGGTGGCGGGTGGCGGTGCTGGACGAGGCCCAGGCCATCAAGAACGCCCATGCCAAACGCTCCCAGGCCGCCCTGGAAATCCAGGCGGATTTCCGGGTGGTGACCACGGGCACCCCCGTGGAGAACAATCTGAACGAACTGTGGAGCATCTTCAATTTCATCATCCCCGGTCTGCTGGGCAGCCGGGAGGGATTCCAGCGCCGCTTCGCCGCCGCCATCGAACATGACGGCAACCCGGACGTGACCAAGAATCTCCGGGGAATCGTCAGCCCGTTCCTGCTGCGCCGCCGGAAGGACCAGGTGCTGAACGACCTGCCTCCCAAGGAGGAGATCGACTACCCGGTGGAACTCTCCGCCCAGGAGCGGGAGTTCTACGACAACTGCCGCAAGAGAATCCTCCAGGAACTGGAGAACACGGAGAAGAGCGACAATCTGAAGCACATGCAGGTGCTGTCGGGCATCACCCAGCTGCGCCTGGCGGTGGACCACCCCCGGCTGGTCCCCGGAGGGGAAGGACTCCCCGGCGCCAAGCTGGAGGCTTTCATGGAATTGCTGCACCGCATCCTCCAGAATGGTCATAAAGTGTTGGTGTTCAGCCAGTTCGTGAAATTCCTGGAAATTGTGCGGGAGACGCTGGAATCCCAGCGCATCTCCTACGAATATCTGGATGGTTCCCGGAATGCCCGGGAGCGCGCGGCATCCGTGGAGAATTTCCAGAACGGGGATGTGCCGGTGTTCCTCATCAGTCTCCGGGCAGGCGGGCTGGGCTTGAACCTGACCCAGGCGGACTATGTGATTCACCTGGATTCCTGGTGGAATCCCGCCGTGGAGAACCAGGCGTCGGACCGCGCCCATCGACTGGGCCAGAACAAGAAGGTCACCATCTACCATCTCCAGACGGTGGACACCATCGAGGACAAAATCAAGGCGCTGCACAAGCGCAAGAAGGATCTGGCGGACAATCTCCTCTCCGAAGCGGACACCATCGACACCGTGCCGCTGGAGGAGCTGCTCCGTCTGCTCCGGGAACCCTAGCCACTCCTGACCACACCCCGACCCTATGGAAGACCAAAGACTCATCGCCCTGGATTTCGACGGCGTCATCTGCGATTCCGCTCCGGAAAACGCCGCCACCGCCTGGCGCTGTTGCTGCCGGCTCTGGCCGGAGCGCTTTTCCGGCCCGGTGCCGGAGGCCCAGGTGGAGCGCTTTTGCCGGGAGCTGCGTCCCTACATGGAGACGGGCTTTCAGTCCATCGTGCAGACGGAGGGGCTTTGGCGCGGGGAGTCCCTGGAGCGTCTCACCAGCGGCTTCGGGGAGGCGTTGCCGGAGATGGTGTCCTCCCTGGGGCTCACGGTGGCGCAGTTGAAGGAGCGCTTCGGGGGAGAGCGGGATCGCTGGATTCAGGAGGATGTGGCGGGCTGGCTCTCCTACAACCGTTTCTATCCCGGGGCGGCCGAGGCACTCCGCACCCTGCTTTCCCGGGGTCGGGTGCGCATCCTCACCACCAAGGAGGAGCGCTTTGTGCTGCGGCTCATGGAGCGGGAGGGCGTTCCCTTCCCTGCGGAGGATGTCTTCGGCCTGGCGCGCATCCGGAACAAGGAGACCACCCTGGTGGAGTGGTGCCAGGAGGGGGCGTCCGCCTTTGTGGAGGACCGTCTTGCCACCCTGGAGCGGGTGGAGGCCGTCCCCGCCTTGGCGGGGCTTCGCCTAGGCTTCGCCGCCTGGGGATACGCCACGGAGGAACATCGCCAAAAGGCCGCCCGGGACCCCCGTCTGGAATATCTCCGGGACCCCCGGGAATTGACCGGACTCCTCCCCGCCTGATTCTCTGCCACACTCAACCCCTCCCTTCCTCACAATGGCTCTCTACCGATTTCTCTCTTTGATGATGGGATGCATGGCCCTGGTGACGGGGGGATTCTGCTTCTGGGGGCTTCCCGCCCATCCCGCCTGGGCCAGGAGCCTGCCTCGCTGGCGGTGGCCGGGATTGGGGCTGGGCGTCCTGCTGCTTGCCTACAGCGCCTATGAAGCCTCCGCCATGCTCCCGGACACCCGATGGCCTCCCCTCTTCTGGGCCCTGGTCCCCGTGACCGTCGCCCTGGCATGGAAATATCTGGATTTCCTCTTCGCCCGCGCCATGGGGGGACTTTGGATCGTCTGGGCCAACTTCTTGATTCAGCACGCCTTCGCCTATCATTGCGGTCTGCGGCCCCTCTATGGGCTGGTGGCCCTCCTCTGGGGATGCGCAGGCATGGCTTTCCTGGCCTGGCCCTGGTGGATGCGGGATGCCCTGGAGACCTGCGCCAACACACCGTCCTGGCGCAGGGGCGTCCTGGTCTTCGCCATCCTCAGCTTCGCCATCTTTGTCCTCCTCCCCTTCCTGGGGGGAGACTGAATATCTTCCACGGAAGACGCCGCGCGATCAGGGGGCGGCGTGGGCTGCGCCTCCGTGTACTCCGGGGTGCGCCGCAGGCGCCTCTGTGTGCTCTGTGTAAAGCGGCAGCGAATCTGTGTTCCCGCGGCGGCGTCAGGGTGCTTTTAGACTATTGCGGGGGGGGCTGGGGGAAGGCCGCCATCATTTCCTGGGGGGTGGTGGCCTGTCGAAGGGCGAGGAGGAACTCTTTGCTGGTGGCCAGTTGGCAGAGTTGGGCGAGGATATGGAGATGTTCCTCGGGGTCCGGGGAGCAGAGGAGGAAGAAGAGGTCGGTGGGGACTCCGGAGGGTTCGCCGAAGAAGACGGGGGATTGGCTGTGGGCCACGGCGAGGAAGGGTTCCTGGCAGGTATATTCGTCCCGTGCGAGGGGGTGGACCAGGGCGATGCCTTCGGCCATGGCGGTGGAGGAGAGTTCCTCCCGTTTTCGGAGGGAATCCAGGAATTCGGCGGGGTCGTAGAGGAGTCCGGCGTTTTCTGCCAGGGCGGTGAGTTCCTTGAGGATAGCGGGTTTGGTTCTGCCGGGGAGGGTGGGCGCCATGGTTTCCGGGCGGCAGTAGTCCAGGAGGGCGCGGGGGGTGTCTTTCCGTGTGCGCGGGGGGAGGGCGATGCGGCGGATCAGCCGGTTGGAGTACCAGGCGTCCACCTCCTCGGGATCGAAGAGCATCCGGCTGCCCTGCTGGACGCAGGGGAGTTCGCCGGCGGTGACCAGGGTGCGCACCTCCTTCTCCTCCAGATTGAGGAAGGCGGCGGTTTCTTCCAGATTCCACAGACGGATGGACATGGCGGGGGATCAGGGGGTGGAGGCTCTGCCGTGCCGGAGGGCGTATCGCAGGGCGAATTGCATCAGGGTGCGGGTCAATTCCGGTGCCTGGGCGTCCAGGGAGGGGTCATTCCGGTGGGGGGCGGGAGGCAATGCGGAGAAGTCCTTCTGCCCGAAGGTGGCCACGGAGTGGAGTCCCTCCCGGCATCCTTCCGGGACTTCGGCACGGAGGAATTTGGAGACGGGCTTGTAGGGGCCTTCGGGGGTCTGTTCCCAATCCTGGGCGATGACGCAATCAGAATAGAAGCTGAGGACCTTGAAGGCGGGGCGGTGGCTGCGTCCGGTGGAGGGAGCCACCCATTGGCGCCAATGGCCGTGGACGAATTCCAGGTTCAGGTGGAAATGTCCCCCCAGCGCCAGGAAGACCTGGGGAGCGGCGTCGAGGAGAGCGGAGATTTTGGGGGCGTCCAGGGTGGAAGGCGGTTCCACGGGTTCGTGTTGCAGATAGATGACGGGGCGGTTGCCGGCGCTTTCCAGTTCCTTCTGGAGCCATTGGAGGGTTTCGGGATCGTGGAGGGAGCACCCGTTGGACTTTCCGGAGACATCGGCGGCGGCGGCCACGAAGCGGACCCCCCCCAGGGTGAAGGCGAATTTGGAGGGGCCGAAGACCTGGTGGAAGTCCTGGGGCCAGTTGTCTCCCGGCAGAACGACGGCGGGGATCTGGTCGCCCAGGGTCTGCTGGAGGAAGTTCTGGAAGGCGCGCTGCCGTTGGAGCGGGGTCTTTCCCCATCCCCAGTTGTCGCCGGTGAAGAGGATGGCCACGGGACGGATTTCGGCGAGGATTTGCCGGAGGATGCCCTGGAGTTCGTCCCGGATGGTGGCATTTTCCACATGGGTGTCGGAGAGCCATGCCAGTTGGAAGAGGGGGCGGTCCCGCCGGAGTGCCCAGGCGGGAGCGGGGTCCTGGAGTTTCACCTCGTAGCGTTTGGCCATCTCGAAGAATCCCTGCCGCGCCTCTCCCAGTTCCTGGGCGGAGAGGGGGAGAAGGAGGGCGGTGGCGAGGAGGAGGCAGAGGGGATGTTTCATCATGGGGTCTCCTCCCGGGATTGGGGACTGGCGTCGGCGGAGAGGGCGGCTTCCAGGCGGGGGTCGGGTTCCATGCCATGCTGGATGGCCAGGCGGTACCATTGGAGGGCCTGCTGCCGCTCCTTTTTTGCCAGCAGTTCCAGGGCGGCGCGGTGGGCCGGATTTTTCCGCGCCTCCCATTCCAGTTCCGAGGAGCGGGTGAGCGCCACCATGGCAAGATTGAAGGCGGCCTCCCCGTCCTGGGGCGCCAGGGACAGGGCCTTCTGTAATTGGACGATGGCGGCTTCCCGCCAGCCCATGGTGGCCAGGGCCACGCCGAAGAGCCGGGCGGTGCGGGGGTCCTGGGGGGTGAGGGCGGTGCAGCGTGCCATGGTGGCCAGGGCCCATTCCGGCTGTTTCAGCTGGAGCTGGGCGAAGCCCAGGGCAAGGAGCACTTCCGGGTCGTCGGGATTCTGGCGCATGGCGGCGGCCAGATAGCCCGATGCCTCGGCGTCGTCCCCGGCGGCGGAAGCCAGGAGCCCCTGGCGTTTCAGGGCCAGGAAGTTTTCGGGCTGGAGTTGGAGAGCCTGGGCGTAGTTCCAGCGGGCGGCCTCGGTCTTGCCCTGCTGTTCGGCCTCGGCGCCCTGGCGCAGAAAGCCCTTCAACAGCACTTGGTCCGTCGCGGAGAGGCCGGTGTTGGCGCCGGGGGCGGGGTCCTCGGGCCGGGGCAGGCTCACAGCCACGGGGGCGGCGCCGGGCAGGGAGGCGGCGGGGGCGGCGGGCGCCTGGCGGCTCTGGGCGTTTCGGAGCTCCTCCAGCTCCTTTTCCAGATTCTGGCGTTCCACGGTGCGGCGCACCAGAGCGGATTCCAGCTCTCCCTGGCGCAGCTGGGCGGCCTCCAGGGCGCTTTGCAACTCCTGGAGGCGGGCATCCGTCTTTTCCGTGGCGGCGGGGCGTCTTTCCCCCTCCTCCTGGAGGCGGGCGAGTTTCTGCTCCGCATCCTGGCGGGCGGATTCCGCCAGGGAGAGGCGTTCCCGGAGCTGGCGGCACTCCTCCCGGGCGTCCGCCTCGCGTCTGACGGCCTCCTCCCATTCCGCCTGGCTTTCCTTGGCGGTGGACATCAGCCCCTCGGCGGCCTGGCTGGCCGCCCGGAGCTGGCGCAGATCCTGCCGGGCGGCCTCCAGGGCGGCCTGGCTTTCCGTGAACCGTTCTCCCTGGGCGCGGAAGGATTCCTCCCATTGCCGGATTTTCTCCTGGCCATCCTGGATTTCCTTCTCCAACTCCCCGATGCGGGCTTCCCGCTGGCGCAGGGTGGATTCCTGGGAGGCCAGCAACGCCTTCTGGGCGGCCAGGGATTCCTGGAGGCGGGATGCCTGGTCGGAGAGTTCCTGGCGTTCCTGCTGGAGCCGCCCCACGGATTTCAGCTGGTCGGTGACGGCCTCCGCATTGGTGCGGGAGCGGGCGCGTTCCTGCTCCAGTTCCTCTCCCAGGCGGGTCACCGCCTCCTCGGCCTGGGTGAGGCGGCGCTGGAGATTCAGCAACTCCATCTGGAGGGACTGGCATTGCTCCTCCCGTGCCAGGAGCTGGCTCTTCAGCTTCTGGTATTCCCGGGCGCTTTCGGTGAGGTTGGCTTGCTGCTGGCTGAGCTCCGCATTGGCCTTTTCCTGGGCCTGGAGGGAGAGGCGCAGCTTGTTCCTCTCCAGTTCCAGCTCTCCCTTCTGGCGCAGGAGGGTCTCCCGTTCCTGGCGCAGGGCGGCCTCCCGTTCCTCTGCCTGCCGGCGCCATTGGGTCTCCCGCTGGCTTTGGGCCAGAAGATCATCCCGGGCGGCGGCCACCTGTTCCAGGAGGCGTCCCGTGCGGGCGAGTTCCTCCTGGGCGCGCTGGAGCTGGCCCGTCAGCTCCTCCCATCGGCCGAGCCGGGGATCGGGGGTGCGGGCCTGCTGGAGCGCCTTCTGCTGATCCTCCAACTGGGCGGTGAGGGTGCGCACCTGGGCCTGGAGGGTCTCCCGGTCCTTCCGGAGGATTTCCAGGTTTTCCTGGGCGGCGGCCATGGCGGCGGCTTCCGCCCTGGCGCGCTCCAGGGCCTGGCGGTTCCGTTCGGCATCGCTCTCCAGAAGCTGGAGCTTCTCCTGGAGCAACTGGTTCTCCCGGGTCTGGCGGTTCAGATTCTGGAAGAGCTCCTCCTTGGTGAGATACTCCATGTTCTGGCTGTTTGCCGCCTTGATCTCCTGAATCTTCTTCCGGCAATAATCCACCCGGTAGCGGATCAGGGAGACATTCCAGTCCGGATAGCGGGCCTGGACCTTCAGGAAGACATCCAGGGCCTTCTCGTAGCCGTGGAGGGCGGCAAGCTCCGCCTGGGCGGCCAGGGATTGGTCGGCCTGGGTCATGGCCTCGTAGCCGCTCATCCAGAGACGGCGCGCCGGGTCCGGTTCGGCGGCGGGCGCGGGGAGGGCGAGGGCCAGAGCCAGCAGGAGGCAGAGGAGGAGGGCGGGTTTAGGCATAGAGGAAAGAGGGGGAGGGGGGCGGCGGTCAGTCTTCCTTGGGGCGCAGGAAGGCCTTGAGAGGGGAGGACCTGGTGGCGCTGCGCCGGATGCTTTCCCGGAGCAGCTCGTCGGCATCGGCCTCCGGCAGGAGATTTTCTCCGTATCCCCGGGCGGCCTCGTCCATCTCCCGGATGGCGTGGCGAAGTCCCTGGGTGAGCTGGCGGGAGCACAGGCGGCTGGTTTCCAGCATATCCTCCCGCCGGAAATGGCTTCGGCAGCCGGGGAGGAGCTGGATGCCGGCCAGGGCGAGAGCGGAGACCCGGCATCCCCAGGCGTGGGCGAGGATGAGATGGAGGACCAGATCGTGTCCCAGGAAATCTCCCCCGTCCCGTCGGGCGCGGTTGGCCTCGGCGGCGGTGGGCAGTTGGAATCCTGGCAGTCCGTGGTAGGTGCAGAGCCTGGGCGGGTCTCCGTATTCTGCCAGGGCGTTGAGCACTTCGGCGTTCTGGATTTGGTTCAGGGCGTCGGAGAGATTGGGGCAGACGGTGGGGAGGAGGCCATGGAGTCCCTCCAGGGGGGAGAAGGAGAAATCGCTGACGAAATCCGTGAGCATGCCCCATTTTCCGGTTTTGAAGTCCGGGGAGAGGCTCACCGCCGTGTCCAGGAAGAGGTGGTTGGCGACGCCCAGATAGGCGGCCAGGGCGGTGGGGAAGAGGGCCATCCGGTGCCCGAACCCCTCGGCCACCCGGCGGTTGCCCACGGCGGCCAACACGGGGACGCCCTGGCAGAGGCCCGCCAGGAAGGCCGGCTGCGCCCCGTCCAGATTGGGCTCCGGGGGGAATTCCGGGAGAAGATCCGTCCAGGGGATGGTTTCCGGGGGTTGGTCGAAGAGGTCCCGGAGGGTGTATTCTGCGCCGAAGTGGAGATAGAAATCCGGGGGGGTGCCCTGGGGGAGTCGCGGGCGCAGGGCCTGGGCGGCGCGTTGGAGCAGGGTGGAGAAGGGGGCGTCTGTCATGGGCTCTTCCTGGTGCGTGCGGGCCAGGGGAGTTGGGAGACCAGGAGGGAGGTCACGATCAGGACGGTGCCGCCCAGGGTCCAGCGGTTCATCCGTTCTCCGGCCAGGCAGACGGCCAGGAGGCAGGCCAGGACCGGTTTCAGGAGGAAGGTCATGCTGGCCATGTAGGCGGAGATGTAGCGCATGGAGCCGTAGTAGAGGCAGTAGCCCAGGGCGGTGCCTCCCAGGATGAGAAGGGAGAGGGGGAGCCATCCGGTGAGGCAGCTGGTCCAGCCGCCGGCGTTTCCGAAGAGGAGGGCCAGGGGGAGCACCAGGATGCTGCCGAAGAGGGAGGAGAATCCCATGAGGAGTCCTGGGCCGTAGTCTGCCACCACCCTGCGGGTGATGCAGACGCTGCAGGCGAAGGTCAGGGCGGAGGACCACATGAGGAGCACGGGCCACAGGGAGTCCCGGGAGGGGGTTCCCTTTTCAAAGAGGAAGCAGGCGATGCCGCCCATGCTCACCAGGACCGCCAGCCATTTCCGGAGGGTCCATTCCTCGCCGTTGATGAAGCGTGCGAAGAAGATGGTGAAGAGGGCGTTGGAGCTGAAGAGGACCGCGGAGGAGGAGGCGTTCTCGAAGCGGGAGACCCCGAACTGGTAGAGGCTGATGGAGAGGGTGACGCCCACGGCCCCGTTCAGGAGGAAGATCCACATATCCTTTGCTGTCAGGCGTTTGCCGGATTTGAGGAACGGAGGCAGGAAGAGCGCCAGGAGGATCAGTCCGGTCCAGAAGAACCTCTGGAAGCAGAGGATGAAGCCGTTGATGAGAGGGGCGCCGGCGGCTTCCAGGCTGTGGGCGAGCCACTTGCAGTTCAGCTCGATGGTGCTGAAGATGGCGACGCCCAGGATGCTGAGGAGGAGTCCCAGGAGCGTCCGGGAGGATTTTCCCGTGGGGGTGGGGGCGGTCATGGCGTGGAGGGAGAGGGGGTGCGGGGCGTTCCGACGCCGGGCTGGGGTTGGAGGTTCCCGGCTTTCGGAGGAAGGGCTATCTTACGGCAGATTCTGCCTTTTCCCCGGGTGTGCGGGCCGGCTGTGGCGGTGCGCCGGGGGAATTTCCTCAATATATCCCCCCGGGAACCCTGTGAAATCCCCCTTGGCGCCTTCCCGGAAACCCCTTCCTTCCCGCCCATGACTTCCCCATCGCCCCGGTACCCTGTGGTCCGCTTCCTTCCCGCCCTCCTCCTGGGGCTCTCCCTGCTGCTGCCAGGGTTCTGCCAACCCCTTGCCGCCCTCTCCCTGGAGCTCACGTTGAGCTTCCGGAAGGACGGGAGTCTGGAGACCAAGTGGGAGGTGCAGGTTCCGGAGAAGGCGGCGGGCATTCTCCAGCAGATGCTCGCCCTGGAGGGGGCGGCGCCGGGACTCTTTCCCCCGGAGGAGGAGGTCTGGCGGGAAATGGTGGGGCAGTGTCCCGGGGTCACCCTGGAGGAATGTCGTTCCTACGGGCAGACGGAGGGGCGTCGTTATGTGCTGCGGCTGCGTGCGGAGGATGGGGAGGCCCTGTTGAGCAGCGGGATGCTGGGGCAGGTGGCTCTGGAGAAGCCCCAGGGGGAGAAAGGGGTGCGGGTGCTCCGGGTGACGCTGCCCAGCCCGAAGGAATGGACGCCCGCCCGGATTCGCTCCGCCCGGATGCTTCTGGAGGCCCTGGGGGGCCTGGAGGTGCGCCTGTTCCTGGAGACCCCCGCTCCGCTGCTGGACACCACGGGCAGGAAGACGGGGCCGCGGCGTTGCCAATGGCTCCTGGATTCCGCAGGCTGGTTCCAGGATGCCCTGCCCATCCTCCAAGCCAGCTGGAACCCCTGAATTTCATCCGGGAATATCATGTTCTGGCGCGGCATCGGCAAGTACATTCTCCTGGGAATCTGGGTTGCCCAGACCGGACTGGTGGTTCTCTTCGGCGTGCTCCTGGAGCATTTCCACCATGTCCCCTTCACCTTCGGTCTCTACCTCCGGATCAAACTCCTCTCCTATCTCCTCCTGCTCCCTTTCCTGTTTGGCTTCCGGTCCATGGTGGAGTTCTTCCAGAACCTCTACTTTCCCAGCGGAAAGTTCGACCGGCCCCAGCCAGTCTACAGCCATGCGGAACGCTTCCGTCTGGCGGGAGAGTTCAAGGAGGCCATCCTGGCATACAACGAGCTGGCCACGCAATATCCTGATCTGGCCAAACCCTTTGTCGCCATGATGGACATCTACGACCTGGAATACCACGACACCGAGTCGGTGCGGAAAATCTACCAGCGCGCCATCCAGACCGTGAAGGATCCCCGGGAACGGAAGATCCTGGACCAGGCGTATCAGGACATGACCAAGGAGTGACCGGCCCGGCGGCGGGGGGTGGTTCATGGGGGGGAGGCTATGTTATCCGTTCTTTCCCGCTTTTTGCTCTTCCCCCCGTTCTTCTCTGGTCATGTCCCCCTCCCACGCATCCGATTTCATGGGCACGGAGCCCGTGCATAGGCTGTTGCGGCGCTTCGCCCTGCCTGCCATGGTCTCCAGCCTGGTGAACTGTCTCTACAACATTGTGGACCGGCTGTATCTGGGGCATGCCGTGGGACCGGACGCCATCGCGGGGCTGGCGTTGACCATGCCGTATATGATTGTGCTGGCGGCCTTTGGCATGATGATCGGGCAGGGCTCCGGGGCGATGGTGTCCCTGATGCTGGGGGAGAAGCGGCCGGAGGATGCCAACCGGGTTCTGGGGCAGGCCATCGCCATGTATATCCTGTTCATCTTCACCTTCCAGACCCTGGGGTTGATCTTCCTGGACCAGACCCTGCGTTTCATGGGCACCACCGGCGCCGCCCTGCCCCACGCCCGGTCCTATCTTCGGATCATCCTATGGGGCAACATCTTCCAGCATTTGAGCTTTGGAGGAAGCAACATCGTGCGCGCGGAGGGGGATTCCATGGCGGCCATGGGGGTGATCGTGCTGGGGGCGGTGATGAACATCATCCTGGATCCCATCTTCATCTTCGTGTTCGGCATGGGCATCCGCGGGGCGGCGGTGGCCACCATCCTGGCCATGGCCATTTCCTCCTCCTGGGTGATGTTCCACTTCATCCGCGGGAAGGCGGTCCAGCTCCACCTGCGGAACGTGCGCCTGCATTGGCATCTTTTCTGGCGGGTGGTCTCCATCGGCCTGGCGCCCTGCGTGATGCAGTGTCTCAACAGCGTCATCTTCGTCTTCTACAACCGCGGCTTCCTCCAATATGCGGAGAACGAGACCCAAGCCACCCTGTACATCGCCGCCTTCGGCATCGTCAACCCCATTCTGATGGCCCTGCTGATGCCGGCCTTCGGCATCAACATGGGGGCGCAGCCCATCATCGGCTACAACACCGGCGCCAAGCTCTACCATCGGGTGGAGAAGACCCTGAAGCTCACCCAGACCCTGGGCACCGTCATCTGCTTCGGCCTGGCGGTGGTCTGCTTCCTTCTGGCGCGCCCCGTGGTCTCCCTCTTCTGCGGAAGCGAGGACCTGATCCAGGTGGCCACCCACGGTCTACGGGTGGCGGTGCTGGGCTTGAGCTTCATTGGCGTGGGCATCATCACCAGCACCTACTACCAGTCCACCGGCCGCGCCACCATCTCCATCCTGGTGGGCTGCCTGCGTCAGGGCGTGGTGCTGATTCCCACGCTGGTGATGCTGCCCATGCTCTGGGGACTGAATGCCATCTGGTGGGCGGGCCCCTTCTCGGACGCCCTGGCGGGCGTGCTGTGCTGGTGCCTGCTTTTCCATGAGATTCGCCGCCTGCGTCGTCTTCAGCGGGAAACCGTCGCCGTGGCATGAGGGAGATTTTCCGGGGAGTGGCGGAGCACGCCGGGGATTTGGTGATCCTGGGGGTGATGGCGTTGGCGGCCTGGGGGGCATGGCGTTTTTTGCGCCGGCGCCAGGGGCGGGGATGCTGCGGGTGTTCTTGCGGCTGCGGGGGGCGGTGTGCCCAAAAAGAGACGCCTTCGCCGGAGGAGGCGGGGCGTCCTCGACGTTGAGGACCCGCGGGGAAGGGGATCCAAAGAGATTCCTCCCTCGCCTCCCGTCGCGTCAATCTTCACCTTGCCCGGGCGCAGGAGCCCGTTCCGCACCCGATAAAGCCGTCCGGCCCGCCCCGGATGCCTCATTTCCTCCCGGGAAATGGCATATCGTGTTTCCCCGACGGACAAGTCGCCGCCGTGGCGGAATTTCCGAGAGTGTTCCTGGCGCGGGCGGGGACAGGGGAGCCGGGATGGATTATTCCTCGGTGGCGAGGGTGAAATCCCAGAATTGATTGACGCCCTCGCAGGCGGTGAGACCCGCCCGGAAGTTGGGCTGCAGGGTGGGGAGGAGGCATCCGAAGACCGACTCCCCGCAGCGGATGGTCAGCCGGGGACCCTTGGCGGTGAACTCCACCTGGGCGGACAGGAGATGCGGGGTTTGGGGGGAGAAGGGAGTCTGGAGAAATGCCGCCAGTCGCCAATAGGGTTTCCCCTCCCGCAGTTCGTGGTGCCACACGTTGATGCCCTGGTCGTAGAGGACGATCTCCCAGTGTTCCCGGTATTCGGGATTTCCCTCCCCGTCGGCGCCCAGCCCGTTGGCCAGCACCAGGAGGGGAGCCATCCGGTATTGGAACGCCATGGTGGCCTTCAGGGTGATTTTCCTGCCCTTCACCGGCTCTGCCAGCACCATGGAGACGTAGGTGCGGGGCGCCTCGGGCCCCTGGAGCCTCTCCCCATACGCCCGGTCAGGCTCCCCCTCCTGTTGCGGGGGAACCCGGTTGCGGATGAAATCCTCCTCCTGCACCCATTCTCCGGGGAAGGGGAAGCGGGGGCTGCGTACCATGACCCAGTCCCGGGGGGACCATTGGCCGGGCTGGAAGCCCCAGCGCCGCTCCTCCGTGGCATGGAGGGCTGACGCCGCCAGGACCACGGTCAGGAGCAGGGGGAGGAATACGGGGAGAGGTCGAGGTGTCATTTCGGCGCCCGCGGGTTAGGCCATGGTGTCCAGCTTCTGGGCGATGCGCAGGAGCACCTCCCGGGCGCGGCGGTATTCCGAGGGCTTGTTCCGCAGATGCCAGAGGCGGCAGAGGCGTTCTTCCTGGAGGCGCAGCTCGTCCGCCAGCGCCAGGGGATTTTCCTCCCGCATCTGGCAGACGTAGGTCATGATGCGGTGGGTGAGAAGAGTCATGTCCAGCCCGAAGCGGAGTTCTTCGGCGGCAAGGGGATCCACGGGATGTCCCTGGGCCAGGGCTTTCTCGAAGCGGAGGCCGATCTCCTCCAGGACGGGGATGGCGTCGGCGGCTTCCTTGACGTTGAACCAGCGGTCGCGATCCCGCTCGAAGTGGACCAGGTCGCTGGGGTCCACCAGGAAGGCCAGTTCCCGCCAGGTGGCCCTGGTGTGGGCGGAGAATTCCCGCCAGGTCCGGGCGAAGTCCCTGGCCCCGCCGAACTCCAGGGTGTCCAGGGCGTCCTCGAAGCCGTCCAGGTCCTCGGAGGCGGTGACATTCCAGGAGCAGGCCGCCCCGTAGATCATGCCATACCAGGAGGATGCCGGGAGATTCACATTGCCGAAATCGCCCCAGTTGGTGTTCAGGAAGCCGGTGGCGCCGTAGGTATGGCCTTTCTTGGCGTAGCCCAGGATGTTCTTCTGGGCGGTGTGGACCTCGCCCAGCCACCGGTTCCAGACGCAGGTGCCGGGGCAGACGTAGAAGACGGGGGCCACGGCGGCCAGCTTGGCGGTGTCCCACCAGGTGACTTCGGGGCCGTAGTCCCATTCCAGGGGCACGGCGCCGGCGGGGAGTTCCTTCAGCAGCTCCCGGTTTTCTCCGATGATGTCGCCCCAGAACATGGGGACCTTGCCCAGTTTCTCCACGGCGGCCATGATTTTCTTCAGGAAGCCCACATAGAGTTTCTTCACATCGGCGGGTTCCTTCACCAGCTCCCGGTTCTTGCCCTTGCCCAGGTCGAAGGTTTCATCGCAGCAGATGTTGCAGTATTTGGTGTGGAAGAGGGGCAGGTATTCCTCCAGGATTTCGGTGACCAGCTGGAGGGAGCGGGGATCGGAGGGGTTGAGGGTGTCGTGGGCCATGCGGTCGTAGAAGGAGAATTCCCGCTGGGAGCCCTTCACCTCCAGCTCGTTCAGGTCCTCCAGACGATGGCTGCGAAGGGCGGTGTACATGTGGCCGAAGGTGGAGATGGAGGGCACCAGTTCCACATGGCGCGCCTCGCAGTATTCCTGGAGCCGCAGCACCTCTTCCGCCGTCATGGGATCCCCGCCTTCCCAGATGTCGCAGTGCCGTGCCAGGGCGAAGGTATGCTCCACATAGAGCTGGAGATGGTTCATCTTGTAGTAGGCCATCTTGTCCACCAGCTGGCAGAGAGTCTCCAGGGTGGGCACCGCGCCCCGGGTGACATCGTGGTAGAAGCCCCGCACCGGATAGTCGGGGGCGTCCTGAATCTGAAACTCCGGCACCTCCACGGGAGCCTGGGCCACCAGCTGACGCAGGGTCTGCAACCCGTAGAAGAGCCCCGCCTCGTCCGCGGCCAGAAGGCTCACCCCGCTCTTGGAACCCGTCAGGGCATAGCCGTCGCCGGCAGGAGCCTGGGCATCCAAGAGGAGACGCAGCCCCGGACGCCCATAGGCGGCGGCTTCCCCCACCCCCAGGCGCAGGCGCCGGCCCGTGGCCGCCTCCAGCTCCCCAGCGAAGGTCAGGGCGGCGTCCAGGAGGGAGGGAGTGTAGTCGGCGGGGAGGCAGAGATTCTCCAGGGCCTTCCAGCGGAGGGTGGCCTCTTCGGAGAAGACGGCGTTTTTGGGGGCGGGAATCAGAAGCATAGGGGGGAGAGGAGAATGGGGTGTTTGGGATGGGAAGAAAGGGCAGAAAAAAGACGTGGGGAGAATATAATGTGACTTTTATACTGACCCCCTTTAATTTTGAGTTTGGGAAATTTACGTAGGATTTTGGGGGGTGTGTGTTATTTTTGTGTTATTTGAAAGGACGTTACGGGACGGGGCGGCGCTATCCTGCCGCCGCCTCCTGGATCAGGGCGAGGACCTTTGCCTTTGCGTCGTCGGGGACGGGCAGGGTGGCAAGGCCACGATATAGGCGCAGCTGGTAGGCTTCCAGGGAGTCGACGGATCCCCCGCCTATGATCTGGCGATTGCCGTCCCCCACATGGTGCATCACCTGAGAAGAGGAGGAGTCGGACGAAGGGTGAAGGTCAATCCTGGCATGGGGGAACATCTTGAAGAAAGTGGAAAGAGTGATTCCAGAAACTGGCCTCTCTCCCTTGATCAACGCTCTTACGTACACGTATGACAGTCCATATTTTTTGGCTATCTCCTGGTAAGTCATTCCCCCAGAATAGTCAATAGAAAGGACTTTTCTCACTTCTTCGTAAAAATCCATAGGCATCTCCTCCTGCAAGTTCTATAAAGTATCCATTGTTTATTTTTCTTTATAGATTTTTCTTGCATTTGTCTCAATTGAGACTATCTTAACAACAGAGACAACAAGGAGGTCCCATGAAAAACAGATGCATCTCATATAGCGCAAGTCCCTATGAACTGCAAGTGTTAAAGAAGATCCAGGCGCTTGAGAAACGCCGCTCTCTGAGCGACACTATCCGCCTTCTTATTCTAAAGGAGGCAGAAAAAATTTTGTCAAAAAATTTAACTACTGTGACAAATTCAGAACCGTAAAGGAGTCCAAGTCATGACCCAGCATTCTCCGATGATTTTTGCCTCTCCCCTTTTGCGTGCCCTCGTTGAGGTGCTTGTCCTTTCGGCCTTTGCCGCGCTTTTTGCCTGGCTAGGCCTCAAGGCGTGGGACTTTGAGTATGAGAGGCTTGTGCAGAGGGACAAGGAGTTTTTGCAGGGCCTGGAGGAGCAAGGAGACTGGTGCGCCGAGTCCTTCGAGTACATGGAGTACATGGAAGACGAAGAAGAGATGGAGGATTGCCTATGAATGCGATCGCCCAATACAAACTGCGGGTCATCTGCGAGCTATTGCAGAGCGATTTTTGCTGTCCTGTGGATCCGGAGGCGGTGCGGATGGCGCTGGAGCCTCTTCGGAGGCGGTCTACGATTTCCCTTCGGGACGCGTCCGATGTCTACAAGATTCCCCTGGAGAGACTGAAGAAGCGGGTGCAGCGCGCCTGCTTGTCCCCCGTGGATCGGCGGGGGATGGAGAACCTGTACCGCATTTCCGAGGTCATCCCCCTCACCAACTAGCCCCCAAAATAGGAGATACAGATGGACAAAGAAAGATTCTACACACTGAAGGATGCCAACATTGCCATGGGAGAGGTTTTGCGTCGCCTTGGCGCGGCGATGCTGGCCGATGGGAAGCTTGAGCTGGAGCATACCACGGCCTTGTATCGCTCTCTGAAGAAGGCCACGGAAACCCTCCGGAAGGTCAACGAGTGCAGGAAGGAGGAGATTTTGGCCGCAAAGGAAGCCGGAGAGGAGGAGGAGTAGGGATGTACGAAAAGTCGTTTGTATACAAGACACTGATCAAAGAGCTGACCGAGCGCGCTGCCAAAGAGATGGGCGGAGAGGTGGCAAGCCTCATCCCTCTGCTCATTGACGACATCATCCAGGAGCAATGCGCGCTGGGCATTGACTACTTCCCAGCAAAGACCGTAAAGATCCCCCTTACGGTGAAGCTGAACACTCCATTCTCTGGGAAAGTGTATATCGGCGAATGCACCTGGGATCTTAGGGCGAAGCGCAAGAAGCCAGGTTTCCCCCCGGTGGAGGTGGATCTGGCCCAAGGCGAACTGGAATTTTCAGCGGCGGAAGAGAGCGAGGAGAAATTGGAGGAGAGGATGTCCTGCGACGGAGAGCATGAACATGGCGACGAGCCCGATCTATGGGCCTGCCTGGAGGACTTTGCCAACAAGAACATGTATAACCTCACAAGGCTGCTGGATCCGGAGGCAACGCTTCCCGATGCCTATGGATACCTGGAGATCTACAAGCCATCGGAGCGCCATTGGGAGCGGTTCTTCCTTGGGAGCTATGATGCCGTCGCCAAGACCATCGACTACGCAGAAAACAATAATGCAAAGAGCCTTGTCCTCTCCACCATAAGAGACGGGAAAGTCGTGCAACCCAAGACCATATCCCTCACGGAAGAGAGCGTGGGGAAACTCTTAAAAAACGACGTATGCGTAGTGGATATCCTTCCCTTCCGGCATATCAAAAATAAGGACGAAAATGTGACCTGCGTAGAGTGCTCCATTGGCGCCGATGGGAAAATCAGGACCATCCCCGTGTCGACTAGCACGGGGTGGAGAGAGGTGTTCAAGGATTTGCTTCTCTCCGGTGCGGTTCCCATGACCTTTCCTTGGCCTCCTTCTCACGATCACAAGGCATTCCACTAGACCATGGGCGACGCGTCTGCCAAGCCTGAAGCGACACGGCTGGCCATGCTGGCCCGCATGGGGATGATCTCCCAGGACGACTACAATCGCCTAGGGGAGATCACCCTTCGCCACTGTCGCATGGAGTCTGCCAAACAAGTCCGCGCCGGGGTGGTTCCTGTGTACGACTACGAACTTTGCGCCGTAGAATCTGCGGGGAAATGCTTTAGCGACGGGCTGGCGAAATTCGACCCTGAAAAGAGCCAGTGGGGGACCTTTTGCCAGCGCATCTGCGCGAACTTTGCCACGGACATGGCGCGGGAGCGGACCCGCCAGGCGATGCTGAAGATCCGGCTGCTCAACCAGGAGGCGGAATTGGACAACCCAGGAGGCGTGGACTACTCCATGATTGTGCCGTCTCTGAAGATCCGCAGGAATCCGGAGGCGATGTACGACTGGGATCAGCAGCTGGGGAAATGGCAGGTAGACGGCATTGTGCCCACCTATGCGGACCTCCAGGCGTTGAAAAAACGCATTATGCAGGAATACAACCTATGAACGAGTCCGATTTCTTGGCCAGATTCCATGGCGTCGTACGGCGCGGGAAGAACCAGTGGAGCGCCAGGTGCCCGGCCCATGACGACAAGAACGCCAGCCTGGGCATCACCCACAAGGACGGGAAGTGGCTGTTAAAGTGCTTCGCCGGATGCGAAGCCTCGGCCGTCGTCTCTGCCGCAGGCCTTGGGATGAAAGACCTATTCGACACTCCCCTGCAAAAGGAGCGTCCATCCGCCGGCGCGCGCCCATCTGCGCCCTCTGGCCTCACTTTGGAGTTTTATTCCGAGGCGAAGAAGATATCCCTGGAACTCCTCAAGGAGTGCGGATGCGCCAACGGGGCCAGGGTTCTTCGCCACCATGCCCCTCCGACACCCAAGGTGGACATCCCTTATTATGACGAGGGAGGGAATCGCGTGGCCATGCGGGAGCGCTATGCCATCTCCGGCGATGGGAAATTCCGGTGGGCAAGAGGAGAAAACCGCCTTTGCCTGTATGGGCTATGGAGGCAGCCGCAGGACAAGGCATGGATGTGCCTGGTAGAGGGGGAGAGCGATGCGCAGACCCTGTGGCAGGCGGGATTTCCCGCCCTTGGGCTTCCCGGGGTGGGGACGGTGCTCAATCGCCCGGAGACCCTGGCAACTCTGAGGCAGTATAGCCACATCTTCATTGGCATCGAGGCAGACGAGGGAGGGATGCACCTCATGGACTGGCTCAAGGAACAGGAGGCGGAGTTCCAGGGGCGCCTGCGCCTCTACTCCATCCCTCTCCCCGTCAAGGATCCCTCTGGGCTGATGTGCGGCTGCGCTTCCCTGGAGGAGTTTTCGTCCAAGATGCGGAGCGTTTTGGATCATGCCATCCCCTTCTCGGCGTTCCAGGAACCCAAGGAAATTGTCGAGCTGAGGGAAAAGAAGGCTTCGGAAAAGAAGGGAGAGGAGGGAGAAGGGACTTCTGGCGGGCGTCCGCAAGCCGATTATGCCGCATGTGCGAAGGCCTATTATGGGACGCTGGCCGGAGACGGTGGACTCCCCTCCGTCCGATACTACAAGGGGATGTGGTATGAATATTGGGAGCACCACTACGAGCGGATGACCGATGCGATGCTCCGGGGAAGGCTCCAGGGTTTTTTGCAGGACAAGGGGGAGGAGTTCCATGTGCGCCCGGGGCTGAAATCCGCCAACGAGGTGCTGGCCAACTTGCAGAGCGTGAATTTCTGCGCCTTCCACCGGGACCCCCCGCTCCCCTTCTGGGTGGGCACCGGGAAATCGGCGACGGGGTGGATGCCTTTCCGGAACAAGGTTGTCAATATCGAAATGGCCGCCAGGGCCAGATGGGCGGAACTCTGCGGGGAAACCCCGCCTCCGGAAGAGGAGTATGTGCGAGACAATTCGGCCGACCTCTTTACCACCAATGCGCTCCCCTACGACTACGACCCCATGGCGACGTGTCCGACCTTCGACCGCTTCCTGATGGAGGTCCAGCCAGACCCGGAGACTCGCCGCATGCTTTTGATGTATACGGCGCTTCTCCTCGTCCCGATCACGCGCTACAACGTCTTCGCCTGGCTCTTCGGAGGGGCCGGATGCGGGAAGAGCACCTACATCCAGGTGGTCCAGTTCCTTCTGGGGGACTTCAACAGCTGCGCCCTCCGGCTGGAGGAGTTCGACGACAAATTCGCCATTTGGCAGCTGACCGAGCGCCTGGCCAATATCGTCGGCGACCAGAACACCAACGACCCTTTCGGAAAGATCTACTACATCATGGACGGGCAATTCAAGGACACCGTATCCGGTGGCGTGGTCCAGGTTCAGCGGAAACACCAGGACGTGGTGACGGCGCCATGTATCGCCAGGCACCTCTTCGCCGCCAATGCCCTCCCGTCCTTCTCCGCCTCCTCCGAGGCGATCTGGGACCGGCTCCGCGCCATCCCCTTCCAGCAGCGATTCCGGAATACCGACCGGGAAGACAAGCTGATGCCGGAAAAGCTCAAGGCGGAGTGCCCGGGCATTGTCAACCGGCTCCTTCCCGCCCTGGGAGAACTTCTCACCCTGGGAAGGTTCCCGGAGTCCCAGGAGGCCATGGACGCCAAGGGAATCCATCGCCAGGCCTGCGATCCGGACCAGCAGTGGCTCTTGGACAACTATGCCCTAAAGCAAGGGGGATGCACAAAATGCGAGGAGATGTACAAGGAATACTCGGAGTACATGTTTGAACATGGCTATCGGAGGCGCTCCGTGGCCGCCTTCAACCAGCACGTCCTGCGAACCTTCGGAAGACGGCCAACGCAAAAGATGGCGGGAGGGAAACACGTCTATGTCTTCGAGGACATCCTGTCTCGCTCCTTTGTGGATGGAGACCAATCGCCCTTCTAAGGTAAGGACATCAATGTCCCTGCCACGCGCCAGGCCGCCACCTGGCGCTTTTTTTGTTCCACAAAATAGGAACTATCCCAAACATCCCAAACATCCCAAGCGTTTTTTTACGACCTATAGAAAACCCCCTAAAAATATGTAACATGCTATTTTGCAATCGTTTATAAAATTTTTGGTCATAAAAATATGTAATTAATTGCAATAGAGATACTTATAAATCGACTTTCTAATCTTTATTCGCTATAAATTGGCAATTCACGCTAATATCTATTCTATATTTTCATCATGAAATAGGAAATTCCGAATATGCATATCCTTTCCCTTTTGCCCTTTTCCTCGCGTGCGCCCGCGTGTCCGCCTGCCCGCGCGCTGACATTATAGGATAGGATAAGATCTCTTTTTCGCACACGGAAGGATGGCCGTGTCCTCCCTTTGGGAGATGGCCCATGGGGCACCCCCCCCACCCCCCCCCAATAGGTTCTTTCTACCCCCCCCGAACCCTCGAACGAGGTGGGCCCGAGGCGCGTTTCATTTTTCCCCGGAGGAAAAATTTCAGGGAGTCAAACAACCGGGCATGGGCGGAAGGGAGGGCGTTTCTTTGACTTCCCCCGGGGGGAAGAGAAAATTTTAGTCAAAAATGGAATTTCCGTATATTGAGTATGAAAACGAAAGCGAACAACATCCTCCCTGGAATGGAGAGCGAGATCATGGTGGGCGGGTCAGAGCTTGCCGACTGGCTATGCGTCACCCCCAGCGCTGTAACGCGGATGACGGAGAACCGGCGCCTGGAGAAGGGTGAGGGTGGCAAGTATCCTCTCAAGGCATCGGTCCAGTCTGTCATCCGCGACCTACGGGGGCGGAAGACAGGGCAGGGCGAAAGCAAGGACCTGGAGCGAAGCGCCAAATACTGGCAGGTTGAAAACACGAAGCAGAAGGTCTTGTCCTGGCGTCTGCAATTCGGCAAGGACATGGCGCTCCGGATTCTCGGGTCTCTGGAGTCTGCGTTAATGGATCTCCAGAGGAGCATCGCCGAGGACTCCCAGGCCAATGCCGCCGTCCTGAAATTTTCCGAGAACCTAAAGAACATCCGGCTTGACGAGCTGGATTTATCCGACGATGACCTATTGGGCGCTGGAGATGATCAGTAGAGCGTTAATCAAGGTAAACGAGCAAGTGGAGAGATTTGCCCAGGCGGCGCTCTTCGACCGGGTGGGGACAAAACCTAAGATGCCCATCTGCGACTGGGTTGCCGGGCATATCGACATGAGCTTCGACGCCACGGGGTCTCAGAACGGGCTGGTCACCCTTTACCCATACCAGGTCGAACCCCTGGAGGCGACGGAGACTCCTGGCGTGGATGAGGTCACATTGATGTGGGGGCAGCGCCTGGGGAAATCCACCATTTGGCGCTTCTCCTTGCTCAAGCGACTCTATGACGGGGGATGCAACGGGCTGATCGTCTATCCCTCCGAGGCCATGGCACTTCGCACGAACAAGGACGCCGTGCTCCCGCTTTTGCGGACGATCCCGAATCTCCGCGCCGACCTGGCTGTCATCGGGGCCAGGCGGAAGGACTCCTACCATCTTCCCTCCGCGAGGAGCATTGTCTACTTCCTGGGAGGAACGACACAGCTCATCAACTACACCGCGAATTGGGGGGCCATCGACGAGGCGGACTTCATCAAGGTGGAGAACTCAGACGAGAACGACGAGAACGCCCAGAACGTGGACCAGGTGCGGAGCCTACGCTTGCGTATGCAGACCTACAAGAAGCGGCTGCTCATCGTAACAAGCTCTCCCACAACCCATGGCGGTACCATCAACCAGAACTACCAGAAAGGGTCCAGAGGAGTATGGCATCTCCGCTGCTTAAACTGCGGGGCGCTGTCTCCGGCGAACCGACTGGCATATTTGAAGCCAGACGGAACCTATGCCGGGCTTCAGTGGGAGAAGACATCGGATGGCGACATCATCGAGGACTCCATCCGGTGGATTTGCCCCTCCTGCGGACACTCCCATGTCTTTTCCGATGCCATGGAGATGAACCGAAGGGGGATGTATGTCCATGGGAATGCCTCGAGCCACCATCTCTCCTTCCAGGCGGGGGCGCTTGCGAATCCTTGGGTCTGGTCATGGCTGCAGATCGCGGAGAAGCAGGAGGACGCCATAGATGCCAATGGGCGAAAGTTCTTCTACAATACCATGCTGGGCATGCCATACAAGCATACCCGATCGGGAGATCTGTCGATCTCCATTCCCGACGTCCTGAAGGCCCACATGACCAGCGCCCCTCCGGACATTGGCGCCCGCCTCTCCCTTGTCACGGCGGGAATCGACCAGCAGGCGTCCCAGCTGGCCGGGGCAAAATACTACGTATATGCCATTCGCGGATGGGACGAGCAGGGGAACTCCTGGGGACTTGAGGCAGGCGTAGCCAACTCCACGGCAGAACTGGCGCAGCTGGTCTCCCGCACATGGCACGGGTTGCCCGTGGCACTTGCCCTGATGGATGCGGGCGGCTTCGACGACAACTCCCAGCGGACAGACCCATTCGTGCGCGCCCATCCCAACGTCCTCTACTATAAAGGAGGAGACGACAGGACCAACAGCCTCCACGGGAAACTATGGCGCCCATCGGACAACGACAGGAACCTCATCCTGTGCAACGCCGTGGCCTACCAGGTGAAACTGCTGGATCTCCTCTATGGGCCGCCAAAGCCCAAGGGATACTGCTTCTCCCTCTCCCCAGATGCCTCTCCTTCCTATCTGGAGCAGATGTCGGCGATGCGCCCGAACAACCACATGCGCAACGGGAACGGCGACGCCTTCAACAACTGGGTCCCAGGCAACCAGCGCCACGACTTCTTCGACGCCGAGAAGATGGCCCTGGCCGCACTGGACGTGGCATGCGCCCTCACGCCTCCAGACAGGTTCCGCTTCGGGAATCGTCCTGTCTTCTGGCGCGCAGAACAGCTCAGAGAGGCGCTGCGCCAGCAGGCCTTCCAGAGGCGCCCGAGAAGATAGGCGGGGAATAGAAATATACGGACGAGGCCAGGGACGGCGATTTATGCCTTTCCTGGCCTTTCCGTATATTGTGCGATGAAAGCAACGCTTACCAATATCCTTCTCTCCCGGCTGATGGAGCGCCGGGCCGCCGTCCAAAAGCAGCTGGACGACGTGCTCTCCTCCCCCCAGTCCTACTCCATCCAGGGAAGCTATAGCCAGACCGCCCAAAGCGCGGAAACCCTCCGCGCCGAATTGGCGAAGCTGGATGGCGCCATCCAGGCGGCCATCTCCGGGTTTGACGGGGGAATCAAGCGCATGTATCCCGTTTTCCGCGATCCGCAATGAAGAGTCCATCCCCGCAAAAGAAGAAACGCGCAGCAGTGGCAGCGGCAATGCTGCGCCTCATGCGCAACCAATACGAGGCGCTGCGCCATGACAGCCGACGCCCTCCGCTGGACATCCGCACGGACGCCACGCTCACCCAGCAGGAGTTCCGGGGGGACCAGCGGATCCGCGCCTACGAACTGGGGAATCTCGCCTACGAAAACGACTCCATCGGCGCCATCGTGGACACCTGCGTCCGGCTTACGGTAGGGCCACGGGGAGGGCGCCCTTTCTTCACCGGCAAAGACGCCAGCCAATGGCAGACGCTCTGGAACGAGTGGGCGCGCCATGCAGGTTTTGCCGAAGGAGAGAACTGGAGCGATCTGCTCTCCATGATTCTCCGAACCGTGAAAATCCATGGCGACTGCCTTGTCCTGCTGGATCCGGAGCTCACCAACGGGAAGCTGCGCATCTGGGACGCCGACCAGATCTGCCCTCTCGGGGAGGATGCCTTCCGGCAGTGGGGAGAGAGCGTTGGCGTCCCCGTCTCCGGCGCTCCTGGGGAGCCCGTGTGGACTCAGGCCGAGGGAGTGGTGTTGGATGCCGAGGGGCGCGTCCAAGGCTATTTCGTCACCTCGGCGCGCAACCGATACGCCGTAAGCCTGGACCAGGCAAGTTTCTTGCCCGCGTCATTATGCCGCCGGGTCTCCGAACATCCGCGCATTAGCCAGTTCCGTGGCGTGCCGGTCATCCTGCCCACCGCCGATCTCACCAACGACACCCGGAGCCTCATTAAGGCAGAAGTGGCCGCCGCCAAGAACTATTCCGCGACATCCCTTATCCTGGAACAGCCGGACATCCACGCGGCCCAGGCCGCCGTTCTGTCGGCCGTCACCGACGAGGCGACCGGCGCCATCGACCCTGCCGTCCTTGAGGCCGCGTCGATTTCCGATGCCGATGTCAAGAGCCAGCTGTCTTCCCTGCTGGACACCACCTCCCCGAATCTCCAGGCCATAGAGGGGAAGAGCGCCATTGGCTACGTCCCCACCGGAACTCAGGTGCATGAACTCTCCAACGCGAACCGGCCCTCCCAGCCCATCCAGCAGTGGATGGACAAGCTGGCCGACATCAATGGCCAGCGCCTTGGGGTGCAGTCATGCCTGGCCAGAGGCAGGGCGGACAACTCCTACTCCTCCGGCCAAATTGAACTGGAGATCTCCTGGAGCAAGTTCCAGGAGGACCAGAAGATGCTGGAGCGCCAAGTGGTGGACTATGCCGTGTCCATCCTTTGCCCTGGCGCCGACTACACCGTGGTCTGGCCCCGCGCCTTTGAGATCGACCCCCAGAAGGCAGAGGCGACCTACGACGCCCAGCTGAGAGGCGGGAGAAACTCCTTCCAGCGCATGATGGGCCCTGGATGGGAGTCCTGGCTGGACGACCGCGCAGAGTTCAAGGCCGCCTGCGAAGCCAGGGGGCTAGATCCCAATCTCTTCTCCTGGTATGGCCAGACCGTGGCCGGCGCCACCTTGCCCACTGAAGACTCCTCCTCCGACTCCTCCCAAGAAAATGTCTAAGCTGCTCATTCGAGGCATCATCCTCTCGCCCCTCACAGGCTCCATAGAGCGCTGTTTCTCCGCCCCCTACGAATACACCATTTCCGAAGATGTCATCGCCGGAATCCAGGCGGAGAAGCAGGCGCTGGACATCCTTGTGGATTCCCCCGGAGGGGACATCTTTGCGGCCAATGCCGTGGCCATGGCCATCTCCGACTGGCTTGTCGCCCATCCCGAGGGAAGGGCGACCATCACCATCCAGTCTATGGCCGCCTCCGCTGCTGCTGCTCTTGTGGTGGGCGTCCGCGCCCCGCGATGCCATGTCGCCTGCCATCGCAATAGCCAGCTGATGTTCCATGGGGTCTACACCACCGTCTTCGATGGAGGGGCCCAGAAATTTTCCGACACCGCCGAAGCGCTGGACAAGAGCAACGAGCAGATCCGCTCCGCCCTCCTTTCCCGCACCAAGACCCCGCCTGCCCTTATCTCCCAGTGGTTTTCCGAGGGAAGGGAGGGGTGGGTCTCGTCTCACGAGGCCATGGAATGGGGCATCGTGGACGAGGTGATTGACCTGGACGCCGCCCCTGAATCCGAATCCTCCCAAACATTCCTCAACCAACTCAAACACAATCCTGCCATGAATCTCCGCACCCTGAAAAAGATTTTCCTGAAGAACGAAGATGTCGAGCCCGAGGATCCCGAGAAGAAGCCCGTGGAGGGCGAGGATCCCGAGAAGAAGCCCATGCCTGGAGAGGATCCCAAGAAGGAGCCCATGGAGGGCGAGGATCCCGAGAAGAAGCCCATGGAGGGCGAGGATCCCAAGAAGGAGCCCATGGAGGGCGAGGATCCCAAGAAGGAGCCCATGCCTGGAGAGTGCCCCAAGAAGGAGCCCATGGAGGACGAGGATCCCGAGGAGGAAATTACCGAGCTGAAGAAGGCCCTGGGCAAATTGCAGGAGACGGTCGCCGCCCTTGAGCGCCAGCTCTCCGACGCGAAGAGCACCAACGCCCGGCTTACCGCCGGCCTGAGGACGAGCTCCGCCACGGCCTCCGGCGCATCCCCCAAAACCTTCGATGCCGCCATTCGGACGCTCAGGGACTCCAATCCGAATCTGTCCTACAACGAAGCATTTGTCCAGGCTGCCAAGCGGTTCCCCCGCCTCTGGAAGCAGAAGATGTCCCGATAGTTCTACCCTCAATCCACGACAAGACAAGGAGAAAACCCAATGCCTGCTACTGTCCGCAACGACCTCCGGGACGCCGAATTCCGTGATCCCGGCTATCTCTGGCCCATCATCGCCCCCAAGAATCCCGTCGCCCAGAAGGCCGGATCCTTCTATTACCAGAAATACAGCGCTCCCACTGAAGCCGTGACCACGCGCGACACCGCTCAACTGGGAACCCACACCATCGAGCCTGTCGCCTCCGCCCAGTTCGACTACACCACGGGGGAAATTGCCAAGGTGAAGGGCATGGGCTACTCTGAAGTGGAAGGGTATGGCGGCCTGATTTCCGCCGAGCTGGTCATGGCCTACTCTGCCAAACGCGCCTGCCACAAGGTCATCGAAGGCCGCCTCGCCGTTAGCCTCCTGGGGAAGGAGGCGGAAGAGGATCTCTCCTCCGCCAGCGACCTTGCCTCCCAGATTGAAGCGCTGGCCCGTGCCCTGATGCCGAAGGCTCCTGGCAAGCTTGCCCTTGTCCTGTCCGCCCGGAACCTGCCCGTCTTGAAGAACAACGCGGAGATCAAGGACCGCATGAAGAACACCGGCGTGGTCCTGGGCGCCGATGGAGACCCCCGCCTCATCAGCGAGGCGCAGCTGGCCGCCGCGTGCGGGGTGGACCGCGTCCTCGTTGGCCTGGATGAATCCTGGGCCACCATCTCCTACAAGCCCTCCGGAGGCGGCAGCGCCACCGCCACCCAGAACGCCGCCATCGTCATCCTCCCCGAGGAGATGGACGGGCCCGAGCTCTATCCCCAGCTGGCCCGCACGACGTTCTTCAAGTGGGACGACTCCGCCGACATCTTCTGCCTGGAGTCCTTCCGCGAGGAGCTGCAGGACGCCGACTGCGTGCGCGCCAAGTCTCTTGTCGCCCAGCAGATGCTCCTGAACAAGGACCTGGCCACCGTCATCAAGCTGCCTACCGCCTAGCCCTTCGCCCCGCCCCGTGGTCCTCCTCCCGCCCCTTACCTCCATCCACCGCCACGGGGCGGGGCTTTTCCTCCATGGCTCCCTTTGATTTCATCAAGCGACACGCGCAAACCCTCCTCTCCCTTCCTGGTCTATCTGTCTCCGCTTCATGGGGTAAGGAGACCATTACCGGGGTTCGCAGCGTGCTTAAGCGCTCCGACGCTGCCACCCTCTCCGGGGACCAGGTGAAATACGACTTTTCCTTCCTCGTCTCCGCCTCAGAGATCCAGCGCATCGGCGCATGCCCCGTCCCCTTCCGGGATGTTCTCACCCTTGACGGGGAAACGCATCTCGTCCTCGCCGTGGAATCCGATCCTTTCGGAAATCGCAGAATCCACCTGGGCTCTCGCTATGGGTGAGTTCTCCTGCAAGCTGGAAGGAGTGGATAACGTCCTTGCCTTCTATGCCGAGCTAAAGAAGGTCCCCCTGGCCGACGTTTTGCGCCATGCCGCAAAGGACATGGCGTATGCCGCCTACAAGGCCACGCCTTCCTCCTTCGCCCGTGGGCGCTCTTCCTTTGCCATGCTCCCCGGAAGGGGACGCAAGGCCGGGAAGGTGGTCATCATCAACCTGGACGCGGAATCCGCCAGGGAATCCTCCCGCCAGCATCGCCTTTTCAAGGACAGGAAAAAGAGATGGAAGAAGGGAGGGCACCTGGCCCGCCTGGCAAAATTCCGCCTGGCATCCCCCGCCAGGGGGTTCGCCAGATCCCTCTTCATCCCCCTGTTTAAGGCCATGGGATTCCAGAGCGGGAAGGCCAGGGGATCCGATGTCTCTGCATTCGATAAATACTCCCGTGGCTTCTCCATTTTCGCCTCCTCTGCCTCTCCCTACTCCGACGGATTCAAGGAGGGGCTGGAGTCCTTCCGCTCCCGATCCATGAAGGACGCCACCGCCTTCTCTCAAGCAGAAGGCCAGGAGGACAAGAGCGCCTCCCCCCGCTTCGGATTCTCCATCGCCCAGCCTGCTCTCTCCTCCTCCCAGCATGCTTCCTGGTCCTCCGACGCACTCCAGGCAGGATACCAGAGGGCGGGATCCATCATCGCCAGGGACCTGGCCCGCATCCTCCGCTCCCGCAATCCATCCAGAGAGAAACCGGATACCCTATGACCTCCGCCTCCATCGCCATCCAGGATCTTCTCCTCTCCCTCCTCACGGGAGAAGAGACGGGGCCCCTCCATGGACTGGCCATCTCCCAGCAGATCCGCCCCTCTTCAGACCAGCAGGATCCCCCCATGGGAGAGGCCGCCGTCATCGTGGATGCCTCAGACCAGGGGAGCCATCTTGGGCTCCCTGGCCGCGTCCTGGTGGATGTCTCCGCCCAAGTGGAGGTGAGAACATCCCTGGCCGAGGACAAGGGGATGGAACACTTCCGCGCCATCTCCCAGGCCGTCCATGCCATCCTGGAAGGCATCCGCACGGATCATCCCTCCGCCACGGGATGGGACATCCGCCACGTCTCACCCTGGACGGAGGGGGCCGTCGCCCAGGATTCCCTCTATCGGTACCAGACCTTTTCCGCCACGTTCCTCCTTCAAGCCAAGTAACCTCCCCCAACAACCAAGGAGCACACCATGTCCAAGTATCTCGTCGGAACCCTCAAACTCTCCGGCACCGCCGCCTCCCTCATCTTCCAGGATGCCTCCATCTCCCTGGAATCCGACACCGCCGAGGTGAAGGACGAAAATGGCAATGTCGCATTTGTGCAGCACTACAACCACCGCGCCACCATCTCCTGCAATGCGGTCTGCCCCAAGGGAGAGGCCCAGCCTTGCCTGGGGGCCACGGTCAAAGTGAAGGGCGTTACTCTCCCCACTCCCGCCGCCGATGGCTCCATGACCTCCCCCACCATCAACCTGGAAGCCGACGACTCCGCCGAGGAGGTGGAGTTCCTGGTGACCTCATCCTCCCTCTCCTCCAGCAACTCCGACGTGGACAAATACGCCCTCACCCTCACCCGGTATCTGGAGAATGGCATCGGAGCCATCAAGACCGATGCGGTCTAGTCTATGACTCCCGCTGCCATCGACATCCCGTCCCTCCACTCCCCGGAGATGATCCGCCAGGAGCTGGAGGCCATGTTGGGCATACCGACCGGGGGCGGATACACGACCAGGCTTACCATAGCCGACCTTCTCTCCTTATGGCTGGAGAGCTCCCCCTTTGTCATGGGGGGAGCCATAACGGAGGATGCGGTGGAGAAGGCCCGCCGTGTCCTCGGGAGCCCTGATCTTAGTGCCTCGTCCCTGCTTGAGGATATCTCCTGCGCATTGCGCGGGTTTGAGATCATCCAGACGGACACCGGAAAAGCTGGGCATTCTGGCGGGGACTATGATGGCATCTCACCGGAATGGGCCGCGGATATCTTCGCATCCGTATGCCGTGTCGCTCCATCCACGACCTGGGAGGACTTTCTGCACCGCTACCCGCTGGCGCTTGTCGCCCACCTGTGCGCCGCATCGCACCGAGCCAATGGCGGACACACCGCCAGGCCATCGGATTTTGCCTCCGCCTTCCGAGAGCTTAAGGCGTTCCGCGGTAATGGATGACAATCAGAATAGAGGCAAGCGCAACGATGAACTTTGCAAAAAAAACAATGGCATAACCTTCTGAAAGGTACGCCTTATCCATACTGTCTAAATCCTTTTTCCGTTGGAGTGCTTTATACCAGGCAACTCCCTCGCGGTAAAGAGAGAATGAAGAAAGGCAGAAAACAATGAAAGCAAAGACACGCATAACACGAGTTCTCCTATGAAACAAGAAGTCAATATTGTTTTTGTAGCTGACACCGAAGAGGCATCCAAGGCGATCGAGAATAGCACGGAGGCCATTAAGGATCTAAATGAGGAGACCAAACAGGCTTCCTCCAATGTCTCGAAGGGACTTTCTAATATAGCCCGCACGTCAAAAAACGCCGCAAGGACACTGGAACAGGCGGTGTCAAAACAGACGGCAAGCCTGGATAATCTGACAAAAAGCGGTGCTGATGCGACAAAATCCATAAAGGATATTTCTGCCAGTATAGATACAATAGAGAAGAGGTCATCTCTTCGCACCAAAATCTCAGACTTCTTCAATTTTCAGGCACTCCCGGAATTGGCAAAAAAGGCGGCGGCGGCCATATGGGGAGTGGTCAAGAACCTAGCCAGCATTGGAGAGCAGGCCGACAAGATCGGCACCACGTCAAGATATTTCCAGCAGCTCACCAAAACGGCCGAGGAAACCGGAGTATCTGTAGACGACATCGGAAAGTGCTTTTCTCACCTGAAGAAGCAGGCGGCGTCCGCCGCCGCCGGGAACGAAGAGGCAGCATCCGCCTTCGCGCAAGTCGGACTTTCCATTGACAAGATCAGAACCCTTTCTCCGGAGCAGCTATTTGAAAGCGTTACCGGAGCCCTTGGGTATATGGGAGAATCCGCCGCCAGTGACACGGCGCGGATGCACCTCCTGGGCGATGCGTCCAGGAATCTGGCCGGCCATCTCAAGGAGATCTCCAACTCGTCTAACGTCCTCGATGGAATTTTCTCGGATTCCTCCGTACGAAGCGCCCAGACTCTTTCCGAAGCGACAAAGGGTCTTGGGAACGCTATGTCCGAACTCGTCTCCGCCCTTCATGTTCCCGAAGGCCTGGCATGGTGCGCCAAAGTCCTGAAGGAAGCCGCAGAAGAAATGAAGGCCCTTACGGACAAGAAGGCAACCGATCCAGCCGCACACTACAAAACATGGAACAACACGAACGTCAGTGAAGAGAACCGCCGACGCGCGGAGGAAATCGACAGAGAAGTGTACAGAAAACAAATCAATCCACACCTTTATAAGGCATATACAAGGAAAGAACTCGATATAGATAATATGCCCATCGAGGATCTAAGGAGAGTCCTACAAAAGGACGAGAACGGTTTAACCCCTGGACAGGCTGCCAACATGGCCAGCAAGGAGAACCCATGGGGGTATAAGCATTATATGGCCTCTGCCTCCGCTACAAAGGAGGAGATTCAAGAGCAGAACGCAAAAAGGATTGCCAATCTGAGAAAAAAGCCTTTCGCCGGTACAGAAAAGGTTGCTCCCCTTATCAATGAATTCGAGCAGGAACTGGCTCAGAAGGCAGAGGGGACTATCAATGCCCTTTCACGGGACTGGAATACAGAGATAGACAAAGCCCTAAAGGAAGCCGCAAAAGAGGCGGAGGCCAAGGCGGTGGCTGAAGAAACCGCCGAGAAACTGAAGCCCCAATATGAAAAGACCCGGGAGGCCCACGCAAGAGAGATTAAAGCCCTGCGAGACCGGGCTGGCAGCAACCAGGAAGCACTGGACAAAATAGCCGAGCTGGAGAAGCGATACAAGCAGGAAGACGACGAAGCGGAGGCTAGGGCAAAGAACACCCCCGTGAATAGCCAGCCTTCCGCTACATCGCCCCGCCCGGTGCCCTATATACCATCCTCTCACCCCATCAGAAGGCGCCCCATCCACATCCTATCCCTGAAGGAGCGGGCGATCCGGGACGGGGAAGACTCGGAAGCCTATAACGCATACGTGGCAAAATACCCGTATATGAAGGAAGAGGTGAATAGAATCATCGCAAAGAAGGCGGCAAAGACTGGCGCAAGTACACCGCCCCCGCCGTCCCCTTCGGAAGCGGTGGAAAAAGAAGGCAATGCGGGAGGCGAGGCCATAAAGGAAGGAACCGCCGCCATCGCAAGGCAGGGACCGGCATTGCCTGGTGATCTCTACACCCAGGCAATAAAGGCCGTCTCCATGGCCTCAATGCGCTCCGAGGCGCTCCTGGAGCGCATCGCCAAGGCGTCGGAGAACTCGGTCTATGTGGTGCGCAAGTGACAAGGAGGAATCATAGATGGCAAAACTGACAAACCTCAAGCCCGCGGATAACCTATGCGCCTTCGTCCTGGAGGAGCAGAACGCCGACAGAAAGACCGTATCCTACTACATCAACGGCAACCTCACCATGCGCATTGCCCAGGAGACGGAGACCCGGGTCTACCGTGCTCCCTTCCGGTCTGGCGCGTCGCTTCCGGAGAACCCGGTGAACCCGGGGAAGCTTTCGCCCCTGGGGAACGCCATCGGCCAGTGGCACTGCACCAGCCGCACCCTGTCCCGGGAATACGGCGCCCCCCTCTCCTGCACCTACCAGGAGACCTGGGAGAGATACGGGGACGCTGTCCTGGAGGAGCGCACCAACATTGCCCTCTATACCTACAGCAAGCCCGGAACCGTCATCACCCCCAACGTGGACGAAGTCCCCGTAACCGATAGGGCATAGCATGAACCTCCTAGCCACCGTCCCCCTGCTGGCGCCCAACGAGCTGCCCGGCCCCGGCCCCTATAACGCCGTGGCCCGCCTCCTGAAATACGCGGACACGGATACAGACCTGGTCTCCCTTGGCCTGAACCGGAACGGCGGGCTCCGCATCAGCGTTTCCCCCTCAGCCACATCCGGCGGAGGAGAGGCGGAATACTCCGGGCCATTCGCCGCCTATCGATCGGGAACGTCGATCAAGGTGAACCCCGGCTACTTCTCGCTCAATGGCGACCTCGGAGACTGCCCCGGGGCCATCCTGGCCATCCCCTCGGGGGAGAAATTCATCTGTGTCCACCTTGCCCTGGTCTCCGACGCACGCGGCAACGGCTCCATGGAAGGGCCGGAGATCCGGTTCTCCACCCCCTCCGCCACGGATTACCCCGTCGCCCTCTGCTCCTCTGGCCAGATCGTGAACTTCCGGGTCCCCGTCGCCTCCTTCATCTTCGCCTATCCGGGGGGGAGTGTATGATCCTACATAGGAGAAAAAGCGGACACCTGGCCTGGAGTAGTATGGACAAGAAGCGCCTGGAAGACATGATTGCAACTCCGGCCTGGGCAACCAAGGACTACGGCCCCACCTTGCGTATGCATGGCGGATGGGTTACGAAACCGGAAATCTTAGTCGGACAAAACGGCGTAACCTATACAGTCTCCGATTTCTTTGTCAGGGGAGGGACAGATCCGGGCGAGAAATGCTCCGTAGATGTGGATTATGAATTCGGGGCTCCCATTTTTATTCAGGAGTTCCAGGAGCCGGTTGCGGACGTGGTGTGCTGGCCTTTATGGTTCCTTTTCGGAAGAAAATACTCCATATTTTTCTTCTATTCAAACCAAATAGGCGCGGACGAATGGACGCCCCGGGACGTTTCCTTCTCTCTCTTCGGGAAAGAGTATTCTGTCCATGTCACCGAGCGCTTCTGCCATTTCGTGCTGGGGACCATCCACGGGGACGGAACCGGTCACATTTTCATCGACGGGGCGGACATGGGTTTCTTCCCCTACTACGTGCGTCCCAGCTGGCTGAAGGCCAAATAACCCACAGGAGCAGTCATGCAAAACTTCATCTACGACATCGCAAAAAAAGTCTTCCGAGCCACCGACGGCTCCACCCTCTCCGGATACGCCCCCTCCATTTCCTTCGGGGAAAAGCCCGTGTGGGCGCTCCAGCTGGTGGACACCTCCCAGGACTCACCGCTGGACATCTCCGGTATTTACGCCTGGAGGGCGGCATTGGACACCGACTTCTCCACCGACACGGAGCCCATGTGCAGAACCACGGAGGGAATCTCCACCGCCGCCGGTGAATTTGGCCCCGTTGTTTCCGTCCCCCTGAACACCGCCACCCAGCGCTTCCTCCAGGTCTGCAACGGGCGCCAGAAGACCGCCGCCTTCTTCGAGCTGGCTGGCCTGGATGCCAACGGAGACACCACTTTTTACCTCTGCTTCCCCGTATCCTGCCTCTTCCCCATTGACCCCGTGGCGGCGGGCATCCTGGAGGGGGTGGATGTCACCACCCTAACACAGTCCCAGATCGAGGCCATCGCCTCCGCCGCCGCTCAGGCCATGCTGGGGAAAGAGGTCCGAGACGCTGTCGCCCAGGCCATGGAGGGATACGACCCCTACCCGGAGGGGGGCACTTCTGGCCAGGTCCTCACAAGGACGGACACTGGCGCCCAATGGGCGGATGCGCCATCCGGAGGCTCCTCCGGGGAATCCGCCTATACTCTCCCCCCTGCAACGGCTGACACCCTGGGAGGGGTGAAGGTGGGAAGCGGTCTCTCCATCACAGCAGACGGCACTCTCTCCGCCACCGACACCGGCTCCTCCGGAGATGTGGATCTCTCCTCCTACGCCACCAAGGAAGAACTCTCCACGGGACTTTCCGGGAAGGCCGCCGCAATCCACAGCCACTCCGCAGACCAGGTGACGGGGGTAGCGGAGCATCTGACCGACACCTCCATCCACGTCCCATCCGACGGTACCACGGGACAGGTGCTCACCCTCACCGCATCCGGAGCAAAGTGGCATGACGCCGCCTCATCGGGAACCGGGGAAGCGTCAACGGACGCCGGAGCCGTCCGTGTGGTTAAGGATTATGCGGACTACCTGGATGTCTCCTCCCTGGCCAGTGAGCAGGCCATCCACCACTCCGCCACCTTCATCCCCGCCGCCGATGTCACCGGAGACACCATCGAGGTCCGCAAGGCCATCTCCGGGGAAGTGACGGACGACACGCTCCGGAAGGGGCGCATCTACGTTCAGATCAACGAATGCGGAACCGGTGGCGATTTAACCCGCGAAGTTACAACCTCCACCTATGTCGTTCAGAAGGTGCGGATCGTCAACTCATCCACCGGGGGGACTTACGGGAACTGGGTGATCATCTCCGGCCGTGAAGGCACCCCCTACCTCTACCCGGACAGCTACGAGAAGGCATACGGAGGCCAGCACGGATTCACCTTCGCCGACCGCCAGGCCCTGGAGGACACCTCCCTCAATGGTGGATGGCCAACCGTTGCCCTGGATGCCCAGACGCTACTGGACGCCTACAAGGCGGATCTGGAGCAGGACGGCACCTACATCGGGACTACCCCATGGTATGCCGCCGACGCTAAGACCTCCGGAGAAGTGATAAAGAGAGTTAACGGCGTATGGCGGAAGGGCAACGTGGCCTACAATTCCTCCACCGGCGAGACCTCCGAATCCTTCGACGAGGAGACGGAATATGAAATCGTCCTCCTCTTCAAGGACTCCACCGGATCCTACCAGGACACCCTCACCCCCTACTCCTCCGAGACCAACACCGAACACAACACCAGGCTCGGCAATCCCGTCATCGACTGCCTGGACATCACCCCGGATCCTCTCCGCCTGGCCATCCAGGCCCTGGAGGGGACCGCCCTGGAAGTAGCCCCGGGCAAGGCATACTCTGCCACTCTCACCGCCAATGCCACCCTCTCCGCCACGGGAGGGGAGGATGGATACCGCCAGGAGGCGTTCCTGGACGTGAACCCGGGCACTTACTCCCTCACTCCGGGGGACGGCATCACCTTCGCCCAGGATCTCACCGCAGACAAGGTGAACCACTGCCGGATCATCTGGCACGGCGTCTCCGCCCGCCTCCTGGTGGACGATGTGACCGATGCTACCGCATCCGGCGGAAGCGGTGGCTCTGGAGAGGAAGGAGGCGGGAGCGGAGAATCCGGCGGAGAGACGGGAGGAGAGACTCCATCCGACGGGTGGCCTGCCAAGATCGTCGTCTCCAATGTATCCTCCTCCTTTGACGCGGATGTCTCCGCCTACGCGGGAACCTACACCAGGACAGGGGAGACTCTGACCGTCCTGGGAGAGGCCATCCCCATCTGGAGCAACGGAAGCAAGTACATCTACGGCGTCTCATCCTCCATGGGCTCCGACCTGGAGGAGCCCGCCATCGCCCTCTACGACCAGAAGGGGAGCAACGACGCCTATATGTCCTACGCTTACCGCATGAAATCCGACTCACCTTCCGCTTGGACCATGGCGGATGCCGCTGGTGCCATCGGCATGTCCGCAACCATCACGGAGGAAGGAGGCGGTGGCGACTCCGGCGGCTCCTCCGACGCCTTCCCGACCACGTTCTCCGTGACCGCCTGCGACGGCAACGGGGCGGCAGTTGGCACCTACAAAAAGACCGACAGTACCACAACAGTGAATGGGAAGGAGTATCCAGTCTACTCCATGACGCAGGCAACTCTTGGCACGACTTTCTACATTTTCGTGCTCAAATACCGAATGGGGGAAACCGGCGCATTCTGGGCTCTCTCATCCGGGGATTACAACGCATCAGGAGACGGGTACTCGACTCTAGGTTCAGTGGCGGCCGGATCCGACGGGCTGCCGTCCTCTCAGACCTGGGAGGCATCATCCAGCAGCGCCACGGTATCCTGGGCATAAACAAAGGAGGGAATCGCCATGCCATCCAGACACGCCCTCATGGGCATCCTCATCGCCATTTTCCTGGCCTCCATGGCCGCCTCCTGCATGACGGAGCGGGAGTATCAGCTGCGGAAGCGGGACCTGGAGGCCAAGGCCGCCCACGCCCCCACCTACCAGCCCCTCCTCCTCCAGGGTCCCCTCTCCCTGGAGAAGGGGGCCTCCCTGGCCGTCACCGTCCCCTCCCAGCCCTTCGCTCCGGCAGAGATCCCCTCCGATGCCGACTCCATCCGAGGGACCATCCAGGGCGCCGTCTCCACCGGGGCGCTCCTGGGAGGGGCCATGTACGGCATCCGCCACGCCGCGGGAGACACCCGCATCACCACCACCACTGCCCCCACGGAGACCCCCGCCCCATGAAGATCCACCGCCACCTCCTCCTGGCCACTGGCTCCGCCATCCTGGCCACCATTGCCCCCTCCTGCATCGCCACCGCCCCCGTCTCCATCGCCTGGCGCAGCAACGCCAGCCAGCAGTTCGCCACCACCGAGGGCAGGACGGACATCCAGGAGGGCTCCCCCGCCGTGAACGCCGACAAGACCACCGAGGCCTCCGCCGCCGTGACCACCTCCGGCGGAAACGCCGCAACCAAGTAGAAAAGGAGCCCAGCCCATGGACCAGAACACCGTCACTCAGTGCATTATGACCATCCGGGAGGACGTGGCCAAGATCAAGCAGAAATTGGACACGGACTATACCCTCATCCACTCCCTGGCCGACACCGTCTCCTCCCACGAGGCCCGGATCTCCCAGATGGAGACCAGCAGGAAAAGCGTCCTCTCCACCCTGGCCGTGGTGGCCACCATCGCCCTCAACGCCGCTACCCTCTGCCTGGCCATCCTGGCCCTCATCAAGAAATAGAGAAATGCCCCTCTCCATTAAGTGCAACGTCCTGAACGAGAAAGGAAATCTCATCCTGGAAACAGCCAGGGCGACGGACCTTTCCCCATACGGTGTCCATACCACCATCCCGGCGGGCTTCCGGTCCGACGGCATGAGCGTCCCCCGCATCTTCTGGCGCTGGATCGGACCTCCCGTGGATGGGCGCACCCTTGCCGCCTCCGTGGCCCACGACTGGCTCTATACTGCCAAGGTCGTCTCCCGGGCAGAGGCCGATGCCTGGTATCGTCGCCAGCTCATCGCCGCCGGATACCCCGCCACCAAGGCCTGGGCCGCCTGGGCAGGGATACGCCTCTTTGGGGGAGGTCATTGGTAGTCTATCCCAGGGCGGGGAATCTGGCCAGCGCTTCCCGCTTCCGTTTCATGTCCTCTATCCTGGCGTAGATCCTCGTCACCATCGGCGACGTGTGGCCGAGCCAGGATTGAATGACGGCCATGGGAATCCCATGCTCCGCGCACAATGTGGCAAAGGTGGCGCGGAGGCAATGGGCGCAATATTGGCCGGGGCGCCCGGAAAGGCCGATGGCGTCCATGGCGTCGGAGAATTTGTGGGAAAGGTTTCTCCTGTCGTGCCGGTATGCCTCCTCCACATGGGGGAACAGATAGTCGCCAGGAGCCGCCCCCTCCGCCAGCCTGCCATCCACGAAGGACACGAGAGACGGGTGAAGGGGAAACTCCACAGGTCTCATGGTTTTTCCCATGATACGCCGGAGAACACCGTCCCGGCACATTCCGGCGGTCAACGTCGCCGCGTCTCCCATCCTGAGCCCTGTGTACATAAGAAACCGGACATACCACGAGAACTCCCTGGCAGGATCCCCGCCACGCTCCGCCTTTCCGTCGATGTATTCCAGGAGTTTTCGCACCTCATCCATGGTCAGCGGCTCCCGATGGACGACATCCCGATGCCGTGGCACGGGGGGAAACAACTCTTTTCGGCATCCGCAGTCCCGCAGGATTTGGCGGCAGTAGATCACGGCATGCTGCGCCGCGCGAGGCGCGCAGCTCTCCACGAATCCCTCGCAGATTCTCGGCGTTAAGTCGCTGACGGATTCGGCGGAGGCATCCTTGCACCACTTGACGAATCGTTCCCAATAGTATCCAGCGACCCTTGCGCTTGACTCCTTGACCCCGTGGCGCTTTATATACCTATGAAGGGAGAACGCCTCGTCCAAGGGGATGCGGTCTGCCCTTTCTTCGCTGGCGCATCGCCGGAGCCGCGCCGCCTTTTCCACAAGGGCAGCCTCGCTTTCCGTCATCGCAGGCGCAACAATGCGCAACGCCACCTCTTCCGCCTTTCGGCGATCCCTCTGCCCCGTGGACACCCTCTTCTGGGGGGCGGATCCATAGGTGACCCACCAAATGCTTCCTCGTTTGAAAAGTCTCATCCAAGCCTCCTGGAGATTGTGTTATTTTTGTGTTATCTGTGTCCTTCCCCATGGCGGGGACACGGTGGGACACGGTGATTTTTTTTATAACACAAAAATAACACAATGGCCTTTTCGGCCGCTTTTCAGAACCTTTTCAACTCTGCGTAAATAACTTATTTTCAAGCTGGTACCGGAGGTGGGAATCGAACCCACAAGGGATTACTCCCGCCAGATTTCACGGCTAGATTAAGAGAGTCCACCACCCCTGAAAGGAGTAGACTCAATGA
>JBJEVT010000004.1:0-24181 GCA_051884615.1 Oligosphaeraceae bacterium
TCAACACGGAGGACAGGTCGGCGCTGACGCTTCAACACGGAGGACAGGTCGGCGCTGACGCGGGAACACGGAGGACAGGTCGGCGCTGACGCTTCAACACGGAGGGCAGGTCGGCGCTGAAGGCGGGGCAAAAAAAATGGGCCGGGGCGCCATGGGCGAGCGCCTCGGCCCGGGCCGTCCCTGCATGGGGCAGGGGCGACCGTGGAATTCGGGAATCACATGTTGCTGAAGAACTGGAAGGAGGCGTAGGCGTCCTGTCCGTGTTCGGTGATGTCCAGACCCTTCATTTCGGTCTTGGGATCCACCCGGAGGATACCCAGTTTCTTCAGGATGTAGAAGAGGAGGAGTCCGGTGCCGAAGGCCCACACGCAGGTGGCGACCACGCCAGCCAGCTGGATGCCCAGGAACTTGACCCCGCCGCCGTAGAAGAGACCCACCAGGTCGTTGCCGTAGCCGTATTTCTCGGGAGCGGCGAAGAGTCCCACCGCCAGCGTGCCCCAGACGCCGTTGACGCAGTGGACGGAGACGGCGCCCACGGGATCATCCACGTGGATCTTGTCGAAGAAGAAGACGGAGAGCACCACCAGGACGCCGGCGATCAGGCCGATGACGATGGAGGCGTTGGGGGTGACCAGGTCGCAGGGGGCGGTGATGGCCACCAGACCGGCCAGGGAGCCGTTGAGGGCCATGGTGAGGTCGGGCTTGCCGATGATTGCCCAGGCGGTGACCAGGGCGGCCAGGGTTCCGGCGCAGGCGGCCAGGTTGGTGGTCATGGCCACCCGTCCGATGGAGCCGATGCCGGCGGTGTAGCTGCCGGGGTTGAAGCCGAACCATCCGATCCAGAGGAGGAAGACACCCAGGGTGCCGATGATCAGGTTGTGTCCGGGGATGGGGGCGGGCTTGCCGTCCTTGTGGTATTTGCCGATGCGGGGTCCCAGCATGATGGCGCCAGCCAGGGCGACCCAGCCGCCCACGGAGTGCACCACGGTGGAGCCGGCGAAATCATGGAAGCCCAGGGCCTCCAGCCAGCCTTGGGAGGATTCGCCGAAGAGGCTTCCCCACATCCAGTGTCCGCTCACCGGGTAGATGAAGGCGCTGACGATGAGGGAGTAGATCAGGTAGCTCTTGAAATGGATGCGCTCCGCCACGGCGCCGGAGACGATGGTGGCGGCGGTGGCGGCGAAGATGGTCTGGAAGAAGAAGAAGGTCCAATCCCAGATTCCCTCGCCGGCGGAGAGGGAGGGCATGCCCATGCCGCCCCAGCCGAGCCAGCCGCCACACTTGGTGGCGCCGAACATGATGGCCGCGCCGATGATGTAGAAGGCGGGGGCGCCCACGGCGAAGTCAATCAGGTTCTTCATCATGATGTTGGCCGAGTTCTTCGCCCGGGTGAAACCCGCCTCCACCATGGCAAAACCAGCCTGCATGGTGAAGACCAGCACCCCGGCCACCAGCGTCCAGACGATGTTCAGGTTGTCCTGCACCGCCTGGACGGATTCCGGGGTCACAACCTCTGCAATCACTTCTGTATCCATAGCTCGCGTTCTCCTTGGGCAACCGCCCTTCAGCCAATGGCCTCGCTTCCGTGCTCTCCCGTGCGGATGCGGATGCAGTCCTCCATGGGCAGAACAAAAATCTTCCCATCTCCAATGGAACCCGTGCGGGCGCCCTCGATGATGGCCTCAATGGTCCGGTCCACAAAGTTGTCGTTCACCGCAATGGCGAGACGCAACTTCTTCAGGAGGTTCACCTCCTCCAGGGCGCCTCGGTACATCTGCACGTACCCGCCCTGCTGACCACAACCCAGCGCTGTGGTGACGGACATCTTGTAAATCTCACGGGAAAAGAGAGCCTGTTTCACCGTGTTCAGCCGATCGGGCTGGATGTAGGCGATAATCAGTTTCATGGTCGTGGACGAAACGTTCAAAGGTCGGACCGGAACAGCGGCCCGCGGGGCAAAGGCTCCCCGGAAAAGGGGAGGGAATGACGCCCGAGAGGGTTTCCCCCGGACGCCGGGACGGGGCAATAGCAATGGGCGTGCCAGAACCCGCCCGCCAGGGGGAATCCCCCAAAATACCCCGGAAATATTCCATTTTATGAAATATCCAAAGGGCGGGTATTCCATAGAATGGAGCAAGAATTTTCCGGGGGATTCCAGGATTTGTAATAAAAACCCCGTTGTTTTGGGATGGGAGATGGAAGGGGGCACCTTGTGTTATGTTAAGCCCGTTCCCCTTGCGCCCTGTTCCCGGGCCCTTCCCTCCCCCCTTTCCTCCTGCCGGAGCATCCCCATGAGAACCCGCGTTTCCGAAATCACCCAGACCGTAGACAGCCACGGACTCTTCGACTTTGGCAAGGCCTGCTACGGCCAGCTGGAGATCGAACTTTCCCCCACCCCCGGCCGCGCCGACCTCTTCGAGGTGGTGCTGGGGGAATGTGCGGCCAACGGCCATGTGGCCTACACGGGCGGCTTCCGCACCTTCCGCCAGTTCACCTTCACCCTGGTGCCCGGGCAGAGCGTCTACCCCGTCGACATCCCCGCCCACATTCCCGCCTACGGGGCGGGGATGCCCCATTTTCCCGCGCCGGCGGAGTGCGGGGGGGAGGTGACGGTCTTCCGCTATGTGGAGGTGAACCACTGCTGGGGATTGCGGGTGACGGTGCGCCGCCGGGAGTTCTACAACGATGTCCCGGAGGAGGCCTCCACCTTCCATTCCAGCCAGGGGGAGCTGGACCGGGTCTGGGAATTCTGCCGCCACACGCTTCTGGCCACCTCCATCTTCCCCTGCTACCTGGACGGGGAGCGGGAGCGGATGCCCTACGAGGGAGACGCCTACATCACCCAGCTCTCCCATTTCTGCTGCGGCAACGACTACACCATCGCCCGCAACACCATCCAGCACTTCCTGGACCACGGGGACAAGACCTGGCCCACGGAATGGCTCCTGTGCACCCCCTTCCTGGTGCGGGACTATCTCCTCTACTCCGGAGACCAGGACAGCGTCCGCGCCTGGCTCCCCCGGCTCCCCGAAAAACTCCTCCCGCAATATTTCCGGGAGGACGGGCTCCTGGCCCCCGCCGGCTTCGTCAGGGACATCGTGGACTGGCCTCCCGTGGAACGGGACGGCTATGAGATGGGCGCCGCCAATTTCGTGCCCAACGCCTATGCCTACGGCGCCATGAAGGTCATGGCGGAGCTCACCGGGGACGAGGAGTATCTCCGCAGGGCGGAGGCCCTGAAGTCGGCCATTTTCCGGGCCTTCCGGGATGCCGGGGGAGGCTTTGTGGACAGCGTGGGCTCCCGGCACACGGCATTGCACACGGCGGTCTTCGCCCTGCGCTTCGGGCTGGCGGAGGGGGCGGAGGCGGAACGCTGCCGGGCCCTCCTCCGGGAAAAGGGGATGGCCTGCAGTGTCTATGCCGCCCAGTTCCTCCTGGAGAGCTGCTTCGCCGGAGGGCTGGACGACCTGGGCGTGGCCTTGATGGTCTCCCGGGGGGAGCGCTCCTGGCTCCACATGATGGAGCAGGGGGCCACCATCACCATGGAGGCCTGGGACGACCAGCGGAAGCGCAACCAGGATTGGTCCCATCCCTGGGGAGCGGCGCCGGGAAACATCATCCCCCGGTTCCTGGCGGGCGTGCGCCCGCTCTCCCCGGGATTCCGGCGTTTCCAGGCGAAGCCCTCCCCCGCCGCCCCCGCGAGCCTGGTGTTCCGTCAGCCCACCCCCTTCGGCGCCTTCCTGGTGCAGAAGGAGGGGGACAAGGTGGAGGTGTCTCTCCAGGAGACCCGGCTGACCCTCCGGGAGACCGCCCCCGGAGAATACCAGGTCCTGGAACCATAAGGCGGCGACGCTCCCCCGCCCCCGGAAGAAGTCCCGCGGCGGGGCGCCTGCGTGCCCGCGGCGTTCTCACAGAATGCTAACCGTGGGGAAACCAAAAGTTAACCGACGGGAAAATATTCGAGAGAAACGTGCCTTACAGTATTGGCGTTGTACGAAAAAACGGGCATTCGCCTTGCCGGCAGGGCGGGTGTCCCTCCCGGACACAGGGGAGAATCCCCCGTGTATCTTTCCCCCCCCCGCCGGGCCAGCCCCTCGGGCTCCCCGGCATTTTGTCACCCTCCCCATCACCTCTATGAAAAAAATCTCCCTTTGCCTCCTTGCGGCGACTTTGCTCGTGCCCGCCCTGCTCCAGGCCGAATGGAAACTGGATGCGGGCTTGGACATCCGTCTGCGCTACTACGCCACCAACAATCTGCCCACCAGCTCCTACGGGGAAGGCGCCAGTGAAACCTACGGACGCTACCGCACCCGGGTCTGGGGAAGCGTGGAGAACGACCTGGGCAAGTTGTATCTGCGCCTGGGCAACGAGTTCCGGGACTATGCGTATCCCGACTCCAAATCCGCCTCCAAGCGCTTCCCGGATGTCCTCTATGTGGACAACCTGTATCTGGAAACCAACGCCCTCCTGGGCGAGAGCGTGAGACTGCGCCTGGGCCGCCAGGACATCGCCTTCGGAAAGCGCCGCATCTTCGGCGAGGGCACTCCCGGCGACGGTTCCCGCAGCGCCTTCTTCGACGCCCTGCGCGTGACCTGGGAGGCCGGCGAGAAGCGGACCCTGGACTTCGCCGCCTTCTATCTCCGGGACGAGGATTGGCTGCCCACCGCCGGCAAGACCCACGCCAACGGCAAGCGCCCCACGGACTATGCCCTGAACGGCCTGGCCCAGGACGAATACGGCGCCATCCTCTACTGGCAGGACCGCGCCAACGCCTCCCTGGGATACGACGCCTACTATGTGGCGAAGTTCGAGAAGCGGGACGAGGATTCCAAGTACCGCGCCGAGGGCAAGCACGCCTGCTACCACACCCTGGGCTTCCGTCTGCTGCCCCGCTTCTCCGAGACCATCACCGGTGAAGTGGAGGCCGCCTTCCAGGCCGGCTCCCACGACCACGCCGCCGGACTGGCCTACGCCGGCCTGACCTACGCCCCCGAAAAGGGCACCGACTTCACCGCCGCCGCCCTCTTCCTCACCGGCGACAAGGATGGCGCCCGGGGCAAGAACTCCTGGCAGTCCGTCTACAACCGCGAGGCCTGCATCGGCGATGTGGACTCCGCCATGTATGCCGGCAACGACTACACCAACCTCTTCTACCCCCACCTGGCGGGCAGCTTCAACCTGGGCAGAGCCGGCTCCCTGAAGGTCCAGGCCGGCCCCATGTTCGCCCCCAAGAAGGTGGCCGGCCACGGCAGCAACCGCGGCCTCTACGCCAACGCCAAGTGGTCCATGGATCTGGAGAAACTCCTCCAGACCCCCTACGCCAAGGGCGCCACGCTCTCCTTCACCGGAGAAGCCCTCCGCAAGGGCAACTTCTTCAACAAGGGCAGCCGGGACACCGCCCTGCTGAGCCGGGTGGAGCTGACCTGGAAATACTAGACCCCACCATCCCACGCCCCGCCCCTGCCAACCCAGGGGCGGGACAACAGAAAACGCCGCCGGGAGACAGCCTCCCGACGGCGTTTTTCCTTCCCCGCAGAATGCCCGGCCTGCCAGCGCTTCGCGCCGGCGTGTTTCCGATCGCGGCTCACTGATTCAGCATCCTGCGCGCCTCGACGTGCCCCTGATCCGCCGCCTTCGACAACCAGCGCATGGCCTCGCCCCGGTTTTTGGGGACTCCCTCGCCCCGGTAGTAGGCCATGCCCAGGTTGTATTGCGCCTCCGCATTATTCCGGTCTGCGGCCTTTCTCCACCACTCCGCGGCCATGGCCATGTCCTTCTGCGTCCCCTCGCCCCGGGCATAGCACTCTCCCAGAGCCACTTGCGCCTCCACATTGTCTTGTTCGGCCGCCTCCCGATACCATTTGAATGCGGAAGTGTTGCTTTTGGCCACCCCCCGCCCGGTGGCATAGCATCGGCCGAGACGCATCTGCGCCTTGTCGTTGCCGACTTCGGCGGCCAGACGATACCAGCGCGCCGCCTCCACCATGTTCTGGGGAACATCCCTCCCCTCCTCATAACAAACTCCCACGACATACTTTTCCGTATCCGAGAGTTCGGGATCCCCGCGCATATCCTTCGCCCCAATCTGGAAGACCTGGGTCTGGCGCTTGTATGCGAGGGCATCCAGAGGCAAAAAGGCGAAGGCGCAGAGAATCAGAGTTCCGAAAACAACGGGTCGCTTGCCAGCCCACAGAGAAGAAAACAACATGGTTCTTGCGTAACTCCTTGACATCGGTGCGGAAAAAAGAAATCCCTCAAAAAGAGGCGGGAGTCTACCAGCGCTTCGCCCAAATCACCTCCACCGCTTCGCGCTTGTATTTTTCCTCCCCGGAGGCGAAGACTTCGTTGAGCCACTGGAGCGCCTCCTCCTTGTCCTCCTGCACCCCCAGTCCGTAGGCGTAGCACTTGCCCAAAGCCAGCTGAGCCTCCACCAATCCCAGGAGGGCCGCCTCCCGATACCAGGTCGCCGCCTCTGTCAAGTTCTTACGCACCCCCGTCCCTCTCTCATAGCAGCACCCCATTTTATACTGTGCGGTGGCATTTCCACATAACGCAGCCTTCTGATACCAGGACACCGCCAATTCGGGATCCGCCATGTTCAACCCCCAGCCATTCATGGCGCACAGGCCAAGCCATAGCATTGCCTCCGTATTCCCCTGATCCGCCGCCTTGCGAAGCAGGGGAATCCCCAGTCCATACTCGCACTGCTTCACCAGCGCAATGCCCATGTTGGCCAGCAACGCCCGTGCCTCGACGTGGCCATTCTCCATGGCCAGGATCAACCACGCCAGCCCTTCGTCGGCGTCCTGTTGCACCCCATCCCCGTTCAAATAGGCCCGGCCGACCTGAAATTGGGCCTCCGGGTCCCCCATTTTGGCGCGGTTGAGCAATGACGTGTCAATTCCCCCGTGGGCGAGGGAGACGAAACCCATCAGGCACAGGGCCACGAGGGCCAGACAGGAGCGGGAGGAGAGAGAGCTGGACATGGGCATGCTGGGGAAGAAGGGGGGGGAGGGGCTGGCAGGAAAACACCAGTTTCTACTACCTTGTGCGCCCCCGTTCCTTACATCCCCATTCCGTCTCTTTTTCCCTCCTCCCGGGAAGACCGCGGGCAGGGTGGGGCATCTGCCGGGGCCCACCCCGGGAGAGTATAGTACCCCTTGTTCCCGATTTCCCCCACCCTACCCCGAAGAAACGACCCCACATGAGCACGATGGAAGGCAAAAGCGAGGCCTACAAGCAGGCCGGCGTGGATATTGATTTGGCAACCCAGCTCCTGAAGAACGTGAAAGGGCGCATTGCCTCCACCCGCACCCCCCAGGTCCTCGCCCCCATCGGCGGCTTCGGCGGGCTCTATCGCATCGACCTCGCCCGCTGGAAGCACCCCGTGATGGTGGTGTCCGTGGACGGCGTGGGCACCAAGCTGATGATCGCCCAGATGATGGAGAAGTTCGACACCGTGGGCCACGACATCGTGAACCACTGCATCAACGACATCGCCGTCCAGGGCGCCACTCCGGTCTATTTCCTGGACTACATCGGCATCGGGAAGATGCGGAGTCCCCTGTATGAGGACGTGCTTTCCGGGTGCGCGGACGCCTGCAAGGCGGAAGGGGTGTGCCTCATTGGCGGCGAATCCGCCGAGATGCCGGGCATGTACGGGAACGACTTTGACCTGGTGGGCTGCATCACGGGCATTGTGGAGGAGGACCAGATCATCACGGGGGAGAAGATCCGGCCCGGCCACGTTGCCCTGGCCATTGGCTCCAACGGCTTGCAGACCAACGGATTCTCCCTGGCGCGAAAGGTGCTGTTCGAGAAGGCGGGCTATGACGTGAAGGACCGCCCCGCCTGCCTGGGCGGCAAGAGCCTGGGCGAAGCCCTGCTGGAACCCCACCAGTGCTTCTGGAAGGCGGTGAAGGCCGCCCTGGACGCCCGTTTCCCCCTGGACGGCATCGCCCATATCACCGGAGGCGGCCTCTATGACAACGTGCCCCGCATCCTCCCCGAGGATGTGAACGTGCGCTTCGACGCCTCCAAGATCCAGGACGCGCCCCCCATCTTCTCCCTGATCCGGGAGGCCGGCGACATCGATCCCTACGAGATGTACCGGGTCTTCAACATGGGGGCGGGCATGGTCTGGTTCGTGCCCGAGGACCGGGCGGACGAGGGACTCTCCCTCATCCGCGGCGCCGGCTTCCGGGCCATGGCCATCGGCCAGGTGCTTCCCGGTTCCCGGAAGGTGGAAGTCACCCTGTAATCCCCCCTCCCTTCTTCACCCCGGTTTTTCTTCCCCAGGATGCCGCCCCTCCAGCAGGAACTCGTTCGCCTGGTTCGCCAGATGCAGCTCCGGGGGCTTTCCACGGTTTGCCTGTCGGAGGCCAATCTGCGGGTGCTGGGCCGGCGCCCCGCCCCGGCGCCTCCCGCCGCTCCCCCGCCCCGCCCCATGCCCACCCTGGAGCAGAAGCAGCGGGCCATCCAGACGTTCGCCCAGGCCCAGGCGGCCAAAGCCCCCGCCCCCGCCCCTGCCCCTGCGCCCGCCCCCGCGTCTGCGCCGACGAACTTTCCCGCGCCGCCGGATGTGCGGGGGGCGGACTGGGAGGAATTGAGCCGTGTCTGCCAGTCCTGCCAATGCTGCCGTCTGGGGGCCACCCGCCAGAATCTGGTTTTCGAGGACGGGGACCGGAATGCGCCCTTGATGTTCATCGGCGAGGGGCCCGGAGCCGACGAGGACGCCCAGGGCAAGCCCTTTGTGGGGCGGGCGGGGAAGTTGCTCACCGCCATGATCCACGCCATGGGGCGGGACCGGGAGAGCCGGGACCCCGCCACCTCGGTGTACATCGCCAACGTCGTCAAATGCCGTCCCCCAGGCAACCGGAATCCCCAGGGGGAGGAGAGCGGCGCCTGCCTGGGATACCTGCGGCGCCAGATCGCCCTGGTGCGTCCCCGGGTCATCGTGCTGCTGGGCAACGTGGCGTTGACGGCCCTTTTCGGGCGGGGCGGCATCATCCAGGCCCGGGGCGTCTGGCGGGAATACCAGGGCATTCCCGTCATGCCCACCTTCCATCCCGCCTTCCTGCTGCGCCACGAGAACTACAAGGCGGACTTCATCGCCCTGAAGCGCCAGGTCTGGCAGGACCTGCAGAAGGTCATGGCCAAGCTCCGGGAGGACGCCCCCGCCGCGGAGACGCCCCCTCCCCCCTCTTCCTCCTGTTGAACTCTCCCTGACAACCACAGCCACTGCTTAAGGAACCTCCCCCATGCTTGCGGATTGGAAAACACTCCCCGGAACCATTCGTCTCGGCCTCGCCTCCGACCACGGCGGCCTGGAGAAGAAGAATTTTCTGGTGAAGGAACTGAATGCCCTGGGCCACCAGGTGACCGACTTCGGTCCCGCCACCCTGGACCCCGAGGACGACTACCCGGATTTCGCCTTCCCCCTCTGCACAGCGCTGCGGGATGGCAAAATCGACGCCGGAATCCTCCTCTGCCGCAGCGGCATCGGCATGTCCATCCTCGCCAACCGCTTCCATGGACTCCGGGCCGCCCTGGCGGAAACCGAGCAGAAGGCACGGGCCAGCCGGGAGCACAATGACAGCAACATCCTGGTCACCGGCGGCGACGCCCTCTCCTCCCAGGAGACCCTCCAGGTGGTCAAGGCCTGGCTGGACACCCCCTTCAGCCAGGGAGACCGCCATATCCGGCGCCTGACCAAGCTGGAGAACTACTCCCTGGACGAAACCGCCGCCCTGCGGAACGTGGATCCCGAGCTCTCCGTCCTGATCGACCAGGAGCAGGCCCGCCAGTCCGAGGGGCTGGAGCTCATCGCCAGCGAGAACTTCACCAGCCCGGCCGTCCGCGCCGCCCAGGGCTCCATCCTCACCAACAAATATGCGGAGGGGCTTCCCGGAAAGCGCTACTACAACGGCTGCGCCAACGTGGACCAGATCGAGCAGCTTGCCATCGACCGCGCCAAGGCCCTCTTCGGGGCCGAGGCCGCCAACGTGCAGCCCCACTCCGGCAGCCAGGCCAACCAGGAAGTCTACTACGCCCTGCTGGAACCCGGGGACACCGTCCTGGGCATGAGCCTGGACGCGGGCGGCCACCTCTCCCACGGCCTGAAGGTGAACTTCAGCGGGCGCACCTACAACTTCGTGGGCTACGGCGTGGACCGGGAGACCGAGACCATCAACTACGACGAGCTGGAGAAGCTGGCCCTGGAAGTGAAGCCCAAGATGCTCCTGGCCGGCGCCTCCGCCTATCCCCGCATCCTGGACTTCCCCCGCCTCCGGCAAATCGCCGACAAGGCGGGCTGCCTCCTGATGGTGGACATGGCCCACATCGCCGGCCTGGTGGCCGCGGGCGTCCATCCCAGCCCCGTCCCCTACTGCGACGTGGTCACCACCACCACCCACAAGACCCTCCGCGGACCCCGGGGCGGCCTCATCCTCTGCAAGGAGCAATACATCAAGAAAATCAACTCCGCGGTCTTCCCCGGCACCCAGGGCGGTCCTCTGGAGCACGTCATCGCCGCCAAGGCGGTGTGCCTCAAGGAGGCCATGACGCCGGAGTTCAAGGCCTACGGCGCCCAGGTGGTGAAGAACTGCCAGGCTTTGGCCGCCGCCCTGGCGAAGCGGGGTTTCCGCATTGTCTCCGGCGGCACGGACAACCACTGCATGCTGGTGGATCTGCGTCCCAAGGGCGTCACCGGCCGTGATGCGGCGGACGCCATGGACAAGGCGGGCATCACCGTCAACAAGAACATGATTCCCTTCGACCCCGCGAAGCCCGCCGTCACCAGCGGCATCCGGGTGGGCACCGCCGCCGTCACCACCCGCGGCATGAAGGAAGGGGAGATGGAGAAGATCGCCGACTTCATGACCCGCATCGTGGAGAATCTGGGCAACGAGGAGGTGTACCAGCAGGTGCACCAGGAGGTCAAAGCCCTGGCCGCCGACTTCCCCCTGCCCCAGTTCTGCTAGGCGTCCCGCCGTCCCGGGAGGGCGTTCCCGGTCTCCCGGGGCGTCCCCCGTTTCCGCTCCCGTTTTCCCCCTCGCCTTCCCCCGTCCCCGCCTTCCCCGCCTTTCCCCCGCTTTGGGGGGACGAGGCGGCAGGCCCCGGGCGGTCCGGGAGGCTTCTTGCGATATGGCACTGACCGTCAACTACAACGAAGAGGGCATTCCCGACAGCGTGCCCACCTATCTTTTCGACCAGGCGGAGACCTATCGGGAGAATCCCCGGGACGCCGCCCTGGAGTGGTTCACCTCTGCCATCCTGGGGCTCTCCCTCCATTTCGGCCTCCCCTCCCTCCTGGGCAAAGGGGAGGAGCCCGGCAATCTTCTGACGGAGGAGCAATACCGCAGGCTCCCCGAGAAATTCCACTGCAAGAACTTTGACATGGTGGATGCGGTGGAGCTGGCCATCGCCGCCGGCGCCCGGTACATCGCCTTCCCCGCCGTCCTGCCCGACGGCTTCTGCCTCTACCACACCGCCACCACGGAATTCGGCTCCGTCCGCAGCGCCGCCAACCGGGATCTGGTGGGGGAGCTGGCCTCCACCTGCGAATATCACGGGCTGGGGCTCTTCCTGGAGTATCCCTTCGGCCAGAACCGCCAGCGCCATCCCCAGGGGGTGCCCCAGGGGCTCATGGCCCAGGCGGAATACATGGACTTTGCGAAGGAGCAGCTCCACGAGCTGTTGACCCAGTATGGGCCGGTGGCGGGCATCTCCTTCACGGGCCGGAGCGCCCTGGAGAACCGGCAGAGCCCCTATGACCTGGAGGACCTGTACAAGATGATCCGCTTCCTCCAGCCCAACGCCCTGGTGGCCTTCCGGGAGGGCGTCTCCGGCGGCGAGGATTTCCTGAGCGTCGTCGATCCCGAGGGCAAGGAGGGCCTTCTGGCCACCAACACCACCCGCCCCCTGGAGATCCGCCGCTGCCTGGCGCCCGGCGAGGACCGGAGCTATCATCCCGAGCATGCGGGGCGCCACAGGAAGCAGGAGGAAATCTGGCGGGAACTTGCCCGGGCCCACAAGGCCAACGCCAACCTTCTGCTGAACACCGCCCTGATGCCCGACGGCTCCCTGGATCTGGAGGACATCCAGACACTGCTGGCCGTGGGCGAACGCCTGGAAAAGGAAGGACGCCCGTGACCCCCTTTCTGGAGACACTCCCGGAACCCCTCCCGCCCCCGGTGGATCTGGACCAGGCCGCAGGACACCGCCCCTCCCCTCTCTGCCTCCAATGGCAGGAACCCCTGGCCAGGAGATTCTCCCGAAATCCCCACGGATTGACAAAATACGCCGAGGAATGCCGCCGGGCGCTGCGGATGGCCGAGCGCACGCTGCTGCAGCTGGCGGGAGCGGACGAGAGGGACACGGGGGTGCTCTGGTGCGCCAATGGCACCGCCGCCCTGAATCTGGCCCTGCGGGGCTTCCCCTTCCCCCGGGAGAACGCCCCCCTTGCCGTGGACGCCGGGGGACACCACGCCCTCACGGAGACCGCCCGCAGCCTCTCCCGCCCCCTCGCCCCCTTTCTCCTGGAGGATTCCGGCAGGCTCCCCGCCAACCTCCCGGACGACACCGCCCTGGCCGCCTTCTCCCTGGTCAACAACGAGACCGGACTCCTCTGGGACGGGGACGCCTCCCCCCTGCCGCCGGGATGCCCCATCCTGCTGGACGCCTGCCAGGCCTTCGGCAAGCATCCCCTCCCCTGGAACGTCCCCCGGGTGGAGATGATGGTGCTCTCCAGCCGCAAGCTGGGCGGGCCCGCCACAGGCGCGGCGCTCCTCTTCCGGAAATCCCTGAAGCTGACCCCCTGGCTCACCGGGGGAGGGCAGCAGGGGGGGATTGTGGGCGGCACCGTCGACGTGGTCAGCGCCCTGCTCTTCACCGCCGCCGCCCAGGAGGCCTGCCGGCGCGCCCGGGAAGTCCTCCCCCGCGTCGCCGCCCTGAACCGCCTGCTCCGGGAGGGTCTCCAGACCCTGGGCAAGGGGCGATGGCCCCTCTTCTCCCCCGCCCAGGCATCCCCCTACATCCTCTATTTCGCCATCCCCGGATACCAGGGCGCCCTGGTGGCGCGGCTGCTGGCGGAGAACCACGGAATCCTGGTGGGGACGGGCAGCGCCTGCACGGCGGAATCCGGGGAGACCAGCGCCCTGCTCCGGGCGAAGGGCGTCCCCGAGGCGCTGGCCCGTTCCGCTCTTCGCATCAGCCTCTCCCCGGAGAGCACCCAGGAGGAGATCCAGGCGTTCCTCCAGGCCCTTCCCCGGGTCCTGAAGGAGTATTGAGGCGGCGCGCCCCGGGCGGGGGGTTCCGGGCGAAAAACCTCGGGGAGGGAATCACGAAACGGGGAACGTGGATATACGTTAGAGCAATATGCCGAAACTTTGCGACAAATGTCATATCAACCCGGCGGTGGTGCACATCCGCGCCATGACTCCCGAGGGGAGACGGGAAACCTCCAGCTACTGCCTGAATTGCGCCGTGGAACTCTTCGGCAACGCCGACATTCCCGCGGATTTCCGGGAGATGCTGGACGAACTCATCCAGCTGGAAAAGTCCCTGAAGCAGCGCGAGCGGAAGACTCCCGGAACGCAACAGGAAAAGCCGCAGGAAAAGCCGCAGGAGCAGCAGCAGAAAAAGCCCGCCTGCCCCCATTGCGGATGCATCCCGGGAGAATCGTACGAGAAGTGCGGATACTGCTTCGCCTCCCTGCGTCCCTTCCTCCTCAGGCTTGTCCTCCCCGCCGAAGGCGACGGCAAGATCCCCATGCCCCCCGCCTCCCTGCGCCAGGGCGGCCCCAGGCTGGCCCTCATGAGCAAGCGGGACCAGATACGGCAGCTCTTCCATCTCCTCGACATCCGGGAAGCCTCCTTCCTGAAGGGAAGGCTGGACGGCGTGGAGTCGGTGCAGGACGAAATCGACGCCCTCCGGCAGGAAATCATGCAGGCGGCGCTGGAGGAGGACGCGCACCCCGCCTCCTCCCCCACGACGCGCGCCCTCCGTCCCGTCACCATCCACGGAGGAACCCTCCTCCCCTTCCCCGGCGTCGAGGAGGTGTCCCCGTCGTCCCCCCTGGTGCGCCTGGCCATCTCCCTCTGCATCTTCCGGACCCTGGTGGATCCCCCCGGGGGCTTTCCCGAGAAGCCCGAGGAATGTCGTCGGAAGATGGAGGACCTTTTCGCCCTCTCCCCCGTCTTCCAGGGAGGCTACCGGCGGGAAGGGGAGCCGGCCATCTACTCCGCCAACGGGAGAGTGCGGGCCTTCTTCGGGCGCACGGAGGAGGGGGCGGGCGCCTCCCAGGCGGCGGACGGGCGCGCCACCTTCTCCCTCACCATCCTCCCCTGGGAGACGTACAAGCTCCCCCTCCACGGGACCTCCCTCATGGAGGAGTGGGAGAAGCGCTATCATTTCTTCCAGGATCCGGTGCTGGGCTTCTTCCATCCCCTGCGCGGCATCTGCCGTGCCGCCCACCGTCTGGTCCACACCCTCCACCTTCCCGCCCTCATGGCCCTGCTGGGCCTGGAACGGCTCCGCATGATCGTCAACTACCTGGAGGGGCGCCATCCCTGTGAAACCATGGCCTGCAACCTGTTCCTGGGCCGCCCGGCCTTCATCCCGGACAACTCCCCGGAGGCCATGGACCCCTTCCCCTGCGGACTGCTGGTGCTGAAGGATTGCCTCATGGAATGGGACGGCGTCGAGGAGCGCGTGAAACGCCTCACCCGCGTCGCCAGGATTCTGGAGAAGCGGGAGCTGCAGGCCCGCAGCTGGTTCCTGCGCAGCGACGTGGACCGGGAGAATCTCCTGGACGCCATCAGCCATTCCCGCGCCCTGCTGCGGGGCGCCCGCACCCTCTCTCCGCGGGAGATGGCCACCGCCCTCTCCCGTCTCTGGCTCGGCCAGGAGCTGGGATGCTTCCCCTCCCTGCCGCGCCCGCGCATCCTGAAAGCCCTGGGCTACTTCCTGGACCGCCAGGTCCAGACTCCCGCCCCGGCGAAGCACAAGGGCGACGGCCAGAGGCAGATTCCCCTGGACGCCCCCGGCAGGCCGGGAGAGGACAGCCCCACCTGGCAGCGGAGCCTGCTTCCCTGGGAGGAGCAGGTCGCCCGCCCCGCCGCCGACGCCCCCGGACCCGATCTCATGCTCCTGCACCAGATCGACCGGGAGACCACGGAGAGGGTGCGCCAGATTCTGGAGACCCCGGAGGAGGAGTCATGAGCGCGCCCTTGAACGTCCGGGGGATCGCCAAGGCCTTTGCGGGGGTTCCGGTGCTTCAGGGCATCTCCTTTTCCCTGGAGAAGCCCCAGGTGGTGGCGCTGCTGGGGGCCAACGGCGCCGGAAAATCCACCCTGATGCGTATTCTGGCGGGGATTCTTCCCCCGGACGCGGGCACGGTGGAGGTGGCGGGACATTCCCTGGAAGCGGAGCCGGAGCTTGCCCGCCGCAACCTGGGCTATCTGCCGGAAACCGCCCCCTTCACCTCCGGATTCCGGGTGAAGGAACTCCTCCGCTTCACCGCCCGCGCCCAGGGCCTCCGGGGCGCCGCGGAAGCCCAGGCCCTGGAGACGGTCCTGACGGACTGCGGACTCTCCACCATGGACCGCCGCATCTGCGACCAGCTCTCCAAAGGATATCGACGACGCCTGGGACTGGCCCAGGCCCTCATCCACCGCCCGCCCCTCCTGATGCTGGACGAGCCCACCGACGGACTGGACCCCATCCAGAAGAACGCCGCCCGGGCGCTCCTCCGGCAGCTGGGCGCACGGCACGCCCTTCTCCTCTCCACCCATCTCCTGGAGGAGGTGCCCCTGATCTGCGACCGCGTCCTGATGCTCCAGGGCGGGCGACTGGTCTACGACGGCCCCGTGCCCCAGGACCTGGAGAAGCGTTTTCTGGAGGGCGCCCCGGCCCCCTCCCCCGAAATCCCCGGCCAGTCCTGATTTCCCGAAGCCCCTCCTCCTCCCACGATGCTCCAGTCCTTTTGTCTCTCCCTGCGCCGGGAACTCTGGAAGATGCTGGTCACCCCCCTGGCGGCGGCCATGCTGGTCTTCTATCTCCTCCTCAGCGGCGTGGCGACCCTGACCCTGGGCGGCTTCATCGAGGGGAACTCCGCCTCCCTCAACGGATTCTTCCCCTGGCAGCCCTGGCTCTTCCTCTTCCTGTGCGCCGCCCTCTCCATGGGCACCTGGGCGGAGGAATACCGCAGCGGCACCGCGGAGACCCTTCTCTGCCTCCCCATCCCCCCCCGCACCCTGGTGCTGGCGAAATTCGCCGCCGGCCTCCTGCTGTTGTGCGCCGCCCTTCTCTGCACCGCCCCCTTCCCCGTCACCTGCGCCATCCTGGGCGAGCCGGACTGGGGGCCCGTTGCCACCGGCTATCTGGGCTGTCTTCTGGCGGGGGCCTTTTTCCTGGCACTGGGCCAATGGGCCAGCATCCTGTCCGGCACCCAGTTCGTCAGCTTCCTTCTGGCCCTGCTCCTGGGGCTGATGGTCATGCTGGCGGGCTTCCAGCCCACCAATCTCCTCCTTTTGAAGTGGGGCGTCTCCCCGGAGGTCCTGCGTCTTCTCTCCCGGGTGGGGGTCAGCAGCCACTTCGAGCCCCTGGCCGGCGGGCGCGTCGCCCTGAAGGACCTGGCCTTCTTCCTCTGCGGCGCCGCCTTCTTCCTCCTCCTCACCGCCCTTCGCCTCCGCCAACGCCACGCCGCCCCCGGAAAACGGCGCGCCGCCTCCACCCTGGCTCTCTGCCTGGCCCTCCTGGCCCTCCCCCTTCTCCTGGAACGCTGCCCCTGGCAATGGGACTGCACCCAGGACAAACTCTACACCCTGGACCAGGGCAGCCTCCAAATCCTCCGGGAGCTGCGGCATCCCGTGGAGGTCACCCTGGTCTTCTCCCAGAACCATCCCGAGCTGTCCAGCGTCGTCCGGCGTCATGCCGCCTGGACCCGGGAGCTTCTGCGGGAATTCGCCGCCCGGAGCCATGGCAAGCTTCGGGTGCGGGAGTTTGTCCCGGACACCTCCGACCAGCAGGATCTGGCCTCCTCCCTGGGGATGGCGCCCCGCATCGGGAGCCTGGGCGACCTGTGGTTTCTGGGCATCCAGGCGTCTCCCGAATCCCCGGAGGCTGGGCAGACGGCGGTGCTGCCCTGGCTGGATCCCGAGGAGGCGCCCTCCCTGGAGTGCCAGCTGGCGCGCGCCATCGCCTTCACCCAGCGGAGGGAGAAGCGGAAGCTGGGCCTGTTCTCCACCCTGACCCTCCTGGAGACCCCGGATCCCGAGAAGCGCGTTCTGCTGCCCACCTGGTGGACCATCCAGCGGCTGGAGGAGGAGTTCCAGCTGGTCGTCCTGGATCCCCGGAAGCCCCTGCCGGACGGGCTGGACGCGGTGCTCCTGGTCCACCCCAAGGAGCTCTCCCCGGAATTTGCGGAGAGCCTGGTGGACTTCCACCGGAACGGAGGCGGGCTGTTCCTGGCCCTGGATCCCCTGAGCCAGGTGGAGATGCAGCAGAACAACGGGCTGCGCCCCCCCAGGCCCTCCCTCCTGCCCGCTCCCCTGGCGGAGCTCTGGGGCGTGGACTTCCCCCAGGGCGTGGTGCTGGCGGACCGCACCCTGGCCTCCCCCACCACCAACACCCGGAAGGGGCTGGAGACCCTGCCCACCGTCCTCACCCTCAAGGAGGAATGCCTGGCCGACGAGGCCCCCGTCACCGCCGATCTCCGCTCCCTGACTCTGGCATGCCCGGGGGAATTTCTGCTCCGGGAGAATGGAGAATCCCCCCGGCTCCCCCTGGCGCGCACCACCACCGACGCCCAGCGCCTGAAACCCTATCAGGCCCGGAGGGACGCCGCCGCCATCCTCACGGACTTCCAGCCTGACGGCACCCCCCATGTCCTGGCCCTGGAAATCCCCCCCGCCAACGGCGCCGGTGGAGCCATCCTGGTGGCCGACGCCGATTGGCTCTACGACCCCGTCTGCGTCAACAAAACCACCGACGCCCAGGGCAGAGAACGGGAAATCCCCCTGAACGACAACGCCAATTTCCTCCTGAACGCCCTGGAACATCTCTGCGGCGACGACACCCTCCTTCGCCTCCGGACCCGCGGCATCCGGCGCCGCACCTTCACCATCCTGGACGCCTGGGGACGGGAGGTGGAGGAGAAACTCCGGGAGCTGGAAGCCCAGGCATATCAGGACAACGCCGACCTGCGGGCGCGGGGAAGGGCAATCCTCCAGGGAAAAAACCAGGACGACCCCGAGGTCCAGCGCCAGCTGGACGACCTGAAGGCGGAGGACGACCTCCAGCAGCAGGAGCTGAAGAAAAAACAGCGCGCCCTCTTCTTCCAGCTGCGCCAGCGCCTCAACGGCGTGGTCAGCAAGGTCGCCTTCTGGAATCTCCTCCTGACCCCCGCCCTCCTGACCCTCCTGGCCGCCCTCATGGCATGGAGGCGGCGGCGCTGACCCGCCCCCCCCCCGGGACAAGGCATGGAAAAAGCGTGCCGGCGTCATTTGTAAAACTGACATAAATGGTTATAGTGTGGCAAAACACGATGACAGAAGGCCCGGTCCGGCGCAGAATGTCGGGCGCTTCTGGCTGAAACCCTTTGGGGACGGAGAGTCGTTCCCGGCGGAAAATCCCCCCCCCTCTTTCCGCTGGAGAACCAAATTATCACTCTCCGTCCCCTTTTTTCTGCCCTGATTCTTCCCCATGGCCCTGGATACATCGAGACTGGAATTGCTAGCCGGCCCGGAGGCCATGGAGCGGTTGCGCGGGAGCGCCTTTCTGGTCTGCGGCCTGGGGGGCGTGGGCTCCTGGGCGGCGGAGGCCCTGTGCCGTTGCGGCGTGGGGACCCTGGGCATCGCGGACTTCGACCAGATCCACCCCAGCAACCTGAACCGCCAGCTTCCCGCCCTCCACAGCACCCTGGGGCAGACCAAATGCGAAGCCATGGCACGGCGCCTGCGGGACATCCATCCCCGGCTGACCCTGGACGTCCATCCCCGGAAACTGACCCCGGAAACCCTCCCCGCCCTCCTGGAAAGCCGCCCCTGGACCGGCGTGCTGGACGCCATCGACGACCGGGAGACCAAGATCGCCCTCCTGGAGGAGTGCGTCCGCCGGAACATCCCCGTGGTCTCCAGCCTGGGGGCCGCCAACTGCACCCGCCCGGAGGACATGACCCTCACCACCCTGGAGCACACCAGCGGAAGCCCCCTGGCGCGCCTGGTGCGGAAAGCCCTCCGGAGACGGGGCGTCTCCACCCAAATCCCCTGCGTCGCCACCCGGGAACTCCCCATCCTCTGCCAAAGCACCCCCGAAACCCCGGGGGAACGACGCCCCATGGGCTCCCTGGTCACCGTCACCGCCACCGCCGGCTTCCTCTGCGCCGACGCCCTCCTGCGACCCCTCCTGAAATGGGAGGAACGCCCGCGACGGGGCTTTCACCCGGAAAACACCCCCTGATTCCCCGGCATTCCGGACGGAGATTCTTATAACTCGTTGAATACTAGATAGTTATATATTTCCGGCGCCGGAAGGCGCCCAAAGGGGCGGGGGCCGACGGGGGACTTTTTTGGAAAGGGGTCCGCAATCGGCAAAATTTCGGGCTATATTAGCCCGTTGTTCGTCCTCCTTTCCCCCAGGGCGGAGCCTGTTCCCCGGGAACCCCTCCCGCACCCCCGCCCTCTACCCGCCATCCCCCATTGTGGAGTTATTCAGCGTGACTGGTCAAGAAGAATTTATCGCGGATCTCCTGCTATCCAAAGGCTTGGTCTCCGAAGCGCAGGTGGAGGAGGCACGGAAGCGCGTCCAGGATGACAGCGTGGACAACGTGCTGACGGGTCTCTACGTCATCAAGGCGGTGGAGGAGAAGACGGTCCTGGACATGCTGGCCGAAGAATACGACGTGGACATCTTCGACTTCGACAAGCGGAAGGAGCGCATCCCCGAGCATGTCATCCAGATGATCCCCCCGCCCATCGCCACCCGGTACCACATCATCCCGGTGGACTACGCCAACGACTGCCTGAAGGTGGCCATGTCGGACCCCGCGGACATCGAGTCCCAGGACGCCATCCGCCACCTGACCAAGATGGACGTGATCTTCGTCCTCTCCCCCCAGCGCCAGATCACCCAGGCGCTGGACTTCTACTATCGCCGCGCGGACGCCACGGACATCCTGACGGAAATGACGGAGACCACCACGGACGTCACCGTCTCCACCACCACCGACAGCACCACGGACAGCTCCGTGGACGACGACGGCGACGAGGCGGCCCCCATCATCCGCTACGTCCGCATGGTGATCACCGAGGCCTTCCGCTCCCGCGCCTCCGATATCCACCTGGAGCCCATGGAGCGCCGCTTCCGGGTGCGCTACCGCATCGACGGCGTGCTCAACGAGGTGGAGGCGCCCCCGAAATACATGCAGAAGCGCATCATCAGCCGTCTGAAGCTCCAGAGCGGCATGGACCTCTCCGAACACCGGATTCCCCAGGACGGACGCATCCGCATCCAGGCCATGGGGCGGGAGCTGGACCTGCGTGTCTCCGACATCCCCTGCACCCACGGCGAATCCATCGTCATGCGTATCCTGGACAAGAGCGGCGTCATGCTGGGCATCTCCGAGCTGGGCTTCATGGACGACGACGTGAAGCTCATCTACCAGATCCTCAACCTGCCCGACGGCATCTTCCTGGTCACCGGCCCCACCGGCTCCGGCAAGACCACCTCCCTCTACTCCTTCCTCCACGAGCTCAACCAGCCCACCCGGAAGATCATCACCGCCGAGGACCCCGTGGAATACGAGCTCAGCGGCATCAACCAGGTCCAGGTCAACACGGAAGTGGGTCTCACCTTCGGAAGCGCCCTGCGCGCCATGCTCCGCCAGGCCCCCAACATCATCATGGTGGGTGAAATCCGCGACGCCGAAACCGGCACCATCGCCATCAACGCCGCCCTCACCGGACACCTGGTCTTCTCCACCCTCCACACCAACGACGCCCCCTCCGCCGTCCCCCGACTCATCGACATGGGCATCAAGCCCTTCCTGGTGGCCTCCTCCCTCCGGGCCGTCATGGCCCAGCGCCTGGTGCGCCGCCTGTGCAAGAGCTGCAAGCGCCCCCACGAAGTCACCGCCAACGAACGGGAGGGCCTGGGCATCACCCAGGAATTCGTCCAGGAGCACACCTTCATGGAGCCCGTGGGCTGCCCGGAATGCAACAAGGGATACCGGGGACGCATGGGCATCTATGAGATCTTCCTCCTGGACAACTCCATCGAGACCCTGATCTACCAGCGGGCGGACTCCGGCGTCATCAAGCGCCGGGCCAAGGAGCTGGGCATGAGAGACCTGCGGGACGACGGACTCCGCAAGGCCTCCATGGGCATCACCTCCATCAACGAGGTCCTCCGCCTCACCGTCAGCGACTAGAGACCACTCACACGGCAGACACCATGTACGACGGCACCATCGACATCACGCCGGAGGTCAGCATGCTCTGGCAGATCCTCCGGAAACGGAAACTGGCCAACGAAGAGCAGCTGCAGGAAGTGCTGGAGGAAAGCCGGAACACCGGACAGGAGTTCCAGGAGGTCCTCTACAACTATCAGATCATCGAGGAGGACCAGCTGCTGCAGCTGGTGGCGGAGGAGCTCAACACCCAGTTCGTGGAACTCCACGTCAGCTCCATCGACAAGAACGTGGCCACCTCCATCTCCCCCGAGATCGCCCACACCTACAGCATCGTCCCCATCATGGACGACGGCTTCACCCTCACCCTGGCCACCGACCGCCCCTTCGACACCAAGCTCATCGACGAACTCCATTTCGTGGTGGACAAGGACTGCCGCATCGTGGTGGCGCGCCCCCGGGACATCATCGAGGCCATGGAGGCCTTCTTCCCCGAGGGCGGCTCCAGCGTCTCCGAGGTCATCGACGAACTGGTGGCGGAGCACAACGCCCTCCAGGAGAAGGACTACTCCAAGGCCACCGACGCCGAGCTGCTGGCCGCCGCCAACGACACCCCCATCGTCAAGTTCGTCAACGCCATCATCCACCAGGCCATCCGGGACAAGGCCTCCGACATCCACTTCGAGCCCTTCGGGGACGAGTTCCGGATCCGCTACCGCATCGACGGCGACCTCTACGAAATGGCGCCCCCCCCCAAGCATCTGGCCATCCCCGTCATCAGCCGCATCAAGGTCATGAGCAGCATGAACATCTCCGAGCGGCGCATCCCCCAGGACGGCCGCATCGAGATGCGGGTGAACCGGAATCCCGTGGACCTGCGTGTCTCCACCCTGCCCACCCGCTACGGCGAATCCGTGGTGCTCCGTATTCTGGACCGCAGCGTGGTGAACCTGGACCTGGACTCCCTGGGCATGTCCCCCAAGACCGTGGCCAGCATCCGGCACCTCATCGGGCGCCCCAACGGCATCTTCCTGGTCACCGGACCCACCGGCTCCGGAAAGACCACCACCCTCTACTCCGGCATCAAGGAGCTGAACACCCTGGAGGACAAGCTCCTCACCGTGGAGGACCCCGTGGAATACGACATCGAGGGCATCATGCAGGTGCCCGTCCACGAGGCCGTGGGCATGACCTTCGCCAACGCCCTCCGCGCCTTCCTCCGTCAGGATCCCGACCGCATCATGGTGGGTGAAATCCGCGACAAGGAGACCGCCGACATCGCCATCCAGGCCGCCCTCACCGGACACCTGGTGCTCTCCACCCTCCACACCAACGACGCCGCCGGCGCCGTCACCCGTCTCATCGACATGGGCATCGAGCCCTTCCTCATCAGCTCCACCGTGGTGGGCGTGCTGGCGCAGCGCCTCATCCGTCGCTGCTGCCCCAACTGCAAGCAGGCCTACGACCCCACCGACGCGGAGCTGGAGGCGTTCGGCATCACCCGGGACCGGCTGGAGGGCCGCAAGTTCTACCAGGGGCAGGGCTGCGACTACTGCAACGGGTCCGGGTTCAAGAAGCGGGTGGGCATCTTCGAGCTGCTCATCTCCACGCCGGAGATCCAGACCATGATCAACCGCCGGTGCCCCACCCAGGAAATCAAGCAGAAGGCCATCGAGCAGGGCATGACCACCCTGCGCCAGGACGGTCTCCAGCATGTGCTGGAGGGCATCACCAGCGCCAAGGAGGTCATCCAGTTCACCTTCGCCTAGGATTTCCCCCGCCCGACCCCCTCTCCTCCTCCATAGTCTACTTTCTAGGAGCCACGACGACCTATGCCTAAACTGGAAATGGCGGATCTTCTGGACCTGGTGCTTGAAGAAGGCGCCAGCGACCTGCATCTCCCCTGCTTCTGCCCCCCCACCCTTCGCCTCCATGGTGAACTCACCCCCCTGGACGTCCCCCCCATGCAGCCGGAGGACACCGAGTATCTCATGAAGTCCATCACCAGCGAGGCCAACCAGCAGAAGCTGCAGCAGGACGGCTCCGTGGACTTCGGCTTCGCCTTCGGCGACAAGGCCCGTTTCCGCGTCTCCGCCTTCCGGGCGAGGGGCAACATCGCCATGGTGCTCCGTACCATCTCCAACAACCTGCTCACCCTGGAGCAGATCGGCCTGCCCATGGCCTGCAAGGACATCCTCTTCCGGCCCCGCGGCCTGGTGCTGGTCACCGGCCCCACCGGTTCCGGAAAGTCCACCACCCTGGCCTCCATGATCGACGTCATCAACCATGAACGCAACGATCATATCATCACCATCGAGGACCCCATCGAGTTCTACCACACCAGCCGGAAGTGCGTGGTGACCCAGCGCGAGGTCCACAACGACGTGCCCTCCTTCGCCGACGCCATCCGACGCGCCCTGCGCCAGGACCCCGACGTGATTCTGGTGGGAGAAATGCGAGACAACGAAACCATCTCCGCCGCCATCACCGCCGCGGAGACGGGACACCTGGTCTTCGGAACCCTCCACACCACCGGCGCCGCGGAAACCGTGGACCGTATCGTGGACTCCTTCCCCACCAACCAGCAGGCGCAGATCCGCACCCAGCTGGCCTCCACCCTCATCTGCGTCATCTCCCAGCTCCTGCTGAAACGGGCCGACAAGAAGGGGCGTATCGCCGCCTTCGAGGTCATGATCTCCACCCCCTCCATCCAGGCCCTCATCCGCGACGGCAAGACCTTCCGCATCACCTCCGACATCCAGACCGGCGCCA
>JBJEVT010000005.1:0-24060 GCA_051884615.1 Oligosphaeraceae bacterium
CGAAGCTGGAGTTGTCCACATAGCCGTCGCAGAGCTGGGCGACCCGGGAGCGCAGTCCCATGTCGTTGGTGACGAGCCAGCGGGGGGCGGGGGCGTCCTCCCCCGCGGCCTCCTGGTCCTTGGCTTCCAGCTCCACCATCCGGTTCACAATCCAGTTGTCCGCATTCTGGTCGAAGCGCTTCCGGGCGGCGTAGACCACGGAGAGGTTCTCGGCTTCCTTTCCGATGTTGTCGGTGCCCAGATCCCCGTCGAAGACCAGGGTGACGTTCTTGAAGAAGCGGGAGGCGCGCTTGCATTGGGACAGGAATTTGCTCCGGGTGGAGGGGAATCCCCGGGCGCTCTTCTCCTCCAGGCTCATCACCGGGTCCTGCTTCATCACGTTATAGCCGTCGATGAAGAGCTCCACCTCCTTCAGCTGCTCCCGGGTGCAGGTGTTGAGGATGATCCAGCCCATGCGCTCCTGGGTGGCCTGCTTCTCCGGCACATTCCGCGCCTGTGCCAGGAGGGCGGCGGATTCCCGCATCTTCCGCACCAGATGGCGGCGCTCCTTCAGGCATGCCTCCATGCTCTCCAGCTCCGCCGGCAGGAAGAGATTGCGGGCCAGATTCCCCTTCAGGAAGGCCTCCACCTCGTCCATGGCGGCGGGGGTGGCATCGTCCAGCGGGGGCAGTTCCTTCAGATAGGAATACAGGCGGGGGAAGACGCCCTCATACAGGGGATTCTCCTCGTCGCCGGGATCGGTGTGCAGCTGGGTGCGCAGCTCGTTGAGGCGGTTCTCCAGCTTCTTTTCCAGCTCCGTCATGCCGGGCGCCAGCCGGATGGCCTGGTTGATGGCCTGGCGCACCCGTCCCAGCTGGCGGTCCAGGTTGGCGCACTCCTTCTCGAAATCCTGGAGGAGTCCGTATTTCTTGTCGTATTCCTTCTGGCGCGCCAGGAGCTGGTCCACCTCGGAGGAGAGGGAGCGTTCCTCGTTCCGGGCTTTGAGGTAGAAGGAGATGCGGTCGGGATGGATGCCCAGGGTCTCCGCATAGAAGGATGCCATCTGCTTCTTCTGGACCTCGGCGAATTCCTCCTGGAGCTCCTGGATGGCGTCGTCGAAGTCCTCCCGAAGCTCCTCCAGCTCCTTGCTCTGCTTCTGGAGGGTCTCCTGCTGGGCCTTCCGCTCCTTCTCCCCAATGGCCTGCTGGCTCCGTGCCTCCCGGCGCAGATTCCCGATTTCCCGGGAAAGCTCGTCGTTCTTCTGACGGGCCCGCCGCAGCTGCTCCTTCAACCCCTTCTCCTCCTTGTCGTCAGGGGAGTCCGCCACGGGCGCGGGAGGGAGTTCGGGCGTCTTCTCCGGAGGGGGAGCCGCCTTCGGTTCCGCTGGGGGTTCCGCTTTGGTTTCCGGAGCGGCGGGGGCGGCGGGGGCGAGGGGAAGCAGTCCCTGGAGTTCCGGCTGCATCATCTTTCCCTCCTGGGGGTCGCCGGGGGCGGGTTCCCTGTCCGCCAGCTTCTCCAGGGTCTGGAGGCAGCGCCGTTGTTCCTGGCGCAGGCGGAGTTTCCTGCCGCAGGTGACGGGATTCTTCTTGCCCCGCCAGAGGCTGGGGGCGTGGAGAAGGAGGTCCGTCAGACGGGCGAGGCGGGGGCGGCTGTTGCTGCGGAAGAGGGCAAGGATCAGATGGCGGGGTTCCGTCATCTGGCTGTACTTTTCCCGCCAGTTCCCCTCCCAAGCCAGGCGTCCGTCGTTCTCCTGGAGGGTCTTCTCCACCTCCTTGTCGTGGCGGAAGACCTGCGCCAGGGCGAGGAGGAAGTGGAGGCACAGGTCCGGATGTTTCCGCAGCGTGGCGAGGATGCGCTGGGTGGTGCCCTCCTTGCGGTAGTTGCGCTCGCTGAGGGTGAAGCCGCCCTTGGTCAGCACATGGTGCAGCTCGGGGATGGTGCGGATGAGATAATGGAAGTCCTTGAAGGCGAATTGGTTGAGTGCCCACTTCAGGGCTTCGTCGCAACAGAGTTTGGTCATGGGGGGATTCCCGTGGAAAAGGTGTCTCTCCGGAGCCTGCCTTCCGGTTGTCGGAAGGCGCCGGGGAGGAAAATGGATTTTTTTGGGGGGAGGCGCGAACAACGCCGCCGCGGAGGCGTTCCCCCCGGGATAGGCGGCCCCTCCCCGGAAAAGAACAGGGGGAGCCGGAGGGGTCGGGGACTGGCGCCCGGGGAGGGAATGCCGGAAACAGGGCGACCCTCTCTCCCTGACGGATGATTGGTCAGAGGGAGGAAAAAGGCCGCGGGTTCCCGCCTCCCGTCCCGTTTTTCCCGCCCCGGGAGCCCCTCCCTCCCGGAACGGTGGCCGCCCTGCCTCGGCAGGGACGGGACGACAGGGCTACAGAAGGGGAATGTTGTGGCTGCGGCAGGCGGAGACCATGGCCTCCGGCCAGATGCTGCTCTGGATTTCCCCGATGTGCGCCTTCTGCAGCAATAGCATGGACAGGCGGCTCTGGCCAATCCCTCCTCCCATGGTCAAGGGAAGCTTCCCCTCCACCAGCTTCTGGTGGAAGGAGAGGGAGAGGCGTTTCTCTTCGCCCCGCAGGGCCAGCTGGCGCAGCAGGGCCTCCTTGTCCACCCGGATGCCCATGGAGGAGAGCTCGAAGGAGCGTCCCAGCACCGGGTTCCATACCAGAATGTCGCCGTTGAGGCCGTGGTGTCCGTCCTGGCTTTCCGTGGTCCAGTCGTCGTAGTCCGGCGCCCGTCCGTCGTGGGGTTTGCCGCTCAGGGGCAGGTCGCCGCCGATGCCGATCAGGAAGACCGCGCCCTCCCGCCGGCACAGCGCATCCTCCCGCTGGCGCGGGGTCAGCTCCGGCATCTCCGCCTCCACGTCCTCGGTGAAATGGAAGTGGATCTCCTCGGGCAGGAAGGGACGCAGAACCGGATACGCCCGGCCCAGGGCATCCTCCGTGCGGCGCAGGGCGTAGTAGATCCGGCGCACCGTCTCCTTCAGGGTGTCCAGCGTCCGGGTCTCCCGGGTGATCACCTTCTCCCAGTCCCACTGGTCCACATACAGGGAGTGGACATTGTCCAGCTCCTCGTCGGGCCGGATGGCGTTCATGTCGGTGTAGATGCCCCGTCCGGGCTCGGTCTGGAGGGAGGCCAGCTTCAGGCGCTTCCATTTCGCCAGGGAGTGGACGATCTCGGCCCGGCGCCCGGCATCGTCCCGGATGGAGAAGGAGACGGGGCGCTCCACGCCGTTCAGGTCGTCGTTGACGCCGGTGCCCGAGGGGACGAAGAGGGGGGCGGTGACGCGCTGGAGCCGCAGCTCGAAAGCCAGGTTCTTCTGGAATTCCTCCTTGAGGGAGCGGATGGCCACCTCGGTGGCGAGTTCGTCCAGCAGAGGACGGTAGCCCTCTGGCAAAAGCAGGGGAAGGGGCATGGACAGGGTTCTCCTTATGGGGAAAATGGGTGGATGGCGCCTGTGGCCGTCATCCGGCGCGCCGCAGGCTCCGGCCCCGCAGGCCGGGAAAAATCCCCGGGGCGGCGAAAACCGCTCCGGAGAGAAAGCCGTGTTCCCGGGGATTCATGCCGGGACAGGCCGTTAATATGCCCCGCCTGCCCCCCCTCTGCCAGAGCGCCGCCGGAAAAATTCCCCCGGCGGGAATTTTGCGGGGAAGGACTGGAAAAGCGGGAGAATGCGGCTAAAGTACGGGCATTATGCAACACGACCTGGCCATGCATCGATTTTACTGGTTTTGGCGGTTTTTCCGCTGAAGCCCGTTGATGCGTGTCCATGTGGGAACATTTTCAAAGGCGTAAGGCGGACCGAAGTTAGAGGACATCGGTTCGCCTTTTCCGTTTCCAAACCAGAGCGCATCCGGGAATCCAGGTTCCCGGATGCTTTTTTTTTGAAGGAATACCAGACCCATGCTACAGGAAATCGACCTGAAATCCCCCGAGGAGCTGCGACGAGAACTGCCTCTCACCGCGGAGATGGAAAAGAACATGGCGGCCTCCCGCCAGCAGGTGAAGGACATTCTGGAGGGGCGGGACGGACGGCTCCTCCTCCTGGTGGGGCCCTGCTCCATCCATGATCTGGACGCCGCAAGGGACTACGCCCGCCGTCTGAAGGAGCTGTCCCGGAAGGTCTCCCAGGACATCCTTCTGGTGATGCGCACCTACTTCGAGAAGCCCCGCACCACCCTGGGCTGGAAGGGTCTGATCTACGATCCCGACCTGAACGGGGAGTGCAACATCGCCAAGGGGGTGCGGCTGGCGCGCACCTTCCTCCTGGAGCTGGCGGAGATGGGCCTGCCCACCGCCACCGAACTCCTGGACCCCGCCACCGCCGGGTATCTCACCGACCTGATCTCCTATGCGGGAATCGGCGCCCGCACCACCGAATCCCAGCCCCACCGCCAGATGGCCAGCGCCCTGGACGTGCCCGTGGGATTCAAGAACGGCACCGACGGCTCCATCCAGGTGGCCATCGACGCCATCTGCACCGCCGCCTCCCCCCATAGCTACCTGGGCATGCTCAGCAACGGACACAGCGGAATCCTCCGCACCGCCGGAAATCCCGACGGACACCTGGTGCTCCGGGGCGGCGCCCGGGGCGAAAACTACTACGCCGGCACCATCGCCGAGGCCCTGGAAAAACTGAAGGAGGCCGGCCTGAAACCCCAGGTCCTGGTGGACTGCAGCCACGGAAACTCCCGGCGGGACTACACCCGACAGCACATCGTCTTCGAAAATGTCCTGGAACAACGCCTGGGGGGAAACGCCGCCATCCTGGGCATGATGCTGGAAAGCAATCTCCAGGAAGGCCGGCAGCCCCTGGTCCCCGGCGTGAAACCCTGCGGAGGACTCTCCGTCACCGACGCCTGCATCGGCTTCCCCGAGACGGAACGCCTGATCCTGGAGGCGGGACGCCGCCTCCGCAATCTGGCCAAGGAGGAGGAGGCCCGCCGCACCGCCAAGGTGGCCTATCTGGGCCCCGCCGCCACCTTCACCCACATCGCCGCCACCCGCACCTTCGGCGACCGGGTGGAATACCGCTCCTGCAACAGCATCGGCGGCGTCCTCTCCGCCGTGGAAGGCGGCCTGTGCGACTACGGCGTGGTGCCTGTGGAAAACTCCACCGAGGGCCTGGTGAACGGCACCATGGACGCCCTGGTCTCCTCCTCCCTGAAGGTCTACGAGGAGGTGGCCATCGCCGTCCACCAGTGCCTCCTGAGCAACCAGAGCCGGGAGCAGATCCGCGTCATCTACAGCCACGCCCAGTCCCTGGGGCAGTGCCGCCAGTATCTGGAGCGGAACTTCCCCGATGCGGAGACCATCGCCACCCCCAGCAACGCCCGGGCGGCGGAACTGGCCAGCCATACCTCCGGCGCCGCCGTCATCGCCAGCGCCGAGGCGGGCCGCCTCTACGCCCTCAATGTCCTGGAGGAGGACATCGAGGACAACCCGGACAACGTGACCCGCTTCTTCGTCCTGGCCCGCAGGGAGAACGACCAGGTGGTCCACGACCGCTGCTGCCTGTGCTTCGCCGCCCGGGACAAGGTGGGCGCCCTCTATGACGCCCTCCTGCCCTTCAAGGAGGCCGGCGTCTCCCTCTCCATGATCGAGAGCCGCCCCTCCGGGCACGGCCGATGGCGTTACCGGTTCTTTGTGGAACTGGACTGCGGACTCCAGGACCCCAGAATGCCCGCCATCCTGGAAGAGCTGGGACACCAGGCCGACGAAGTGAAGGTCATCGGCTCCTACCAGGGTAGCAAGAAACTGCTGTAGTCCCTCCCGGAGCGGCGCCGCGGAGGCGTGGCGCCTTTGCGCGCCCTCCGTGGCGAGGGGGGTGGAAAATGTCAAAAAAAGGCGGGGGCTGACTTGAAAAGCGTGTTGACGGGTTTATCTTAACCGGCGTGCCTTCCGCTCCGGGCGGGAGTGTCACAGCGGATTTCCGTTGCCCAATGGTGTAATGGTAGCACAACTGATTCTGGTTCAGTTTGTCTAGGTTCAAATCCTGGTTGGGCAGCCACCGTTTTCCGTTTTCTTCTATTATTTTGCCTTTGCGGGTGGCCGCCAATGTGAGTGAGAGAGTCCGCCGCAACCGTTCCCCGAGCGTTCGCCGCCCCCCAGCTGAAAGATGCTGCCGGGCGGTTTTCTGTTTTTTGAGGGTCATCCGATGTTTGAGAGCATCAAGAATCTTTGGGTCAATGACATTGGCATTGATTTGGGCACGATGAATACCCTGGTGTGGGTGACGGGGCAGGGCATTGTATTGGACGAGCCCTCCTATGTCGCCATCAATGCGGACACCAACAAGGTGCGCGCCGTGGGCGCGGAGGCCAAGCGCATGATGGCCATGACCGCCGAGCGCATCAAGGTGATCCGCCCCGTGCGGGACGGCGTCATCGCCAACGCCGAGGTTTCCGACGAGATGCTCCGCAGTTTCATTCGCCGGGCCTCCGGGCGCTACAAGATCATGAAGCCCCGGGTGCTCATCGCCGTGCCCTCCGGCATCACCGAGGTGGGCATCCGCACGGTGAAGGAGAGCGCCCTTTCCGCGGGCGCCCGCGCGGTGCGCCTGGTGGAGGAGCCCTTCGCCTCCGCTCTGGGGGCCGGCCTCCCCGTGGAGGAGCCCGACAGCAACATGATTGTGGACATCGGCGGCGGCACCACGGAGGTGGCGGTGATTTCCCTGGGGTGCATTGTGGCGGGTACCAGCGTGGCCAATGGCGGCGACGCCATGGACGAGGCCATCATCGCCTTCATGCAGAAGGAGCACCAGCTTCTCATCGGTCCCCGCACGGCGGAGCAGATCAAAATCCAGATCGGCAGCGCCTCCCCGCTCCCGGAACTCCTCACCATGGAGGTGAAGGGACTGGACATGGGGCACTCCGGAGACCGTCTGCCCCGGGCCGTGGTCATCAATTCCGACGAGGTGCGCGCCGCTCTGAACGTGCCCGTCTCCAATATCCTGAAGGCCATCCGCAAGACCATCGACGCCTGCCCTCCGGAAATCGCCGGACGCCTGGTGGACAATGGCATCACCATGGCGGGCGGCGGCAGCCTGCTGCGGGGGCTCCCCCAGCTGGTCAGCGAAAACACCGGCCTCCCCGCCACGTTGGGCAAGGAGCCCCTCCGGGCCGTGGTGAACGGCACGGGAATCCTTCTGCAGAACGCCCGCCAGCTCTTCGGGCAGCCCCAGAACTCCCTGATTGGCAAGGGAACCCGGGAATAGAGACATCCTGCCCGGGAGGGGCGCTGCCCCTTCCCCGGCGAGGCGAGAGAGGAGTTCCGGAATCTATGGTGGAAAGAGGGTCGAGAACGCGGGGGACTGGCGTGCGTCGGGGATGGCTTCTCCTTCTTTGCGCCCTGCTGGGCGGGGGATTTCTCCCGTCCCTGCCCGCCCGGGAGAACAATGTCCCGGACTGGAAGCAGCTCCGGCCCGAGGAGCGCAATATCCAGGCGGTGGTCATCCGAGTGGCCGACGGCGACACCATTGACGTGCGGGACCGCCAGGGTACGGTGACCCGCATCCGCTTCTACGGCGTGGACGCCCCTGAAAGCTCCCAGGAGTTCGGCGGGGACGCCCGGCGCTATGTGTCCAAGAGCCTGATCAAGCGGGAGGTCCGGGTGGAGGGGCGGAACCGGGACCAGTATGGCCGCCTGGTGGGAAGGGTCTTCCTGGACGGACGGGATTTCTGCCTGGAGATGATCCGGCACGGCATGGCCTGGTGCTATGCCCAGTATTGCGACGACCCCGCCTACATGGCCGCCCAGGAGGAGGCACGGAAGGCGGGGCGGGGGCTGTGGGCCGCGGAGCGCCGCGGCGAGCCCCCCATGGCGCCCTGGGAATTCCGGCGCGCCCACCCCAGGCGGGAGAAGAAAACCGCCCAGGAGGAGCGGCGGCAGGAGGCGCCTCCCGGGGAGAAGAAGGAGGAGCCGAAGAAGGCCGGGAAGCCCAAGGAGGAGGGCAGGGGCAGGAAGACGAAGAATCCCGGGAAGTCCAAGGGGCGTCTTGAGCCGGCGGAGCCTTCCCGGAAGAAGGTGGAGGTGCGCGGCGTGCCTTCGCCGCCCTAGGGACGGTTCCCTGGCGAAGAGGATTTCCCCCGGTTTGGCGTCGGGATGGCGGTTCCCCGGGATGCGGGGATTGAGGATGCGTCGAAGATTCCATTGGAGGTGAGACAATGACCCAGCGACTTTCTTTTGTTCTTGCGTTTCTGCTGTTGGCGGGGATGGCGGGGCTGGCGCAGGAGCCGGCGGCCGCCGCTCCCCCCCAGAGAGAGGAAGTGGTGATTCCCCCTCCCGTGGGCGCGACGACGCCCCGGGGATGGTTTGACGACTGGAATGCGGCGCTGACGGCCTCCCGGCGCACGAACCGCCCCATGCTGGTGCTCTTCACCGGCTCCGACTGGTGCCCTCCCTGCAAGAGGCTCAAGGAAACGGTTCTGAACACCCCCGCCTTCCAGGACTACGCCCGCCAGAACCTGATTCTGGTCTTTGTGGATTCCCCCCGCTCGGTGCGGCTACCCCCCGCCCTGCAGCAGAGCAACCGGATGCTCAAGCAGACTCTGAAGCCCGGAAACGGCGTCCCCGCCGTGGTGCTGCTCTCTCCCGCGGGGGAGCGGCTGGACCATGTGGTCGGCTTCACCCCCGATTTGCTCCCCCGGATCCAGAAGGCGCTGGCACCCTGACGCCCCAGGGAAATTCCTAGCAGAATGACGGTGGGGCATTATCTTTACCCTTCAACCGCCGAGTGGGACAGGGAAGGCTTCCCTCCCTCCGGCTCCTATTGCCTCCTCCCCTTCCGCCCTGGGAAAACTCCGGCTTTCCCCGGCAGGGCGGAGGGAGGTTGTTCCGGGAAAACGTGACCTGCCGTGAAGGATTTTCAGGATGACATGAAAGTGCCGAAGCCCTCCCAGGAGGACTTCCAGGATTTCCTCTGGAAACCCTGGGGGAGCCAGGGGCTTATGGCCTCCTATATGCGGGACGTGGGAAACTTCCCCCTGCTGTCCCAGGAGGACGAGGCCCAGTGGGCCCAGCGCTACCGCAGCGCCCGCCAGGAGGTCCAGGAGCTGCTCCAGGAGCATCCCCAGGTGATTATCCAGCGTCTGCGGGATCTGCGGGACGATCCGGACCGCAAGGGCCTCTCCACCTATCTGGTCTTCACTCAGAATTTTGACGGGCAGGTGGAGGAGGAGGAGGATCTGGGGGGCGAGGGGGTGCTGGAGGCCCTGGACGGCAATGTGCTGAACCGTCTGCTCCAGAATCCCTCCGAGGTCATGCGGAAATGCACCGCCCACGGCGCCATGGAGGGGGAGGGCGGGGAGACCAAGCGCTCCCTGGCGGAAATCATCGCCCCCTATCTGCGCACCACGGGCAACGTGCATTTCCAGCAGCGTTTCATGGAGGACTGCGTCCGGGGCTTCATCGAGGGGAGGTGGACGGAGGAGGGGTTGAGCGAGAAGGCGAAGAAGAAGCTCTGCCTGCGGATGAAGGACGCCCGGCAGCGGGAGCAGGAGGCCATGAACGCCCTGGTGGAGGGCAATCTTCGCCTGGTCATCTCCGTGGCGAAGCACTTCTCCACCAATCTCCTCTCCTTTGCGGACATGGTCCAGGAGGGGAACATCGGGCTGATGCGCGCCATCGAGTCCTTCGAGTGGCAGCGGGGACACCGGCTCTCCACCTACGCCTGCTTCCGGATTCGCCACGCCATCACCATGGCGCTCAATGCCAAGGGACGCTCCATCCGCATCCCCATGAACATTTTGCGGCAGCTCTCCAAGATTCGCCGCCTGGAGCAGGAATTCATCCAGCAGAACGGGGTGGAGCCCAATGACGAGGAGCTGGCGAAGGTGGTGGGCATCTCCCTCTCCCGGCTCCGCGCCCTGCGCCGCATGGTGCAGCAGCCCATCTCCCTCCAGTCCATCACCACGGAGGACCGGGACTGGAACGACGTGCTGGGGAGTCCCGAGGACCCCATGAGGGAGAAGCTGAACCAGGAGGCGGTGCAGGATGCCCTGGTCACCGCCCTGGAGGCGCTGCGTCCCAACGAGCGGGACGTGGTGGAGCGCCATTTCGGGCTGAACGGCCGTTCCGTCCAGTCCCTGGAGACCATCGCCAACCACTATGGTCTGACCAGCGAGCGCATCCGGCAGATCGAGGTGAACGCCCTGGCGAAGCTGCGCCGTTCCTTCAAGGAAACCTATCGCGGGGAGGGATAGGGGAGGCCGCGGCGTTTTCTCCCTGTCGTTTGCCATGGATTGCCGAGGATTCAACGCCGAAGCCCTCTTCCGGCATTTCTATCCGGAGGAGACTCCGCTTCGCCGGCTGCTGCTGCGTCACAGTCTCCAGGTGCAGGAAAAGGCCCTGGCCCTGGCGGCGTCCTCCGGCGTCCCCCTGGATCTCTCCCTGGTGCGGGACGGCGCCCTCCTCCACGACGTGGGCGTGGGGCGCTGCCATGCCCCGGGCATCCTGTGCCTGGGGGAGGAGCCCTATCTGCGCCACGGCGTCATCGGCGGGGAGATGCTGCGCCAATGGGGCAGGGAGCATGATTGCCTCCCCGCCCTGGAACCCCTGGCGCGCATCTGCGAGCGCCACACGGGGGCGGGCCTCTCCCGGACGGAGATTCTCCGGCAGGGCCTGCCTCTCCCCCCCCGGGACTTCCTGCCCGAGACCCCGGAGGAGAAACTGGTCTGCCTGGCGGACAAGTTCTTCTCCAAATCCGGCGACATGGAGGAGAAGTCCCCGGAGCGGGTGGCGGGTTCCCTCTCCCGCTTCGGCCCCGAGACCATGGAGCGTCTCCGGGAGCTCTTCGCCCTCTTCCGTCTTCCCCTGCCTCCCCCGTGAATTTTTCCCTTCGGCGTCCCCAACCCACCCCTCTCCCTCCTCCCATGCGCGCCTTCCTCTCCCGCCTGTGTCTTCTGCTCCTGGGCGTCTCCCTCTCCCTGGCGGCCCAGTACACCCCCAACGACATCTGCCTCCCCCGGAAACTCTATCTCCTGGAGGGCGTGCCCCTGGACATCCACACCCAGCCCATGCTGCGGCGCTGGAGGCCCTATGACGATTTCGTGCGCTTCTCGGGAGACAAGGGCGTCCGCTTCCAGCGCCGTCTCTCCCAGGTGGCCACCATCGCCTCCGCAGAGGACGGGGCGATGCTGACGGCGTCCCTGGTGAATGCGGACGAGTTCCAGGAGCTGCGGCGTCTCCAGAGCCGTCTTTGCGTGGCCAGGCCCTCCGCGGGGGAGGGGGAGGTGGTGGCCCAGATTCTGGGCGACAGCTACACCCACGGCTGCTTCTTCCGGCAGGCGCTGCTCCAGAAGGACTGGGTGCCCGGCCTGCGGCTGGTGGGCCTGCGCCAGTGCGCCCCGGAGCAGTTCGACGAGGGGCGGGGCGGCTGGTCCCTGTGGAGCTACTTCCAGATTCCCAAGGGGGACCATGTCTCCTACCACGGCTACCTCCATCCCCAGGGCAACTACCGGTACTACGGGGACCGGGCGTTCTGGCGCCAGGTCTGGAAGGTGGCGAAGGGCACCGCCCCCAAGGGCTTCGAGCCCACCTACTCCTGCAGCCGCTTCCAGGAGGCCGCCAGGCGCTTCGACGAAGCCACCGGAACCCTCCTCTCCCCCCAAAAGGGCGACCTCCAATACGAAAGCGAGGAGAAGTGCTTCCTCCTCTACGACGGCGGCAAATGGGTGACCCGCCAGGAGAAGGACTTCACCTGGTCCGTGGATTACGGAAAGTATCTGGAGATGTGGAATCTCCCCGCGCCCCAGTTCCTCTTCGTCATCCTGGGCGTCAATGATTTCCGGGACCGCTACGACGCGGATTTCCAGACGTGGGACGAGGAGATCCGGGAACTGGAGCAGGCCTACCACCAGGCGGTCCCCAATGGCTATTTCGTCCTCTGCATCCCCTGCAGCACCATGGGCTCCCTGGACAATGTGGCGGGGGATTTCACCGTGAAGCAGAACGCCGCCATGTGGCGCTTCCGGGAACACCTGATCCAGGAGTTCGACGACCGGGAGCACGAGGGATTCTACCTCCTGGACACGGGCGTCTGCGTCTCCAATCAATACGGATACCAGCAGGAGACCTCGGAGAACTACACGCTCCCCTACGCCGGATACCCGGACAAGGACAGGCTCTTCGTCCAGAAGGGCAACCCCCACCCCTACAGCAACTACGGCACCATGGGCATCCCCCTGGCTGCGTTCATGCAATATTATCGGGATCGGTGGTGATATTGTTATAACTAGTTGAATACAAACAAGTTATAAATAAATGCGGCGTCCCGGATGCCTTTCCGGGGCGCCGTTCGCGTTCATGGGGGTGGTGTGGCGGCTACTTCCGGAGGGAGCAGGGGCCGTTGACGCAGCCGCCGGGGCAGCACATGACTTCCAGGAAGTTGGCGGGGAGTTTTCCGGCGGCGTAGAGTTTCAGCATGGCAAGGGTCTTCTTGTCGATGCCGTTGATGGCCTTGGCGTCCAGCTTGAAGCCCTCCTGGAATTCGCCGGCTTCCTGGATGACGGCCTCGGTGACGCCGCAGCTTTTGGCGAAGTTCCGGGCGGTGGCGATGGCGGGGCGGGGCAGCTTCCAGGGTTCGCAGCCGATGACGTCGATGTTTCTGCCGGCCAGCATGGCGCCCAGCTCCTCGAAGCTGAGGACGTAGTCCACGCCCTTGCGGATGGCCTCCATGCGCTTGGCCACGCAGGGGCCGATGAAGACCACCAGGGCGTCGGGATGCTCCGCCCGCGCCAGCTCCGCGGCGAAGACCATGGGGCTGGGGGTGGTGGAGACGTACTTCATGAAGTCCGGCAGGAACTTCCGCACCAGCTCCACATAGGCGGGGCAGCAGGAGGTGGTCATGAGACGCTCCCCCTCCTTCATCCGCTCCTTGAACTCCTGGGTCTCGTGCTCCGTGGTCTTCTCCGCTCCCAGGGCGACCTCCATCACGTCCGTGAAGCCCAGCTTGGAGACGGCGGTGAAGAGCTGCTCGACGGTGCCGGCGAACTGGGCGTAGGCGGCGGGAGCCACCATGGCCACGATCTCCCGGCCCTCCTGGATGGCGCGCAGCACGTCCAGAAGCTGGGATTTCTCCAGGACGGCGCTGAAGGGGCACCGGGCGAAGCAGTTGCCGCAGGAGATGCACTTGGAGGGGTCGATGGTGGTGTGCCCCTCCTCGTCCTTGTGGATGGCTCCCGTGGGGCATGCCTCCTCGCAGGGCACCGTGGTCTTCACGATGGCATGGAAGGGGCAGACGGAGACGCACTTCCCGCATTTGATGCACTTGCTGTAGTCAATGGTGGAGGTCTGGTTGACGATGGAGATGGCGCCCTTGGGGCAGTTGTACATGCAGGGGCGGGAGAAGCATCCCCGGCAGTTGCCCGTCACCACGATGCGGCTGCTGGGACACTCGGAGCAGGCGGCCTCGCAGACGGAGAGGGGGATCCGGGTGGCGTCGGGTTCGGCCGCCCTCCGGGGTTCCCGCCGGCAGGCCTCCTGGTAGTAGGAGGCCAGGGTGCGTGCCTCGTCGGTCTCTTCCTCGCAGGAGAATCCCAGCAGGCTCATGAGCCTGTATTTGATGACCGCACGGTCTCGGTAGATGCAGCATCGGCTGGAGCCGCCCTGCCGGGGGCGTATGGCCACGGGCATCCGATCCAGCTCCGTCTCCAGGGTGCCGTCGTAGAAGGCCCGGACAAAGCGGATCATCAGTTCTCGTCGAAGATAGACAGAGCCGTCGAGCATAGGTGGTGAATCCTTAACTGGTCTGGGATTGCTCCCGGGGAACGATTACTCCCAGGCGGCGATGAGGGCGCGCATCTTCTCGTAGATCTTCTCGGGCGTGGCCTTCTCGATGATTTCCCCGTTGAGCTTCACATAGGGGGCGCCGGCCAGCTTGGTGTCGTTGCACAGGCCCAGGCAGGGCATGGCGCGGATGTCGGCGCGGCTCCGCAGTTCGCTGGGCATCTCGTTCTCGATGTTGAGCAGCTTGTCTGCTCCCAGCATGAAGCAGGTGGTTCCGCAGCAGATTTCCAGTTGCAGTTTTTTCATGGAAGGGGTCCTTGGTTTGGGTGGGGGATGAGGGAGGGAGGGAGGGGGGGGACTAGAAGAAACTGACGGCGATCTCTTTCCGGTATTTCCGGGTGAGGGCGTCGGAGATGCGGCGGATGACGCCCCGCCGCAATTCCAGGTCCTGGGGCAGGGTGGGGTCCTGATGGGCCTCGTTGACCTTGGTGCCCACCACGAACTCGATGCGGTCGTGCTGCATCATCATGTCGATGATGCGCCGCACCGGCGCGGGCGCCTGGGTGAGATCCTCGTCCTGCTCCAGGGCGACGCACACCCGGGTCAGCGTGAGGATGCCCTCGGTCACCAGGGCGACGCCGGGAATCTTGCCGGCGGGGGGCAGCTTGTCCCCGGGCTTCAGGTGGGAGATGTCGATCTCCACCCGCTTGCCCAGGATGCGCTCCAGGATGGTGGCGGTGGTGCCGCCGCAGACGATGGTGTGCTCCTCCCCCAGGTCGGCCTTCAGGGCGTATTCCCGGTCGTGCTCCTTGTGGTAGGGCGGGCCGGTGAGCAGCCGCATGACCCGGGGGGTCCGCATGTAGACCACCAGGCAGGTGATGTCATCCTTGCAGGTGTTCTTGGAGATGGCGTAGGCCTGGTAGGCGATGGAGCGGGCCAGGGCGTAGGAGGAGATCTCCGGATTCCCCTGGATGCGCTCCTGGGCGAAGGCCAGCTCGCCGCTTCGCCGCCACCCGAACTTGTATTGGGAACCCTCGCCCAGGCCGGACTGGGTCACCCCGTCCGAGGCCACGATGAGACGGTCCCCCGGCTCCATCTTCAGCTCGTAGCATTCCACCTGCCGGTCCGGCCAGTGCTTGGAGACGATGGTCTCGTGCCGGACGGGGGGGACCTCCTTGTCGCCCCGCAGCTGGATGTACTGGGGATTGCCCATCTCCACCACCCGGGTCACGCCCCCCAGGCGGATGTCCACCATGGAGAAGGTGGCGTAGCTGATTTTCCGGACCTCGCAGACCGGCAGGGAGTCCATGATGGTCTCCACGGACTGGAGGGTGTCCATGTTGGACTGGAGGAAGCGGAGGGCCATGGTGGTGGTCATGTTGGCCAGCACATTGGCCTTGACCCCGCTGCCCAGCCCGTCGGAGAGCACCGCCAGATAGCGGTTCTCGTTCTTGAGCACCTTGATCTGCAGGTCGTCCCCGCAGGCGGCCTGTCCAGTCTTGGTGAACTGGAAGGACTCCATTTCCACGAAGACGGAGGAGTTCATTTGTTCTCTCCGTGGCTTTCGTAGCTGCCGGCGATCTCGTTCAGCAGGATTTCGGTGTCGGCCACATGCTCGCCGAAGAGGCGGGCGACCTGCTGGACGGTGTACACGTTCTTCCGGATGACCTCCCGGGCCTTCTCCGCGATCTGCTCCCGCTGGAGCTCGTTCTTGGTGATGTCCTGGATGACCGCGCCGGCGGACTTGCCCTGGGCGATGGTGAAGACGCTGATGTTGATGATCCGGTCCTTGAACTTCTGGTTGAACTTCTCGATCTCGCCGCCATTCTCCACCACGCTCTCGAAGAGCTCGGTGAAATCGGGGAGGGTGGAGGCCACGGGGATGGTGTTCAGGTTGCCCAGGGCGTCGAAGACGTCGGTCATCTCCACCATCTGGGCGAAGTTCCGGTTGCATTCGCAGATGTTCAGGGATTCGTCCACCAGGACCACGGCGGCGGGGATGAAGCGGATGAGGGCGTTGCTGGTGCGCTGGAAGTTGCGCCGCAGATAGGTGTGGCACATGGCGTCCTCCGCCTTGTTCTCCAGCAGGGCCTTGGCGAACTCCCGGCAGGTGCTGTAGCCGCAGGCGCCGCAGTTCAGCTCGTCCTTCCGGCTGAACTTGCCCACCCGCGCCAGGGCCTGGGCGATCTCCTTCTCCGTGGGCTCCTGGATGGACAGGGGCGCGGGGGCGGGGGCCTCCTCGATCTTCTGCTGGACGGGACGCCGTGCGGAGGTGCGGAGGGCGCTGATCTTCTCCGTCTCGGCGATGGCCTCCAGGCCGCCGAAGCCCTGGGGAATCACCGGGCCGTTGACGCAGCCGCCGGGGCACGCCAGGGCCTCCAGGAAGATCTTGCGTCCTCCCTGTCCCCCGTAGTAGTAGGTGAGCATCCGGTCCAGGTTCTGGAGGCCGGAGACGGCGAGGTAGCGCACGTCCTGCCCGCCGTCCCGCAGGGTGTCGTTCATGCCGCCCTCCACGGAATAGAAGCGGCCCTCCTCGGCGGCGGGCAGCTCCAGGGGGGCGTCTTCCTCCTCGATGAGGTGGATGTCCTTCTCCTGGAGCAGGGTGTCCAGGGTGGCGAAGGTGACGGCCAGGGCAAGGAGGTCCGGATGGGAGTCCGCCTCGTTCTTCTTGGCGGCGCAGGGGCCGAAGAAGATCACCTTGCTCTCCTCGCCGTAGGTGTCCTTCAGGAGGCGGCAGTGGGCCAGGACGGGGGAATACACCGGGACGATGTTCCGGGTGAAATCGGGGTGGTACTTCCGGATGTAGTCCACGCAGGCGGGGCAGGCGCTGGAGATCACCAGGGGCAGGTCGGTGCGGCCCAGGAACTCGCCGGTCTGGCGGCTGACGGCCTGGGCGCCCAGGGCGGTTTCGCTGACGCCCCGGAAGCCCAGCTTGCGGAGCGCGGAGGCGATCTGTCCCAGGCGGATGCCGGGGAAATAGGCGGGGAAGCTGGGGGCGAGGGAGGCGTGGAGGGGCGTGCCGGAGGCGAGCAGCTGCTTCAGGCGCGCCAGGTCGGAGCGGATCTTCTTGGCGTGGGAGGGGCAGACCTTCACGCACTCCCCGCAGGCGACGCAGTTCTCCGGGATGACCGACGCCTTTCCGTTGACGATGCGGATGGCCTTGCAGTGGCAGTGGCGGACGCACTTGTAGCAGTCCTGGCACTCGTTCTCGATGGTGTAAACCGGTTCGAACATCGGTGGAAACATGGAGGGCGGGAAGCGGATTCGGGCTGTCCGGAGGCGGGGGGCTTCCCTTGTCCCGCTTCTCCGGGCGGAAAAAAGCCGCCCTGGGGGGAGGGGTGTCTCCCTTGGGCGGCGAAATGGTCAGGGGGCCGGGAAATATTGGTTGAGGATATCCCGCATGACCCCGTTCTCCACATGGCGGTAGACCTTGTCGTTCACGATGACGATGGGGCCGTCCGCGCAGTTGCCCGTGCAGAGCCCCCCCGACAGGTCGATGTCCACCTCGTCGGAGAGACCCCGGCGGGCCAGGAACTCCTCGGTGATCTTCACATTCTCGGCGTTCCCCCGGGCGAAGCAGGAGCTGCCGATGCAGATGACCATCTTGATCTTGCCCATGGATGCTGTGTCTCCTGGCTCTGGAACTATGCCTTGGCCTCCTCCTCGGCGGGAGGCTCCTCGTTCAGGATGGCAAGGTGGGGACGGGGCATCAGGTCCGCGCCGCTCCAGTTGAGGATGCGGGTGATGCCGCAGCGCTCCAGCAGGTCGGCGAGCTGGGCGGCCTGGCGGTGGGGGACGCAGAGGATGGCGGTGCGGACGTCCAGGCGGGGGATCAGGTTCTGGAGCTTGTCCTGCTCGAAGACCTCGAAGCAGGGGGACTGGAGAGGCTTGTCGAAGAAGGCGGCCAGGATGTGGGCGGCGGGGCCGGCGAAGCCGGGGCGCTGCAGGAGAAGCTCCGCCATCAGGCCGGAACCCACGAAGACCACGTCCTCCGTCTTGTCGCACTCCTCCCACCGGGCTTTCCGGGCCTGGGAAATTTTCTTCAGAATCTCCATTGTCTGTCGCTCTCCTTTGAAAATGGGCGCGCCCTCCTCCGGGGGAGGGCGCCGGCCGGCTCCTCCGCGCCGCCGCCGGGGCGGGGGAGGGAAGGGGGCCGGCGTCCCGGGGAAGGGCACGCCGTCATGATGGCGTCTGGGGAATCACTTTCCGTAGTAGGCCGCCAGATAGATTTCCTTGATCTCGGAGATCAGGGGGTATCTGGGGTTGGCGCCGGTGCACTGGTCGTCGTAGGCCTTCACGCAGAGCTCGTCCAGCTGCTTCAGGAAGGTCTCCTCGGCGATGCCCTTGGCGTCGAACCAGGGTTTCATGGCCTTGGGGATGTCCAGGGAGGCCTTCAGCTCCTCCACCTTCTCCACCAGCTTGTCCACCAGCTCGTCGTCATCCTTGCCCTGCAGCCCGATGTAGCGGGCCACGGCGGCGTAGTCTGCCTTGGCGTTGGGGTAGTGGTATTGGGGGAAGGCGGCCTGCTTGGTCATGCAGTCCACCGCGTTGTAGCGGATAATGTAACTGATGAGGAAGGCATTGGCTAGTCCGTGGGGCACGTGATACATGCCGCCCAGTTTGTGGGCCATGGAGTGGCACAGCCCCAGGAAGGCGTTGGCGAAGGCCATGCCGGCCATGGCGGAGGCGTTGAACATGTGCTCCCTGGCGATCTCGTTCATGGGCCCGTTCTTGTAGCATTCGGGGAGATGGCGGAAGATCAGGGCGGCGGCCTCGTTGGCCAGGGCGTTGCAGTAGTCGCTCTGCATGCAGGAGACCCGGGCCTCCAGGGCGTGGGTGAGGGCGTCGATGCCGCTGATGGCGGTGAGGCCCTTGGGCAGCTTCATCACCAGTTCGGTGTCGATGATGGCCATGTTGGGGGTCAGCGCGTAGTCGGCCAGCGGGTATTTCTGCTGGGTGACCTCGTCGGTGATGACGGCGAAGGGGGTGACCTCGGAGCCGGTGCCGCTGGTGGTGGGCACGGCCACCATCATGGCCTTCTTGCCCAGCTCGGGCAGCTTGACGATGCGCTTCCGGATGTCCATGAAGCGCATGGCCACGTCCTCGAACTTCACGTCGGGCAGCTCGTAGAGCAGCCACATGATCTTGGCGGCGTCGATGGGGGAGCCGCCGCCCACGGCGATGATCACGTCGGCGTCGAAGCTGCGAAGCTGCTCCAGACCCTTCTGCGCCAGCTGGATGGTGGGGTCCGGGGCGACGTCGCTGAAGACGTGGGTGGCGATGCCCATGTCGGTGAGCTTCTGGAGCATGGGGCCCAGGATGCCGCTGTTGTAGAGGAACTTGTCGGTGACGATGAAGGCGCGCTTCTTCCCCGCCAGGTCACCCAGCGCGGTGCAGAGGCATCCGTATTTGAAGTAGACCTTCTGGGGGACGCGGAACCAGAGCATGTTTTCCCTCCGTTTGGCGATGGACTTGATGTTGAGAAGATTCTTGGGACCCACGTTTTCGGAGACGTAGTTGCCTCCCCAGGAGCCGCAACCCAGGGTCAGGGAGGGGTTCAGGGCGAAGTTGTAGAGGTCGCCGATGCCGCCCTGGGAGCTGGGGGTGTTGATGAGGACGCGGCTGGCCAGCATGATGTGGCCGAATTCCCGGATGCGCTCCTCGTTCTGGGTGTTGGTGTACAGCACGGCCGTGTGTCCCAGGCCGCCGTAGTTCAGCAGGGCCTTGGCGTTCTCGATGGCCTCCTCGTAGGTGTCGGCCTTGTAGAGGGCCAGGGTGGGGGAGAGCTTCTCCCGGGAGAAGGGCACCTGCAGACCCACGCCCTTCACCTCGGCGATGAGCACCTTGGTCTGGGGGGGCACCTGGATGCCCGCCATCTGGGCGATGGTCACCGCCGTCTGCCCCACGATCTTCGCGTTGATCTTGCCGTCCACCTGGATGATCTTGCCCACGGCGTCCGCCTCCTTCTTGTTCAGCAGGTAGCCGCCCCGCTTCCGGAACTCCTTCTTCACCTGGTCGTAGATGGAGGAGAGCACCGTCACCGACTGCTCGGAGGCGCAGATCATGCCGTTGTCGAAGGTCTTGGAGAGCAGCACGGAACTCACCGCCATCTCCACGTCGCAGGTGTCGTCGAAGATCACCGGCGTGTTGCCGGGACCCACGCCCACCGCGGGAGTGCCGGAGGAGTAGGCCGCCTTCACCATCCCGGGACCGCCCGTGGCAAGAATCAGGGCCACGTCCTTGTGGCTCATCAAATACCCGGACATGGCCACCGTGGGCTCGTCAATCCACCCGATGATGTCCGCGGGAGCCCCCGCCGCCACCGCCGCGTCCAGCACGATCTTGGCGGCCAGGTTGGTGCACTTCTTGGCGCGGGGATGGGGGCTGAAGACAATGCCGTTCCGGGTCTTCAGGGAAATCAGAGACTTGAAGATGGCCGTGCTGGTGGGGTTGGTGGTGGGCACGATCCCCGCGATGACCCCGCGGGGCTCCGCCACCTTGATCATGCCGAAGGCATCGTCCGTCTCGATGATGCCGCAGGTCTTCATGGAAAGGTACTTGTTGCAGATGTACTCCGCGGCGTAGTGGTTCTTGATGATCTTGTCCTCCACGACGCCCATGCCCGTCTCCTCCACCGCCATCTGCGCCAGAGGAATCCGCATGTTGTTCGCCGCCAACGCCGCCGCCTGGAAAATCCGGTCCACCTGCTCCTGGGTGAAGTTGGCGTAAATCTCCTGCGCCGCCTTCACCTTCGCCACGATGGCGTCCACCACCGCGCGATCCTGACGCTCCTTCTCCTCCGCCGACGGCATCGCCTGCGCTTCCTTGGTTTCTTTCATCGCTGTTCGCCTCCTGGAATTGGGGTATGATGACTTGAAAAAATGCTCGGAATGGTTTCAGATGATAAAAAAGTATCGTCAACGGGGATAATGTAGCGGGGTCGGGTGGGATTGCAAGGGGATTTTGGGAATCTTCCGCAATTTTTGTCCATTTCTGTCCAATGTCGCGGGGCGGGGGTGTTCCAGGGTGCGGGGCAGGGTGGGGGGTCTTGACTTTCGGCAAATGAGGCATATAGTTAGCGTGAATACATTCTTAAGGAAGGAATAGACTTTATGGAACAAACGACTGCTTCTTCCCGGACCCATGAGCAGGAGAATCGGGTGTGGGAGTTTTACAGGCCGGACGGGGAATTGGTCAACCGTCTGATGGACGAGGCTTCGGTTTCCCGCCCCATAGGGCTGGTGCTGGCCGCCCGGGGGGTGACGCCGGAGACGGTGCAGGACTTCCTCCATCCGGAGATGGAGAACCTCGGGGATCCGTACCTGCTGCCGGGCACCCGGGACGCCGCCCGCCGCCTCTGGGAGGCGATTCAGAAGAACCAGCGGATCATGATCCATGGGGACTACGACACGGACGGGATCACCGCCACGGCGCTGCTGGCGTGGGTCCTCCGGGAGAACGGAGCCCAGGTCACCTGCTATCTGCCCCACCGCATCGACGACGGCTACGGCCTGACGGCGGATTCCATCAACAAGAACGCCAAGGGGCGCTGCGACCTCCTGGTGACGGTGGACTGCGGCATCACCAGCTACGACGCGGTGGACGCCGCCCGCGCCATCAACCTGGATTTGATCATCACGGACCACCACACCCCCGGCCCCACGCCTCTGCACGGCGGGGTTTCCGGCGTGGGCTCCATCGGCCTGGGGCTGCCGGCGGACACGGGCTCCAAGGAATGGATGGTGGTGGTGGACCCCAAGCTCCCCGGGGCGCCCAAGGGCACCGAGGACCTGGCGGGCGTGGGCGTGGCCTACAAGGTGGCCTCCGCTTTCCTGAAATACGGACGGGAGCAGGGCATCGGGGGAGAGGACACCGACCTCCATGCGGTGCTGGACCTGGTGGCCCTGGGCACGGTGGCGGACATCGTCCCCCTCCTCCACGAGAACCGGATTCTGGTGCGCCAGGGGCTGCGGGTGCTCTCCATGCAGACCCGTCCCGGCGTCCATGAACTATGCGACATCGCCAAGGTGGGGGAATCCCTGGCCACCAGCGACATCACCTATCGGCTGGCTCCCCGGATCAACGCCACCGGGCGCATGGGGGACCCCACGGACTCCCTCCGTCTGCTGGAGGCCCACGACGTGGAGAAGGCCAAGGAGCTGGCGGGCATCCTGGACCATCTGAACCGGGAGCGCCAGAGCATCGAGGAGCAGGTGGTGATGGAGGCCGAGGAGCAGATCGCCCGGCGCTACCGCATCGGGACCCCCCACGGGCTGGATGTGGCCCGCTCCCTGGTGGTGTGGAGCGACTCCTGGCACCAGGGCGTGGTGGGCATCGTGGCCAGCCGCCTGACCCGCCGCTACCACCGACCCAGCGTGGTGCTCACCCGGGACCCCTCCGGTCAGTTCACCGGCAGCGCCCGCTCCCTCCGCACCCTGAATCTGGTGCAGGTGCTGGACGAATGCAAGGACACCCTCATCCGCTTCGGGGGACACGCCATGGCCGCCGGACTCTCCCTGGAGGAGGACAGCCTGGAGAAGTTCTGCCAGGAATTCGACGCCGCCGTCCAGAAGGTGCTGGGCATCGAGTCCATGCAGCCCATCCTCTCCATCTGCGGCGAGGTGGCCTTCGCGGAGATGGACGAGGTCTTCTTCCAGGAGCTGAAGGACCTGGAGCCCTTCGGACACGGAAACACCGAACCCATCTTCATCACCCGGGGCGTGATGCCGGAGCGCACCCACCGGGCGGGACGGGACCACACCCGGGGCACCGTGCGGGACACCGCCGGAAACCGGATGCAGTTCATCGCCTTCTCCCGCCTCCCCGAGGAGCTGCCCCCTGGACCGTGGGACATCGTCTACTCCCCCCATATCAACCACTTCCATGACACGGAGGTGCCCCAGCTCCGCATCCACGACATCCGCCGGGCCTCCGTCTAGTCCCCCTCTCCTCCACCCCCCACGATCCCCCTTTCCCCAGGACCCCTCCTCCATGAGCATTCCCTTACTGGACCTGAAACAGCAGTACACCGCCATCCAGGCTGAACTTCTTCCCCGGCTGGAAGAGCTCTGCGCCAGCCAGCAGTTCATCCTGGGTCCCAAGGTCCAGGAACTGGAGGAGAAGGTGGCGCAGGTGTGCGGCGGCGCCTTCGCCTGCGGCGTCTCCTCCGGCTCCGACGCCCTCCAGATCGCCCTGATGGCGGAGGGAGTGGGCCCGGGGGACGAGGTGATCACCTCCCCCTATACCTTCTTCGCCACCGCCGGGGCCGTCTGCCGTTATGGAGCCACCCCCGTCTTCGTGGACATCGACCCGGTGACCTACAATCTGGATGTGAGCCAGATCGAGGCAAGGATCACCTCCCGCACCCGCGCCATCATCCCCGTCCACCTCTACGGCCAGACGGCGGAGATGGGGGGCGTGCTGGAGATCGCCCGGCGCCATGGGCTGCCGGTGATCGAGGACGCCTGCCAGGCCATCGGCGCGGAATGGCAGGGAAAGCGGGTGGCCTCCTTGGGCGACTACGGCTGCCTCTCCTTCTTCCCCAGCAAGAACCTGGGCTGCTTCGGGGACGGCGGCATGGTGATCTGCAACGATCCCGCCAAGGCCGAAAAGCTGAAGATCCTCCGCAACCATGGCATGGCCCCCCAGTATCACCACCACCTCGTCGGCAGCAATTTCCGTCTGGACGCCCTCCAGGCGCTGGTGCTCCTGGTCAAACTCCCCTATCTGGACGGCTGGACCCGGGCGCGGCAGCAGAATGCCCGGGACTACGACCGGCTCCTCCAGGACGTGGAGGGCGTGGAGACCCCCGGAATCGCCCCCTGCGCCACACGCCACGTCTTCAACCAGTATGTCATCCGCATTGGCGGAGGCCGCCGGGACCATGTGTGGCAGGGGCTGAAGGAACGGGGCATCGGCAGCGCCGTCTACTATCCCATTCCCCTCCATCTCCAGGAGTGCTTCCGCTCCCTGGGCTACCGGGAGGGGGACTTCCCGGAAAGCGAGCGGGCGGCAAAGGAGACCCTGGCCCTTCCCATCTTCCCGGAGCTGACCCTGGCCCAGAAGGAAGAGGTGGCGCAGGCCATCCGGGAACTTCTCGCCTAGCGTGTCGGCTTTCCCTCGTTGCGTTCGGAAATGGGAAGAAAGTCGCACAGTGCGGATTTGCGGGAAAAACCCCAGGGCAGTCTCTTCGGCGCCTACCGGAGACTTCTGGGAACCTATGCCCTGAAGCACTGGCTCCCCTTCGCCTTCGGCGTGGCCTTCGCCCTGGTGGAGGGCGGCGCCCTGATGGCGCTCTGCCGCATGGTGGGCATGGTGGCCACCGGATTGGAGGGCGGGTCGGCCTCCCCG
>JBJEVT010000006.1:0-75988 GCA_051884615.1 Oligosphaeraceae bacterium
AGGCCAACTACGCCGGCGCCCTGGGCATCGCCTACATCAACATCTTCTACGCGCCCTATCTGGTGGGCATGGACGACAAGCACCTGAAGCAGGTGGCCCAGGAGCTGATCTTCAACGGCTCCCAGAACGCCTTCTCCCGGGGCGGCCAGACCCTCTTCCTGGATTTCAACATCCACACCGGCGTCCCCAAGTACATGAGAAGCGTGCCCGCCGTGGGCCCCGGCGGCCACTACCAGCTCATGGACGCCCAGGGGACCATCCATCCCCTCGTCGAGCGCCTCCAGGAGGCCACCGACGCCAACGGCAACCGCCTGATGAACCTCTATCTCAAGGAGCAGAACGGTCAGGAGCGCCTGGTGCTCCGGGAACTCTACAGCGAGAAGAACGGGTTGTACATCGACGACGACGTCACCCGGGAACTGACCAGCCGGGGCGAGCACATCGTCTGCTACGGCGAATACGAGCAGGAGGCCCGCCGCTTCACCAGCGCCCTGCTGAAAGTCTGGGGCGAGGGCGACCGGAACGGCCACATCTTCGAGTTCCCCAAGTGCGACTTCCACGTCTCCGCGGAGACCTTCGAGGACCCCGAGCAATACCGCATCTTCCAGGAGGCCTGCCAGCTGGCCAGCCACAACGGCTCCACCTACTTCATCTTCGACCGGGACGAGGTCACCCTCTCCGCCTGCTGCCGCCTGCGCACCACCATCACCGACAACCGGATGCTGCGCCATCCGGAATGCCTCCGCTTCTGCGGCTTCCAGAACGTCACCATCAATCTGCCCCAGTGCGCCTTCCGGGCCGCCCGGGCGGGCAACCGCACCTACGAGGGCGCCTGCCAGGAGATTGACAAGATGATGGACCTTGCCGTCCAGGCCCATCTGCAGAAGAAGAAGATGATCGCCCTGATGATGTCGGAGCCCGGGCGTCCCCTGTGGCAGGTGGGCAAGACCGCCTGCGACGGGCGTCCCTACATCGAGTTGGACAAATGCACCTACATCATCGGCATGCTGGGCATGAACGACATGGTGAAGTTCCTCATGGGCAAGGAGATGCATGAGAGCGAGGAGGCCTACGACATGGCCCTGCGCCTCACGGCCCACATGTATCTGCGCACCAAGCAGTACACCGAGAAGCTGGGCCTGAAGTTCACCCTGGAGGAGTCCCCCGCCGAGTCCGCGGCGCGCCGCCTGGCCAAGGCCGACCTGCTCTACTTCCGTCCCGAGGCCCTCTCCTGCTTCAAGGGGGACACCGAGGACGTGGCCTACTACACCAACTCCATCCATCTGGCGGCGGAGGCCCCCGTCTCCCTGGTGGAGCGCATCCGCAAGCAGGGGGTCTTCCATTCCCTCATCGAGTCCGGCGCCATGATCCACGCCTTCGTGGGGGAGGAGAAGCCCTCTCCCGAGGCCATCGGGGAGCTCATCCGTCTGAGCTTCAACCGCACCCAGGCCGCCCAGATCACCATCTCCCCCGAGTTCACCTACTGCCAGCACTGCGGCCACCAGTCCCGCGGTCTCCAGGAATGCTGCGTCCAGTGCGGTTCCACGGATGTCTTCGGCCTCACCCGGGTGGTGGGATATTTCAGCAAGATCCAGAACTGGAACAAGTCCAAGCGGTATGGCGAGCTGGTCAACCGCCACCGGGGAGACTATGCGGTGGAAAGCGCCAACGCCGGCGCGGACGCCTCCTACGAAGTCGCCCAGTAGCCGCCCCTCCCCCGACCTCCCGCCCCTCCCCGGAACCCTCCTTCCTCCCCCCTCGCCCATGACCACCCAAGACACCCCCCTGACGGTCCACGTCTTCGGCAAGCCCGGATGCGCCAAATGCTCCATGCTGAACCGACGCCTGGACAAAATGCTGTCGGAAGACCCCAGATACGCCCGCTTCCACAAGGAATACCACAATGTCCTGGAAGAGGACGGGCTGGTGGAGTTCTGCAAGACCGAGTGCCTCAATCCCAGCCGGATTCCCGCCATGGTGGTGGGCGCGCAGGACGAGACCGGCAAGGTCCGCTATCTGCCCAATCCCGCCCCGGACGCCGCCGACCCCGTCTGCAAGCACTCCCGCCTCTACCAGTTCCTGGGCATCCAGACCGACTACTCCGAGGAGGGCAAGGGCCTCATCACCCCCGAAATGATCCAAACCATCCTGGACGAGGCCCTGACCCTTGCGTAATCTCGAAGACAAATCCGTCATCAACGCCATGCTGCGGCAGCCCAGCCTGGTGGACTACCCCGGGCATCTGGGGGTGCTCATGTTCACCAGCGGATGCAATTTCCGCTGCGGCTTCTGCCACAACGTGGATTTGATTGGCGACTGGAACGCCAAGACCTTCTCCTTCGCCATCCTGAAACAGAGGCTGGACCACTATCGGGAGGAATGGGTCAAGGCCGTCACCATCTCCGGCGGGGAGCCCACCATCCACGCCGGCCTTCCCGACACCGTCGCCTTCTTCAAGGAGGAGGGGTTTCTGGTGAAGCTGGACACCAACGGCTCCCATCCGGAGATGCTCCGGGAGCTTCTGCCCATGCTGGACTATGTGGCCATGGATGTGAAATGCTCCCTGCCCCGGTACCAGGAGTTCGTCCACTACGGGGAGATCCAGAAGATCCGGGAGTCCATCGCCCTGATCCGCCAGCAGGCCAAGGACTACGAGTTCCGCACCACCATCCTGGAATCCTTCCACACGCCGGAGGAGATCCGGCAGGCGGGGCGGGAGCTCCAGGGGGCCAGGCGGTGGATCTTCCAGCCCTTCGTCCCCCACGAGAACCTCCCCCAGGAAAGTCTCCGCACCGCCACCCGCACCAAGCCCTCCTTCCTCCAGGAGTGCGCGGAGGCCGCCCGGCCCTTCGTCCAGGAAGCCCGGGCGCGGTAGGCGCCGACGGGAGGCGGCGGGGGGAAGAAAAGGGCGGCGGGGGGATGCAAAATCGTCCATGAGGGGCTATGGTATGGCCATTGCCGGCAAAATATGATGCCAGGCCCTATCCTCTACGGAACCAACCCCGTTGTTACGACGCTCCTGTTTTCCCTGCCCCGGGGCGTCCTCTCTTGTCTGCCACCCCAGATTCGGGAAGCCGGGAATTTCGCGTCAGAGCGAGGAAACGCCAGGAAGCATGGACATCCATGCGGCCGGGCGGCGCCCCGTCCATGACCCGGAAGGACCGACGCCCCGGATTCCCTCTCCAGGCTTTTCTCCCCTTTCCCGAGGCAGGGGAATCGCTGTACCCTCTGTCTCCACTTCTCTTTCCCTGTGAAATCCTCCCTTTCCCCAACTGCCCTGGCGGGCTGGCCGGGCGTGTGCGCCCTTCTGGTCCTGTTCCTGGACCACCTGACCAAATTCTGGGTCCGCCGTGTCTGGCCGGAGCCGGGCGCGGGGGAACTGGTGGTCATTCCCGGCGTCTTCCGGCTGGTCCATTGGCGCAATCCGGGCGCGGCCTGGGGAATCTTCCATGACTGGACCTGGCTCCTGGGATTCTTCTCCCTGGCCGTCGCCCTCGCCCTGATTCTCCTCTGGCGCCGCATCGTGGAGAAAAACCCCTGCTACGCCATCCCCTGCGGCTGCCTCCTGGGCGGCGTCCTGGGCAACATGGTGGACCGCTTCTTCTTCCCCCAGGGAGTGGTGGATTTCCTGCGCTTCGAGTTCTGGCCCGCCTTCAACGTGGCGGACAGCGCCATCTCCTGCTCCATCGTCTTCCTGCTGGTCTACGAACTCTTCTTCGCCCGGCGCCATGCTCCCCGCCCCGCCTCCCCAGGGAAGGAGTAGGACGTGACGGAGACCCTGGTCATCCTGGGCCCCACCTGCTCCGGCAAGAGCGCGGTGGCGGCCCGTCTTGCGGCGAAGCTGGGCGGGGAGGTGGTCTCCTTCGACTCCATGCAGGTGTATGAGAATCTGCCCGTCGGGACGGCCCAGCCCGGTCCGGAGGAGCTTTCCCTGGCGCCCCATCATCTGGTGGGGTTTCTGCCGTTGCGGGAGCCGTGGAACGTGAACCGTTTTCTGCCCATGGTCCAGGAGGTCGTCCGGCAGATTCGGGAGCGGGGGCGCGTGCCGGTGCTGGCGGGGGGCACGGGCTTGTACGCCCGAGCTCTGGTCTACGGCTTCTCCCTCATGCCCGGAGACCCCGCCCTCGCCCTGCGCCTCCGGGAGGAGGCCTCCGCCCCCGGGGGACTGGAGGCCCTGCGCCAGGAACTCCGCCAAGCCGGGGAGCCCCCCCGGGATCTTCTCCAGAATCCCCGCCATCTCCTCCGGGCCGTGGAGGTGCTCCGGCTGACGGGACGCGCCCCCTGGGAACTGAAGGAGCGCACCCAGAATCCCCGGGAGGGCTTCCGGCAATTCTGCCTGCTCCCGGAGTTCTCCGCGTTGAAGGAGCGCATCCGGAAGCGCACGGCCCTCATGCTGCGCCAGGGATGGATCGAGGAATGTCGGGCCGCCCTGGCGGCGGGGCTGGCGCAGGCCCCCACGGCCTGGCAGGCCCTGGGCTACCGGGAGATCGCCGCCTGGCTCCAGGGAGAACTTCCCGGCACCCGGGAGGAGCTCCAGACCCTGCTGGCCAACCGCACCATCCAATACGCCCGGAAGCAGCTCACCTGGCTGCGCCACCAGCACCCCGGCGCCATCCCCCTCCCCTTCTCCCAATTCACGGACGAGACCCCGGATCGCCTGACCCGGGAAATCCTGGATACCCTCCCCTCATGTCCATGATCGTCATCACAGGAGGCATCGGCGCCGGCAAGAGCACCGCCCTGCGGCTCTTCCAGGAACTGGGAGCCCGTTGCGCGGACGCCGACCAGGTGGCGCACCGGCTCTACGCCCCGGGCACCCCCCTTCTGGCCGCCATCGCCCAATGCTTCGGCCAGGAAATCCTGACCCCGGAGGGCGCTCTGGACCGCCCCCGCCTGGCACGGCGGGTCTTCGCCCTGCCCCAGGCTCTCCGGCAGCTGAACCAGCTGACCCATCCCGCCATCCGCCAGGAGCTCGCCCGCCAGGAAGCCCTGGCCGCCCCCAGACCCCTCTTCGCCGCCATCCCCCTCTGGTATGAATCCGGCTGGCACCGGCCCCGGATTCCGGTCATCGCCGTCTGGTGCCCCCCGGAGACCCAGTTCCTGCGCTTGCGGGAGCGGGGGTGGTCCCCGGAAGAGATCCGGGCGCGGCTTGCCTCCCAGCTCTCCCTGGAGGAGAAGCGGCGGCGGGCCGACTACGTTCTGGAGACCACCGGCACCCTGGAGGAGCTGCAGGAGAAGTGCCGCCTCCTGCTCCAGCGCCTGGACCCCCAGGCCCTTGCCCGCCCCTGACCCCGCCGGCGAGGCGCCCCCCCCTTTCCTCATTGAGACAAGCACACCCCAGCCCCGACTCCCAACACCATGGCAGACTCCAAGGACACCCCCAGCGACGAACTCCAGAGCTACACCTTCTCCCCGGACGACGAGGCCCGGGAGGAAAAGGCTCCCCAGCCCCCCGACTCCCCCAAAGTGGACCGGGACGTGCATGACGAGTTCTCCGCCAGCCGGGAGACGCCCCTCTTCAGCACCCTCATCCCCAACCTGGGCACCGGCCTGGTCACCCTCTCCCGCCCCAGCAACTCCACCCCGGGCAACTCCATCACCCTGCCCCCGCCCCGGCGGGCCACCGCCCGGGCGGAGAAGATCCGGATTCCCCAGGAGAGCGCCCCGGGAAAGAAGGCCCGGGAGGGGAAGGAGCCCAAGAAGGGAAAGGGACCCAAGCCCCCCAAGGCCCGCTTCGTGCGGGATGACGGCGCCCTGCCCCCCGAACTCATGGCCGACTTCGAGACCGAGGAGGAGGTGGCGCCCGCCTATGTGGACAACGCCCCCGAAAAGCCCGCCGCCCGCCCCCGCCTCTACCGCCCCCACCTCCTGGGCACCGACACCCAGGTCCTGGTGACCCTCTCCGAGGAGCTGGGCATCGCCCTCAAGGACTTCCCCACCGCCGGCGCCCTGGTGGATGAAATCATCCAGGTGAACGCCGCACGGGACGGAGGAGAGCTCCAGACCACCTACGGGGAGGGAGTCCTGGAAATCGGACGGGACGGATACGGGCATCTGCGCTCCGCCGCCCTGAACTACCAGGAGTCCCCCGAAGACATCTACCTGACCCCCATCGTGGTGAAGCGCTATGGCCTCCGGGTGGGCGACTGCGTCCTGGGCAGCATCCGGCACCCCAAGCCCAACGATCCCCGCAGCGTCATGCTCCAGCTCCTGGCGGTGAACGGGCTGCCCCTCTCCATGCGCCACGGCCTCCACGCCTTCGAGACCCTCACCCCCTTCTATCCCACCCGACGGCTCCTGATGGAGCGGGGAAAGGAGGAATTGAGCATGCGGGTCACCGACCTGGTCACCCCCATCGGCCGGGGCCAGCGCGGCCTCATCGTGGCCCAGCCCCGCACCGGCAAGACCATCATTCTCCAGAAACTGGCCAACTCCATCCTGGAGAACAACGAGGATGTCACCCTCATCGTGCTCCTCATCGACGAACGGCCCGAGGAAGTGACCGACATGAAACGCCTGGTGGACGCCGAAATCGTGGCCTCCACCTTCGACGAGCCCCCCGAACACCACGCCGCCCTCTGCGACCTGGTCTCCGAACGGGCGAAACGCCTGGTGGAAAACGGAAAACATGTGGTCATCCTCCTGGATTCCATCACCCGGCTGGCACGGGCCTACAACACCCTCGCCCCCAAATCCGGACGCATCCTCTCCGGCGGCCTGGACGCCAACGCCCTCCACAAGCCCAAGCGCTTCTTCGGCTCCGCACGAAACATCGAGGGAGGCGGCTCCCTCACCATCCTGGCCACCGCCCTCATCGACACCGGCAGCAGGATGGACGAACTGATCTTCGAGGAATTCAAGGGCACCGGCAACATGGAACTCCATCTGGACCGCCAGCTGGCCGACCGCCGCATCTTCCCCGCCATCGACATCACCAAGTCCGGCACCCGGCGGGAGGAACTCCTGGTGGACCCCTCCGAACTGGAAATCATGTGGTCCCTCCGCAAGGGACTCTGCTCCATCGGAGACCCCGCCAACGCCATGGAACGCCTGGTCCTCAATCTCCGGAAGTTCGGCACCAACGCCGAATTCCTCATGGCCCTCCTCCAAAAGAACGCCAAGGGAGAAAAGACCGAATAATCCCCCAGAAAATCCCCGGAAACAAATCCCCGCGGCGTGTAAATTACCCGCCGTTACCGGAATGCGCCCCCTGCGGAGACGCCCCCGGTGCATCGTCACCCCATAACCAAGAAAATCTTACCAGGAGAACTCTACAATATGGCCGGCGAATCCATCAAATGCCCCCACTGCGAATGCAAAGTCAAGGTCGCTGACGTGGAGAAGGAAGACGGATACTGCCCCGAATGCGGACAGCTGGTGATGGCGTCCTCCCTCCAGAACGACTTCGACAACGATACCGACGACGACGAATTCGACGATATGGACGCCGAATACGAGAGCGAGGACAGCTGGGATGACGAGGACGAACAGCCCGACATCCTGGACGAACTCAACAACGACGACGCCTTCCTGGACGACGAGGGCAGCCCCCGGAAACACCGCCACCCCAGCGGCAAAGGCTTCCACGCCCCCAAGAGCAATCCCTCCCCGAAGAAAGGCAAGAAGAAGTAGGCAGGAAGCGGAGGAAGGCGGCCTCCTTCTTCCCGCCCTGCTTCTCCCTCGCCACCCACGGCGTTCCGGCGCATCTCCGGAGCGCCGTCCCTTCCCGGTGCCATGCCCCAAGCCGACGATCCCCAGCGCACACCCCAGACTGCCGACGCCCCCGCGCCGGAGGAGCTCCTCTTTGCCGAGGGGGAGGCTCTTTCGGAGGAAGGGGCGACCCGCTACGACGAAGGCGCCATTCGTACCCTGAATCCCCTGGAGCACATGCGGAAACGCCCCTCCATGTATATCGGGGCGCCGGGCAACGGGGACCACAACGACGACGGCCTCTACGTGCTCTTCAAGGAGGTGGTGGACAATTCCATCGACGAGTTCCTCATGGGCTACGGGCGGCGGATCGTGGTCACCCTGGAGCCGGACAAGACCGTCACCATCCGGGACTATGGCCGGGGCATTCCCCTGGGGAAGTTGCGGGACTGCGTCTCCCAGATCAACACGGGGGGGAAATACAATGAGGAGACGGAGGGGAAGCCCGTGGCCTTCTCCGCCTCCATCGGCATGAACGGAGTGGGGCTCAAGGCGGTGAATTTCCTGTCCCAGACCTTCGTGGCCACCAGTTTCCGCAACGGGCAGATGGCCCGGGTCACCTCCTGCGAGGGGAAGCTGGTCCGGGAGGAGAAGGGGGAGACGGGGGAGCCCAACGGCACCTGCATCTCCTTCCTCCCCTCCCGCCAGATCTTCGGCGACTTCCATTTCGAGCAGAAATTCCTGGAGCGCCGCCTCCAGCACTACGCCTGGCTGAACATCGGCCTCACCCTGGAATTCAACGGAAAGAAGTTCTATTCCCGCCGGGGCCTCCTGGATCTGCTGGAGAACAAGATGGAGTCCGACCCCCTCTACGCCCCCATCCACTACCGCTCCGGCGCCCTGGAGTTCGCCTTCTGCCACACCAACTCCGCCAACGAAAACTACTACTCCTTCGTGAACACCCAGTTCACCAACGACGGCGGCACCCATCTGACCGCCTTCCGGGAGGGCGTGGCGAAAGGCATCAACGAACTGGCCCCCAAGGACAAGACGTATGATCCGGAGGACATCCGGACGGGACTCTTCGGGGCGGTCGCCCTGCGCCTGGAGAATCCCAAATTCGAGGCGCAGACCAAGCACAAGCTCTGCAACTACGAGATTCGGGCCTCGGTGGTCAACGAGGTCAAGAACGCCCTGGTCCAATTCCTCTACAAGAATCCCGAGATCAAGACGGCCATCTTCGAGAAGCTGGCGAAGAACGAGAGCATCCGGAAGCAAATCCAGAACATCCGGAAGGGAGCCAAGGAGCTGGCCGCCAAATCCACCCTGAGGATCCAGAAGCTGCGGGACTGCATGTTCCATCTGAACGAGACGGACTCCCGCCGGAAGCCCGAGGAAAAGGCCCTCTGCCAGAACTCCATGCTCTTCCTCACCGAGGGAGACTCCGCCGCCGGAAGCGTGGTCCAGAACCGGAACGCCCAGCACCAGGCGGTCTTCGCCTTGAGGGGCAAGGTCTTCAACTGCAACAACGCCACCCGGGAAGTCCTCTACCGCAACGAGGAGCTCTACGGCGTCATGCGCGCCCTGGGCACCGAGGACACCATGGAGAACCTCCGCTACGCCAAGGTGATCATCGCCACCGACGCCGACCCCGACGGATACCATATCCGGAACCTCCTCATCACCTTCTTCCTCCGCTTCTTCCCCCAGCTCCTCTCCGCCGAACATCTCTTCATCCTGGAAACCCCCCTCTTCCGGGTGAGAAGCAAGTCCAAGGCCCCCGTCTACTGCTATTCGGAAGAGGAGCGGGACAATGCCGTGAAGACCATGGGGAAGGATGCGGAAATCACCCGCTTCAAGGGACTGGGTGAAATCAGCCCCAAGGAATTCGCCCAGTTCATCCGGGGAGACGACATCCGCCTCCAGCTGGTCACCCTGGAAAACGCCAGAAAACTGGATGGCTTCGTGAATTTCCTCATGGGAACCAATCCCCCCTCCCGCAAGGAATACATCCTCCAGAGGCTCCAGTAGTGAATCCCGACGACGCCCCACTGGAAGAATTCCCCCGGAAGTGGAGGGAGGTCCTCCCCGACGCCCCCTGCCTCGCCCCCCTGGAACGGGTGGAGGCCATCCGGAACAGCGGACGCACCGTCTATCCCCCGAGGGGACGCGTCTTCGCCGCCCTGCGCCTCACTCCCCCGGAAAAGGTCCGGGCCGTCATCCTGGGACAGGACCCCTATCACGAACCGGGACAGGCCATGGGACTGGCCTTCGCCGTCCCCCAGGGCACCAAACTCCCCCCCTCCCTCCAGAATATCCTCCGGGAATACGCCCAGGACTGGGACGCCACCCCCCCGCAGCGCCCCGACCTCACGGAATGGGCGCGCCAGGGCGTCCTCCTCCTGAACACCATCCTCTCCGTGGAGGAGGCAAAACCCGGCTCCCATGCCCGCCTGGGATGGCAGACCCTCACCGACCAGATCCTGGCCGCCTGCAACGCCCTCCCCCACCCCGTGGCCTTCCTCCTCTGGGGAAAACACGCCCAGGAGAAACTCCACCTCCTGGATGAAACACGCCACGTCATCGTGACCGCCCCCCATCCCTCCCCCCTCTCCGCCCATCGGGGATTCTTCGGCTCCAAACCCTTCACCACCGCCAATCGGCTCCTGCGGGAGAAGGGACAGCCCCCCATCGCCTGGACCCTGACCCAGGACACTCTATTCTAACCCCCACCCGCCGCCCACACCCCTCCCCCCCCGACATGGCACGACTCGCCATCTTCGACCTCGACGGCACCCTCCTCGACACCCTGGGGGATCTCACGGCCAGCGCCAATGCCGCCCTGGCCGCCAACCACCTGCCAACCCATTCCCGGGACACCATTCGACAATTCGTCGGCAACGGCATCCGCAAGCTCGTCGAATGTGCCTGCCCCGCCAACCTGGCGCCCGAACTCCTGGACCGGGTCCACGCCGATTTCCACCGACACTACGCGCGGCACTGCGCCGACACCACCGCCCCCTATCCCGGCATCCCCCGCCTCCTGGACGAACTCGGGAAACGCGGCATCCGCACCGCCGTGGTCTCCAACAAGGCCGATTTCGCCGTCCAGCAGCTTTGCGCCCGGTTCTTCCCCCGCCAGTTCGACGCCATCGCCGGAGAACGGGAGGGCGTGCGCCGCAAGCCCGCCCCGGACACCGTCAACGCCGTCCTCGCCCGGCTCGGCATGACCGCTGCGGACGCCGTCTACATCGGCGACTCCGACGTGGACATCGCGACGGCACGGAACGCCGGAGTCCCCTGCATCGCCGTCACCTGGGGCTTCCGGGACAGAGCGACTCTGGAACAGGCCGGCGCCACCCTCTTCGCCGACGACACCTCCCTCCTTCTGGAGGCCATCCGGAACGCCTGAAGGGGCATTTTCCCGGAGAATCGGCAAATTTCGGGAGGGGGAGTTGCAAACCGTTTCATTCTTGCTATAGTATTCCCGTTTTCCCGCTTGGCGACAGGCGCGGATCATTTTCTTTTGCCCGGGTGGCGGAATTGGCAGACGCGTTAGGTTGAGGGCCTAATGGAGTAACATCCGTGCGGGTTCAAGTCCCGCTCCGAGCACCAGTTTCAACCTGGCTACCCTAGAGGTGGCCAGGTTTTTTTGTTTTCCCTTCGGTTCCATGGACGAATATGACGTGATAGTGGTGGGGGGAGGCCACGCAGGATGCGAGGCCGCCCTGGCGGCGGCGCGGGTGGGGGCCCATACTCTTCTGCTGAGCCTGAACCAGGACCACCTGGCCCAGATGTCCTGCAATCCCTGCATCGGGGGGGTGGCCAAGGGGCAGCTGGTGCGGGAAATCGACGCCCTGGGGGGGGAGATGGGCCGAAACGCGGACGCCACCACGGTGCAGTTCCGGATGCTGAACGCCTCCATGGGGGCCGCCGCCCAGTCTCCCCGGGCGCAATGCGACAAGACCCTCTACCAGAAGCGGATGAAGATGGTCCTGGAGCAGACCCCCGGGCTGGACATGCTCCAGGCGGAGGTCACGGGGCTCCTGCTGGACAAAGACCGGCAGGTCTGCGGCATCCGCACCTCCCTGGGGGAGGAATGGCGCTCCCGCACGGTGGTCCTCTCCACCGGGACCTTCCTGGGGGGGACCCTCCACTTCGGACTTCACCGCTGCGCCGGAGGACGGGCGGGGGACGCCGCCGCCCTGGAACTCTCCCGCTTCCTCGCCACGGAACTGGGCCTGGAAATGGGCCGCCTGAAGACGGGAACTCCGGTGCGCGTCCTGGGAAAGACCCTGGATTTCGCCTCCATGGAACCCCAGCCCCCCGACACCTCCGGCGCAGGCTTCTCCTTCGGGCCCGGCGACCGGGGCGACGTCCCCTTCTTCGGGCGACTCCAGCTGGAGCAGCGCTGCTGCTATCTGACCCACTCCACGGAACGGACCCGGCAGCTGATTCTGGACAATCTCCACCGCTCCGCCATGTATTCCGGAGCCATCCGGGGCATCGGCACCCGCTACTGCCCCTCCTTCGAGGACAAGGTGGTCCGCTTCGCCAGCCACCCCTGCCACCACATCTTCGTGGAGCCCGAGGGAGACTCCACCGACGAATACTATCTCAACGGCCTCTCCACCTCCATGCCCGTGGAGGTCCAATGGCAGATGGTACGCTCCATCCCCGGATGCGAAAGGGCCTTCATCTCCCGATACGCCTACGCCATCGAATACGATTTCGTCTTCCCCTGCCAGCTGGACACCTCCCTGGCGCTGCGACGCTATCCCACCCTCTTCCTGGCGGGACAAATCAACGGCACCTCCGGATACGAGGAGGCGGCGGGACAGGGGCTGCTGGCGGGCCTGAACGCCGCCCGGAAGGCCTGCGCCCTGGGAGAACCCCTGCGGCTGCGACGGGACCAGGCGTATCTGGGCGTCATGGTGGACGATCTGGTCACCAAGGAGATTGTGGAGCCATACCGCCTCTTCACCTCCCGTGCGGAATTTCGCCTGGCTCTGCGGCAGGACAATGCGGACCGCCGCCTGACCGCCCTGGGCCACCGCCACGGTCTGGCCACCGCCACCGCCCTGCAACGGGTCCAGTCCCTGGAGGAGGAGATTCAACGGATTCGGGAGGAGCTCTCCCGGGTGCGGCTGGAGGGGCGCAGCGTCCTGGAATTGCTGGCCCGCCCCGATTTCCGCTACGGGGAGCATCCCGAGCTGCCCTCCCTGCCACCCCGGGCGTTGCAGCAGCTCACGGTGGATGTCCGCTATGCCGGATACCTCGCCCAGCAAGAGGAGCAGGCGAAGGGGATGCGGGAATTGGAGAGCTGGTCCATCCCCGGGGATTTCTCCTTCCAGCTTCCGGGAATCTCCTCGGAGGCCCGGCAGAAGCTGGAGAAACGGCACCCGGAGAATCTGGGGCAGGCCGCCAGAATCGACGGGGTCACCCCCGCGGAAATCGGCATCCTGCAGGTGCATTTGCGGAAACGCAAGGAGCGTAAATCATGAGAATTGTCATCGCCACTTCCAATGCCCACAAGCTCCAGGAGTTCCGCGCCATGCTGGAACCCCTGGGACACCAGGTGGTGGGCGCCGGGGAAATGGGGGGTATGCCGGAGGTGGTGGAGGATGGCGCCACCTTCGAGGAGAACGCGGCCAAGAAGGCCTGCCAGGCCGCCGCTGCGTTCCACTGCGCCGTGATGGCCGATGATTCCGGCCTGGAGGTGCTGGCTTTGGGCGGGGAGCCCGGGGTCTTCTCCGCACGCTATGCCGGGGAGGGGGGCAACGACGGCAGGAATCTGGCCAAGGTCCTGGGAAAGCTCCAGGGGGTGGAGGATCGCCGGGCGCGGTTCGTCTGCGCCATCGCCCTGGCGGACGCGGAGGGCGCGCTCCAGGGATGCGTCCGGGGCGAGGTGCAGGGCCGCATGGCCGAGGCGCCCCGGGGCGACGGCGGCTTCGGCTACGATCCCGCCTTCGTCCCCCAGGGCTACGACCAGACCTTCGGCGAACTCCCCGCCTCGGTGAAAAACCAGTTGAGCCACCGTGCCCGCGCCCTGGAGAAGGCGGTGGCCCGGTTCTTCTCCCCCGCCACCCGCGAAGAATAGGAGGGTGTCCCCATGCGACAGCGGTTTTCCTCGTTCCTGGGTCCCCGGATCGTCATCTACACCATCGTGGTGCTGGCCATGGCCTGGGTGTTCTGGCGTCAGGAATCCCGGGTGGCGCGAAGCGCCCCGCCGCCCGCCTCCGCTCCGGAGGAAAGCGTCCTGGAGAGCCCGCCGGCGCACGCCGCCGCCGCCCTGCCCCTCCTTGTGGCTCTGGGAGAGCAGGAAATGCGGGAGGAGCTGGAGGCGGTGGTGAAGCTGGCGGAGAATTCCCCCGACCTGCGGAACTGCTTCACCGTGGTGGCGGTGACCCTGGAGAATACGGAGGAAACCGCCATGTATCTCCAGGCATTCCAGTGCCAGGAGAAGGACCTGCCCCTGGCCATCCTCTTCGACGGACAAGGCAGGGAAATGATGCGGGGAGGGCTTCCCCGGACTCCGGAGGAGCTGACGGCCTTCCGGCGGCCTCTGGAGGAGGCCGCCCCCCGGGAGACCACGCCCTCGCCCTAGGGGAAAATGGGGGGAGGAAAAGGCGGCGCCCCGTTGGCAAACGTGGCATGGCCGGTTATAGTAAGCCAGTTTTCCCGAAGATGCGGGTGTAGCATAATGGTAATGCTTCGGCCCTCCAAGCCGACCACGTGGGTCCGATTCCCATCACCCGCTCCATCTCTTTCGCAAAAGAAGGCCGCCTCCGTGCGGTCTTTTTTTTGGTCAAATCCCAGGATGGAGGCCTGGGACTGACTGTTTCCCCACCCAACGCACCCAATGCGGCGCACGCCTCCCCGTACGCACCTGCCCCGCCCGAAGGGAAGAAGGACGCATGCCACACGCCGCCAACCCAAGGAGGAAGCAATCATGAAACGTTACGTCTGCCCCGTCTGCGGTTATGTGTACGAAGGCGAGGAACCCCCCGCCAAGTGCCCCCAGTGCGGCGTCCCCGGCGCCAAGTTCCTGGTGAAGGAAATCACCAATGAGAAGAAGGTCTGGGCCTGCGAGCATGTGATCGGCGTCGGCAAGGATGTGGATCCCGAGGTCAAGCAGGGTCTCATCGACAACTTCAACGGCGAGTGCACCGAGGTCGGCATGTACCTCGCCATGTCCCGCCAGGCGGAGCGCGAGGGCTACCCCGAAATCGCCGAAGCCTACAAGCGCTACGCCTTCGAGGAGGCCGAGCACGCCGCCAAGTTCGCCGAACTGCTGGGCGAGGTCCTGGTGGCTGACACCAAGAAGAACGTGGCCATGCGCGCCGACGCCGAACAGGGCGCCTGCGAGGGCAAGCTGATGCTGGCCAAGCGCGCCAAGGAACTGGGCTACGACGCCATCCATGACACCGTCCACGAAATGGCCAAGGACGAAGCCCGCCACGGCGCCGGCTTCGAGGGCCTGCTGAAGCGGTACTTCTAACCCGCTGCGGCATAGAAGACACCCCGAAGGGGGCGAGCCATGCACACGCATGACCCGCCCCCTTTTCGCGTACCTGGGCGGGCTTGCCCGCCCCAGGAGAATCAAAGGGCTAGATGCCCTAGATGCCCTAGATGCTCTAGAGGGAGGGGGCTGGATGGGCTTGAGGGGCTGGAAATCCAGGACTTGCGCCTGAAAGGGTAGAACCGGGGGCGTGCCGGGGCGGGCTTGGCCGCCCCAGAGAGGTTGGTCCCAGCGGGGGGCGTGCCTGGCGGGCTTGGCCGCCCCAGGGAGGTTGGTCCCAGCGGGGGGGGCGTGCCTGGCGGGGCATCCCCGCCAGGGAAGTTGGTCCCGGGGACGCATGCCGGGGAGGGGGTGCCCAACAGGGCATTCTCTCCCCGGAGGCGGAACCGGGGACAACGAGGCATCCGGAGCCGGATGCCGGAACGCCCCCGCCTTCCGCCCTCTGTGTCATCCGGGGTGGGCCGCAGGCGCCTCTGTGTGCTCCGTGTTGAAGCGGCAGCGCCGACCTGTGCTCCGTGTTGAAGCGGCAGCGCCCGTCGGGGGTTCTGACGCGCGAGCTCCGCGCTACAGATTCAGATTGAGTCTCACGTTGGGGAATGCGGTGAGTCTCAGGAGAATCATCACCTGGAACTCGTGGTCGTCCCAGCCCACGCCGCCCACCAGGGTCCAGCAATGGAGTTGCCGGGTCAGATAATAGTGGTGTTCCTCCAGATTGTTCTTTTCGAAATCGTATTCCGCGCCGATTTCCAGACTAGTCAGGGGATTCAGGGGGATGTTCACCTGGGCGGTGAGGGTGTCGGCGCTCTGGAAGTAGCGTTTCAGGTATCCGGATTCCCCGGTGAAATCCGCCAGAGTGGAGCCCATGGAGTAGACGGAGCGGGAGAGGTGGTTGTTGCGGTAGACGTAGCGGAGGCTGAAGTATCCGGTCTCCTCCTTGCCGTAGCGGACGCCCACTTCTCCGCGTTGGATGCGGCCCGCCCCCACGTCATGGAGGAGGGTGCCCCACAGACGGAGGTCTTCCCGGGGCTGGAGGCTCAAGCGGGTTCCCAGGTCACCCCAGTGGCGTTGGGTTTCGTCCCCATCCTGGTGATGGACATCCAGGTAGTTTTCCAGGGAGAGGAGCGTGCGGAGGCGTCCGGATTCCCCGTGGGTCATCCAGCGTTGTTCCAGGCCCACCCGGAGGAAATTCTGGCGTTGGAGGCGGTCGATTTCATCGAAGAAGTAGAGATATTCCCGGTCCACGGAGGGGGCTCCGGCGTAGGTGTAGTTGAAGTAGGGTTCCGCCACATGGCGAAGTCCTTTCATGTCCAGCCAGGGACATTCGGCCTTCATCCATTCTCCCGTCAGGGAGGTTCTGCCTTCCAGGCCCCATTCCGTGGCGACCCTGGTGCGGGAACCGCCCCGGCGATCATAGCGTCCCTTGACGGGGGAGAGCCCGGCGGGGTCGTCGGGATTGTCGGCGTTGATCCAATCCGCCAGCTCTTCCTGGGAGACTCCCTGCCGGCTGGTGCGGGAGTAGGAGGTCACCCGGACGCTGGCCCGGGGGGTCAGCGTGAAGGCGTCCAGCACTTCCAGGGGCATTTGGAGGGTATGGAGAGTATCCGCGCGGAAGGCGCCGTAGTCCGCCGGGTCGCCGTGGAGGGCTTCCTGGTAGAGGGAGGAGGGGATCAGCTCCCGTCTTTGGCGGTCGAAGTTTCGCCACTGCATGGTGTAGTATCCGGCGGAGGTATGGGAGGAGTAGACCAGAGGCAGGGGAGCGGGCAGATTCACCCGGGGGATATCCAGGCGCCATTCGGGGAGTTGCTCTCCCACGGTGTAGAAGGTGTTGAGCCTGGGGCGAACGTTCAGGGAGGAGTGGAGCCAGCCGTTGTCGTAGGAGAGATTGGCGAAGGACTTGGGCTGTCCCCAGTGTCTCCAGTCGTGGCGGAACCAGTCATCCAGCATGGAGATGTCGGAGAGGAGGTCCACATTCAAGCGGAGGGACCAGTGGTCGTCCAGGGCTTCCCGCCAATAGAGTTTCAGCCGGAAGCGATCCTCCTCGGAGCGGAAGCGGCGGTCGTATCCCCGTTCCGTCTCGGCGGGGTCCAGGTCATGGAGTCCGTAGAGATTGGTCTGCACCTCCCGTTTCTCCCCGTCCCGGTATTCGGTGATTTCCCCCACGCCCAGGCCGCGCTTGCTCATGGCGTCCACGAAGAGCTGGGTGCTTCCCTTCTCCCCGTGCTGCCAGACCCGGCCCACCCGGAGATAGGCGCCCCGCTTGCCGGAGTATCCCGGACGGAAGATCATGCCCACGGTGGCGTCCGTGCTTCCCTGGAAGACGGGGAAATAGAAGAGGGGGACGTTTCCCACCCGGACGGTCATGTGGCGCGCCACGAAGGAGCCGTCCTGGGGATTATAGGTGATCTTCTTGGCCTGGAGTCGGTAATGGGGATTCTCCCGGTCGCAGGTGCTCATCCAGCCCTGATTCACCACCTGGCCGTCCCGGGCGCCCAGGCTCTCCCCCGATTCGCCCCCGAAATGCCAGACATCGGTCGCCAGCCGGAAGGGGCCGAAGGAGACGGTCCGGGCGTCCAGGTTTCCCTGGAGAGAGGGCGCACGCCAGGTCGCCTTCCCCTCCATGACAATCTCCACGCCTCCCTCCGCCTGGAAATCCCGGGTCTTCTGGTTGACGGAGGCCCGCTGGCAGGTCATCAGGATGTCGCCATAGCGCAGCTGGACATTGCCCTCCGCCCGGGCTTCCGTGGCGTCCACCCCGTATTCCACCTTGTCCGCGGAGATTTCCAGCAGGGTGGTGGCGGGGGCGGCTTCCTCTCCCAGGGAAAATCGCGGTGCCAGACAAAGCAGGGCGGCCAAAAGCAGGATTCCCTTGAGGGTGGAGCGTGTTGCGTGCATGGGCGGGTGGGGGGATGAGGTGGATGACTGGGGCGGTGGTTCAGAGCGGGAAGAGGGCTTCCTCCACGGAGAGGCAGAGGGCGTGATAGACGGGCAGATGGAGTTCCTGCACCCGGTAGGTCTCCCGGGCGGGCACCCGGATGGCCACATCGGCCTCCCGTGCCAGGCGTCCCCCGCCCTCCCCGGTCAGCCCCAGCACCGTCATGCCCAGGCTGCGGGCGACGGTCACCGCCAGATGCACATTCCGGGAGTTTCCGGAGGTGGAGATGCCCAGGAGCAGGTCTCCCGGGCGGCCCAGGGCCAGGAGCACCTGGGCGTAGTCCATCTGGCCATCCAAATCATTGCGGACGGCGCTCAAGGCGCCGGGGAAGCCGGAGAGGGGAATGCAGGGAAGTCCCCGCTGCAGGGTCTTTCCCAGGAAGGCGCCATCCTCCGGGTCCACCTCCTCCAGGGTGTCCGCCAGGGATTTCTTCAGGGGACGGCGGCGGCAGAATCCCTTCAGGAACTCGCCGGCGATATGGTCGGCGTCGGCGCAGGAGCCCCCGTTGCCGCAGGTGAAGAGGGTGGCGCCGCGGCGGAAGCCTTCCTCCAGCAGGCGTGCCGTCTCCTGGATTTGCGGCAGGCAGACGGAGAGGCGGGGGAAGTTTTCCAGGAGTTGTTCCAGGGGAGAGGGCATGGTCTTGCGGGGTGGGGATCAACGGTGTTTCAGGGCTTCCGCCGCGCGGCTCAAGGAGGCTTTCTCCCGGGGGGTGAGCTGGTCGATGCCCTGGCGGGAGAGCTTGTCCAGGATGCGGTTCAGCTCCTCGGAGTCGATGGGGGCGTCGGAGACATCGGATTCCTGGGGGGAGAAGGGGGGTCTGGGGGGCGGCGGGGAGTGCCGTTGTCTTCCGGGGTCCCGGTCGAAGGGGGAGCGGCGGGCGGGGCGCATCAGCCGGCGCATGAAGAGAAAACCGCCCAGGGCGCCGCCCAGGTGGGCGATGTGGGCGATGGAGCCGTTGTCGTGGAGCATCAACACCTCCAGGATGCAGTAGACCAGTGCCAGCACCCAGAGGCGCACGGGGATGGGAGGCAGCAGCAGGAAGAAGCGGGCCTGGGGGAACGCCAAGGCCGCCGCCACCATGACGCCGAACTCCGCTCCGGAGGCGCCCACGCAGTAGGCGGGGCTGCCCTGGTTCGCCAGGAGGAAAAAGACTCCCCCCAGCACGCCGGAGAACAGGTAGAGCAGGAGGAAGCGCGCCTTGCCCAGGGCCTGCTCCACCATCCGGCCGAAGAGCCACACGCCATACATGTTCATGAGGATGTGGGAGAGGCTGGCATGGAGGAACTGGTAGGTGACCAGGCGCCAAAGCTGCCAGGGCTTGTCCCCCACCAGGGCGAAGGCGCGCACCAGATTCCCGTTGCCGTCCAGGAGGCCGCCCACCAGGAAGACAATGGCATTGAGATAGATCAGGGTCGCCACCCCGGTCCAGGCGGAGAATCCCCAGGGATTCCGGCGCGGGGGGCGGGAATAGTAGTCGCGGTCGCTAAGCATGAAAGGCGAGGAAGGCGAAAGGGGGAGTGGACCCGCCATGGCGGCGGGAGGAGGGGGGCTTGGCGCGCCAGGATTCGGCGCCCGGGGCCCGCAGGGGAGAGAGGGAGCCGTCCGTCCCCGCGCCTGCCCTGGAACAGGAGGGGGAACACCCTCCCCGGGGGCGCGGGAAAAAGCCGGGGGTTAATATAACTCCCGCACTCCCTCCCCCCATAGGGAACGCGCCCTGCCCCGCCCTGGCGCAGGCGGGAGGGCGGGAAAAACAAAAAGCGCCGCCCTTTCCCGGGGGAGGGAGGGACGGCGCTTTGGGTGCGGGGGTGGCGGGGAGTTTACTTGCCCCGTGCCTCGCGGGCCTTCTTGCGGGCGGCCAGCACTTCCTCCGCCACGTTCTGGGGCACGGGGGCGTCATGGGAGAACTCCATGTTGAAGCCGGCGCGTCCCTGGGTCATGTTCCGCAGGGTGCTGGTGTATCCGAAGAGGTTGGAGAGAGGAACCAGGGCATGGATCTGCTGGTTCTTGCCCACCATCTCCATTCCCTGGACCTGTCCCCGCAGACCGCAGAGATTTCCGGTGATGCTGCCGGAGTATTCGTCAGGGGTGGAGATGGTCAGCTTCATGATGGGCTCCAGCAGCACGGGCGCGGCCTTGGCGAAGGCGGCCTTGAAGCCCGTGGCGGCGCAGGTGCGGAAAGCCATGTCGGAGGAGTCCACCGTGTGGTAGGAGCCGTCCACCAGGGTGATCTTGAAGTCCACGCAGGGGCAGCCGGACATGGGGCCGGTCTCCATGGCGTCCTTGAAGCCCTTTTCGATGGCGGGGATGAAGTCCTTGGGGATGTCGCCGCCCTTGACATCGTTGATGAACTCGTAGCCCTTGCCAGGCTCCTGGGGTTCGATGTCGAAGATGACGTGGGCGAACTGTCCGTGACCACCGGTCTGCTTCTTGAGGCGCTCCTCGTGGGTGACCTTCTTGGAGATGGTCTCCCGGTACGCCACTTCGGGGGCGCCGGCGGTGACCTCCACCTTGAACTCCCGGCGGAGACGCTCCATGATGATGTCCAGATGGAGCTCGCCCATGCCGGAGATCACGGTGTCCTCCGTCTCGGGGTCCACCCGGACGGTGAAGGTGGGGTCTTCCTCCGCCAGCTTGCCCAGGGCGATCATCAGCTTGTCACGGTCCGCATGGGACTTGGGGGTGACGGCGATGGAGATCACGGGGGCGGGGAAGGTGATGCTCTCCAGGGTGACCTGGGACTCCTCGTTGCAGAGGGTGTCGCCGGTGACGGTGTCGGAGAGGCCCACCAGGGCGCCGATTTCGCCGGCGTAGAGCACATCGATGTTCTCCCGGTGGTTGGCGTGCATCCGGAAGATGCGGCCGATTCTCTGCTGGCGTCCCTTGTTGGTGTTGGTGACGTAGGTGCCGCAGGTCAGGGCGCCGGAGTAGACCCGGACGTAGACCAGCTTGCCCACCTCGCGGTCGCTGACCACCTTGAAGGCCAGGGCGGCGGTGTTCTCCTGGTCGTCGGCGCGGCGCTCCACCTCCTCGCCCTCCAGGGTGTGGGCCTTGCAGGGAGGCAGGTCCACGGGGCTGGGCAGGTAGCTGATGATGGCGTTGAGCAGACGGCGGATGCCCTTGTTGCGGAAGGCGGTGCCGCACAGCACGGGGAAGACCTCCTGGCGGTGGGTGCCCAGACGCACGGCGTTGATGATCTCCTCCTCGGTGGGGTCCTCACCGCCCAGGTACTTGTCCATCAGGGCGTCGTCCAGCTCGGCGGCGGCCTCGATGAGGTTCTTGCGCCACTTCTCGGCGTACTCCATGTTCTCGGGAGCGATGGGGGCGTCCACGGGCACCGTGCCCGTCTTCTCCTCCTTGTAGGTCACCTGGACCATCTTCACCAGGTCGATGATGCCCTTGAAGTCGGGACCCTCGCCGATGGGGATGCAGATGGGCACCGCGTTGGCTCCCAGCACCTCCCGGATCTGCTCCACCACGGAGAAGAAGTTGGCGCCCGTCCGGTCCATCTTGTTCACAAAGCAAATGCGGGGCACGTTGTACTTGGTGGCCTGGTGCCACACCGTCTCCGACTGGGGCTCCACGCCGCCCACCGCGCAGAAAAGACCAATGGCGCCGTCCAGAATACGCAGGGAACGCTCCACCTCCACCGTGAAGTCCACATGTCCGGGAGTGTCGATGATGTTGATCATGTTGTCATTCCAGATACATGTGGTGGCCGCGCTCATGATGGTGATGCCACGCTCCTTCTCCTCCTCCATGAAGTCCATGGTGGCGGAACCGTCGTGGGTCTCCCCCAGCTTGTGGGTGCGCCCCGTGTAATAGAGGATGCGCTCCGTACAAGTGGTCTTGCCGGCGTCAATGTGGGCCATGATTCCGATGTTCCGGACATGGTCAAGAGGATAACTGCGTGCCATAAGTCAAAGGAAAAGAAAAAACGGGACAAATCAAGACAAAACGCGTAACCGCCCATAATATACACCGAAATTTGACGTTATCATCCGGCTTTTGACGGGAGTTCTCGCAATCTGCCCGAAATCCTGCCATTTTGTCGTGAATTGTCGTATCTTGTCCCGTTTCTTCCCTATGGTGGAGGGGTCGTGGGGAGGCGTCAGGAATCTCTTTCCCAGACCAGATGGAGATTATGGCGGCAGGAATCCGGGAGGAGTTCCCGGATGGCGTTGCCGAGTTCCCGGAGATCGGCGTTTTCCTCGGGGGCGACATGGAGGATGGCCTCACCCTCGGTGGTGGAGAGGGCGCGGAGGCGGAGACGGGAGACCTGGCGCACGCCGGGCAGTCCGGCCACCTTCTGGCGCAGTTCCTGGGGATTCTCCCCTTCCGGGGCGGCGTCCAGGGCGAGACAGAGGCTTTCCTTGAGGAGTCCCCAGGAGGAGACGAGAATCAGGAGAGCCACGGCGACGCCTACCAGGGGGTCCAGGGGATTCCATCCGGTGAGCTCCACCAGGACCCCCGCCACCAGTACCCCCGCGGAGACCAGGGTGTCGGCCACCATGTGGAGGAAGGCGCCCTGGAGATTCAGATCCCGGTGCTTCTGGCGGCCCAGCAGCCACACCGTCCCCCCGTTCACCAGGATGCCCAGGAAGGCCATGCCGCCCACGCCCCAGCCCTGGACGGGCAGGGGATGGGAGAAGCGCTGGACGCACTCCCAGAGAATGAGGAGCGCCGCCCAGGTGAGGAGGATGCCGTTCAGGAGGGAAGCCAGCACCGTGCCCCGTTTCAGACCGTAGGTGAAGCGCCCCCGGGGCGGCACCCGGAGCAGCAGGATGGCCAGAAGGGAGATGACCAGGCCGCCCACGTCCCCCAGGTTGTGCCCCGCGTCCGCCTTCAGGCCGGAGGAGTGCCAGACCACCCCCGCCCAGAACTCGCCGGCGGCGAAGACCACGTTCAGCAGGATTGCCGCCAGAAGCACCGAGGCCTTCCCCTCCCCCTCCACCCCATGGGTGTGATGGTGATGATGACAGTGGCTCATGGCTACCGCACCTCCCCGCAGTGCTCCCGGCACACCTCGAAAATCTGCCGGATGTGCCCGTCCGCCAGGAAATACACCACCCGGCGGCCATCCCGGCGGCTCCCCACCAGACGCAGCCGCTTCAAATGGAAGAGGTGGTGGGAGATGGCGGGCGGCGTCATCCCCAGAAGACGGGAGATGTCCGCCACGCACAGCTCCGACACCAGCAGCGCGTTGATGATCTTCAGGCGGGTGGGGTCCGCAAAGCCCTGGAAAAACTCCGCCATCCGGAACAGGGTCGCATCCCCCTCCATCTCCCCCAGCAGACGCACCGCCTGCTCCATCGAAATCCCCTTCTCCATGGAAAACACACCTCCGGGATGATTCTGACAAAAAAGCACAACCGCAGGAACGGGAACACGGAAAAACCGGACGCCCCGTTCCATGATTTAACGAGTGCTTAATCTATCATCTTTTTGCGAAAATGCCAGGGGGGGGGCGGGAGATTCTTCTTCGGGAGGGGCGGTCGGGGGAAAAAGAAAGGGGCGCACCTTGGGAGATGCGCCCCGGGGATGGGGGGGCGGCGGCCTGGCGCCGCCGTCATGCGTTCAGGCGACTAGTTCTTCCACCAGCCCATGGTGCCGCTCGCGTACTTCCGGCGGGGGAACCAGAAGGGGCGGGACTCCGTGTCGTTGGCATTCCAGTACTGCTGCCAGCGGACGGACTCGGCGTGGGCGTCGGCGAAGACGAAGTTGGTCATGCCGGCGTGGCGGGAGTGGGTGCTGAAGTAGGAGGTCGTGTAGATATTGTCCGGATAGACGTTGTTGTACTGGATCATGAAGGAGAAGCCGCCGTTGACCTGGCTGAGGGTGGCGGTGTCCACTTCGTCCAGGCAGGTGGCGTCGCCCACGAAGATCAGCTTGTTCAGATAGGCGCCCTGGGCGGTCACCTCTTCCAGGCGGACGGCGCCGCAGGTGGTGTCAAAGCTGGCTTCGCCGGAGTTGGGGGGAACCAGGAATTTGCCGAAGGTGCCGAAGTTCAAACCGTAGGAGAAGTTCCTGCCCAGGGACACAGCGGAGAAGTAACCGCCTTTCAGGGCGTCCTCCACGCCGCTCTTTCCCTTCCGGATGGCATCCACGGTGCCCTGCTTGTTGGTGGCGGTGCACTCCATGGCCTTGCCATCCACGCCGTAGGCCACGTTGAGGAAGATCTGCCAGGGGGTGAGGGAGCGGTTGCCGATGGCGCCCTGGATGGTCGCGTCGGGATACTGGGTGAAGGTGGTGAGGAAGTAGTCGTCGTAGTCGCTCTGGTAGAGGGCGTTCATCAGACCGATGGTCTTCATGTTGTTGATGCAGGAGATGGTACGCGCCTTCTCCCGGGCCTTGGAGAGGGCGGGCAGGAGCATGGCCGCCAGGATGGCGATGATGGCGATGACAACCAGGAGTTCGATGAGAGTGAAGGACTTTTTCATGGCGTATGTGAGGATGTCTCGGCGGGTAGGGAGTTTATGGGACAGGAAAATGCACGGTCCCCCGAAGGAGGGGCGGGGGCAACTGTTGGCGATATTATAGGAAAATTTCCGGAAAAAGCAAGAAATCCCGTAAAAAAAGCCCGCCCCCCGGGAGGGAGGCGGGTGGAAGGACGGGAAGGGGAGGCGGCGGTGCTCCGCCCTCCCCTTCCCGGAAACCTCCGGGCAGGACCTACAGCATGGACTTGTAGAGCGCCACCACGTCCTCCTTGGAGGGATCCTTGGGATTGCCGGGAGTGCAGGCGTCCTTCATGGCGGACTCCGCCAGGAAGTCGATGTCCTCCTCCTTCACGCCCACCTCGGAGAGGTGCTGGGGAATCCCCACGTCCTTGCCCAGCTGGCGCACGGCCTCCACGCAGGCGCGCCGGTATTCCTCCTGGGTCATCTTCTCCACGCCCTGGACGCCCATGGCGATGGCGATGTCCTTGTATTTCTCGCCGGTGGCGGGGGCGTTGTAGGCCAGAACGGTGGGCAGGATGGCGGCGCAAGCCACGCCGTGGGGGGTGTCATAGAGAGCGGAGAGGGGATGGGCCATGGAGTGGACGATGCCCAGACCCACGTTGGAGAATCCCATGCCGGCGATGTACTGCGCCACAGCCATCTTCTCCCGGGCGGTGGCGTCCTTGTTCACGGAGTCCCGCAGATACTGGGCGATCATCTTGATGGCGGTGATGTGGAGCATGTCCGTGAGGTCCCAGGCGCCCTTGGTGATGTAGCCCTCGATGGCGTGGGTCAGGGCGTCCATGCCGGTGGCGGCGCAGAGACCCTTGGGCATGGACATGACCATGTCGGGGTCGATGATGGAGACCACGGGGATGTCATGGGGATCCACGCAGACGAACTTCCGGTGCTTCTCCACGTCGGTGATGACGTAGTTGATGGTCACCTCGGCGGCGGTGCCGCTGGTGGTGGAGACGGCGATGATGGGCAGGCAGGGCTTCTTGGTGGGGGCGACGCCCTCCAGGCTGCGCACGTCGGCGAACTCGGGGTTGGTGATGATGATGCCGATGGCCTTGGAGGTGTCGATGGCGCTGCCGCCGCCCACCGCCACGATCACGTCGGCGGCCTCGGCCTTGCAGAAGGCCACGCCTTCCTGGACGTTCTCGATGGTGGGATTGGCCTTGATGCCGCTGTAGACCTTGTAGGCGATGCCCGCCTTGTCCAGCACGTCGGTCACCTTGGTGGCAACCCCGAACTTCAGCAGGTCGGGATCCGTGCACAACATCACCTTCTTGCATCCCCGGGCCTTGATTTCCGTGGCGATTTCCTGGATGGCACCCTTGCCGAAGTAGGAGGTCTCGTTGAGAATGATGCGATTTGCCATGTTCTTGCTCTCCATGTCAGGCCCGCGCCGGAAAAAAACGGCGACCGGACCGCGGAACGCCCCGCCCCCCTGCCAAAACACACGGGAAGACGGAGCCTGTTGTGACGCGAACGGCCGACAACCGGGACGGCCGCAGAAAAAAACGCATAGCCTGCGCGAGGACAGGAAGGACGGAGCCGACGCCCCGGGGGAGAAAGCCCCCGACGCGGACCCGCGCCGAAAAACGGGTTTAATGTAACCGCCCAACCCCTCTTCGCCTCCCTATTGATATTTTTTTCCCAACAGGGAGGGGGAGGGGCGGGGCTATGCCAGTTCCTCCAGGATTTTCAGGAGAGGCAGGGGGTGGCGTGCCAGGGTGGAGCGTCGTTCGGGGGTGGTCACCACGCGGACGGCGAAGGTGCGGAGGTAGTCGCTTTCCAGGGAGGCGCGGTGGTCCCTGTCCTTTTCCAGGAGCCAGTAGTCGGCGGCGCCGCCGTTGGCGATGCGGAGGTCCTTGGGCAGGAGTTTTTTGAAGTAGGGCATGGCGGCCAGGAGGAGTTCTCCACGGGGCACGCCGGCGGCGTCTGCCAGGAGATTCTCCACCTGTTCCGTCTGTTCCGGGGTGGCAAGGCGGCGGGAGAGGTTCAGGAGATTCTGGCGGGGCCATTCCTGGAGGACGATCTCCTTTCCCGCCACGTTCTCCACATAGCCGTAGCCCTGGGGTTTCAGGCAGAGGCAGGTTTGATGGAGGCGGCGGTCCAGGAGGCGGCGGAGCATCTGGCGGGCGGGCGGGCAGCTTTCGGGGAGGAGCCATGCCACCAGTTCCTCGTCGCCCATGCGCCAGAGCGCCTCTCCCCCGCCCGCTTCCGCGGGCTCCTGGCGAAGCTTCTGCTGGAGCGCCCACTGGAGCATTCTCTGGGCGGAAAGGGCGGTTTTGTTCAGGTATCCGTGCTGATGGAGGTAGGAATAGAATTTCTGGACCCGTTTTCCCTCCTCGATGAATTTCTCCCGCAGGGCGAGGGTGCCGTCGGCGGCGCGGAGGGTGTTGGCCTGCAGCAGATCCAGGGAGGGGGTGCCGGTGAAGCCCAGATGGAGGGCGTCCCGCTCCAGATAATCCAGCTTGTCGGCGCCCAGATTGCGGTCCGAGACCCACTCCGCGAGGGGCTCCCGCCCCGCCAGCATGTCCAGCAGGCGCTCCGGTTCTCCCCCGCAGGCGGCGATGGCGTCCCCCATCTCCCGGATGACCTGCGCCCCGCGCTGGTGGTGGTCGCCGGGAAGAACGGGCTCCACCTGGTGGGAGAAGGGGCCGTGGCCCACGTCGTGGAGCAAGGCGAAGAGCTCCAGGGCGCGGCAGTCGGCGGCGGGCATTTCCTGGAGGCGTGCCGCCAGGCGCGCCCGGCGCAGGACGCCCAGGGCGTGCTCCAGGCGGCTGTGGCGCGCGCCGGGGAAGACCAGGTCGTTGAGCCCCAGCTGGCGGCAGCGGCGCAGGCGCTGGAAGAGGGGGTGGTCCAGGATCGGCAGAAGTCCCTCCACCTCCACGGAACCGGAGCAGGGAATGCAGACCGCCTTCATTCTCCCCGGCTCCTCACCCGGTAGCAGATGTGATGCACTTCCTGCCCCTGGGCGTTCCAGTGAAGCTCGAAGTCGGTCTTCACATCCGCCATGTCCTGGGCGCCCTCCGGGGCGGGCTCGTAGAGCTCCTCCAGATTCCGGAAGAGCTGGACCCAGTTCTGGAAATAGGGGGTGTAGTCGGTGGAGAGATGGAAGATTCCCCCGGGCTTCAGCACCCGGACCATGCGGCAGAGGAAATCGGTGCAGACCAGCCGGCGGCCCACATGGCTCCGCTTGGGCCAGGGATCGGGGCACAGAAGATGGACCCGGTCCAGGAAACGGGGCGGCAGCTGGTAGGAGACCAGCGCCAGGCTGGTGGCGCGCAGGGCGCGGAGATTCTCCACCCCCGCGCGGGCGGCGCGCTTCTCCACAATGCGAAGACGCTCGGAAATCAGGTCGTTGCACAGAATCAGACGATCCGGATGACGGCGCGCCAGCTCCACGGTGAAGCGACCCTTGCCGCACCCCATGTCAAACTCCACCGGGGCGTCGCGCCAGGGGGCGGGCGGCTCGTAGATGCGCCAGCTGTTGGTGAAACTCTCCATGCCCCCTACCCCTTCTTGTGCCTCTCCACAAAGCGGCCAATCCGCGCCAGCGCCTCCTGAATCTCCTTCATGCCCGTGGCGTAGGAGCAGCGCACAAACCCCTCGCCCGACGCCCCGAAGGCGTCTCCGGGCACCACCGCCACATGCTCCTCCTCCAGCAGACGCTCCGCAAACTCCGTGGAGCCCATGCCGGTGGAGGCGACGCAGGGGAAGACGTAGAAGGCGCCCCGGGGCATGAAGCAGGTCAGCCCCATGGCGTTGAAGCCCTTCACGATCACGTTGCGCCGCTGCTCGTATTCCCGGCGCATGGCCTCCCGCTCCTTCTCGGCTCCCTGGAGGGCCTCGATGGCGCCGAACTGGCAGGGGGTGGGGGCGCAGAGGATGGTGTACTGGTGAATCTTCATCATGGCGTCGATGATGTCCCGGGGACCCAGGGCGTACGCCACGCGCATGCCCGTCATGGCGTAGGCTTTGCTGAAGCCGTTGAAGACCACGGTGCGCTCCTCCATGCCCGGGATGGTGGCGATGGAGGGGGAGCGGGGGATGTAGGAGAGGTCCTCGTAGATCTCGTCGGAGAAGACCAGGAGGTCGTGGCGCATGGCGAAGTCCGCCACCTTCTGCTTGTCCTCCCAGGTCATGCCCGCCCCGGTGGGATTGTTGGGATAGTTCAGCATCAGCACCTTGGTGCGGGGGGTGACGGCCTTCTCCAGATCCTCCACCTGCACCACGAAATCATGCTCCGCGCGGGTGCGCACCGACACGGGGACGCCGTGGGCCATGGCCACCGTGGGGCCGTAGGAGACGTAGCAGGGCTCGTGGTAGAGCACCTCGTCCCCGGGGCAGACCACGGCGCGGACCGCCAGGTCCAGGCCCTCGGAGACCCCCACCGTCACCAGGCACTGGTTCTCGGGGCGGTACTCCCCGCCGTAGCGCTGCTGGAAATGGCGGCAGATGGTCTCCCGCAGCCGCTTGTCGCCCAGATTGGAGGTGTAGTGGGTGTATCCCTTCTGGAGGGAGTAGAGCATGGCCTCCCGGATGCGCCAGGGGGTGACGAAATCCGGCTCCCCGATGCCCAGGGAGATCACGCCACGCATGGTGCTGACCAGGTCGAAGAACTTTCGGATTCCGCTCTTGGGGACCCCCTGGATATGGGGCGCCACCCGGCTCCGGGAGGACTTCCCGGAGGGATCATCACATGGAGACTTGGAGACGCTCATAATCCTCCTCCTTCTGCAGTTCGATGCCCGCCTCCTTGTACTTCTTCAGCAGGAAGAGAGTGGCGCAGGACTTCACGCCGGGCTGGGTGGAGAGTTTGCTGGCCACGAAATGAGCCACGTCCTGGAGGGAGCGGCCCACCACCTCCAGATGGAGATCATAGCGGCCGGAGACCAGATAAGCGGAGACCACCTCGTCGAACTTGCAGATTCTCTGGGCGATGGCGTCGAATCCGGAATCCCGCTCCGGCTGGATCTGGACCTCGATGATGGCGCGGGTCTGGTTCTCCTCCTCCACCGTCAGCGCGGTGTATCCCAGGATGCGCCCCTGGGCCTCCATCTCCGACAGGGCGCTGCTCACGTCCCCGGGGGGCACGGACAGCCGGTCGGCGATTTCCTGGATGGGGATGCGGGCGTCTCGCTTCAGCAGGGCGAGAATGGAATCACACAAGTCTTGCGAATTCATGGAACCTCCTGTTCTTTAGGGGGAATGGGTCCTCCCCGGGGCGGCGAAGCCGTCTGCGCCGGCTTCCTCGGCTCTTCCCGGAGGAGGAAATGGATGGGAAAAAGGGGAACGGCGGGTCAGCAGGCGTACTCCACCGCCCGGGTCTCCCGGATGACCGTGACCCGAATCTGCCCGGGATAGCGCACCTCCGCCTGGATTCTCCGGGCCAGCTCCCGGGCAAGAAGCTGGGACTGCTCCTGGGAAACCTCCTGGGGCTGCACCAGCACCCGAATCTCCCGCCCCGCCTGGAGAACATGACAACTCTCCACGCCGGCAAAGGACCCGCCAATGCGCTCCAATGCCTCCAGACGACGCAAAAACAACTCCGTGGTCTCCGAACGGGCGCCGGGACGCGCCGCGCTGACCGCGTCGCACACCTGCACGATGACCGCGATGCCCGACTCCATGGGGACCTCGTTGTGGTGGGCCGCCACCGCGTTCACCACCACCGGATCCTCCCCCACGCTCCGGAGCAGCTCCGCGCCCAGCGCCGCATGCCCCCCGGGACCCTCCGGGGGAAGGGCCTTCCCGATGTCGTGCAGCAGACCCGCGCGACGGGCCTGCTCCTGGGACAAGCCCATCTCGGCGGCCAGCATCCCCGCCAGCGTGCCCACCTCCAGGGAGTGCTGGAGCACATTCTGGGAGAAGCTGTGCCGGTATTCCAGGCGGCCCAGGACATCCAGCAGCTTTTCCGGCAGCACCAGGGAGAGGCGCTGGGCGGCCTCCTCCCCCTTCTGGCGCATCCGCTCCTGGAGTTCCTGGCGAATGGTCTCCACCAGCTCCTCCACCCGGCTGGGATGGATGCGCCCGTCGTCCACCAGCTTCTCCAGGACGCGGCGCGCCACCTCCCTGCGGAGGGGGTCGAAGCAGGAGATCACCACGGTCTGGGGCGCCTCGTCCACCAGGATGGAGGTGCCGGTGGCGGCCTCCAGGGCGCGGATGTTCCGTCCGTCCTTTCCGATGATGCGTCCCTTCATCTCCTCGTTGGGGAGGGCGATGGTGGAGGTGGCGTCCTCCTGGGCCAGGGTGGAGGCGCAGCGTTCCATGGAGGCCAGGAGGATCTCCCTGCCCTGCTCCGTCAGGAGCTGGCGGCCCTCCTCCTGCTGCCGGCGCACCAGGACGGCACGTTCGGCGGTCATTTCCCGGCGCAGCTCCTCCAGGAGGGCACGCCGCGCCTCCTCCACGGAAGTTCCCGCCAGACGGGCCCGTTCCTCCTGGAGGGACTTCCGCGCCTCCTCCAGCCCCTGGCGCTCCTCCTGCAATCTTCTGTCCGCCTCCTTGAAGGCGTCGCCCCGGCGGTCCAGCTCCTCCAGCCGCTCCTGGAGCAGCTGGAGGCGGCTTTCCAGGGAATCTTCCCGGGCGTTCAGGCGTTCGGACTGGAGACGGAATTCGGCGCGGGCCTTCTCCTTCTCCTTCTCCCCCTCCTCCCGGGCGGCCATCAGCGCCTCCTTCGCCTTCAGCTGCGCCTCCTTCAAAATGGCATCCGCCTGGTTCTTCGCCTGCTCCTGGGAGGACTGGATGGCGGCGCGGGCATCCTCCTGCTCCCGCCGAATGGCCTCCTCCACCCGGCCGCGCCGGTTGCCGGCGAGAATCTGCCACAGCACCAGGAACACCAGCAGCAGGCTGGCGCCGCTGAGGAACCAGAGCTGGAGGGTGTTCAGTTCCGCCTCCTGCTCCGGGGACAGATAGCTCTGCTGCGCCTGCAGGGCCCTGGGGATGATGTCAAGAATGAAGAGGGGCATGGGGAATCACCCATTGTTCGGGGGTGAGAATGAGTCGGACGGGGCGGTCCCAGGGTTCGGCGGGGATTTCCTCCGTCTCCAGCAGCTGGCACTGGCGGCAGAGTCCCACGGGGTAGCCCCCGGGATGGCGCGCCCGGAGGCGGTCGTAGAATCCGCCGCCTCTGCCCAGGCGGGCGCCCCGGCGGTCGAATGCCAGGCCGGGAATGAGCCAGAGGGCGGGTTCCGGCAGCTCCCGGACTTCCGGGCAGGAGGGGGCGGGCTCCGGAATCCGGTATTTGCCCGGCCGGAGATCCTCCTCCAGATTCCGGACCAGCGCCAGGGTGTATTCCTCCCCCTGGAAGCGGGGAAGGAGGAGGCGCTTGCCCTGGCGCAGCGCCTGGGCGAGCAGAGGCAGAACCGGCAGCTCCGCCTGGATGGGGATGTAGCCCACCAGGGCGGCGGCGTTCTGGAAAAGGGGGTCCTCCAGGAGACGACGGAAGGAGGGAAGCTCCGGCGGCAGCGGGGAAAGATGCCGGAGACATTCCCGCATCCGTCGCCGGAGGGCGTCCTTGGCCTCCCGCAGGGAGGCGTCGGAGGGGGAAGGGGTCATGGGGCGGGGACCTCCCGGGAAGCGGGGGTTCCGTAGGAGACGGTGCGGATGCCGAAGCTGCGCTCCTTCAGGAGGCGCCAGGACGAGAGGGGAGCCCAGGGCAGCGCCCGGTCCTCCGTGTGGTGCTCCAGGGCAAGGATGGCGCCCGCCGCCGCAAAGGGAAGCCAGCCCGCGTCCAGGAGAAACTCCCGGGCGCCATACTGGCCGGGGCGGGGATGGTAGGGCGGGTCCGCCAGCAGGAAATCGAAGGACTCCTCCGGAGAGAGGCGGCGAGAGAGCTGGGCGGCATCCCCCCCCAGCAACACCACCTCCCCCGCGGGATGGGGCGCCATGGCCTTCCGCACCCGCTGGAGATTCTCCCGGATCACCGCCAGATGCCGGGGGTCCTTCTCCACCATGACCACCCGCTCCGCTCCCCGGGAAAGAGCCTCCAGCCCCAGGGCGCCCGTGCCCGAGAACAAGTCCAGCACCCGGCTGCCCCGCAGGTCGCCCAGGGTGGAGAAGAGGGATTCCTTCACCTTGTCCTCGGTGGGACGCACGCCGTCGTCGTCGGGAACCGCCAGCCGAATGCCCCTGGCAAGGCCGGAGACGATACGCATGGGTCAGGATTCCTTCAGGTGGCGGGCCCGCTGCTTCAGCGTCTCGTGGATGCCGGAGTACGGCATCTGGAAGGGCTGGGTGCGGCCGCCGCAAAGGGGGCAGCGCCGGTCCACCGACTGCCGCGCCAGGGAGAAGACATTCCCGCATTTGCTGCAGGTGAGCAGCTTGGAGCGGGAAAGGTGCCAGTTGTGGTTGCTGAACCACAGCTTTTCCGCCAGAAGGAGGAGGAGTCCCCCCAGCAGGGCAAGCAGGGTGTAGAGAAGAAGAAGGCTGGAGACGGGCATGGTGTGCCGAAGAAGAAGGGGGGAGGCGGGGTCAGCGGAGCCACTCCACCGCCAGGGAGAAGCGGGAGGCGGGGGCGCCCTCCCAGAGACGCGGCCCCGTCTGCTGACGGAGGACGGAGCGCAGGGCGCGAAGGGCGTCCCGGTCTAGTTCCGGCACGCCGCAGGAGCGCCGGAGAAGCACCCGGGGCATGGAGAAGCCCGGAAGGAACTGGAGCTCCAGCACCGTGGCGGGGCGGGGAAGGGTCTCCCCCAGGACACTCTCCCGATGCTGCCAGAGGCGCTGGCGAATCTCCGGCTTCTCCAGGAGGGACAGGGCATCGGGGGAAAGGGAGGGGGGCGCCGTCAGCACGCCGCCGCCTTCCCGCCGCCACTGGGGCGGCAGCGACGCCAGGGGGGAATCCTCCCCGGCGGGCACCAGGGGAGCCACGGGGGGAAGGGCGGGCAGCAACGCCAGGTCGTCGGGAGGGGGCAGCACCGGGGAAAGACGGTGGGAGGGCGGGGAAAGGGGGACCAGCTCCAGGGGCGTCAGACGGAAGGAGGGCGCCACGGGCCAGGGCAGAGGAGAGCGCCGGTTGAAACGGGAAAAGCCCTCCCCCGTGGGATAATACCACTGGGAAGGCTCCGTCATGTCAATCCACTGCCAAAGGGCCTTCTCCTGGGAGGTGACCACCTGCTCCGGACAGGAGATGGCCGCCAGGCGGCAGGGCGAGGGGGACGAGGAACGAGCCTCCTCCCCGCGGGGCAGGAGCAGGAAGGGGAGATGGAGCAGAACCACCACCAGGATGGCCAGGAAAAGACGCCGCCACTTGTGGTCCCCTTCCCGCTCCCGTTTCCCCTTCCCCTCCCGGCGACGCAAGGCCGGCGGGCGTTCAGAGGCCGTTTTCATCAAGGGAGGGGACATAGTTCTTGTTGTTCCGCAAGCTGGCGCCGCTGGTGGCGAGATAGGCGTCGAATTTCGCGCCCCGCGCGATGTCGAAGAGCTGCGCCACGATGCTCAAAGGCGCGTTCTGGTCCACATAGAAGACCACCTTGGGACGCCGCTCCAGGGAACGCTCCGGCAGTTCCGCCTGGGCCTCCTGGTACTTCAGGGCGAGCTCCTGGAGCACCTCCTTGAAGTTCTCCAGGGTGTCCAGCCGCTTGGCGTTGTAGAAGAGCTTGCCGTCGGCGGTGACGGTGACCACGGTCTTCACCAGGGGGGTGAGCTCCTCGTTCTCGAAGCGGGGCAAATCGATGGCGGTGCCGGGCAGGGAGACCCGCTGGCTGCAGATCAGGAAGACCACCATCAGCACGGAGAAGAGGCCCAGCACGCCGATGACAGCCGGAAGGGTGGAGGTCACCCGATGGTATTGGGTTCGCCACTGGAAATCCATGGGAATCGGCCGCGGGGGGGTCAGGACCTCTCGGCGGGGGTCTCCTCCTCCTCGGCGGGAGGGGGATTGTGGGTGAGGAAGTAGGTGATTTCGGCGGCGGCCTTGCCCATCTCCGCCAGGAGGTGGTCCACCTTCTCCACCAGCACGGCGTGGCAGATCTGGCACACCAGGGAGGCCAGCAGCCCCACCGCGGTGCAGATCAGCGCCATCTTGATGTCGCCGGAAAGGACCTGCGCGCCCTGGAATTCGATGTTGTTGATCTTGTCGAAGGCGCCGATGAGGGAGACCAGGGTGCCCAGGAGTCCCACCACGGGGGTCATGTTGGCGAAGGCGGCGAGGAGCTTCAGGTTCCGCTCCAGGCGGGGGATCAGGAGCCGGGCGGTCTCCTCCACGGAGTGGCGGATGGCGGCGGCGCCGTCCTGCCAATGCTCGATGGCGGTGCGGAAGATTTCGCCCACGGGGCCGGTCTTGGCGTCGCAGTTGGCGACGGCCTCCTTCACCCTGCCGGCGCGGAGCTGGTTCAGGAGTCCCCGGAGGAGCTCGAAGGTATCCACCCGGGCGCGGTGGAGATAGAGATAGCGGTCCGCCGCGATGATGAAGGTCAGCACCAGGAAGGCCAGCACCACGATGGCGATGATGCCGGGCACATTGGAAATCTGGGCAAGCATGGGATTCATGAAGATGCGGGAATGGGGGAGGAGGCGGGGCCCGGGGCGGTCACGCTATTTGACCTTGGGAGCCTCGATTTCCTCGGCGCGGGGGATGAAGCGCTCCAGGGGCAGTTGCTGGAAGCTGGCGAGGTTTTCCGCAAGGCGCTGGGTGTCGGGATTGGCCTGGAGCATCCTGCCCACCACGCCCAGGGCGGTGCGGCGCATCTGGTCGAAGGGAGGCATGCCCCGGCGCAGCTCCGTTCCCGAGGCTTCCTTGGTGTAGGTGTCGTAGATGTCCTTGGCGGTGAGGGTGAGGCTCTCGAAGGAGAGGAACTCGTCCGCCTCCTCGTTTTCCGCATAGGCCAGAATGGTGTAGGCCTGGAAGAGGTAGCTGTTGATGGCCTGCTCCGCGGCGCGGTGGCTGGCGTCGATCAAATCCTCCGCCAGCTCCTTCTTCACAAAGTCCTCCAGGCTCATCTCCCGGGGGAAGCGGCTGGGGTTGAAGTTCTTGGCCATGAGGAACCAGTTGGCCGCCTTCTTCTTGTAGCCGAAGATGTAGAAGCGCACCACGGAGTCCACCAGGAAGTTGCTGTAGGCGCCCTGGATGTTGTTGTTGGGGAAGTCCCGGATGGCGTCCAGATAGGCCTGGTTGGCGGCGTCGGCGACCTTGAAATTGGGCTGCATCTGGAGATTCTTCAGGTCGCCCTTGAGATAGAGGAGGCGTCCGGTGGCGAAGGAGGCGCTCAGGGCCTGGAAGATCATGCGGTTGCAGGAGAGGCGCTTGAAGGCGGCGGCGGGATCGTTCCAGACCTCCATGCCCTTCTGCGCCCAGTAGACGGCGTGGGCCTCGGGGAGGCGCCAGTCGAATTCGCCGAAGATCTCGTTGAGGCGAATCATGTATTTGGGATCCAGGCGGTACTTGTAGACCATCCAGCGATGGCGCAGGCAAAGCTCCACATCCTCGGTGATGCCCGCCTGGTCGAAGGCTTCCCGGAAGCGGGCGGGGATGGTGGCGGCCTCCCGGAACTCCAGCTCAAGCCGGGGGAAGTCCGCCTGCCCCTCCTGGAGGATGCGGCGGTAGTCGGCGGCACGCTCGCCCAGGACGGCAAGCAGCTTGGTCTCGTTCAGCGGGGCGCGGTCCAGGGTCTCCCACTGGAGGTAGTAGTCGCCGAAGAGACGGATCATCTCCTTGGCCCACTCCACCTTGTAGTAGCGGTTGGCGTCGTCGGAGTCCTGCCCCATCTTGTGCTGGAAGATCCAGCCCAGCTGGCGGAAGAGGTCGGGGTCGCCGGGATTGTATTCCAGGGCCTCGTCCCGGATCAGCTCCAGTCCCCGCTTGACCCAGCGCCAGCGGTCCTCGAAGTTGGTGAAGGTGACGGAGACGTTGTAGGCCATGTTCCAGCCCAGGAAGGCGTGGGCGCCGGTGAACCGGGGCTGCAGCTTCACGATCCAGTCCGCAAGCTGCACCATCTCGTAGTACTTTCCCTCCTCCTGCATCTTGCCGGAGCGGAGCCACAGATAGTCGGCGAGGATGCCCCGGAAGCCGCCCAGCGCCACGCTGGTGAAGGCCACCACGGGGGGCGCGTTCTCCAGGGGCGTGTTGTCCGTGAGATGGTACGTGGTTCGCAATCCATTCATCCGGTTCTGGAGGAAGGAGATGACGCAAAGGAGCGCCACCATGGCCACCACAATGGCCACCAGTTGCAGGAAGCTTCGTTTCATATTGCGGGGAAGGGAAGAGGGATCGTTCGGACGGGGGGCGGGCGGAGGGAGTCGGGCGGGGAAGCTCAGGTGTTCCGGCGCACCACCAGGCCCAGTTCACGGCGGGTCAGGAAGAAGATGCCCAGGAATGCCAGCAATCCGCTGCGCACCACCAGGACTTTCAGGAAGGCCCACCCCAGCTCGTGGAGCTCCACCAGCTTGCCGGCGGCCAAATCCCCCGTGGTGTTCAGGTCGTCCACGGTCACCACCAGGGTCTGGACGCCCTGCGCCATGAGGTGGGCGGCCTTCTCCCAGACATTGGCGTACATGAAGCGTCCGTCGTCTCCCCGCAGGGGGGCGTTCAGGGCGGCGGGCACCACCAGGCCGATGATGAGGTAGGCCACGGCCACGAAGACGGCCACGGGAGTGGAGAAGAGGGCGCCCACGGTGCTGCCCAGAGCCGCCAGGAAAGCCAGCTGGAAGAGCGCCATCAGCATGGTGCGGAAGTAGTTCTGGGGGAAGGAGGCCACGGGGCACAGGAGGGTGGGCCCGTCCGCGACCTGGAAGACGGCGGTGGAGTTCCGCACCTGGCGCTGGTATTCCTTCTGGGACTCCTCGTCCGGGGGAATGGCCTCCGCGGGGGGCAGGAGAAGGTCGCCCAGGTTCCGGATGGTCAGGACCACGGGGGACTTGCCCTCGGCGTCCACCACGTCGGCGGCCTTCAGGGGGAAGACGCCCTCCTTGATTCCCTCCGTCGCCAGGAGCGCCTCCTCCTGGGAGGTGAGGGTGTTGATTTCCTGCCAGGAGCCGCCGGGCATCACGAAGGGGGCGCGGGCGCCCTCCGGCCCCTCGGTGTACCAGACGGTGGGGCGTCCGGTGACGCCCTGCACGGCGCCCTTGTACTGGAAGCCGAAATCCAGGGGGATCATGCGCTGGTCGGTGGTCAGGCTGTCATTGGAATACATGCGGAAGCGGAGGCAGAGGCGCACATCCGCGCCGGCGGGGATGCGGACATCCTTGAATTCCCAGGTGTGCTCCTCCCCGGGCTTCACCACGATGTTCCGCATCATGGCGGAAGCCAGCTCCTGCATGATCTGGCGCTTCACCGCCAGCTCGTCCATCCGGGCGTCCACCAGTCCCTGCTTCACACGCTTCTCGTATTCCTCGGTGACCTTGTCCCGCAGGTCGGGCATGGCGGGTCGGAACTGGCGGCGCGCCACCAGGAACTCCCGCTGCAGGCGCGCCATGTCGCTGTCGGAGAAGAGGCCGGAGGCGTGGGCGGCGCGGAGGCGGTAGAAGGTCAGGCCGTAGATCAGGACCATGGAGACCACCAGGATCACGGCGTGCATCAGGAAGACGCCCACGAACTTTCCGGTCCACAGCTTCCAGCGGGGGCAGGGCTTGGTCACCGCCATGTGCACCTGGTATCCCTCGATTTCGCTGGAGAGGAGGGAGCATCCCAGCCACAGGCAGGAGGCGGAGACCAGGGCGATGACCAGATTCAGGGAGTAGGTCAGGGAGACCTGGATCAGGCCCGCCGCCGTGTTGTCTCCCCGGATGGTCAAGGGCAGGCCGATGACGCACAGGAGAATCAGGGCGAAGAGCACGAGAAAGACCTTGGACCGCAGAGCGGAGCGGACAGTCTGCTTCAGGATGGCGTGGAAAGCTTTCACGGTATTTCAGGGGTCCCGGAGGAGTGTCCCGGGGCTATGGGGGGTGTGGCGGCCGCCCTTCTCCGCGCCCTCGCCCCGGGGGATGGAGGAGGAGCCCGGGGGAAGGAGGGGAGAGGAGGAGGTCGCCGTCAGGGGATTGCAGAGAGAAAAGGGGAGGGAGGGAGGCGGGGGGGGGCTAGCGGCGCCCCATGGCCTCCGACAACTGGGTCGCCAGGCTGGCGGCGCCCGTGGCACGCAGGATCTCCAGGGAGAAATCCAGGGCGGCGGCGGGACCGCATGCCGTCAGAATCCTTCCAGAACGCTGGATGTACTTCCCGGTATAGACCCCATGGGAGATCTGGCGTTCCGTGCCGGGATAGCAGGTGTATTCCACCCCGCCCTCCAGCAGGCCCGCCGCATCCAGCGCCAGGGGCGCGGCGCAGATGGCGCAAACCCATCCGCCCCCGCGCAGGGTCTGACGGGCGGCCTCGCGGCACCGCTCCTCCGCCGCCAGATTCCGGGAACCGGGCATCCCCCCGGGGAAATAGACCAGATCCCAGCCGGACAGGGGAAGCTCCTGGACGGAGACGTCGCAGCGCACCCCCACCCCGCGGGAGGAGGAGACGCAGCCGTGGGCGTCCGGGGAGAGCCCCGCCAGGGTGACGGGAACGCCCGCCCGCCGCAGCACGTCCACGGGGGCAAGCGCCTCCAGTTCCTCGAATCCGGGGGCAAGGAAAATCAGGGCGTTCCGAAGCATGGCGGGGCAAGGAGGGGAAAAGAGGGGAGCCGGGGCGGCGAAGACCCGTCCTGTCAGGGAAGGAAAGGCCTGGGCCACCCGCTGGGGGTTATATTAGCCGGACGCCGCCGAAGGAGCCTCTCCGGCAGGCAGCCGCCCCCACGGCGGACAGGTGAAAACGAGACAATATAACATTCATTTTCCGGAGAGTACCTCCACCCCCTTCCATGACTCCTTCCCCCTCCCTCTATCTGAGCACCCGGGGCGGCACCCGCCCCGTGGGTTTCGCCGACGCCGTCATGATGGGGCTGGCCACCGATGGCGGCCTCCTCCTCCCCTCCGCATTCCCCAAGGTCACTCCTCAGCGCCTGGAGGAATGGTCCCGCCTCGCCTATCCCCAGCTGGCCCTGGAGGTCATGGCCCCCTTCGTGGGCGACGATTTCACCCGGGAGGAACTCCAGGCGCTGGTGGAGAAAAGCTACGCCACCTTCGACACGCCGGAGGTGGTCCCCGTCTCCCCCCTGGGCGACAGCGGCCTCTTCCTGGCGGAACTCTACCACGGCCCCACCCTGGCGTTCAAGGACGTGGCGCTCCAGTTCCTGGGCAATCTCTTCCAGGCCATCCTGGAAAAGCGGGGCGGCACCCTCAACATCCTGGGCGCCACCAGCGGAGACACCGGCAGCGCCGCCATCCACGGCGTCCGGGGCAAGAAGGGCATCCAGATCTTCATCATGTATCCCGAAGGCCGGGTCAGCCCCCTCCAGGAACGGCAGATGGCCACCGTGGACGACCCCAATGTGCACTGCATCGCCATCCAGGGCACCTTCGACGACGGACAGCGGGTGCTGAAGGAGGTCTTCAACGACCTCCCCTTCAAGGAGGCGAAGCATCTGGGAGCCGTGAACTCCGTGAACTGGGCGCGCATCCTGGCGCAGGTGGTCTACTATTTCTGGGGCAGCTTCCAGGTGCGCCGCCAGACCGGAAATCCCCACGCCCTCCTCCAGGTCTGCGTCCCCACCGGAAACTTCGGCGACATCTTCGCCGGCTTCGTGGCCATGGCCATGGGCGCCCCCATCCGACGCCTGCTCCTGGCCACCAATGAAAACGACATCCTCTCCCGCTTCTTCCACACGGGATGCTACAGCCGGGGCGAGGTCCATCCCACCCTCTCCCCCTCCATGGACATCCAGGTGGCCTCCAATTTCGAGCGCTATCTCTACTACCGCCTGGGAGAGGACCCCGCCCGGGTGAAGGCCGCCATGGAGGGCTTCGCCGCCGGCACCCCCATCCAGGTGGAGGGCACGGACCCCCGCTTCGCCGCCGGACGGGGCGACACCGCCATGACCCTGGAGACCATCCGGGAATGCTGGAGGAAACACCATGTCCTCCTGGACCCCCATGGCGCCGTGGGCGTGGCCGTGGCGCTCCAGAACCCCCTGCCCGACGCCGTCACCCTCTGCCTGGAAACCGCCCACCCCGGCAAATTCCCCGGGGCGATCGCCCAGGCGCTGGAGGACGCCTCCCTCGCCACCCACCCCGCCCTGGAACGCCTGAAGTCCCTCCCCCTCCGGAAATCCCTCCTCTCCCCCACCCGGGAAGCCGTGGAGGAGTTCATGACCCGGAGACTCTCCTGACCCCCTCACCCCGCGCCGCCCCATGTCCATGACGCCGCCAGGGCTCTTCGAGCACGCACGGCAGGAGCGCCTGAAGAAAGAAGCGCCCCTGGCGGCAAGGATGCGCCCCCGAACCCTCCAGGAATACATCGGGCAGAAACATCTCCTGGCACCGGGACGCCTCCTGCGGCGTGCCATCCAGGCGGACCGCCTCTCCTCCCTGATCTTCTACGGCCCCCCCGGCACGGGAAAGACCACCCTGGCCAGCGTCATCGCCAACACCACCAGCTCCGCCTTCGTCACCCTGAACGCGGTCATGGCGGGGCTGGCGGATCTGAAGGGGGTCACCGCGGAGGCCCAGAGAAAGCAGGGGGAATACGGACAGCGCACCATCCTCTTCATCGACGAGGTGCACCGCTGGAACCGGGCGCAGCAGGACGCCCTGCTCCCCTGGGTGGAAAACGGCACCGTCATTCTCATCGGGGCCACCACCGAAAATCCCTATTTCACCGTGAACCGGGCGCTGGTCTCCCGCAGCCGGGTCTTCCAGCTGAAACCCCTGGATGACGAAGAGGTGCGCCAGGTGATGCGGCAGGCCCTGGAGGATCCGGAACGGGGCTACGGAAAGCTCTCCGTGAAGATGGAGCCCGAAGCCATGGAGCACCTTGCCAACGTGGCCAACGGAGACGCCCGCGCCGCCCTGAACGCCCTGGAGCTGGCGGTGGAGACCACCCCCCCGGAAGAGGACGGCGCCGTCCATGTCACCCTGGCGGTGGCGGAGGAATCCATCCAGCGCCGGGCTGTCCTCTACGACCGGGAGGGCGACTGCCACTTCGACACCATCTCCGCGTTCATCAAGTCCATGCGGGGCTCGGACCCCGACGCGGTCTTCTACTGGCTGGCGAAAATGGTCTACGCCGGAGAGGACCCCCGCTTCATCTTCCGCAGGATGCTCATCTTCGCCTCCGAGGACATCGGCATGGCGGACCCCCAGGCGGTCCCCTTCGTCCAATCCTGCGCCGAGGCCTTCGACCGGGTGGGACTCCCGGAAGGACACTTCCCCCTGGCGCACGCCGCCCTGTATTGCGCCACCGCCCCCAAGTCCAATTCGGTCCTGGGGTTCTTCGACGCCCTGAAGCTTGTGGAGAAGGAACGGGAGGGAGAGGTGCCCAATCATCTGCGGGACGCCAGCCGGGACAAAAAGGGCTTCGGACACGGCGTGGGCTACCGCTATCCCCATGAATACCGGGACCACTGGGTCGCCCAGCAGTATCTGCCCACCTCCCTCCAGGGACGGGTCTTCTACCAGCCCGGAAATCTGGGCTACGAAAGCACCCTCGCCGACCAAATCCACCGCCACCGGGAACTCCAGCTGGCCGCCCTCCGGGAGCGCACCCAGTGCCCCCCACAGGAAATCCTCACCTTCTCCCCCGTGGAGAAACGCTCGGAACAGTGGCTGGCGCGCACCGTGGACTCCCTGGCAGGCTTCCTGGCACGCCTCCGGCAGGAACTCTTCCAGCGACACCCCCTCCAGCACCACGAACGGGTCCTGGACCTCACCGCCGACTCCGGACTCCTGACCTGGGAGGCCGTCCGACGCACCCCGGAAGGCGGCGTCTGGGCACTGGTCCGCACCCCGGAAGCCAGACAGTTCCTCCTGGAGGAAGCCGCCAATCTCCCGGAACTCCGACGCCCCCAAGTCCTGGTGGGCGCCCCGGAGGAACTCCCCGCCCTCCTCCAACAACAGGGACAGACCGATCTCCGCTTCGATTTGATCCTGGGACGCAACGCCCTGGGACGACTCCCCCGCCGGAAACAGGCCCTGAAGGTCCTGGCGTCCCTCCTGGAACCCCGGGGCGGCACCCTGGCCCTGGCGGAAACCCTGCCCCAACGGGGACAACGACTCTCCCGTCTCCTGGAAAACCACCCCGCCCTCCCCCCGGAAATCCCGGAAGCGGAGGAGAAACTCTATCGGAAAAAGGACGACCCCCTGCTGAACTGGGACGTGGAGGAACTGCTCCAGGACGCCCGCGACGCCGGATTCCCCCCGCCCCGCGCCACCCTCCTGGATTCCCAGCGCACCCAGCTGCTGCCTCCCCAGGTCCTGGAACGGTGGCTGGACCCGGAACTGCCCGGCTCCTACGCCCGACGGCTCCTGGATTGCGGACTCCCCCGGGAACTCCTCCAGGAATTCCGCGACGCCATGGCTGTCCTGGCGGGCCAAACCGTCACCATCCACTCCGTGGTGGCGCTCCTGGAAGCCCATAACACCCCCTGACCCCCCACGCCACATGACGGGACGGCAGGGAAATTATTCCGAAGAGATGATATTCCGGAAACGCGCGAAGTAAGCCTGTCATCCCCGCCTTTGGATTCCCCCTTCCGTTCCTTGTCTGTCTGTGGCGGGGGTCGTCAATCCCGGGGGAGGAACCAGGCGAAGATATGGCGGCGGTAGACCGCATTGTCCCGCCTCAGTCCGGACTGTTCCAGGAATTCATCCAAGTTGGTGCGTTCTTCTCCCCGGAGGGGCTGGACTTTGGCGGCAAGGTCGGTGGGGATTTGCTCCGCGAGGGAGAAGGAGCTGGTGCGTTTCACCGGCAGATATTCGATCCAGTCCACGGGCACGTCGTGGCATTTTCCATCTCCTCCCCAGACGGAGACATAGGTCCTGCGCTCCACGCCCTTGAAGCCGTGGCTGGTCACCTGCACATCCCCCGCGTTCTTCGTCCGGGTGACTTTTCCCACCTTCAGGATGTTCCGGGTGATGGACTGGGGATGGGCGAAATATCCCTCGCCCATGTAGTTGGCAAGACTCTCCTGCTCCCAGGAGCAGGAGGTCTCCCCCGGCTTGTATCCGTAGATAGTGCGGGTGGACTGCATCTGCTGGTAGAGGGGGATGCAGAGACAGGGAGCCATGGCGAAAAACACCTGCCGGAAATACTCCTGCGCCCGTGCCATGAACCTCCTCTCCGCCTCGTCGATGCTGTTGGTGGCGAAGGTCTGGGGATTGGTGTCCAGGGAGAAGTCGCTCATATGCCGGGCGGAGATGGCGTTGATGCGCCCCATTTTGGTGAAGGCGAAGTCGTCTCCGTATCCCACCTTGCCGTCCTTCAGCAAGTTGACCATCTGGGACATGGCAAGGGGAGTGAAGAGCAGTCGGAACTGGATTTCGTCGCTGCGGTCCGTGGCGTGGAAGAGGAGTTCGAACTCCTCGTTGCTCATCATGGTGTATTGGGATTCGTCATCCAGATTCTCGGCGAACTTCTTCAGCTTCTTCAGCGCGCTTTTCTTCCGCATGCGGTCCAGGAATCCGTCGCCCGCCTGGGAGAGGCTGGAGGGGGAGCGGCTGAAGTAGAGCGTGGGCGCCGCGTCGTTGCCGTAGAGGAGGAGTCCCCGGGTGCTATAGACGGGCTTGGGGGCGGTGTAGGTGGCGGTGAGGGTCTCGCTCCGGGTGACCCAGTGGCTGTGCCCCTCGGAGTCCCGCACCCGCTCCCGCCAATGGATGGTCAGGTGCCCGTAGTAGGTCTCGGTGCCCCACTCCTGGGCGAGCACATCCAGGAAGACAAAGGGGTTTCCCCGCATGTCCCCGCTCTGGGTGAAGAGCACGGAGCAGTTTTCCTCCACGAAATCCTCGGGCAGGCCGAAATCCTGGATCAGCTCCGTCATGCGTCCCGCGGTGAAATAGGGGTCGAAGTTGAGCATGGGGCAGACCTGACGGATCAGCCGGGGGAGCTGATCCCAGTCGTATCGCTGGTTCAGGGGCTCCATCTGCTGCCAGGTGAGCCGGGTCAGTTCCTGAATCCTGGCGTTCAGCTGCGCCAGCCGCTCCTGGATTCTCTTCCTCCAGGGAAGCACCACCAGGAAGATCAGGACCAGGGCGCCGATGCCCAGCAGAAGCCCCCACAGGAGGCAGGCATCCGCATTTTCACTGGGCACCACGTCCTCCAGGTTGGGGGCGACGACGGCGCAGCACCCGCCGATGGCGACCACCACCAGCAGCCCCAGCAGGAAGGTGCACATCGTATGGGTGGAGCTGGCGCTGCCGGCCTGCGCCGTGGTCTCCTCCAGCTCCTTGACGCTGGCGCGGTTGGCCTCCTCGTCCACCTGCGCCGCCGTCCGAAGACGCTGAAACTCCTCCGCAGCCGCCTCATAGAAGGCGAGCTGATAGCGGTCCCGGTAAGCCTCCACCGGCTGGGCAATCTCCTCCGGCGGCGAGAATGACCTGGCTTCCTCTTCTGCGGACATGAATATTCTCCTCCCTGGCGCTCCGGGAGGAAGGACGGTCCGCGGACCTCCTCCCTCCCCCGCTCACCCCTCCCGGGCGGCGCCCTCGGAACACAGGCGCATGGGGCGTCCCCGGGGGATGCCGTTTCTAGAAGAAGTTCTGGCGTGCCTGGTTGCGGATTTCCGCGCTGGCGGTGAAGGGGATGCGGGTGGTGTATCCTTCCCGGGCGGCGACGATCTGGCGGGTGGGCCACTCGAAGAGGGAGGTGTTCCACTGCGCCACGGTGTCGTTGTAGAGGCTGCGGGCGGCGGTGATCTCCCGCTGGAGATAGCTGTTCTGCTGGATGGCGTCGGCGATGGCCTTGTGCGCCTTCAGTTCGGGATAGGCCTCCACCTGGGGGAAGAGGCGTCCGAAGGAGTGTTCCAAGCCCCGCGCCAGTTCGTTGCGCTGGGCGTCCGACATGCCGCCGCCGGCGGGGTTGACGCCGCTCCGATATGCCGCCACCCCGAGCATCACCTCCTTGTCCAGGGTCACGGCTTTGTTCACCAGCGCCGCCAGATTCTGGAGAATCATCACCCGCTGCTCCAGATAGTTGTCAATCTCGGAGGCGTGCGCCTGGATTTTCTGCTGGAGTTTCTGGAAGTAGTTTTTCGCGGAGACCTTCATCAGCTGGAAGATGAGGCCGGGGATGATGCCGCAGACCCACAGGAGGATCTCGAAGAGCAGAGAGCCCGCGCCCACCTTCACGGGGATCTGTTTCTCGATCACATGGATGTCGCGTCCCTCCTCGTTCACGGGACCGGTCATTTCGTCCAATTCATTGGCCATGGCGTAATTGCTCCTTAACAAGATGTCTCGACAAGGGAACGATGCAAGAAAAAGGGTAAGATTCCCATCCGGAAAACCCGCCTTCCGGGAAACCCTTACACTGTAATTTCTCTCCGGAGAAACGGGGATAAAAGCGCGGAAAAAAGAGAATAATTCCATGCGCCTTCCCTCCCCGCCCCCATTCCGGGGAGGGAAAGCTTCCCGAGACCAAATCCCCCCCCCGCGCCGGCGCAAGGGTTCTAGGATTCCAGCAGAGCCCGGGTGCGGCACACTTCCTGGTCGCACTCCCCCACCAGCTCCTGGACAATCTCCTGGACCGTCTGCTCCTTGCTCACCAGGCCCACGGACTGGCCCGCCATCACGGAGCCCCGCTCCACATCCCCCAGGACGGCGGCACGGTGCAGCCCGCCCACCCAGAAGTGCTCCACCTGGGCCTGGGCCTCCGCCCGGCTGATGTGACCGGCATCCAGCTGGCTCAGCAGATTCAGCTGCAGACGCTCGAACTCCCGGGTGCCCTCGTTGCGAAGGGCGCGCACCGCCGTGACCGGCAGACTGGAGTCAAACTGGCCGGAGGGCTGGGCGTCCCGGGCGTGGGCATGAAGCAGGGCTTCCTTGAACTGGGGATGGGCCTTGCACTCCCGGGCGACGGCGAAACGGGTGCCCAGCTGGACGCCCGCCGCCCCCATCATCAGCAGGTGCGCCATCATCTTGCCCGTGGCCAGGCCGCCGCCCACGAAGACCGGGACCTGGTCGCAATGGAAGAGGACCTGCTGGAGAAGGACGGTCAGGGAGACCGGGCCGATGTGGCCGCCGGCCTCGGTGCCCTCCAGCACCAGGGCGTCCGCACCGTAGGAGAGGAGGCGTTTCGCCAGCATTTCCGTGGAGGCGAAGCACATCACCTTGGCGCCGGTCTCCCGGATGGCGGCGATCTCCGTGTCCTTGGGCAGCCCCCCCGCGAAGATCACATAGGGGACGGGGCAGTTTTTCAGGACCGCCAGGTGGTCATGGTAGGCGGGTCCCAGGGTGATCACATTGACGGCGAAGGGACGCCGGGTGAGGGCGCGGGTCTGGAGGATGGATTCCTCCAGGAGCTTCGGCGGCATGCCGCCGCCTGCCAGGGCGCCGAAGGCCCCCGCCTCCGCCACGGCAGCCACCAGCTCCGGCGTGCTCACCCAGGTCATGGCGCCGCACAAAATGGGATATCGGGTCCCCAGAAATTGATTTCCTCGGAGGAAGAGGGATTCTGTGGCGTGGTCCATGGCAATGTCTCGTATGAGGGGTGGAAGGTTCTGCCTGGGATTTCCGGGAGGCGGGGGAGGGAGTCCTGGGTCATGACGTCACCGCGGGGTGCGGTCTGACGGAAAAGAGACTCCTCCGCCGCCCGTGCCAGGCGTGGGGAAAACCCTCGGCCGCGCCCTCCGCTTTCGCGGACCGGGGGAGAAAAAGGCGGGGAAAAGGAGGAAAGAGAGGAAAGGGGGACGCTAGCGGGTGCGGCGAACGGAGAATGCCCTTCCCCCCTCCCGCTCGTCGATGGCCATCATCCGCCCCATGATGGCCATGGCGGCGTGGAGCACCACGTCCTCCCGGGGAGCGCCGTCGTCGTAGAGGGCCTCGTCGGCGTCATGGAGCCGCTCCCGCTCCTCGGCGTTGCGCTCCGGCTGGTAGTGACGGAATTTTCTGGCCAGTTCCATTTCCTTGTTCCGGTAGACCCGGCGCACGGAAATCTCCAGGGGCAGGGTCTTCTGGCGGCGGAAAGCCACATATTCCTCCACATCCTTGGCGTAGCGCAGGAAGGCGGGGTCCTCCTCGGCGTACTTCCGGTAGAACTCCTGGAGCTCCGGCAGATGCTTCCGGAGGCTGGTCTGGAAGGGGATGGAGGCGGCGGGGGAGATCTTGTCCCACTGGAGCACATGGGGGAGATCGCCCTCGGAGTTCTTGAAGGCCATCAGGAAGGAGGGGAACTGGATGTCCGGGGTGACGCCCCGGATCTGGGTGGAGTCCCCGGTGACGCGGTAGAATTTCTGGATGGTGACCTTCAGGGAGCCCGGCGCCTTGCCCTCCAGGAAGTTCCTGTTGTTCTTGATGACGGGGGAGTTGCCCAGGTCCATCACGGCCTGGACCGTCCCTTTGCCATGGGTCCCCGGGTCCCCCACCACCACGGCGCGCCGGGTGTCCTGGAGACAGGCCGCCAGAATCTCCGTCGCGGAGGCGGCACCCCGGTCCACCAGCACCATCAGGGGGCCGTCGTAGAAGTTCTCCTGGACGGGAGCCACCCGGACCTGGGGCTTGCCCCTCCCGTTCTTGGTCTGCACCACGGGCACAGGCATGGGGCGGGACTTGGGCGGCGGCGCCAGGAACAGGGAGGCCAGCTGAATCGCCTCCTCCAGGGAGCCGCCCCCGTTGTTCCGCAAATCCAGCACCAGCCCGTCCACGGGGCCCTGTGCCTGGGCCTCCCGCAGCAGGCGGCGCACATCCCGGGTGGTGCTGGCGGCGTCGCCGCTGCCCTGGGAATAGCCGTTGAAATCCCGGTAGAAGCTGGGAAGGTAGATGTTCAGCACCCGCTTCCCCTCCACATCCCACACGCTGCTCTGCGCCTCGGCGTCCTTCAGGTGAATCTCATCCCGCACCAGGGAAATCACCGTCTCCGCGGAGGAACCCTCCGGCACCACCGTCAAATACACCCGGGTCCCCTTGCGCCCGCGAATCTGGCGCACCACCTTGTCCAGAGGCATGCCCACCACCGTCCGGGGCTCCTCCGCGGGAGACTGCGCCACCGCCACAATGCGGTCGCCGGGACGCAGCCGCCCGTCCTTGGCGGCGGGGCCGCCGGGCACCAGGCTCATGACCACCGTATAGGAGTCCCGCCAGGTGAGGGTCGCCCCGATGCCCTGGAGGGAGAGGGACATGGCGATGTCGAAATCCTCCTTGTCGTCGGGGGCGTAGTAGCAGCTATGGGGGTCCAGGAGCGAGGCAAAGGCATTCAGGAAGGTGGTCACCACCTCGCCTTCCTCCACCTCCCGGCGCATCCGGAAGATGTCCAGGAGGGCGTTGCGGTTGCGGAGCCGGACGGGGGGCGGGGTGTAGACCGCCTTCTGCTCCCCCGCCTCCTTCTCCTCCTCCGGTTCGGCATCCCCGCGACTCTCCTCCCGGGCGGACATCTCCTCCTGGATCAACTGGTCCGCCAGGAGGGCGTTCTTCACGCTGCGAATCCAGTTCTTCTCCCGTTCCTCCCGGGTGGCGGCCCACTGGCGCTCCGCAGGAGAGTCGTACAGCATCATCTCGTCATCCTCGTGGAAATCCCACTCCCGCCCATAGGCCTGGAAGGCGAACATGGTCCATTCCCGCAGACGCTCCAGAAAACGCTGGTAGACCAGAAAGGCAAATTCCAAATTGGGCTGCCCCCCCTCGTAAAGCTTGTCCGCATATCCCCGAAACTCCCGCAAATCCTGCTGGAGAAAATAGGCCTTCCCGGGATCCAGCATCTGAAAGTAGTTCTCATACCACTGCTCCTGCAACGCCGGCGTCACCTGGGGCGAACTGAAGTGATACCCCAGCAAACCCGCCACCGCCGCACGCGCCACCAGCTGCTGCGCCGGCGTCACCGTGAAACGGACGGACACATCCCCTTGGACGACCTGGCGCTGGAACTGCTCCTCCAGCCGGACCGGGTCCAGCTCGGCGAAGAGGGGGCCGCTCCAGGAGAAAAGCCAGAGCAGGAGGAGCGGGAGAAGGGAGAGAAGGGGTCTCATCGTGGCGGGAAATCGAAACGGGACTTCTTGTATTGAATGTTATGACTCCTTGATTTACAGATAGTTATAACATAAGATGGCTCTCCGTGGAAAGAGAGAGGGGACTGGGGCTCTAGCGTCTGCCAGGGGAAATCAGTCGGCACTGTTGGACGCTTCCTCCGGTCAACTGTTCCACGCGATGCCGGATGACGCCCATCAGGGGAGACTGACGAAGGACGTAGAGATAGGTCTGGTTTTCCGCGGAAATCACCAGGGTCTTGTCGCGGATTTCCACGGGGCGGAGCTGGCGGGAGGTCTGTTCCCCGACCAGCTGGCTCCAGTTCTCCCGGATTTTCTCCAGAAGCACCCCCTGGTCCTGTCCGATGCGGTGGAGGAATTTCTCCAGGCACCGGGAGAGTTCTCGGGGCTGGGGATGGAAGCGCCCCAGGATGTCCGGCGCCGACTCGGCGCCCACCCAGTCCGCCACCAGCTGGTCCATGCTCTGCTCATTGCTCTGCTCATTCGAGAAGAAGCGACGCCCTCTGGGGGCGGGCAGCAATTCGCGAGAGGAATCGGAGTCGGTCATGGGAGGAAGGAAGGGACGCAGAAGGACGTGGGGCGGGGATCGCCGCTTATCTTATGGCGAATCCCGCGGAAAGAGGCGCATGCCCGCCCCTCCCCGCCACGCAAAAACCGCCCCGCCCGGCTCCCCGCGGGAAAACCAACGCCAGGGGCGACAGCGGGTTTTAACATACTCCCTTATCCCCAAACTCCATGTCCTGCCTCCTGAAGAATTTTGACGCCGTCACCCAGGACCTGACCCGTGTCTGCCAGGACTGCGGACGAAGCCCCGATTCGGTCCGCCTCCTGGCCGTCTCCAAAACCTTCCCCGCCCAGGACGTGGAGGAACTCTTCCAGGGACGACACCACCTCGCCTTCGGGGAAAACCGGGTCCAGGAGCTGAAGGAAAAAGCCCCGCGCCTCCCCCGGGAACTCCAGTGGCACCTCATCGGACACCTCCAGGCCAACAAAGTCCGCACCGCCCTGGAATACGCCCGGTGGATTCACGGAGTGGACACCGCCTCCCTCTTCTGGCGCATCCAGGACATCGCCGCCCAGGTCGACGCCACCCCACGCCTCCTCCTGGAAGTCAATGTCTCCGGCGAGGAAAGCAAATTCGGATTCACCCCGGAGGACGCCCTCGCCCTCGCCCGGGAAATCGGCGCGCGCCCCCTCCAGGCTCCCCTGGCGGGACTGATGACCATGGCACCCTTCCAAGCCCCCAGGGAAACCCTGGAAAAGGTCTTCGGCGGGCTGCGCCAGCTGCGGGACCAGCTGGAGCAAATCCGAAGCGAACCACTGCCGGAACTCTCCATGGGCATGAGCGGAGATTATCCCGAGGCCATACGCCAGGGCGCCACCATCGTCCGCATCGGCACCGCCATCTTCGGACATCGATAGGGCAAACGCCCCAACCCGCCCCCGGAAGGGGAACCGTCCGGGGACAGGCGGACGGAGCCGCCGGAACGCCAGCGTATCCTCCGTGTCCCTGCGCCGGCGGACAACCACGGGGTTCCCCTCTCTGTCACTTCCTATTTCTTCCCTTCATCCAGAATCCCAGGGCGAGGAAGCAAAGAGAGACAGGCAGGAGGAACCAGGGGACGATTTCCAGGGCGAACCGGAAGGAATCATATCGGGTCCATCGCTCCCACTTGCGCCTCCATCTCTCCCGAAGGGTCGGCGTTATGTTCGCCATCCTTTCCCGCCTGGCGATGAGATATTCTGCTTGTCTTTCCACTCTTTCCACGGATAATCTTGAATGCTCAGATGCATCCCTTGCATGGAAGAGCCTCATATTTGGGGGAAACCGAAAGTCGTCCTCGCCGAATTCCGGACGGAATTGGATATGCTTCCTGCGAACAGAGAACTCCAGCCTTCCTGAAGAATCATAGCGTTTGTCGGCAAGAATAAATTCCGTTTCCTTGTCCACAATCGCCTCATACACGTCCCCCCGCTCCCGGTATTCTGAAATTTTCCAGCAATCCTTTCCCTCGTAGGAAATGGTCTCCATTTTGAAGGTGGAGTCTTTCCCGATCTTGTGCAGCGGTCGTTCGCATTGCAGCACAATCCCCGAGACCTCGTATGAACTGTTCCAAATGTCGAAATAGCCATCAGGACAATAGATTTCTTTCGTGTCATATGCCCAGGCTTGTCCCCTAAATTCTTCTTTTACCTTCCCTTCCCGGACATACCATATGGTGCCGTCCAAATCACGCCTTTGCTTGACAGTGATGATCCTGTAGGGATTCCCTCCGTTGAGGAGGTCTTCGTAGGAATAGTCAAGAGTCGCATCATGGAGAATCGCCTTCCGGAGGATCTCCTCGGGATTCTCCTGGGCGAACAGGGAGAATCCTCCAAGAATCAGCGTCCAAAGAAGCCAAAGCGTGGTTCTCATGTCGTTTCTCCGTTGACAGAATCCCCATTGCATAGATGTCTATCTTGCATTGGATTGTTCATTCTCACAATTTACAACACACCTGTCATGGTTTGCTTTAATTGCGCTTTTACATCTCTCCAAATCACCGGAATCCGGCCTCTCCCCGTTCTCCCCGAATGTCTGTTCGCAAACCGCCAGTTGGTTGGAATAAATCTTGGCGCAGTAGTTCTCGCAAGCGATGCCTCTTGCGAAGGCAAGAAGTCCACAGACCACCAGCAGGAGAACGATGACCCACATTCCGATTTTCATTTTCGCACCTCCTTATTGTGAGAATGACCTATTGGTTCGACACTTGAATTTGTCATTGCCGATGGCTCCCATGACTAGACACCATTATTCAGAAACTTCCACTTCTCTATCATTTTCTTCACACACATCATCAAGAATACTTCCCTTGCGGGAGTTTCTAGTCAAAAGCAAGAAAACACATGAGAGAAAGACCCAAGCAAGGGCAAAACCAATAAATGACCAGTCTTTCATCGTTTTAATTGTCTCCAAAGTGGACACACAGTGACATGCCATACGGGACGGCGCAACTTGGGTTAAAACTTTTGCATAAAGAAAGACAAAAGAGAAAAGAAAAACACCAAAAGACTTCTTATATTCTCTCGCATTCGATATTACCAATTCGGAGCATAACAATATCCCTACGCCTACCAATAAAATGTAGGATAAGACAACAAGCCAATGCAAATTCGGCATCCGGCTCGCTTCCAAGAAGGATTCTGGTTGATGCATCAATAATATCATATTCCCCCAACCAACCATTCCTAATGCAAGGAAACAAAAATGTTTGAGTTTATCCATCATACCACTATTCCTCACCATTGGCTGTGGGCAATCCGCATACAGTCCATTGTTCGAATCCGGGAGAGAAAAATTGCACCTTGAGAAGTCCTGCTTCGAAAAGTTGTGTCGCAAACCGTTCAGCGGTTGGATCAGATCGATTGCCATAGACTATGACATATTGGATTTCTTGGGATGATAAGGTATGTCTTCGCCATCGCCTCCACCGTTTTCTCCCCTCCAATTTTTTCAATGGATATGGCATTAGGAATATGACCTCTTTCATAGTACTCCTTTTCCCGTAAATCCAGAATGACAATCTTATCCGGTTCTTTATGTATTTCTGTAAGAAAAATGACCAAATCAATTCTTTGCAATGATTGCTCTTCATTTTTTATGAATTTTTGTTTTTTCTCCCCTTTGAAGTTCCAGGTCAACAGAAAAACTAGTGTCCCAATAAGCAACGCCTTTATGAGATACCAGGAACTTTCAACCAAAACTTCTTGGGTAGATCTCATTGATGTCACCTCTTGATTTTTCTTCCTGTTTCCACTACTTCTTCTCCTTTCTTCCCTTCACCCAGAATCCCAGGGCGATGAAGCAAAGAGAGACAGGCAGGAGGAACCAGGGGACGATTTCCAGGGCGAACCGGAAGGAATCATATCGGGTCCATCGCTCCCACTTGCGCCTCCATCTCTCCCGAAGGGTCGGCGTAATGTTCGCCATCCTTTCCCGCCTGGCGATGAAAAATCGGAATGTCTAAAAACTCTCTCCGTCATGAGATCCCCTTGCTCATCCTGATTTTTTGCATAGTACAATGTTGTGTTGGGAGGCAACCGGAAGTCATCCTCGCTGAATTTCGGATCGAAACAAATATTTCTCCTGCAATGGGTAAACTCCAACCGTCCTGAAGAGTCATAGTCTTTGGCAGCCAGGATGAACTCTGTTTCCTTGTCCACAATCGCCTCATATACGTCCCCCCGCGCCCGATATTCTGTAATCTTCCAGCAATCTTTCCCCTCGTAGGCGATGGCTTCCAGTTTGAAGGTGGAATCTTTTCCGACCTTATGGCGCGGGATTTCTTCTTGCATGACAATCCCTGAAACCTCAAATTGACTCATCCAGAGGTCAATATGCCCTTCGGGAGTATAGAGCTGTTTCCTGTCAGGCAACCAGGCCTGCCGCCTAAACTTTTCTTTTACTTTTCCTTCTTGGACATACCATACGGCACCATCTGCATCATGTTTTTGCTTGACTGTGACTATCCTGTGAGGATCACCGCCATTGAAGAAATATTCGTAGGAATAGTCAAGAGTCGCATCATGGAGAATCGCCTTCCGGAGGATCTCCTCGGGATTCTCCTGGGCGAACAGGGAAAATCCTCCGAGAATCAGCGTCCATAGAAGCCAAAGCATGGTTCTCATGTCGTTTCTCCGTGGTCTGACATCCTTTTCACGCATTTTCCAAAGAAAATGTATCCTTGTTCAAGGCTCATCAACACAATTCTTCATGCAACGCTCATGATTCGCCTCTACCGCTGCCAAACAAGATGCGTATTTTGTCGAGTCCGGATTCTCTCCATTTTCTCCAAATTTTTGCTTGCAAATTTCCTTTTGTTCCGAATAGAGGACAGAACAATAGTTCTCGCAGGCGGTGCCTCTTGCGACGGCAAGAAGACCAAAGACCACCAGCAGGAGAACGATGACCCACATTCCGATTTTCATTTTCGCACCTCCTTGTTTTAGAGGAAGATCTGTGTATCAGGGACACCTGGGGAATCAAATATCACGGACATAGTGTAACCCTCCCTTTGCATTTTGTCAAACGCTTTTTTGGGTGGCGTGATAAGAACACGCATGCTCCAAAGCGCGGGGCAGGCGCAGACAGAGCGCCGACCCAGAAACGTCAGCCCCTGCCGAGGCCGGGACGCCACGCTTTCCCCCTCCTCCCTGCCCTGGCTCCCCTCCCCCCGTGGGGTCCACCGCCGGAAGCATTGACCTTGGGCGGGCGGCTGACTGGCTCCCCTCCCCCCAGCCCCGTGGGGTCCACATTCGGTTTTCCGGTCCTGCGGCAGGAAGGGACTCTCTCTATTCCTCACCCGTTTATGGTTCCAGGAGAAGGATCGTCACATCTCCCAGGGATGGCAAGGGGAAGCAGCCGGGATGCGAGGGCGACAGGCCATCTCCTTCTCCCAGAAGCACCCTTCCCCGCCGCCACTTCTCCGGGGTTTTCAAGACAACCCCCGTGAGAGCGGGCACCTCCGTCAGCGGGCGAACCACCCCCACATGATTGGTCACATGGACGAGGAGTTTTCCCTCGCTGGTTTGGCGGACGGTCAGGGAAACCCCCGCCGGAGCTCCTTCCAGGCGATAGTGGAGGTTTTGCTCTTCCAGAATGGTCTGGAACCAGCGGCGCAAGGCGGCGTGGGGGAAACCGTAGTAGAACTCGAAGAGCCCACCGGAAAAGAAACAGAGCCTGCCTTTGCCCACGGCGTTGCGGATGGCCACGGGGATTTCGGGGACGCCTGGACGGTCGGCATAGCATCCTTCCAAGGGGACGGGGATGCGCCCCAGGATTTCGGCATCGGGAAGGGGAGCCACGGGGAAGACCCAGGGCGGGGAGGGCAGGTACCCGAAGGCGTTGTCCACCTCGAAGCCCTCCCATTGGAGAGAGACGTAGTTGAAGCGTTTTTGGTCGACCATCCTTTCCCGGCGGTCGACGCCCAGCCAGGAGGGGCTGTCATTCCGTGGGGAGCCGTCTTCCTGGAAGGCGGCGAACTGTCCATCCGCCAGGAGGAATCCGCCCTGCGCCACAAAGTCGTGGCAAGCCCGCAGGGTCCGGTCATCCAGACAAGCCGCATTGGGCGCCAGGAGGATTTTGTATCGTTTCAGACTCCGGACATCCAGATCCGTCACGATGTCGTAGGGCAGATTCAGGTGCTCCAGGAGGGCGAAGGCGCCCTGGACGGCATCGTAGTAGTTTCCCGGCCGTTCCCCGTTCCCGTTCCCCGGGCCATAGAAATCACTCTCCTCGGGGACATTGCGGCTATGGCTGGCGGTGTTGAAGCTGTAGAGGACAGCCACCTCCGCCAGGCTCCGGGTATTCTGATAGCAGGCATCGTTCTCGGCGTCGAACTTCACCATCTCCAGGACAGCCCTGCCGCCTTTGGTCTGGAAATTGTCCGGATTGCTGTGGATTCCCAGCCAGACACTGGCGCCATTGCCGATGGCGTCTGCATAGCAGAGGCGCAATTCCGCGGGCGTATGGAGGAACCATCCCCAGGGTTTATGGTCGGCGGCGAAGAAGATCACCGTCGGCCGGTCTCCCGCCACCGCCTCTGCCAATTTCGCATAGACCGAGCACCGCCAATAGGGAAGCTTGCGCGGCTCGCAATAGAAGAAGAAGCCCCCTTCCGTGCCCACCAGGTCGTTGGTGGCCAGATGGGCCGCCATGGAGGCCCCATCATGGGTTCCGGAAAAAAGCCCCTCGTTGAAATACATGCACCAGGAGGGATTCACCGACTTCACCTTCCGTCGCAGGGCCTCCTTGAAGGCCAGGACGCTTCTCCGGGTGAAGGCCCGATGCTCCTCCGGCGTGGCCTGGGAGAGAGGCTTCCCTGTTTCCGCCAGAAATTCTCTCTGGCAGTCGGGGCAGGAGCAGTCATGGTAGGCGGGGCCGTCGAAGAAGAGCCCCTCCAAATCGAAATCCCCCAGGGATTCCACGCAGGAAAAGAAATATTCCCGCCATCCGGAGTTCAGGCAGCAGGCGGGATAGGTGCCGTAGAGGAACACCTGGCCGCCATCCCTCTTGCGGATGCTCCAGTCCTGGAAATGCTCCCGCAGAGAGGGTCCCAGGATATGGCAGTTCATATAGACGATGGTGCGTAGCCCGCAGGCGCGGGAGCGCTCCAGATACTCGGTCATCAGCGCCTTGTGGCGCTCCGGATCATAGATGGCGCTGTACAAATCGGCGTGGGTATGGAGCAACTGCTCCACATTGAAGCCTTGCTCCCTCCAGAACCCGGGCATGGACAACGTCTTCTCCCGACTTTGGAAATTGCATTGAAGGGCGGCGATGCGTAGGTGCTTTTTCATGGGGCAATGGGGAAAATGGTGCCGTCCGGAGGACGTGGGCCGACGCCGTTTCCCTGCAGGACCCCCCGTTTCTCCAGACAGGGGAGCAGGGAGCCAGGAATTTCATCCGGCGACAAGGGATACTCTACCCCTTCTCTCCGGCGCCCACATCGCCCACAGGGCACCAAACGCCGTCGGAAATCCCGTCCTTCGCCCCTTCTTGGCAACGGCATCCCCATGAACGCATCGCCCGGGGATTCCCCCCACAACATCCCGCGGACACATGGGCACGGGCGCGAAGGATGCGAGGGACGATGCCGCATGGCCGCCCCGCCGCCGTCCTCCAAGTTCGGGCGAGGAGACGGCTTCCCCGTCATCCTCTCCCGCGCTCCCGAAGTTGCGTTCCCCGAGGGTGGCGCCGAATCCGGCGAAAGGACGCCCCCGGCGCCCCTGCCGTTCGTCATATCGCTTGTCCCTTCTATATCGTGGGTTGCATGATTACATCCAGCACAACACAAGGAGCCAGCGATGAACTACGGCTACATTCGCGTCAGCACCGACAAGCAGACGGTGGAGAACCAGCGGTTTGAACTCCAGCGATTCTGCCAGGAGAATCAATGCGTCATTGACGTTTGGGTGGAGGAGACCATTTCAGGGACGAAGGCGCCCGAGAAGCGTAAACTCGGCAAAGTGATCCGGCAGATGCGGAAAGGCGATGTCCTGATCTGCGCCGAATTATCCCGCCTGGGTCGCAACCTGTTGATGATCATGGGAATCCTGAACCAGTGCATGAACAAGGAGGTGCAGGTTTGGACCATCAAGGACAACTATCGCCTGGGGAACGACATCAGTTCCAAGGTGCTGGCCTTCGCGTTCGGTCTTTCCGCGGAGATAGAGCGCAATCTGATTTCCCAGCGAACCAGGGAGGCGCTTGCCCGCAGGCGCGCCGAGGGGATTCATCTGGGGCATCGCAAGGGGCAGAAAAACAGCCATACCAAGCTAACCGGACACGAGGAGGAGATTACCGCCCTGCGCCAGAAGCATCACACCATAGCCTCGATTGCCAGAAGACTGCATGTCCATCCCATCACCATTCACCGCTTCTTGAAGGAGAGAACCAGAAAGGAGATTGCTCCCCCGGGAACCGTGTAGGCGCGGCCCCACGCCTCCCGTGCGGAACCGCGACACCCGCCAGAAGCGCGGGGACGGGCGGATGGCGAACCTGGCAAAGGGCGGGCGACGTGGAAGCTAGGCCAGGAAATAGACGGGAGTGCAGCTCCAGGCATGGCAAGCGGAGTTCACCCAGGTCTGCTTGTAGGGGCTGTAGAAAGGATCGTCCTCCTTGAAGACCTCGTAGAAAGTGGTGGCTCCCGTCGCCAGGATGGCGCCCCAGTAGCTTCGAATCACCTGGTGCAGCGCCTCCTCGTTCCCCACCTGGCGGCATGCCTCCAGGATGAAATGCTGGAGATAGGGGGACATGGGCGCCACCAGGGAGGTGTCCTCCAGCGCCCTTTTCAGGAGCTTTCTGGCCTCCTCCCCTGTCACCACCTGTCCCAGGATGGCCCAGATCTGGCTTGCCAGGGTGCGTTCTCCCTTGTCCAACTCCCGGGCGGTGGCGAAGAAACCGTCCTTCTGGAGCCAGTGGTCCCGGGCGGTCTTTCTCATCCATGCCGCCCGTTCCCGGAGCCAGGGAGCATCCTTTCTGCCCAGCAAATCGGAGAGCTGCGCCATGGCCTCCAGTCCATAGAGATAGGCGCAATGGGTGCCCACCGTCTTGTCCATGGTCCGGTTCTGGTCGATGACCGACCACTGGGGCGGCGGCACATGAAGGAGTCCCTCCTTGCTGATGTCTTTCTCCACCCGGGTGAACTGGTAGAGGGCGATGTCATAAAGATCCCGGGCGACCTGGCGGCGCTGATAGAAGCCGATGTGCTCCACCAGGATTTTGGGGAGGAGGAAGGGGTATTCGTAGGCATGGGCGCCGTGCCGGCCCAGCATTTCCCCCTCTTAGGCGCAGGAGGGGAAGATGCCATCCTTCTCCATGGCGCAGGCAAGGACATAGAGGGAGCGCTCCACCACCCGGGGATTCCGGTAGGTCACGGCGTTCACCAGGGCTTCCAGGCGCAGATCCCCCAGCCAGAGGCGCCGGTCCCGTTTAGGGCCGTCCTCGAAGACGGTCTGCATGCAATTCCGCAGGGTGCGCACCCCCGTCTCCCAAATCTGGTTCTCCAGGGGGGAGAGTCCTTTTGGCGGGGGAGGCAGATGCCGTCCCGCCGCGCTTTCCGCCCGCAGGCGCACCTTCCGGAAGATGACGGGATTGGGGGTGGCGACGACCTCCACCATGAGGTAGCGGAAGGCGTAGCGCCGGGGCAGGCGGATTTTCTCCGGAAGAGTGTCGTATTTCACGAAATCCTCCTGCATCCAGGCCTGGCTGATCCAGCTGGTCCACTCCTCCCGCCGATAGCGGAATTCATAAGGGAGCTCTGCCGCCAGGAAACGGAGAAAGAGGGGCGAGTCGAAGTCCTTCCCATCCACGGAGAGCTCCAGTTCCACATGCCCCACGGAATGTTCGCCGAAATCAAAGCAAATCCGCTCCCCGTTCCCGTAGGAACGCCTGGGCTCGACGGGCTTCATGGACACCCCCTGCCAGGCACCGGAGTCCTCCACCGGCTCCACCAGCCCCACCGGGGACATGAGCCAATGCTTCAACGGGGGAAGCCCCTTCTGCGCTTTCTCCAAAAATGACTGCGTCTTCATGAAATGCGTCTCCTGCAAGAAAATCGTTCCCAAGCCGCACGAGGGGGGGGGGGGGGGGGAGGAACCCTGCCCTCACACTCCTCCATCGGCGAATCCCCATAGCATAATCCAGGACGGAAGAACCCAACATGCCCTTTTTCGGGAAAACCTCGAAGAATCCCGGGAGCTCCCGGAAATGCCGGAGGTTCTCCCCCCAAAGCGGAGACGGGAAAACGGAGGGCATCTCTCCCCACGGGGAATCAAAGGGCTAGATGCCCTAGATGCCCTAGAGGGACTAGAGGGACTAGGAGGGCTTGAAATCTAGGAAGCTCTGTGGAGATTGCACCCCAAAAGAACAAGGGGGCGGGCACGGGCGGGCTTGCCCGCACGCGTGCGCCCGCGAGGGAGGTGAGCGAGGAAGGGAGCGCCAACAGTCCATTTCTCGACACGAGGGCGATGTCATGTCGAAAAATCGGGATTTTTTCGACATGAGAGTGGGGTCATGTCGAAAAATCGGGTTATTTTTTACATGTCGACGATGTCATGAGGGCGTCCCCTGTTTGCCATGCATCGAAGAATCCGGGCTGGTTGTCCTTGCGAGGGCGATGCCCGTCGGCGGAGAGTCTGTTTCGTTGACCTGGAGTGTGCGAGATGTATCGAATTCCGGAATTGCCCCTTTCCCTGGAGCTGGAGACCAGGGAGATCCTCAAACAGCTTAGCGCCACCCATCGTCAATTGGGAGAGTTGAAGGGGTTGGAACAGACCATTCCCAACGAGGATATTCTCATCAACACCCTGGGGCTCCAAGAAGCCAAGGACAGTTCGGAGGTGGAGAACATTGTCACCACCCATGATGACCTCTACAAAGCGGACTTGCTCGTCCGGGAGATGGTGACCTCTGCCGCCGCCAAGGAGGTGTTGAGTTACCGGGAGGCCATCAAGCGGGGTTTCTCCATGATGCGGAAGGAAAAACTACTGACCAACAACACCATCAAGGAGATTCAGAGGACACTGGTTGGGAACGATGCCGGATTCCGCAAGGTGCCAGGCACTCTCCTGAAGAACAGTGACGGAGAAACGGTCTACACGCCTCCCCAAAGCGCCCAGGAGATTGAGGCGCACATGGCGGCACTGGAAAAGTTCATCAACCTCCCGGAACTCTGCCCCTGGGATCCCCTGGTGAAAATTGCGGTCATCCATCATCAGTTTGAAAGCATCCACCCCTTCTATGATGGAAATGGCAGAACCGGACGCATTCTCACGATTCTCCTTCTGGTCATCCACGATTTGCTTCATCTGCCCGTCCTCTATTTAAGCCGCTACATCACGCACCACAAGGCAGAATATTATCGGCTTCTCCAGGAAATCCGTGAACATGAGGACAACGCCACACAATGGCATCAATGGATCCTCTTCCTCTTGAAGGGAATGGAAGAAACGGCGCGGGATACTGTCCGTTTGATTCTAGCCATTCAGAACCTGATGCGACAAGAGGAGGAGATTCTTCGTTCCCTCCTTGGAAAGCAATACCAGCAGGAACTCGTGGAACATCTTTTCCACCACCCCTACACCAAGATCGAGTTCATGCAGAACACCATGGGGGTGCACCGCATAACGGCGACGAAGTATCTGAATCGTCTGGTGGATGGCGGTGTGATGAGAAAGACCAAGGTGGGGAAAACCAACTACTACATCAACGTTCCCCTGGTGGAACTCCTGGTCCAATGGCAGGGGCGCATCCAGGAAATCTCCCCCGACGGGGCGAAGTGAAGATTTCATCAGGAAGCCGTTGCGTCCCCTCTACGCCGGATTGTCTTGCCCCCACCCTTGAAATAAGGAACCTATCCACCATCGGGCACTTTTTCGACACGAGAGCGGGATCATGTCGAAAAATCGGGCTTTTTTCGACATGACGTTCGTCTTGGGGGTGGTCCGGTTTTGGCGAACACGGCGGGAGGGCTCCAGGGAAAAAACTCGGCTTTTCCCAGGGGGATGGGGTTGCAATCCGTCTTCGGAGAATTACGCTAATGCCTGGTATCGAAGTCCCTGGCGCGAAATGCGCTGGAGAGGATTGTCCCCCCTGTTTCTGGTGTCTGGTTCCCTTTTCATGGTCTCCCTTCCCTCCCCCGTCATCTTCTCCCTGGGGCATTTCCAGCTGCGCTGGTACGGTCTTTTTGCCGTGCTGGCCATGTTGACGGGCTACGGTCTGATGGTGGCGCGCCGGAAGCGCTACGGATTCACCGTGGAGGAGTTGTCGCTGCTCTTGAATTGCAGTGTCATCTTCGGGGTGATCGGGGCGCGGCTGGAGTTTGTCCGTCGTTTTTGGGGCGAGCTTTTCGCCCGGGATCTTCCGGGGATTTTTCGCGTTTGGGAGGGTGGGCTTGTCTTCCAGGGAGGTTTTGTGGTGGCTGCCCTGGCCATCCTGGGGCTTTGCCGCTGGAGGAGGTGGCCTGCGGGGCGGGTGGGGGACATGATGGCGCCGGCCCTTCCCGCCGCCCACGCCGTGGCCCGTCTGGGCTGCCTCTTCAACGGATGCTGCTTCGGCATACCCTGGAGCCACTGGGGCGCGGTCCTCTATCCCGCCCAGGGCAACGACGTCCTGAACACCCAGCTTCAGCAGGGGCTTCTGTCTCTCCAGGGAGAGGCGTTCCCCTCCCCGCTGCCCGTCCTGCCCGTCCAGGCTCTGGAGACCCTGTGGTGCCTTCTGGTGGCTGGGCTCCTTCTATTGGCAGAGAAGCGGGGCCTGGCCAAGGGACGCCTCTTCTTCCTCTATCTCCTGGGATACTCCGCGGGACGCTTCCTCCTGGAATTCCTCCGGGGCGACTACCACCACGCCGGCCTCCTGACCCCCGCGCAGTGGACCACCGCCCTGGTCATCCTCCCCGCCACCCTGGCCGCCTTCCTCTGGACAAAATACCGCAAGACCACGCCACGCCCCCAGGAGAGACCACGACCGTGACCCCGCTCCCCCAGACCACACTGGACATTGACGCCGCCACCGCCGGAATGCGCCTGGATCTCCTCCTGGTCTCCCGTCATCCGGAACGCTCCCGCACCGCCATCCAGCGCGCCCTGGCCGCCGGATGCGCCACCGTGAACGGGGAGCCGGGCAAGGCGGGGCTTCGCCTGGAGGAGGGGGACCGCCTGGTCTATGCGCTACCCCCGGAGGAGACGGACGCGCCCCCCCGCCCCGTCCCCCGGGAACTGCCCCTGGAGATTCTCCACGAGGACGAGGCCCTGCTGGTGGTGAACAAGCCGGCGGGGCTGGTGGTGCATCCCGGCGCCGGAGAGGAGGGGGAGACCCTGGTCTCCGCGCTCCTCTACCGGGAACCTGCCGCCTTCGCCTCTGTCGGAGAGGACGCCCTGCGCCCGGGCATCGTCCACCGGCTGGACAAGGACACCTCGGGCGTGCTGGTGGTCGCCCGGACCCAGCCTGCCTGGGAGGCCCTGAAGCGGAGTTTTTTGGAGCGTCAGGTGGACAAGCTCTACCTCGCCCTGGCCCGCGGGGGATTCAAGGAGAATTTCGCCGCCATCGAGGCGCCGGTGGGGCGGGATCCCCGGCATCGCCAGCGGATGGCCGTCCTGCCCCAGGGCGGGCGTCCCGCCCTCACCAAATACCGGGTCGTGGGGGAGATGTACGGGATTGCGCTGCTGCAGGTGCGTCTTTACACCGGGCGCACCCATCAGATCCGGGTGCATCTTTCCCATGTGGGGCATCCGGTTCTCGGGGATTCCCTGTATGGGGGGGACGGGAAGCGTCCCCCGCTGGTGGCGCCCCGCCAGATGCTGCATGCCTGGAAGGTGGCGCTCCCCCATCCCCTCACCGGGGAGCGGATGGTTTTCACCGCACCGCCGCCGGAGGATTTCCAGCGGAACCTGGCTTTTTTCGCCCAGAATTACAACCTGGAGGGGCTGGCACAATAAAGCATTCCCCCCGCCGTTTCTTCCCCGGGTCCTGTCCCCTCCCTTCCCCTTCCTCCTTTTTCCCCTCCCATGAGTTCCCCCTACACCCGAAGCTTCGCCATCGCCGTCACCTGGTCCACGGCCTCCTGCCATGCCGTACGGCTGTCCGCCGAGGGGCATGGCGCCCGGGTGGCCCAGTGCTGGCGGGGAGAGCTGGGGAAGGATGGCGCCTCCCCCGCGGAGCTGGTGCTGCGAGGCGTGCGGGAAGTGGGGGCCGACGAGCAATGCTATCTGGTGGCGGGGGGCAACGGCCAGGGCTGGGGCATGACGGATTTGGAGATGCCTCCCCTGAAGAAGGAGGAGCTGCGGAACGCCCTGGGCTTCGAGCTGCGGAAGCAGACTCCCCTCTCTCCGGAAAAGCTGCGCTGGGGATACCGGGTGCTGCCCCGGACCCCGGGCAAGACCACCCGGAGAATCCGCCTCTACTATGTTCGCACCGAGAATTGGAACAGCTGGCTGAAGTCCATGGAGGGGCTGCACCATGCGGACGCCCTCCTGCCCGCCCCCGTGGCCCTGGATCCCCTTCTGGCCGGCAAGAACTTCATCCTGCCCGGGGAAGACGCCGCCGCCCCCCGCTACACCTACCAGGATTCCCCCTCCGGACGAGTGGTACAGCCCCTCCCCGAGGACGCCAGTCCCTCCCTGGAGGAAATCCTCCCCGCCTCCCTCTGCCAGACCCATGCCCTGGAGAAATACCCCGCGGAGGAGCGCCCCGCCTTCACCGCCGCCATCCTCCTGGCGCTCTACGGGATGACCGAGTCCCTGGGCAACGACCACGCCACCCTCGTCCCCCTGCCGGAACGCTTCCAGGCACGGCGCCATGTGGGCCTCAAGGCCCTGGCCGCCTGCCTGTGCGTGGTGCTCCTGGCTCTCTTCGCCTATGTGGCCTCCGGGAATCTCTCCGGACACGCCCGGCAGCTCCGGCAGCTGGACGAAGCCATCCGGAAGACCACCGCCGAACTGGAAGCCCTCCAGAAGCAAAACGACCCCAAGGACACGGAGCGGACCAGTCTCCTGCAGCAGGAGCTCCTGGACAACATCCCCGCCGGACCCGACTTCCCCACCGCCTTGCTGGCCATCACCCAGATCATCCCCGAGACCCATTGGACCGCCGACGCCTTCGAGTGGCGCAACGGAAAGATCGGCTTCCGCATCCAGGGCCCCAGCAAGCTGGAGGGCCTGCCTGGGAAACTGGAGGATTCCCCCTATCTGGGGGATGTGACGGAGCGCCTCAGCGCCGCGACGGGCAACCTCTACAGCCAGCGTTTCGAGCTGACCGCCCGGTATGACACGCCCCTGGAGGCCCAGGTCCGGAAGAACCGGGAGGAGGAGCGTCTCCAGAAGGAGCAGGAGCAGCGGCGGCGCCAGGAGGCTGCGGCCCGCGAGGCGTCGGAGGAGGGAGCCGAGGAGGACTGGGAGTCCCTGGAGGAGGAGGAATAGGCCATGCTGAAGCCCAAGACAAGACAGAATCTTCTGCTGGCGGTGATGGTGGTGGTGTGCCTTCTGGTGGTGCGCCAGTATCTCCCCGTGATCCAGCTGCCCACGGCGGGCAGGGTTGCCGACCAGGAGCGGAAGCTGAAGTCCCTCCAGGGGGATTTGATGGTTGCCCGGAAGACCCAGGAGGAGCGCCAGGCGTCCCTGCGCTCCCTGCGCACCCTGGCGGATCCCTACTGGGTGCCCTCCGGCCCCACCGCCAAGGTGGACCAGGAGATTTCCGCCGAATTCAACCGCATCACCCGCCTGGCGCAGCTCTCCAACGCCACGGGAAGCCAGAAGGTGGATGTGAACAAGGAGAAGAACGGCTCCTGCCTCCAGGAGGTGATTCTCTCCGTGGACATCAAGGGAGTCTCCATGCGGGATCTCTCCCGCTTCTTCTCCCTGATGCGCTCCACCCCCACGGGGCGGAAATTCCGCTGGGACTACTGCAAGCTCCAGGTGGACAATCCCCGCACCCCCGCCGCCGTGAATCTCAACGCCCGTTTCCGGGTGCTGGTGCTGAACAACGACGCCCTGGCGTTCCTGGGATTCCAGGAGAGCACCCCCGCCAAGGCCGAGGGCGCCCCCAGGACCCCCAAAGCGAAAAACTGACCCCCCACCTTCCCCACCCCCATGTCCGGACTCGCCTGGCTCATCCTTGACGGCCTCCTGGTTGCCGCCACTGTGGCGGGAGCCTTGAAGGCCATCACCTCCAAGCCCCCCCGGCCCCTGCCCGCCTCCCGCCTGGAAGCCGCCCCCGGCGGGGAGAAGGTGCCCCGGGAGACCAAGGTGGTCTCTCTGCTGCCCGCCGCCCCGGAGGAGGCCCTGCCCGCCAAGGCCTCCCTGGAGGACCTGTGGCGCAAAACCCTCTTCCTCCCCGCCCGCCAGGAGGTCGAGCCCGAGGAGAAGGAGGCGCTGGACCAGGCGGCCATCGCGGCTGCCATGGACAAGAATTTCGAATTCGAGCTGGTGGGCATCGCCCAGATCACGCCGGTGGACAAGCCGCCGGTGCCCGTGGCCGTGCTGCGGGGGCGCCAGTCCGGCGGCAACGCCAACCGGAGCGGCAATGCGCGCGGCAACGCCAACCGCCGCGCCCCCGGCGGGCGTCAGGAACCCGAGACTCCCCCCGCCCCCGGCGCCCTTGCCAAGCCCACGAAGCTGCTCTTCCGGGAGGGGGATCCCATCAACGACACCGGGTATCTGCTGAAGGCCATCTATCCCGAGAAGAAGATGGTGGAGGTGACCCGGGGAAGCCAGACCATCCAGCTCCACATCAACTACGCCGGCAGCGAGGCGGCGCGGCGCCGGGAGGCCCAGGTGGAGGCCACCGCCAAGAAACGCCAGGCCCAGGAGCAGGAACGCCAGAACTCCATCCGACAGAAACAGGCCGACGAACAGCGCAGAAACCAGGCCGAGCAAAAGGAACGGGATGCCGCCAATCCCGGACAGCCCCCGCCCCCGCCGGGACAGAACGGGGACAGCCCCGCCCCCGCCCAGCTCCCCGCCGACAACGCACCCCAGGACGATCGGACGGAACAAATCCGGCAGCAAGTGGAGCAGAACGCCCAGCAGCAACAGAGCCCCGCGCGGGCTCCCCGACGCTCCGTACGCCCCGGCAACCGCTAGCGCCGCCCCACACCCCCTTTGACAGACACGCCCACTGCCTCCCCTCCTCCTACGATGAACATCTCCCCCTCCCTCTGCCTCCGGAACCTCGTTCTGGGCACCATGGTGCTCTTCGTCTCCTGCACCACCCCCAAGGCCAACTCCCCCCGACTGGCAACCGGCGAAAAACGCCCGCTCCCCTTCGCGGACTCCTCCCTCACCCATGTGGCCTCCACCCTGGATGTCTCCCCCATCCACGTGGAGGAGCCCTCGGAGCAGGAGGAGGAGGCCGGCCTGCAGCGGGAGGGCAGTCTTCCGGGACGCAACGGCGGCGGCGCCGCCGCCACCTCCCCCACGCCCTATCCTGACAACCTGCTGAAGGGCTTGCCGGATCCCACCACCCAGGTCAGCGTGGTGCTGGCCTTCAATGCGGCGGATCTTTCCGAGGTGGTGGCCTCCTTCGCCAGCCCCGACCTGCTGAACTTCAGCTATCTCATGGATCCGGCGGTCAAGGGCGCCGTCACCCTCTCGGTGGAGACCACCATGACCGCCGCGGAAGCCTGGGCCACCTTCGAGCACATCCTGTGGCTCTCCGGCGCCTACGCCTCCATGAACAACGGCTTCCTCCACATCCTCCCCTTCGAGAAGATGCCCCAGGAACGACGCCTCTTCGCCACGGAACGCCAGCCCAACGTGGTGGTGGAATTCCTGCCCATCCGCTACAAGAAAAGCGCCGACGTCGCCAATCTCCTGAAGCCCTTCATGACGGAGGGCGCCTCCGCCACCGACCTGACCGACGCCAACACCCTGGTGGTGGTGGAAGCCCCCGCCAACATGGACAAAATCCGGGAACTGGTGGCCCAGCTGGACAACAAGGGCGAACGGGAATGGCCCTGCGGCACCTTCCTCTGCCGCCAGGTGGACGCCGAGTCCGTCGCCGCCGAACTCAATGTCCTCCTCCCCGTGCTGGGCTACCCGGTGGCCACCGCCGCCGGCGCCTCCGGCGGCGCCATCAAGCTGGCGCCTTTGCCCCGCCTGGGCTGCGTGGTGGTCTCCGCCGCCCTGCCGGAAGTGGTGGAGGAAGTGGGCCGCTGGATCCGCGCCCTGGACCGCAGCGACCGGATGGACCAGGAGGAAATCTACTTCTACAACGTGACCCAGACCACGGTGCGCCGCCTCTCCGAGGCCATGTCCACCTTCTTCAACACCGACATCGTCATCAGCAGCTCCGACTCCTCCAACTCCTCCCGCTCCACCAGCTCCTCCCGGACCTCCTCCGCCAGCAGCCTGAACAGCACCTCGTCCTCCACCTCCACCACCTCCTCCTCCACCAGCCGGAGCACCACCAGCACCAACCGGAACTCCACCAGCCGCACCTCCGGCAAGGAGCAGGACAGCACCAAGAAGGCCAATCTCTCCGTCTTCGAAACCCCCGTCACCATCTTCGCCGACGAGGAAAGCAACCGGCTCACCATCAAGACCACGCCCCGCACCTGGGCCCTCATCCAGGCCTTCCTGACCCGGCACGACGTGCCCTCCCGCCAGGTCTCCATCCGCGCCATCATCGCCGACGTGACCCTGGACAAATCCACGGAGTTCGGCATCAGCTACGCCGCCACCAAGCTGCTGGAGAAGGGGAATTGGAACGCCTCCGGCGGCTGGGCGGGCAGCGGCGCTCTGGGGGACCTGCTGGGCGGCACCGACGAGGCCATCGCCGGCGCCCTCAGCTCCTGGGAGTCCAACGGCCTGGGGCTCATCCTCCACAAGGCCAAGGACCCCCTCGCCCTGGTCACCGCCGTGGCCGGCGAAGGGCGCACCAAGATCCTCTCCGAACCCCAGCTGGTGGTGGTCTCCGGCCAGGAGGCCAAGTTCCAGGCCGGCGAGGAGATCGCCGTCCCCACCCAGTCCACCAGCTACACCAGCTCCAGCGGCAACACCTCCACCAACTACGAATACAAGGACATCGGCGTCATCATGACCGTGACCCCCAGCATCACCGCCGGCAACGAGGTGCGTCTGGAAATCGAGCAGGAAGTCACCGCCCTCCTGGCCAACAGCACCAACACCAACAACACCAGCGCCCCCAACTTCTCCAAGAAGGACATCTCCACGGTGATGACGGTGGAGGACAACACCACCATCCTCATGGGCGGCATGGTCCAGAACAAGGAGACCATCACCAAGAGCGGCATCCCCTTCCTCCGGGACATCCCCTATCTGGGCGCCCTCTTCGGCTACGACAACCGCCAGAATGTCCGCACCGAGGTGCTGGTGCTCATCACGGTGAACGTCATCGACAACGACAACTTCCAGGAGGAGCTCATCCGGCGCTACAGGGCCTCCCTGGAGGAAATCGCCAAACGGCATGACGAAGAGCAATTCTAACCCCCTCTTCCCCACCCCCATGCCCGAATCCCCCCACATCTTCTCCCCCCTCCAGGGACGCCTCCTGGAGGAGAAAATCCGGGAGCTGCTGGCGCAGCACCTGAAAGTCGCCGACCCCGGAACCCTCCTGGCCGGCTCCACCCGGCAGGACCAGGCCCTCCTGGAGGAGGGACGGCTGGACGACCAGGCCCTCCTCCAAATCTACGCCCAGGCCACCCTCCTCCCCGTCCTGGACGAGGAGGAGGGGCGGGACATCCCCTTCTGCCCCGAGGCGACCTACGATTTCCTGGCCGCCGAGCTCTGCCTTCCCCTGCTGTGGACGGCGGACAAGGCCGTGCTGGCCGTGGCCTCCCCCTATCGCCTGGGATGGCTGGATCAGCTCTGGCGCAATCTCTACGAGGTGGAGCCCGAGTTCGTCCTGACCCGGCGCTCCTATGTGGAACGCTATCTGGCCTCCGTCTACGACCGTCCGGAGGAACCCCTGGCGGGATTGGACAGCGACTCCGAGCAGGCCCTCCGGGACCTGGCGCGAGAGGCCCCCATCGTCCGTCTGGTCAACGACATCTTCACCCGGGCCCAGGAGACGGGCACCAGCGACATCCATGTGGAGCCCAACGAGAAGGACGTGCAGGTGCGCTTCCGCATTGACGGCATGCTCCAGACGGTGCTGCGCCCCCCCATCTCCCAGTTCCCCGCCATCGCCTCCCGCATCAAGCTGCTCAGCGGCATGAACATCGCGGAGCGCCGTCTGCCCCAGGACGGGCGCATCGAGCTCAACGGCGGCGGGCGCAACGCCCTGGACGTCCGCGTCTCCACCATTCCCACCATGCACGGCGAGTCCATCGTGCTGCGTCTGCTGCAGAAGGATTCCTCCGTCTTCGAGTTGGACAAGGTGGGGTTGCTGCCGGACACCATGGAGCAGCTGCGGCAGATTTTCAACATGCCCCACGGCATGATCCTCATCGTGGGCCCCACGGGCAGCGGCAAGACCACCACCCTGTACTGCATCATGAAGCAGCTCAATGCGGACTACCGGAAGATCATCACCATCGAGGACCCGGTGGAGTATCAGCTGGAGGGGTTGCAGCAGATTCAGGTGAAGGCCTCCATCGGCCTCACCTTCGCCAGCGGCCTGCGCGCCATCGTCCGCCAGGACCCGGATGTGGTGCTGGTGGGGGAAATCCGCGACCGGGAGACCGCCGAGATTGCCATCCACGCCTCCCTGACGGGCCACCTGGTGCTCTCCACGCTGCACACCAACGACGCCGCCGGCGCCATCTCCCGTCTGGTGGAGATGGGGGTGGAGGGATTCCTCATCTCCTCCGCGCTGCTGGCGGTGGCCTCCCAGCGCCTGGTGCGCCGGGTGTGCCCGGACTGCGGAGGCAAGGGCTTCCTGGGAGAACCCACGCCCCAGGATCCCCGGGGCAAGCGCTGCCGCACCTGCATGGGCTCCGGATACCGGGGCCGTATCGCCATCTTCGAGCTGATGCGCATCAACGACGCCCTCCGGGAGGCCATCAACACCCACCAGGACACCTCCGTTCTGAACCAGATCGCCAAGAAGCACGGCATGCGGAGCCTGCGGGAAGACGGCATGCTGAAGGTGGAGAAGGGATTCACTACGGAATCCGAGGTCATGCGGGTCTGCCAGCTGGATCTGGGGGACCTGTAAGACATTCCCCCCCAGGAAATCTGGAGGGGCTGGAGGGGCTAGCCCCCGCCTTCCGCCCTCCGTGTCATCCGCGCGCGCCGCAGGCGCCCTCTGTGTGCTCCGTGTTGAAGCGGCAGCGCCCTCTGTGTGCTCTGTGTGTGGGTCGTCTTCGAGGGACGAGATTCTCTACGGCGCCTCCATGAGCTTTCCCTGCCGGAAACTGAAATATCCCACGCCGGCGGGGTCTCCTTGACGGGTTCCCAGGACGATATGGTCCAGCACCCGGATGTCCAGCACCTTTCCTGCCTCCACCAGATTCCGGGTCAGATGCACATCCTCCGGCGAGGGGCGGGGGTCCCCGGAGGGATGGTTGTGGGCCAGCACCACCCGGAGGCATCCTGTGCGAACCGCCTTCCGGAAGACCTCCCGGGCGTGCACCAGGGCACGGTCCTTCAGACCCACGGTGACGCATTCCTCCGCCATCACCTGGTGTTTGGCGTTGAGAAAGAGTACATGGAACTCCTCCTGCTCCCGCTGGCGAAAGCGGGTCTGGAGATATTCAGCCACGGTGGCAGGGGAGTTGAGGGAGATTTTGGCGGGAAGACGGGACGCCGCAAGGCGGCGCCCCAGTTCGAAGGCGGCCGCCAGCCCCACCGCCTTGGCCCGGCCCACTCCCCGCAACAGCTGCAATTCCCCCAGGGGAGCGGTGGCCAGCGCCCCCAGATCCCCCTGGAAATGCTCCAGAATCCGGGCGCCCACGGCGGTGGCGCTGTTTCCCCGGACGCCGGTCCGCAGGAGAATCGCCAGCAATTCCGGCGTGGAGAGCGCGGAGGCCCCCAGGCGTTCCAGGCGTTCCCGGGGACGTTCCTCCGCCGGAAGATCAGAAAGAAGATGTCCATCCATAAGCAGTCGGCAACCTAGGAAAAAACTGCCGGGCGACCCGCCCCGGCTTCCCAACAGTATACCCCCTGGACGGCCGCCCCGGAATCCCTGGCGCAAAACGCCCGCTTTTCCTCTTCCCGGGAGCGATTTCCCAATTCCGTGCCACATTACTCCCCTCTCCTATGTCCTCCCTCCTCCTCACACCTTTCACCCTCCCCCGCTTCGGCCATTTCCTCCCCACCCGGATTCTGCCCGGGCCCATGGAGGGAGTCACCACCGGGAATTTCCTGTCCATCCTCACCCGGCACGGGTGGGTGCGTGCCTGGTGGACCCCTTTTCTGCGCATCTCCGTGGCGGTTCCCCGCAGGGCGCGGCTCCAGGCCTGGCTTGCCCCCTACCGCGCCACCGGCCTTCCCTGCATTGTCCAGCTCATGGGCACGGACACCCGGAAGCTGGTGTCGGCCGCCAGGATCCTCCGGGAACTGGGCGCCGCCGCCATTGACCTGAACTGCGCCTGCCCCAGCGAAATCGTGGTGCGGAACGGCGCAGGGGGCGCCCGGCTGGCGGATCCCTCCTGGATCGGGGAGACCCTGACGCAGCTGAAGGAGGCCCTGGACTGCCCCGTGGGCGTGAAGATGCGCACCGGCCTCCAGGCCCCCGAGGAATTTCCCCGGCGCCTGGCCCCCGTGCTGGACGCCGCGCGCCCCGACTTCCTCACCCTCCACTACCGCACCGTCCAGGAAGCCTACCGCCCCGTCCCCCGGGGCTGGCTCCGCTTGAAGGAAGCCCGGGAGCTCCTGCCGGACATCCCCCTGGTGGGCTCCGGCGACCTCTTCACCCCCCAGGACGCCCTCCGCATGGCGGAGGAATGCCGGGTGGACGCCCTGGCCCCCGCCCGGGGACTCCTGAAAAACCCCAGGCTCCTGACGGAAATCCGGCAGACCCTCCGGGGAGAATCCCCCGCCCCCTGGACCCCGGAGGACAAACAACAGCTCCTCCGGGAATTCCAACAGGAAAACACCCCCCTGGGATTCCTCCTCCAAATGGCCGCCAATCTCCTGGACAAGGACAGCCCACAATTCCAGGACTTCCTCCAGGATGCCCTGACACGACACCCCTGACCCCATGGCCTACACCCCTCTCCATATCGTCCTGGTCGCCCCGGAAATCCCCCAGAACACCGGCACCATCGGCAGGCTCTGCGTCAACACCGGCACCGTCCTCCATCTCATCGAACCCCTGGGATTCCTCCTGGATGACGCGCATCTGCGACGGGCAGGACTGGACTACTGGCCCTTCCTCCACTGGCACCTCTGGCGCTCCTTCGACCATTTCCTCCAGGAAATGAAACCCCGGAGAATGCTCTTCCTCTCCTCCAAAACCCAACGGAGCCTCTTCCAAACCCAAATCCAACCCGGAGATTTCCTCGTCTTCGGAAACGAACAGCACGGACTCCCCAAGGATTTCTATCAAACCTATCAGAACGACCTGGTCACGATCCCCATGACCGGACGCCACGCACGATGCCATAACCTGGCCAACGCCGCCTCCATCGCACTCTATGAGGCGCTCCGACAACTGGATTTCCCACAAGAATCCGAATAAAGACAATCAGAAAAGTAGATATTTTTCTCCAACGGCCTTGACGGACTCCCCCAGAGGGGTATATTTAGAAGACAACAACATCAGTTGTGTATGCACCGTCTCTCGTCCCGATGAGTAGCGAGGCGTGCGCATAGAGTCTTCGTTGAGGGAGGAGTCGGATCGTCCGCGGCGGTCCGTTCTCCTTTCTCGTTCCCGTCCCCCATCCACCGGATCATCCGAAGGAGATTTCGCCATGACCGCCATTCACCACCTTGTTCTTCGTCGTATTGCCCTTGCCCTTTTCGGGGCGCTGACCCTCTTTCTGCTTCCTTCCGTCCATGGAGGAGTGCCGCTAAACAATCTCCAGGGAGCGGGAGGCATCGCCTTCAATCCCCTGGCCTACACGGCGGGCAAGCCCCTGTCGGAGGAGAGTTCCTCTCCGGTGACGCTGCCCCAGGCGGGCGCATGGCATGTGGAGTTGCCTGACGCCAACATCCGCTGGGACGCCGTGGGAGTGGCCTTCACCCTGCTGGATCGTCTGGAGCTCTCCTACGGCTACAGCAACATCGAGGCACGGGACTACGGGGACAACGACGTCAACGTCCACACCCTGGGCATCAAGTTGAACCTCCTGAAGGAGAACGCCTTTGACACCGTCTGGATTCCCGCCATCTCCGTGGGCGCCAACTACAGCCACACCTCCGCCTACACGGCCGACCTGCTGGGCCTGGACCACGACGGCACCTCCGTCTATGTGGTGGCCACCAAGCTCATCACCCAGCTGCCCCTGCCCCTCCTGGTCTCCGCCGGCGTGGTGCGTTCCGACGAGGTGGTCTACGGCGCCGTGGGGCACAATGACCATGGCACCGCCTTCTTCGCCAACCTGGACCTCCTCCCCGCCCCCAATGTGGCTCTGGGCGTGGAGTTCCGGCAGGGCATCGACGCAGGGGACGGCATCCAGAACTCCGACTACTGGGACTTCCACGCCGCCTGGTTCGTCACGGACAACCTGACCCTGGTGGGCGCCTATGCCAACACCGGCGACAAGAACAAGGGCAACAAGGACCTGGGCGTGGGAGACGGCTTCGTCCTCAGCGCCCAATACCAGTTCTAGGTCCCCCGCGCCTCCATCGCCATCCTCCGAGGGGGAAGATGGCGATGGAGAAGAGACGGCTCCCCGGAGCGAAACCGGCAAGGGAGAAGCCGGAGAAACCTATTGCCCGAGAATTTGGGAGAGGCTGGATATATTGACGATGCTTTGGGTTCTGGCACGCCGGTTCGATACGCCAGCCTCCCCATGCTGTTCTTGAGATTTTGCCCCGGAAGCCGGGCTTTTTCCCTTCAGAGTGGAGTCTATGATGCAGCGCTATCGTGACAGGTATTCTTCTTATCACGAGGATTGCCGAGTGGCTGCGGAGAACAATGAAAATTTCAATGAGAGCGACTGCCACCAGATCATCATTCAATCCATCGCGGCGTGTCAGCTAGGATGTCCTGAAGAGCCGGAGGAGCCATGAGACACCGCCCCCTTTCCCTCTGCTGTGTGTTCTTTCTCCTATGGGGGAGCGTCGCATGGGGGGAGAACTACCGGGCACGTCTGACGGAAGCCGCCCGGGTGATGGCGGAGACCACCATGACCTTTCAGCGGAAGGTGGGCATGGGAGGCGCAGCCAAAGGAAAGACCCTCCTCTACCAAGTCTCTCAATATCAGACGCCCGACGGGCGGGTATTGCGGGTGGAGGAGGAAATGCGCCAGGGAAGGGTTCCCGCCCCCCAGGAACTCAGGCGAGGGGACATTCTTTTCCGAATCTACTATACCGACGCAGGAGAAACCACGGTCTTCTGCTCCGCAAGGAAAATGCGGGGCCTTCGGCGCTCCATTCCCATTCCCCGGATAAAGATTCTTCCCCGGAGCGAAATCACAGGAAAAACTGCGGAATACCAAGGAAGGCCCTGCTGGAGCATCTGCCAAAAATCCCGGGATACCGGCTCCTTCGAAGAACATATGGTGGATCAAGAGACCCACGTCATCCTCCGAAGCCGAATTCTCGACGAGCAGGGACGCCCCCTCTCCGAGACGACCTACGAGAATTTCCACTTCTCCCCCTCCCTGGATCCCTCCCTCTTCACCCTGCCCCCGCTGGATGAACTTCGGTTTGTCAAGGAAGATGCCCAGCTCTCCGAAGCCTATCAGGAAATTCACAACGCCTTCCTCCAGGACTGGCTCGGGGAATCCTCCCCAAAGGAAAAGACAAAGACACGAAAACGACGTCCCTTCCGCCCCTCCCGTCTTCTCCTCCCTCTCCTCTTCGCCTCCGGCCTCACCTGTCTCGCCGGCGCCCTCTGGATGGACCGCCGGCGCCGACGCAAAAACATAGCTTCCTCCCCGCCTGGGGAATCAAAGGGCTAGATGCTCCAGGGATTCTAGCCCCTCTGGAAAATCCAGGGAATCTAGGAAGCGGCAGGGAATTTGCCTCCCAAAAGAACAGGCGGGGCGTGCCTGGGCGGGGACAACAAGGCATCCGGAACCGGATGCCGGAACGCCCCCCGAAAAACGCCCTCTGTGTGGTCTGTGTTCAAGCGAAGCGCCCCTCCGTGCCATCTGGGGTGGGCCGAAGGCGCCGCCGGGGTCGACCTGCGTTCCCTATTCCTGGCGTCCCCGGGGCTTGCGGGCGTTCTTCTGCTCCTCCTGGATTTCCCGCTTCTCCTGGCGTTCCCGTTCCCGGGCGAGCTCGCTCTCCTTTTCCGCCAGCTGCCGTTTCTGCTCCTCCAGCTGGCGTTTCTGCTCCTCAATCTTGCGCTGTTGTTCTTCTGCCCTTTTCCTCTCCTCCTCCCACTGGCGTTGCTGTTCTTGCT
>JBJEVT010000007.1:0-5396 GCA_051884615.1 Oligosphaeraceae bacterium
TGGCGATGATGGCGATGACCACCAGCAGTTCGATGAGGGTGAACGACTTTTTCATAGATCCCTTTGGTGAGGTGAAGTGTGATAGAGAATACAGAACGTCAGCGATAGGGAAAGCGGAGAGGAGGCGCCCTGGGGCGTGTGTCGCCGTGAGGGCAATCCCAACATTCAGGAAATTATAGGAAATAAATCCGGAAAAACAAGACTTCCGGGCAAAAAAAATCTCCCGGGAGGCGTGAACCTCTCGGGAGACGTCGGAAATTGGTAGCGGGAGGGGGATTTGAACCACCCAACCTTTAGGTTATGGGCCTAACGAGCTACCAGGTTGCTCCATCCCGCAGTTGAAATGCGCTGTCATTTTCGGACAACGAGGCGTACTTTAACCCGGTTTCCGCCGATTGCAAGCCCGATGGTTTAGATTAAGGCGTTTTTCTCCCCTCCGCCTGGCTCACCCCGCCCATTTTCCCCCCGCCCCGCCATGCTGAACCCCATCTTTGTCCTAGGCAGCGCCAACACCGACATGACCATCCGCGGGGAGCGTCTTCCCCTGCCGGGGGAGACCATCTCCGACGGCTCCTTCCTCATGGCGGCGGGAGGCAAGGGAGCCAACCAGGCGGTGGCGGTGGCGCGGCTCTATCCCCGGGGGCGCTGCGTCTTTCTGGGCAAGGTGGGAGACGACCTCTTCGGGCGGGAGACCGAGGCGCGGATGAAAGCGGAGGGCATCGAGCCCCGGCTGGTGGTGGACCGGGAGCAAGCCAGCGGCACCGCCCTGATCCTGGTGGATCGCCAGGGCCAGAACTGCATCTCCGTGGCGCTGGGCGCCAACGGCACCTTCTCCCCCCGGGAGGCCCTGCAGCTCCTCCCGGATCTCTCCCGGGCCGCCGCCCTCCTCCTTCAGTTGGAGACCCCCCTGGAGACCGTCCTCCAAGCCGCCCGGGCCGCCCGGCAGGCGGGGGTGCCCGTCCTGCTGAATCCCGCGCCCGCCCGGGAACTTCCCCCGGAGCTCTATCCCCTGCTGGACTGGATCACCCCCAACGAGAACGAGGCCCGGCAGCTCACCGGCATCCCCGTGGAGGACGAGGAGAGCGCCGCCCGGGCGGCGGCGGTCCTCCAGGCCCGGGGCGTCCCCCATGTGCTCATCACCCTGGGAAGCCGGGGATGCTGGTGCAGCGCCACCGGGCGGCTCCATCCCGCCCGGAAGGTGGATGCCGTGGACTGCGTGGCCGCGGGGGACACCTTCAACGGCGCCTTCGCGGTGGCCCTGGCGGAATCCCGGCCCTGGGAGGACGCCATCGCCTTCGCCCAGGAGGCGGCCGCCATCTCCGTCACCCGTCCCGGCGCCCAGCCCTCCATTCCCCGGAGGGACGAGCTTTCCTGCTGACCCCCCTTCCGCCTGTCCCGCCATGGCCCCCCTTCTCCGTCCCTGGTTCCCGCCGGCTCTTCTTTCCCTCCTGCTGACCCTGTCGCTGCTTTCCGGCTGCGGCTCCCCCGACCCCCGCCAAATCCTGGAGGAGATGACCGCCGCCCAGCACTTTGCCGAGGGGCAGGCCCTGGAGGGGGAGCCCGAGGAGCTTCCCCTGGCCCTGTGGCACTTCGGGCAATGTCTGGCCAAAGCCGACCCGGGGACCCCGCTGGCGGACAGCGCCGCCCTGGAGCGGGAGAAGTGTCTCCAGCTCTTTCTGCGGAGCCAGGAGCAAGGCGGGGGCGCCGCCAGCCGGCGGCGGGAGCTGGAGGAGGAGAACCGGCTTCTCCGGCGGCGCAACGACGAGCTGGAGAGCTGGCTCTCCCGTCTGAAGACCGAGAATCTCAGCCTGCGGCAAAGCCTCCTCAAGGCCCAGGAACGGATGCAGACCCCACAATGACCCAAGCCACCTTCACCTTCATGGGCTCCGGCACCAGCCGGGGAGTGCCCATGCTCTGCTGCGACTGCCCCGTCTGCCGCTCCCGGGATCCCAGAGACCGCCACACCCGCTCCTCCGGACTGGTCACCGCCGGAAACACCCGCATCCTCATCGACTGCGGCCCGGACCTCCGGGAACAACTCCTCCGGGAACACGTCACCTCCCTGGACGCCGTCTGCCTCACCCATCCCCACTGCGACCATCTGGACGGGCTGGACGACCTCCAGGGCCTCACCGTCTACTCCCGCCAGGAACTCCCCTTCTACAGCTCCCCCGAGAACCTGGCCGTGGTCCACCAGCGCTTCGGCTATGTGGACCAGCTGAAAACCCAGCCGGACGGCTCCCCCCGGTGGAGCATCCCCCAGCTCTCCTACCGTCCCGTCACCGCCCCCTTCGCCGTGGGGCCCCTCACGGTGACCCCCCTGCCCTTGTTCCACGGGCGCGCCGCCACCTACGGGTATCGCATCGGGCGGCTGGCCTACCTCTGCGACTGCAGCCGGATTCCCGAGGAGACCTTTCCCCTGCTGGAGGGGGTCACCGACGTGGTGCTGGACGCCCTGCGCTGGAAGGCCCATCCCACCCACTTCAACATCCTCCAGGCGGAGGATGCCTTCCGGCGCATCGGCGCCCGGCGGGCCTGGCTCACCCACCTCACCCACGACATCCTCTACGAGCGGGACCAGCATCTCCTGGCCCGGGGATGCACCCTGGCCTACGACGGCCTCTCCTTCTCCTTCGACCTGGAATGACGCCCCGCCCCGCCCACGCCCCGGGGAAACCCCTCCCCTGGGAACTCCTCCTCTGCCTCTTCCTTCTCCTCCGGTGCCTCCCCTGGCTCCCGGGCGAACTCTGGTACGACGAGGTCCTCTCCCTGGATTTGTTCCTTCTGCCCAAGGACTCCCTCCTGGAGGTCTTCCGGGACTACCGGATCGCCAACAACCACATCCTCGCCAACGCCGTCCAGTGGCTCTGGCTCCGCCTTCTCCCCTTCGCCGCCGGCAGCGAGCTCCTTCTGCGGACGCCGCCCCTCCTCTTCTCCCTGGGCGCCCTCCTCCTCGTGGCGCGGCACTGGGCGCGCTGGCTGGGGCGCCCCCTCGCCCTCTGGACCGGATTCCTGCTGGCGGCCAGCCCCCTCTTCGCCGCCTTCGGCCTCTACATGCGGGGCTATCCCCTCGCCCTCTTCCTCTCCACCCTGGCCCTGACCCTCCTCTGGGAGCGGCGGGAGAAGGGCACCCCCGCCAACGCCCTGGGGCTTTTTCTCTGCTCCCTCGCCCTGCCCCTGGTGATGCCCTCCGCCGCGCTGACCTTGCCGGCCCTCTTCCTGGCGGGGCTCCTCCTGCCGCCCCGCCCCCTCCTCTCCAAGGCGAGACTCCTCTGGCCCCTGGCGGCGGGGGGCGTCCTGGGCGGCGCCTATTATCTGACATTATGGGAGGAATTCCAGCGGGCGCGGGTGGAATCCGGGGGATGGTCCTCCGGCTGGCTGGTGGCGGGCCATCTTCTTCTGGCCTTCGGCCTCCACCTCCTTCCCGCGATTCCCCTGTGGCGGCGCGGCAAGGAGCCCGGCCCCTCCCTCGCCCTGGCGGCGGGATGCCTGGCCGCCGTCCTTCTGGCGCTGGTCACCGCCGCCCCGGGGGGGCACGCCCCCTTCCCCCGGGTCTTCCTTCCCCTTCTTCCCCTGGCCACCCTGGCCGCCGTCCTTCCCCTGAAGGAGCGCCTCCCCGGGGAGACCTTCCTTTCCCGGAGGCTCCTCGCCCTGGCCCTGCTGCCGGGCCTCCTCCTGGGCATCCTGGGCGACCGGCTGACCCGCTGGCAGCTGTCCCGGGGAAAGACCCCGCCCCAGAACCTCCTGCAGCAATACTACCGGGGAGACGACGGCAACCGGCTCTGGACCCAAGTCCTGGCGGCGAGAATCGCGGGGGGGGAGAGCCTGCCCCCCGTGGCCGTCAACCCCACGGACTATCCCGCCTTCTCCCTCTACTGGCGCTTCCAGGGACTCCCCCTGGCGGACGAGGCCGGCCATCCCCGCGTCTTCCCCGCCAACACCCCTCCTCCGGCGCTCCTCTCCCGCGGCGCCGGCGGGCGCGAGCTCCTCCTTCTGGCCCGCAATCCCCGGGAGCTCCAGGATTTCCTGACCCTGCTGACGCTCCCGGAGGACCATCCCGCCATCCCGGAGGGCGTCCAGTCCCGCCGGACCCTCTTCCGGCTCTCCCTCCCCTAGCGCTCCTCCCCCTCTTCCTTCCCATGCCCGACGTCGTCGTCTCCGAACTTCCCGCCGAAGCGGCACCCGCCACCCTGGAATCCGCGGGGCAGCTCCTTCTGCTGCTGGCCGTGGCCTTCCTGGCCACCCTCCTGCTTCTCTGGATGGTCATTCTCCTGGCCCGCTTCCTCCGGCGCCACGCCGTCTTCTCCCGGGAGACGGCCCAGGAGGCCGCGCCCGCCCGGGAGCCGGAGAAGAAGGACGACTGACCGCCTTTTCCCCCATGCCTTCCCCCTCCGCCACCCTGGTCTTCTCCCTGACTCCCCAGGAGATTCATCTGCTTGGACAACGCCTGGCAGCCAAGGGGATTCCCTTCGCCCAGGCCCCCTACGCCCACTGGCGCGCCGCCCGGGGGAAGACCAATGTCACCGCCTACCTTTCGGGGAAGACCTGTTTTCAGGGAGGCGAGGCGGAGGCATGGGTCCGGGAACTGCTGCCGGAGAAGGCGGCGGGGCTGCCCCGGCAGGAGGAGCCCTCCGCGCCGAAAGCCAGCGCCCTGGAGACGGCGTTGAAGAGCGATCCGGAGATGTTCACCCCCCACGCCGGCATTGACGAATCCGGGAAGGGGGACTTTTTCGGCCCCCTGGTGGTGGCCTGCGCCTACACCGACGCCGGCACCGCCGCCCAGCTGCTGGACGCCGGGGTGCGGGACTCCAAGGCCGTCTCCTCCGACCGCCAGATCCTGGCGCTGGAGGCCCGCATCCGGGAACTGCTGCCCAGGCGCTTCGCCCTGGTCGCCATCTCCCCGGAACGCCTGAACCAGCTCCACGCCCGGATGGGAAACCTCAACCAAATCCTGGCATGGGCCCACGCCCGGGCCCTGGAATCCCTCCTGGAAACCGCGCCGGACTGCCCCAGGGCCATCTCCGACCAGTTCGGACGGGGCGACCTGGTGCGCCGCCATCTGATGGAGCGGGGCAGGAAAATCCTGCTGGACGAACATCCCAAGGCCGAGGCCGACGTGGCCGTGGCCGCCGCCTCCATCCTGGCCCGGGCGGCTTACATTAGGGAAATCAGCCGGCTCTCCCAGGCGGCCGGGCTCCTCCTCCCCAAGGGATGCTCGGAAAAAGTCCTCTCCTGCGCCAAGGAGTTCCTGAAACTCCATCCCCGGGAGGAACTGGCCCGCTTCGCCAAACTTTTCTTCAAGACCTCCCAATCCCTCTAACCCCCCCGACACTATGTTCTTCTCCGGATTCGCCGATGAGGCCTGCGCCGACCTGGCCGGCCAGATTGCCGTCACC
>JBJEVT010000008.1:0-5395 GCA_051884615.1 Oligosphaeraceae bacterium
TGTGCCCCTCCTGCCCCACCTCCGACCGCGTCATGGGCAACATCTGCTACCAGGCCGGCGCCGGCATGAGCCACTCCTACTACGTGCAGAATCAGACCTGGATTGAAGCCTATGGCAGCGTCTATGGCGGAAAGGCCGCCACCTGGCACCGGGTGGGCTCCATCAAGTACGCCTCCCTCCATGTGAACCTGGTGGATGGCGCGCTTCTGGCCACCACCTATATCAAGGACGGCATCTTCACCACGGCAGACTATATGAAGCTGAATCCCGAGGGCTACGCCCGCCACAGCCTCCAGGCCAACCTCTCCTTCACCGACGGTCACGTGGAGCCCGTGTCCATCTCCAAGATGAAGAACAACAACCCCGACTACGGCCGCAACTACATCTGCACCGACTACTACTGGTATCCCGGTGTTGACATGCCCGGCGGCGAGATGCGCTAGTCTCTGATCCCGCATCCCATACAGGGCCCCCGGAACTCCGTTCCCTCGCCAGGGAAGCAGACTCCGGGGGCTTTTCTTTTCCCCCATGCCCCGAGGGAGTCCCGTTTTTTCCTCGCCAGGACTTGAAAACCGAAATCCTCCCCCTATATTAACCCGCACTTACGCAATCGCGCGCATAGCTCAGTTGGTTAGAGCGCCACTTTCACACGGTGGAGGTCACAGGTCCGAGTCCTGTTGCGCGCACCAGATTTTCCAGCCCCGGAGAAGTCCAACCACTTCCCCGGGGCTTTTTTTTGTTGTGATGTTCCCAGAGGGGATGTAAGATGTCCCGGGCATGGGGTGTTTCCGTGGCGGGGGTGGTGGCCGAACCGCAATTCGCCAATATCTTAACGGGGCATTGGGGAGTCCTCCGTCAGGCGTTCGACGTGGCGGGAGGAACTCCCCGGGACATGCGTCTCCCGCATGGAGAAATCAAATCAAGGACTCTGCGTCATGAACACTGAGAAGCACCAGGGCAATCCCTACGGGCATTTCGATCCCGAGAAGCACGAATATGTCATCACCTCGCCCTTGACGCCCCGCGCCTGGATCAACTACCTGGGCGGCGTCTCCGATCTGGGTGCCTTTGTCTCCAACCGGGCGGGCGGAACGGTGTGGTATAAGCAGCCCCACACGGGCCGCCTGACCCGGTATCAGTATATGGCCCAGCCGGAGGATAACCCCGGATTCTTCCTGTATGTCAAGGAGAAGGACAAGGCGCCATGGTCCCCTTCCTTCATGCCCACCCGCACGCCCCTGGACCGCTATGAATGCCGCCACGGCCTCTATTACACCACCTTCGATTCGGAGAAGGACGGCATCGGCGTGACCGTGCGCTACATGATCCCCCGAAAGGATCCGGTAATGCTGTGGGACATCACCTTTACCAATCACCGCAGGGAAGAGGCGGTCTTCTCCGCCTACCCCTACCAGGATTTCGCCATGCGGGATGTCCCCAAGGAGGTTCTCTATTTCCACTTCTGCGGGAACCAGATGACGGGGTTCTGTGACCAGGGGCTGGGGGCGCTGCGGCTGGACTACTTCGCCTATGAGGCGATCCACAAGGGATACACTCTGTTCAATGCGTCGAAGCCCTTCGTCTCCTACGAGATGAGCCGGGATCGCTTCATGGGGCGCTGCCGGGGAGAGGCTTCCCCCGAGGCTCTGGAGACCGGCGAACTCCACAACTCCGAAGTGCCCGGCGCCGGCTTCTGCATCTGCGGATGCTTCCGCCTGGATTTCCGTCTAGCCCCCGGGGCCTCGGAGCGCGTCATCGTCAAGCTGACCGCCTCCCCGCAGCTGGAGGAGGCCGCGTCCATGCTGAGGAAGTACGATGACCCCGCCGCAGTGGATGAGGCGGCGGAGGACTTTGCGGCGTGGTGGAGGGAGCGGCTGAACCGCTGTCAGGTGAAGACCCCCGACGCCGAGCTGAACGAGATGCTGAACGTGTGGCTCCCCAAGAACATCAAGACCACCATGCGGTGCGGGCGCTCCATCTCCCAGCGCCATACCGGGTGCGACACCTCAAAGACCTTCCGGGACACCATGCAGGACATCATGTCCGGGGCCCTCTTCTTCCCCGAGGAGACGCGGGAGAACATCCTTCTGCTGATGCGCTCCATCCGGAAGAGCGGGCAGGCCACCCATTTCATTGATCCCTCCACCTTCAAGTGCTCCGTTCCGGACTACATCCGCTGCGACTCCATTGTCTGGGGTGTCTTCACGGTGGCGAAGTATGTCCACGAGACCGGCGACTGGGATTTCCTGAAGCATCCTGTGCTGGACTACGAGGGCGAGCCCTCCACGGTCCAGGGGCTCCTGCTGCGGGGAATGCACTTCACCGGAGACCAGACCGGCGCCCACGGACTGCCCAAGCTCTTCAACTGCGACTGGAATGACCAGCTTGTGGTGGTCAGCGCGATTCTGGACAGCGGAGAGAGCATCATGGTGGCCGAGCAGTACATCGTGGCGGCGCGGGTGCTTCTGGGGCTGCTGGACGCCTCCGAAGAGGCGGAGCGCTCCTATCTGGAAGGCAAGATCCGGGAATTCACCCAGGCCCTGGAAAGCCCCCTGGTCTGGGATGGCGACTACTACCGCCGCCTCCTTTTCCCCAACGACTACATGGGCGGCGAGGCGAAGGAGGAGGGCAGGATCTTCCTGAACACCCAGAGCTGGGCCGCCATGGCCGGCACTCTGAACCCCGAACATGTGGCCCAGGCCATGGACAGCGTCTATCGGCGCCTGAACACCCAGTATGGCCTGCGGCTCTATGAGCCGCCTTTCACCAAGTTGCTGGACGGAAACCGGTACTGCGGAAACGTCCCCGGCGCCGGCGAGAACGCGGGGCTTTTCTACCACGCCAACAACTGGGCCATCATCGCCGAGGCCATGCGGGGCAATGCGGACCGCGCCTGGGAATACTTCAACCACATCATGCCCCAGCGCCGCTCCGCCGACTCCGCCGATCTCTACGAACGGGAACCCTATGCCTTCGCATCCTGGTGCTACGGACCGGACAACGCCTCCTTCGGCAAGGCCGCGCTCTCCCACCTGACGGGCGGCGCCTCCTGGATCTACCGCACCGCCACGGAGTTCCTTCTGGGAATCCGGCCGGAGAAGGGCGGCCTGAGGATCGTGCCCTGCATCCCCCAGGAGTGGGACGGATATTCCGTGGAACGCACCCTGGCCGGCGTCCGGTATGTCATCGAAGTGCGTAACCCGGATCACAAGTCCAGCCAGAACCTGAAACTCGCCGTGGATGGTGTGGAGATCGACGGCAATTTCGTGAAGCATCCCGCTCCCGGAAGCACCGTCCATATCACCGCCCTGTGCGTGTAGCAAGACAACGCCTCCCCCCGATCCTGCAAAAAAAACATCCCCCGGCATGCCCATATTCTGGCGCTGTCGGGGGTGTGGGTGTTATAAGTTGTTCTATTACAGTGTGTTATGTATGATGTGATAGCACGAGACGGCGTAAAGGGGTGGGGTGGGGGTTAGTCTCCGATTTCGCCGGGTTCCAGGCCCAGGGGGAGGGGAACGGGGCGCTGGCAGGTGGTGGCAAGGGTGACGGGCATGCCCTCCTGGGAGGAGCGGTCGAAGGCCAGCATCACTTCCAGGACGTGGTTGGCCAGTTCGCCGTTGGCGCGGTGCTGGCGTCCGTTCTTGAGGGCCACGGCCATGTCGGCGGCGCCCAGGGAGCGGGAGTTTTCCGTGTAGATATGGGTGAGGGGGACATCCTGCCAGTTGTCATAGCCGTTGCGGAAGACGCGGACGGGGCCGCCGAAGGTATTGGGGTCGGGAACCTGGAGGGAGCCTTCCGTGCCGTAGATTTCGATGGGGGCATGGCCGTGCTGGTAGACGTCGAAGGAGGCCACCACGGTGACGAGGGCGCCGTTGCAGAATTCGATGACGCCGGTGAGGTGGGTGTTCACCGTGACGGGATAGGCGCCGAAGGGCTTGAGCCAGTCCTGGTATTGTTCGGCCACTTCGGGGCCGATGGTGCGCTGGTCGAATCCCTTCTTGGTGAAGGCGGTGACCCGTTTGGCGGGTCCCAGGAGATTCACCAGGGCGGTGACGTAGTAGGGGCCCAGGTCCAGCATGGGGCCGGCGCCGTAGTCGTAGAAGAAGGGGGCCTGGGGCCATTTTTCGGGGCCGCGTCCCATGACCATGGCGGTGCCTGCCAGGGGTTTTCCGATCCAGCCGTCATCCACCAGTTTCCGGCAGGTTTGCTGGCCGCCGCCCAGGAAGGTGTCGGGGGCGCATCCCACCCGGAGTCCCTTTTCCTTGGCCAGGGAGACCACCTTCTGGGCGTCGGCGAAATCCACGCCGAAGGGTTTTTCGCTGTAGGCGTGTTTTCCGGCGTTCAGGGTGTCCAGGGCGATTTTGGAGTGGACCTGGGGCGGGGTGAGATTGAGGACGATGTCGATGTCCTTTTGGGCGAAGAGTTCCTCGTTGGTCATGGCGGGGACGCCATGGGCCTTCTCCTTTGCCTGGGCGCGCTGGGGAATGATGTCGGAACAGGCCACCACCTCGATTTGGTTGAATTTCTTTGAGGCGTTGAAGTAGGTCTCGCTAATCATGCCGCATCCGACGATGCCGACTTTGGTCTTGCTCATGGGGTTCTCTTCGTGAGAGGGTGGGTGGGGGGATTTCCGGCGCAGGCCGGGAGAGGGGAGACGGCGGCTAATATAAGTCCCCGGAAACATCGGACGCGGCCTGCGCCTCCGGCGATTTCCGGGGGTCTTTTCCTCCCGGGGCGATGATGCGCAGTGTCTTCCACCGCCCCAGCTTGTATCGGAGGAAGATGGGGGAGATGCTGGCCATGCCGGCGAAGACGAAGAAGAACCATGCCCGCATGGGGGGGAAGTGGAGGACGTGCACCATGAGCAGGAGGAGGCCGCCCAGGAAGATGTTGCTCACCAGGTGGAGCACCATGCTCCAGAAGGTGTCCCCCGCGCCCCGCAGCACGCCGCCGGAGATCAGCATGATGGCGTCGGTCATGAGATAGACGCCCGCCAGCCGCAGCATGGGATGGGCGTAGGCCCGCACCTGGCTGTAGTCCAGCCCGGAGCTTTCGGGGGTGAAGAAGGCCACCAGGGGACGGGTGCAGGTGAGGAAGAGGAGAATCATGCAGCCGGCGTAGAGGACGGCCACCTTGAAGCCGGAGTGGGCGGTGCGGAGGGCAAGGGCGGCGTCGTTGCGGCCCAGCGCCTGGGCCACCAGGGTGGTGACGCCCACCTGGATGCCCAGCAGGGGATGGAAGGAGAAGCCATCCCAGTTGAAGACGATGGTGGTGGCGGTGGCCACGTCATCCCCGTAGGAGTGGAAGCTGGAGACGATGAAGACGAAGCAGAAGGTGCACAGGAAGTTCTCCACGCCCTGGGGGAGGCCGTAGCGGAGGAGCTTCAGGAACT
>JBJEVT010000009.1:0-5255 GCA_051884615.1 Oligosphaeraceae bacterium
CGCACCAACGCCTCCACGGCAAAATGCTCCTCCGGCCTCTCCGGACGAACGACAATCTCCGATTCCATAGAAAAACGACTCCCTCGCTGGTGGATTCCTCCCGCGGATGGCGGGAATTTTGTGAATGAATGTTAATATACTGAATGGACATTCATTTTCAAGGGAGAGGCGCGAGAACCGGGCGCGGCGCGGGATGCCCCCCTTTTTCCGGGAGGGGGAGGCATTGCAAAACTCCCGTGCATGGATACATTATGCGGATTGCCTTTCCATTGCTGAAGCACACTGGGCCACGACCGCATCTGTTCCTGGGAAAAGTATTCCCTAGTCTGGCCTGGGGCAGAAGGGGAGGCGCAACCCAGAAGGGGATTGTTGACCTATGACCAAAGAAGAGAAGCTGGCGACCATTGAGCAGTTCAAGCGTTCCGAGAACGACTGTGGCTCCGTGGAGGTCCAGGTGGCGTTGCTCACCGGCCGCATCAAGGAGCTCACCGAGCACCTGAAGGTGCACAAGAAGGACTTCAGCACCCGTCGTGGTCTGCTGGCCATGGTGAACCAGCGCCGCAGCCTCCTGAAGTACCTCTCCCGCGAGGACTACTCCCGCTACAGCGCCCTGATTGCCAAGCTGGGTCTCCGCCGGTAGTACGCCAGGAGGAAAACCATGAGCATGCATCAAGTATCCATCGACCTTGGCGACGGCCGTTCCCTCTCCATCGAGACAGGGAAGCTGGCGCTTCTGGCCAACGGCTCCGTGGTGGTTCGCCAAGGCGACACCACGGTCCTGGTCTGCGCCTGCGCCGCCGCTCCCCGGGAAGGCATTGATTTCTTCCCCCTCTCCGTGGAATACCGGGAGCGCTTCGCCGCCGCCGGCAAGATTCCCGGGGGCTACTTCCGCCGGGAGGGACGCCCCACCGAGAAGGAAATCCTCACCGCCCGCATGACGGACCGCCCCTTGCGCCCCCTCTTCCCCGAGGGGTTCAACAACGAGGTCCAGATCGTCTCCACCCTCTTCTCCGCCGACGGGAAGCACGAGGCTGACGTCCTCTCCATCCTGGGCGCCTCCGCCGCCCTGATGGTCTCCGACATCCCCTGGGAAGGCCCCGTGGGCGCCCTCCGGGTGGGCCGCGTCGACGGCAAGTTCGTGGCCAACCCCACCAACGAGGAGATCACCCGCAGCGACATCGACCTGGTGTACGCCGGCGTGGAAGGGAAGGCCATCATGATCGAGGGCAGCGCCAAGGAGATCTCCGAGGAGGAGCTCCGGGACGCCATGCTCTTCGCCGACGGCATCATCGCCCGCCAGGTGGCCGCCCAGAAGGAGCTGGCCGCCCAGGTCCGGAAGGCCAAGTTCGAGTACGTCCCCAATCTGCCCGCCCCTGATTTCCTGGCGGCGGCCGACGAGTTCCTGGGCGACCGCCTCCAGCAGGCGGTCCAGGGCGCGGACAAGATCCAGCGGCAGAACCAGGAGAAGGCCCTGAAGGAGGACTACCTGACCAATCTGGTGCCCAAGTTCGTGGATCCCGAGACCGGCGCCCAGCCCAAGGCGGAGCAGGCCTGGGAGATCCTGAAGGAGAAGGCCATCCGCAATCTGGTGCTGGACCACAAGATCCGGCAGGACGGACGGGCGCTGGACCAGCTCCGGGAAATCACCTGCGAGGTGGGCGTGCTCCCCGTGGTCCACGGCAGCGCCCTCTTCAAGCGGGGCGACACCCAGGCCCTGGTGACCGCCACCCTCTCCGGCACCGGCGACGCCCAGGAATACGACGTCATCGCCGGCGGCGTGCCCAAAAAGCACTTCATCCTCCACTACAACTTCCCCAACTTCTGCACCGGAGAGGTGGGTCGCTACGGCTCCACCGGACGCCGGGAGATCGGACACGGCGCTTTGGCCGAACGCTCCATTCGCCAGGCCATGCCCAGCGTGGATGACTTCCCCTACACCGTGCGGGTGACCAGCGAGATCCTGGGCTCCAATGGCTCCAGCTCCATGGCGACCGTCTGCGGCGGCTCCCTGGCCCTGATGGATGCCGGCGTGCCCGTCAACGACGCGGTGGTGGGCATCTCCGTGGGTCTGGTGACCGGCGCCGACCACCGGGAGTTCCTGACGGACATCATCGGCAGCGAGGACCACTACGGCGACATGGACTTCAAGGTGGCCGGCACCGCCAAGGGCATCACCGGCTTCCAGCTGGACCTGAAGATCGCGGGTCTGGACATCGCCGGAATGTATCAGGCCATGCTGCAGAACCGCGAGGCGCGGGCGAAGATCCGCGCCATCATGTCCGCCTGCCTGCCCAAGTCCCGGGAGAGCCTCTCCCCCAATGCGCCCCAGGTGACCACGGTGAAGATCAACCCCGAGAAGATCGGCGCCCTCATCGGCCCCGGCGGCAAGAACATCCGGGGCATCCAGGAGCGCACCGGCGCCCAGATCAACGTGGAGGAGGACGGCACCGTCCGCATCTTCGTCAGCAGCAAGGCCGCCATGGATCAGGCGCGCTACGAGGTGGAATCCCTCACCGGCGAGGTGGAGATCGGCAAGATCTACCAGGGAACCGTGAAGACCGTGAAGGACTTCGGCGCCTTCGTGGAAATCCTGCCCGGGCAGGAGGGGATGGTGCACATCTCCGAGCTGGCCGACTACCGCGTCCGCAGCGTGGAGGACATCTGCAAGGTGGGCGACACCCTGACGGTGAAGGTCATCGACATCGACGACCGCGGCCGGGTTCGTCTCTCCCGCAAGGCCGCCCTCGCGGAGATGGAGTAGCCCTCCTTCCCCCTCCGCGCCTCCCCTACTTTCCCAACAGTACCGCCATTTAGGAGTCCAACAAAAATGAAGAGTGACATCCATCCCAAATACGTGAAGTGCAAGGTGACCTGCGCCTGCGGCAACGTCTTCGACTGCGAATCCACCTCCCCCGCCGTCAACGTCGGCATTTGCTCCAAGTGCCATCCCTTCTTCACCGGCAAGCAGAAGCTGGTGGATACGGAAGGCCGGGTGGACGCCTTCCGCCGCCGCTACGCGAACCTGAAGAAGTAGCGTTCGGTTTCCAGGGAGTCATTCCGGAAGGAGTGGCTCCCTTTTCGTGTACCGCCCCTTCTCCCCCTCCCGTCTTCTCCTTCCCCGCCGGGGGAGGGCGAGGCCCGCGGGACGGGGTCCGGCGGCGGGACAGCGGGATGCATCGCCGTCCTTCCGGCCGCCGTCGGCATGACCGGACAGCCGGGCAGGGCGGCCCTCAGGAGAATCCATGGATTTTGGTTGCTACATTGAGACCAGCGCCCAGCGCCTTTCGGAGCTGGAGGCGGAAATCAGCCATTTTGATTTTGCGGGTCCCCATGCGGACCGCTTCCAGGGCCTCAACCGGGAGTATACCAAGCTGAAGAAACTCCTGGAGGCATGGAAAAAGTATCAGAGTGTCCAGGCCCAGATTGTGGACAACCGGGAGATGATGGCGGCGGGGGGCATGGACGAGGAGATGTCCCAGCTGGTGGCGGCGGATCTGAAGAGCCTGGAGGAGAGCCTGCCGGAGCTGGAGAAGAATCTGAAGATGCTGATCCTCCCCAGCCATCCCAACGAAGGACGGGATGTGATTGTGGAAATCCGGCCCGCCGCCGGAGGCGACGAGGCCAGCCTCTTCGCCGGGGAGCTCTACCGCATGTATCTCCACTACTGCGAGCTGAAGGGCTGGCATGTGGAAGTCCTGGATTTGAGCGAAACCGAGGTGGGCGGCCTGAAGAGCGTCTCCTTCATGGTGCGGGGCGACGAGGCATGGAGCCTCCTCCACTTTGAAAGCGGCGTCCACCGGGTGCAGCGGGTCCCCGTGACGGAGACCCAGGGACGCATCCACACCTCCACCGCCACCGTGGCGGTGATGGCGGAAGCCCAGGAGGTGGACATCGAGCTGCGCCCCGAGGATTTGCGCATCGACGTCTTCCGCTCCAGCGGCGCGGGCGGCCAGGGAGTCAACCGGACCGATTCCGCCGTCCGGGTCACCTATCTCCCCACGGGGGATTTTGTGGCCAGCCAGCAGGAGCGTTCCCAGCACAAGAACAAGGAGATCGCCATGCGGATTCTCCGCTCCCGCCTTCTGGAGCGCAAGCAGCAGGAGGAGGACGCCAAGAATGCGGCGGAGCGCAAGAGCCAGATCGGCACCGGCGACCGCTCGGAAAAGGTGCGCACCTACAATTTCCCCCAGAGCCGGTGCACGGACCACCGCTTCAATCTCACCCGGTATGATCTTCCCAAGATTATGGACGGGGAGTTGGACGGGCTTCTGGGGGACATCCGCGCCGCGGACGCGGAGCAACGCCTGGCCCAGGAACTGCACCTGGACGGCCAGGGTTGAGATTGGCCGGTTTGCCGTCCCCTCCGGGCACGGGGGGCGGCGTCAGAGAGAAGAAATCGTTTCCCGGAATCCGGTTGGAGGGCGTAGCCCGTGGGGGGAGGAGAAGATTCCTTTCCCTGGCTCGAAGACAGGAGGTTTTCCGGGGGAGGAGAAGCGGTGAGTGCGCCGGAGACGGCGCACTGACGAAGAAAGAGGAGAGGAAAACCATGCCTGTCAATGATCGGATTGGAGTGAAGATTCGGGATCTCCGGGAACTGCGGAGCGTCTCCCTGGAGGAATTGAGCGCCCGCACCGGCCTCTCCCGGGAACTGCTGGAGCGCATCGAGGCCGGGGATGTGCCTCTCTCCCTCTCCCCCCTCCAGAAAATCGCCCGGGGACTGGGCTGCCGGCTGGGAACCTTCCTGGATGACGCCGCCCTCTCCGGCCCCGTGGTCAGCGGGGAGGTCACCGGCGGCGAAGGAGACGACAGCCTCCGCTTCACCGGCGGCAACCGGGATGGCCTCCTCTTCCACGCCCTGGCGGTGAACAAGGCCGACCGCAGCATGGAGCCCTTTGTGGTGGAGGTGGAACCCGCCTCCGCGGAAAAATACGAGCTCTCCAGCCACGAAGGCGAGGAGTTCATCTATGTCCTGGAGGGCGCCGTCGAGGTGGCCTACGGAAAGAAGTTCTTCACGGTGCGCCAGGGGCAGAGCATCTACTACGATTCCATCGTGCCCCACCACGTCCACGCCCAGGGGGAGGCCCAGGCGAAGATTCTGGCGGTCATCTACACCCCGAAGTGAGCGGCCCGGAGACAGGAGCATCCCATGAGCAGCATCTACGACGCAAAGCTCTTCACGGAGAATACCATCGGGGAGTTCTTGGACAACCTGGTGGCCACCCAGCCCGACCATCCCTACATCATCTATCCCGACC
>JBJEVT010000010.1:0-1049 GCA_051884615.1 Oligosphaeraceae bacterium
CCGTCGGCGAACTTCACATGGCATTAAAAAAAAGCGAATGGTGAAGAGGCGCCATCGCCGTCAGAGCCGGCGCTACCTGGATCTGCTGCCCTTCGTTGAATCCCTCAAGGCGGAGCATCCCGCCTGGGGCTACAGGCGCATCACGGCCTATCTCAGGAAATACGTGGACCAGACAGTCAACCACAAGGGAATCGCCCTTCTCCTGAAAAGCAATGGCCTTGCGGTGCCTCGCAAGGACACGCTCCGGGCAAGGCGGGCGCCGAAGACGCGGAAGCCGGTCACCGACACCCCCAACGACTTCTGGGGAACGGACATGACGAAGATCCTGACCTCCGTCGGCTGGTGCTACGTGCACGTCGTGATAGACTGGGGCAGCAAGAAGCTGCTTGCGCTGCTCGCTTCGCTCACCAGCAACTCGTCGGACTGGATCGCCGCACTCGACCTGGCGGTCAATCTCCAGTTCCCGGACGGAATCAGGACGGACGTTCCCGGCAATCCGCCGCCGCAGATCGTCAGCGACAACGGCTGCCAGCCCGCCTCCAGGGCGTATGCGGCATACGAGAAGGCCCTCGGGCTGCAGCACGTCTTCACCAGTTTCTGCAATCCCAAGGGGACGCGGACACCGAGCGTGTCATACGGACGCTGAAGGAGGACCTGCTCTGGACGCACGACTTCGCGGACCTCCGACAACTCCAGGATGCCCTGGACAGGTGGATGGACAACTACAACAACGTCTTCCCCCATTCGTCGCTCTGCAACTGCACCCCTGCAGAATACGAGAGACGGTGGCACGAGGGAACCGAACCCAAGAACACAAGAGCAAAGAAAATCCTGAGCAAGACTCCCTTAGAAATAGCCATGAATGTCTGAAAGCCGGCTATGTAGTGAGGCCCCTTTGTTAAAGGGGTTCACTACGCTGCGCTGACCCTGCAAAGATATTCCTGTGCTTTGTGGGAGAAACGCCTCTGGAGCATCCAGGGCTCTGCCCCCCGTCAGCCGGGGGGGTAGAAATCTAGATGTTCTAGATGGGCTAGAAGGCCTAGGGAATC
>JBJEVT010000010.1:1149-71643 GCA_051884615.1 Oligosphaeraceae bacterium
CAGGGAATCCGGGGAATCCAGGGAATCCGGGGAATCCAGGGAATCCGGGGAATCCAGGGAATCCGGGGAATCCGGGGAATCCGGGGAATCCGGGGAATCCGGGGAATCCGGGGAATCCAGGGAATCCGGGGAATCCGGGGAATCCGGGGAATCTAGGGAATCTAGGGCAGTTTGTTTCCCTCAAAAAGAACGGGGGGCGAACCTGGGCGGGCTTGCCCGCCAGGGAAGTTGGTCCCGGGGACGCATGCCGGGGAGGGGGTGTCCGACAGGGCATTCTCTCCCCGTATGGCGGAACCGGGAACAACAAGGCATCCGAAGCCGGATGCCGGAACGCCCCCGCCTTCAGCCCTCTGTGTCCTCTGTGTGGAAGCGGAGCGCCCCTCTGTGTGCTCCGTGTTGAAGCGGCAGCGCCGACCTGTGCTCCGTGTTGAAGCGGCGGCGGGATTTCCGTTTTTTTGGACGGGTCGGCTTGCAATCCGGGAAAGAAGGCTTATCTTTTGCACCGTTTCCCAAACCGAGGCCTTCGTAGCTCAGCTGGTAGAGCAGTTGACTCTTAATCAATTGGTCCGGAGTTCGAATCTCCGCGAAGGCACCATTTTCACCCCAGTTCCTCTTCCAAGGACTGGGGCTTTTCTTTTCCTGCCCCTCTCTTTCCTTCCCATGACCGCAGCCCCTCTCTCCTTCGATCGGAATCTTGACGCCGCCCGGCGGGATGCCCTCCAGCTGCAGAGCCGGCGGGAGCGTCTTGGGCAGAGGGCGAGGATGCTGGAGGCGTTGCGCGCCTGGTTTCGGGGGGAGGGTTTTCTGGAGGTGGAGTCTCCGGTCCGTCTGCCCGCCCCCGCCCTGGAGGACTATATCGACGCCGTGGAGGCAGGGCAGGGCGCCTGGCTCCGCACCTCCCCCGAACTGCATCTGAAGCGTCTTCTGGCCGCCGGCTATCCCCGCCTTTTTGAAATCGGGCCCTGCTTCCGGAAAGGGGAGGCGGGGGATCACCACCGGGAGGAATTCACCATGCTGGAGTGGTATCGGGTGGAGGGCACCTGGCGGGAGCTGATGGAGGACGCCCGGGGAATGATCCGGCAGGCAGTGGAGGCCCTCCATCCCGGACGGCACATCCTTCCCTTCCGGGGAAGGGAGATCGATTTCTCCGGAGACTGGGAGGAGATGACGGTGGAGGAGGCCTTTCGCCGCCATGCCTCCGTCTCCCTGCGCCAGGCCATCGACAGCGGGGAGTTCGAGATGATTCTCTGCACCCAGGTGGAACCCCGCCTGGGATGCCGGCGTCCCCTTTTCCTCACGGAATATCCCTTGGAATGCAGCGGGCTTTCCGCACCCCTTCCCGGCAGGGAGGGCTTTGTGGCCCGCTGGGAATTGTATGTGGCAGGGCTGGAAATCGGCAATGCCTGCACCGAATTGGCCGACCCCGCCGAACAGGAACGGCGCTTCCAGGCCACCGCCGACTTGCGAAGCCGGGAAAACCGCCCGGTCTATCCCATGGACCAGAAATATATGGACGCCCTCTGGAAGGGCTTCCCCCTCTGCGCCGGCACCGCCATCGGGCTGGACCGCCTGGCCATGGTGCTGACGGATGCCCGGGATATCGCCCAGGTCCGGGCCTTCTGACTTCCCCCGCGCGGCGCGGCGGGGCAGGGGAGCCTATGCCCGGGGATGGAATCGACGGAAGCTCTCCTGGAGACGGCTGCGCTCGGCGGCGAGATAGACCTGGGTGGTGCTGATGGAGGCGTGGCCCAGGAGTTCCTGGATGACCCGGATGTCCGCGCCGTGTGCCAGGAGATGGGTGGCGAAGGAGTGGCGCAGAAGATGGGGATGCACCTTCTGGCCGAGTCCCGCCAGTTTCGCCGCCTGGGAGACCACGTCCCAGATGCTGCGCTTGTCCATGCGTCCTCCCCGGAGATTCAGCAGGAGGAAGGGGGCGCGCCTGGTGCGGTCCAGGGCTTCCCGCCCCTCCTTCAGATATTCCTGGATGGCCCGGGCCGCCCGGGAGTCGAAGGGCACCACCCGCTCCTTGCCTCCTTTGCCCAGCACCCGCATCACCCCCTCCGAAAACTGGATGCCGGACACCTTCAGATCCCCCAGCTCCGAGGCCCGAAGCCCCGTGGCATACAAAATCGACAGAACGGCCCGGTTCCGGAGATACCGGGGACGCAGACGCTCCTCCGGAATGACATCATAGGCGGCAAGCAATTTGCCCACCTCCTCCTCGGACAGGGTCCGGGGCACCTCCCGGGGCATCCGGGGGGAATGCATCAATTCCGTCACGTCCTCCGGAAGACGCCCCGACATATAGAGGTACTTAAAGAAGTTCCGCAGGGAGACCAACTCCCGGGAACGAGACCGGACGGACATCCCCCGGCGGGACTCCCCCTCCAGAAACTTCCGCAGGTGGTGGCGGGTGAGACGCCCCAAATCCCGCTGCCCCGTGGATGCCAGGTACTCCCAAAAATGACAGAGATCCCGCCGGTAGGCCTGGATGGTGAGACGGGACAGCCCCCGCTCCAGGGACAAATACTCCAGGAAGGAGGTGAGATGGGGAAGGTCGCAGCGTTCCATGACCCCTAAAATAACCGAATCTCCTCATCGCGTCCCCCAAAAAAGAAAGTTTCCACCCCTGGATTCCCAAAAGGGAGAATCCCGGGAGGGGGCGGGAGAAAGAGGAAAATTCGGGAAAGGGGGAGAAAAGGAATGAAAATGAGGAATTGGCGCCAGATGTCCGGATTTGTCTGACAAAGGCGGTCGCAAAGCCCTGGAGGGCAGGGAGGCGCCCCGGGGATGCTCCGGCGAAAAAATGGGGAAAAGGATTCGCAATATTTAGAAATAGGATTATTTTGTGCCTTACATGTCGCCATTTTCCCTGGGGGAGTTCTGTGCCTTTTTGGCACGGGAATTGCTCACGTGTGGAGAATGGCCTTGGCTGTGGCGTCGGGTCCCCCGTTCCCCTGGAGCGGCCGCGGGCGGCGTCCTGCCGGCAGACGGATTTCAGTAGTCAATCATCAATCATACAATGGAACCCACATTAGGAGTAACGAAGATGCTGAAAGGGCTCGTTCGTCTTGGTATCGCGGCATTTGCGCTGGTTCTCGGCGTGAATCTGTATGGTGCGTCGGTGGAGGAGGAGACCGCCCTCCGTCTGGCCCAGGGCTGGCTTTCCAGCCAGGGGAATCCCGTGGCGCAGGATGGCGTCGCCCGGGAAGTCGCCGGGGTCCAGGCCATCGAAGAGGATGGCGTGGTCTACGGCTATGCGGTGAACTTCGCCCCCGAGGGCTTCATGGTGGTCTCCGCGGACGACCGCATCTCCCCCGTGCTCTTCTACAACAACGAAGGCGCCTTCGATCCCTCTCCCGCCAACCCGCTGCGCTGGATCGCCATCGGCGACATGCAGGGGCGTCTGGCCCTGGCGGAGGAGGAGTGCCCCGAGAAGAAGCTCCGCGGCGCCGACGCCGAGACTCCCGAATACTATCAGCAGAGCCAGGACGAGTGGGCGAAGTACACCTCCCCCAAGACCCGCGCCTGGCAGACGTCCACCATCGAGAACATCTGGGTCCCCTATTTCACCAAGACCAAGTGGGCCCAGAGCGCCATCACCGATGCCAACAGCGGCATCACCTACGCCTGCTACAACTACTACACCCCCACCCCCACCGTGGACGGACCCGCCTGGGAAGAGGGCAACCCCAACAACTGCGTCTCCGGCTGCACCGCCACCACTCTGGCCCAGGTGGTCCGCTACTACGAGTGGCCCCAGAAGCGCCTTGGCACCTTCACCAAGACCGTCAGCGTGGGCAGCAAGGACAACATGATGAAGAAGACCTATTCCGTGGACATGGTCTCCATGGGAGGCGACGGCAATGGCGGCGCCTATGACTGGTCCCTCATGACCTACAACCCCGGCGCCCGCCGCACCAAGCCCGACTTCCAGGAAAGCGGCGACGAAAACTACAAGATGATCGGCCGCCTGATGCGGGACGCCGGCGTGGCCATCGGGGTCCACTACTACTGCAACGTGGGTGGCGAGACCTCCGGCAACGTGGGCGTGGCCGCTCTGAACCGCTTTGACTTCGTCGCCCGCTCCTCCGCGGGCAGCACCATGGACGCCATCCGGGCCAGCCTGGACGCCCGCCGTCCCGTCCCCGTCTCCATCTGGGCGGCCATCAACCTGAGCGAAGGCTCCGCCGGACACTCCATCTACATTGATGGCTACGGCACCCACAACGGCCGCTGGTTCTACCACATGAACATGGGCTGGGGCGACGGCGGTTCCAATGGCTGGTACAACCTGGACGAGCATTTCGCCAGCACCTGGGGCAAGAACGTCAGCATCAATGCGGTGAACATCTACCGGAACATGAAGCTGCAGCCCAACGAGAATCTGAACGGCGCCATCATTTCCGGCCGGGTCACCGACGCCAACGGCACGCCTCTGGCCGGCGTGAAGGCCTCCATCCGCAAGCAGGGCGAAGCCGACACCTGGCTCACCATGCTGGCATGGTATGACCGCACCGACGGCGGCTCCTCCCGCGCCCTGGTCTCCGAGGGCGGCGCCGGATATGGCGCGGACAACTACCGGAACGCCACCGACGCCCAGGGCATCTGGGCCATCGACAAGGTCTCCGCGGGGGACTACGAGATCGTGCTGGAGAAGGAAGGATATGTCTTCCTGGGCACGAAGGAAGTGACGGTCGCCAGCAGCAACAAGTGGGGTCTGAACTTCGTGGCCGTCCCCGCGGAAATGGGCGAACTGGCTCTGGTGAACTGGTCTCTGGACGGCACCACCCTGACCCTGCAGTTCAACCGCGCCATTGGCGGCGTCGCCGTCGATCCCAGCGGCATCACCCTGACGGACGGCGGCAACACCTATTCCCTGAAGGAGTGCGCCTTCTCCTACGCCGCCGAGAGCGACACCATCGTGGTGGACGTGGAGACTCTGGGCATCCTCGCCGATCCTCTCCTCAACCTCGACTCCAATTTCCTCTATTATGACGTGGACGGCGTGGCCGACCACACCGACGTCTACAATGTGCCCGTCATCAACGTGGGCCCCGCCATCAGCGGACAGGCCCAGGGCGATGTGGCTCCCGCCGCCCTGGTCACCGCCATCACCCGCGGCGGCAACGACTTCCTGGCCACCAGCAACATCCTCTCCTTCCAGGTCTCCGCCACCGGCGAGGTGAAGGAGGAGGATTTCCGGGTGACCGTCACCCGCGACTACACCGGCTCCGAGGGCTCCTACGCCCAGGTGCGCGGCACCCAGATGCCCCCCGTCGCCCTGGGCACCCTGGAGGGGAACATCCTCACCGTGAACGTGGGCGACGGCTACGGCTTCGTCCGGGTGGACTACATCCCCGCCGAGGGCACCGCCTTCCTGAAGGGCGAGACCTACATGGTGGACAACTCCGCTCCCAGCATCATCTCCGCCTCCATCGCCAAGCAGGACTCCCGCCAGTACGTCACGCTGAACTTCAACAAGCCCGTGGGCGGCGAAGGCACCGTGGACAAGATCCAGGGCGTGAACCTGGGCTCCGACGGCAACGTCTACCGCTATGCGGAAACCCCCGAAAACGGTCTGGTGGTCTACAAGAAGGGCCCCAGCGAAGTGCCCGACGGGATCTATGATCCCTCCCTGGACACCATGATGTGGGGTGGCGGACTGGCCAAGGGACAGGCCGCCGCCGGAAATTTCGCCGAAATCGCCGACAACGGCAAGATCTCCCTCCGGATCAAGGCCACGGTCTTCATCATCTCCATCGACGAGAAGATCGAAATCGGATATCTCCGCTGGGTCGACGTGGACGACGACGGCGTCTTCACGCTGGGCGTGGACGGCTTCATCATCCAGTACTGCAACGAGATCAACGGCAAGAACGGTCGTACCATGAACGACCTCTATGTGCTGGACACCAGCAACTTGAGCCGTCCTCTGACTCCCCAGCCCGCCACCTATGGTCCCCAAAAGGAAGACGACAGCTATGACTCTGCGGCCGACGTGACCGAGGTCTCCTACACCGACCAGTTCGGCGCCTCCGCCCAGAACCAGCTCTGGCTGGGCCCCGGCAGCGAGCCCGTGGGAACCCACTATCTGGGCTTCATCAACGAGATCGACAGCACCACTCTGAAGCGCATCGCCTACTACAGCAACACGGGAATGACCTTCCCCACCGCTCCCATTGTCAACAACGGCACCAGCCTGGACAACGAGAAGGTGAACGCCGTGAAGGAATTCCTCACCACCTGGAACGCCGATGGCAGCGGCGCCTGGATCGACGGCTCCGTGGATGACTCCCTGCCGTATGTCGCCTCCCACGACACCCTGATCCTGGGACGCTCCGTGGCCGACGGCTTCGCGGGCAGCGCCCTCACCGCCGCCGCCAATCTCTACTATGTGGATCTGGACCAGAGCGAGAGCCTCACCCGCGCCGACTTCATCTGGAAGGACGGCGATGGCGACGGCGCCTGGAGCGCCACTCCCGCCGCCGATGACGTCGCCCTGGGCAACGCCACCCCCGGCCAGATGAACTGGAAGACCCCCGTCACCGCCGGCGACTTCCGGGTCATCCTCTACCGCAATGGCGGCACCGCCACCAACGTCCGGGTGGACCAGGTGACCGACGCCAAGGGCAACGCCCTCACCAACGCCAGCGCCACCATCCGCTGCCGCCTGGTCATCACCCCCACCATGACCAGCACCAGCCCCGAGCCCATCCCCAGCGGCGTGGAGACCATCGAGGTCCGGCCCTTCGCCGACTCCATCTTTGACGCCAACGGAAACGTGGCCTCCGAGACCACCACCTCCGGCGAACTGCCCCTCTCCGCCATCGGCGGCCTCTTCCTCTGCAAGAGCTCTCTGGGACCCGACAACGGCTCCATCGCCCTCCGCTTCTCCAAGCGCATCGTGGGCAACGCCAACGGAACCAAACCCCTGAATCTCCTGAACATCGCCCAGGACGGCCGCATCGTGGATGTCCAGATGGACGCCGCCAGCGTGGATCTGAAGTCCACCATCACCTCCAAGAACTTCGCGGCCTACGCCGTCTACTCTGACGACACGGAGGCCCAGCTGACCATCGTGAGCAACACCAAGGGGTACTACAACGGCGGTCTCTTCCACCGGGAAGGCTCCAACTATGTGGTCATCGACCTGCTGGCCGGCGCCAACATGGACGCCAACCTGCCCCGCCTCGCCCCCAGCGACAAGACCCTCAAGGCCATCCGCGTGGAGTTCAAGAGCATCTACGACTACCAGGGCGATCCCCTCACGGACGCCGAGGTGACTCTCACCGCCAATGCCCCCTATCAGCCCGGCATGGCCGGCCTCCTGCCTCCCATGTTCTCCAACAAGAAGGGAAGCTACACCTTCATCCACGCTCCCGGATGCGAGAGCGGAAATCCCTCCATGGCCACCAGCGACATCATCGGCACCGTGGAATCCCCCAGCGGCACCGTCACTCCCGGATACTTCGGCGATCCCAAGTACGTGTGGGTCAAGGCCGACAACTCCAGCGGAGTCTACGCCTTCCAGCATGACCTGGTGGACACCGATGACGAAGACGGCGTGGACGCCGGCGAGATGTATCTGGGCATGTACTACCGCGACCTGGACGCCGACGGCCGCATCGACGCCGTGGACATGAACTTCTTCAACCCCTGGGGCCACGACGCCGAGTATCCCGCCGAACTGGTGGTGGGCGCCCAGGCCGCCAGCAGCTTCGTGGTCTGGGTCCACTCCGATGATCCCGAGAATGCGGAGACCAAGGTCTCCCAGGAAGGCATCACCTGGAGCAACTATCCCGGCCTCTCCCAGTATCCTCTGAACACCCAGGCAAAGGACGCCCGCCTCTACCAGGTCCTGGAAGGCACCGCCCTGCCCGAGGGCTGGAAACGCGCCGCCGTCACCGAGGTCTCCGTCATCCAGCAGAACGCCAACCATCCTCTGGCGGGCACCACCGCCGCCGGCTGGAGAACGGATAACGACTCCGACTTCATCTACTCCACCATCCGCGTGAAGTTCGACCAGACGAACGTTTCTCCCCGCACCCGCGGCGACCGCCAGGTCATGGTGACCTATGTGAACCCCCGCGACGACGACAAGAACATCTACAATCGTCTCCATGCCACCGGCGTGGAGGCCACTCCTCTCGCCAAAGCCGATGCGGAAGTCGAATACAAGTACACCGGCTCCGACGGCAAGGAGGCCACCAACAAGGTGAAGTACACCGATGTGAACGCGGCTTGGGAAGGCATGACCTTCTCCGACACCGACGAAACCGCCGGCATCTACTGGGTCCGCAAGGCCGGTCTCACCGAGGCCGAGTCGAAGGACGTCGGCGCCCTGGACGCCATCTGGATCTGCGACTCCTTCGGCCCCGCCTGCGCATGGGACGGCGTCGCTCCCCAGGCGGTCACCGCCGTGGCATGGAGAGCCACCCCCTACACCAAGGTCTCCAGCTCCGACACCCTGGACACCTACGAATACGTGGATGTCCGCTTCTCCGAGCCCATCCTGGGCGCGGATGACCTGGGCCTCTACCAGGGCAGCATCGAAAACATCGTCTCCGGCTTCAACGCCAGCGAGGAATCCTACTGGGAGCTGGTGGACGGCCCCGTGGGCGCCACCTTCGTCAACGACAGCACCATCCGCTTCCGTCTGCAGACCGGAAAGCTCATCAAGGGTCTCTCCTTCGTCTACCGCGGCACCCTCTATCCCGTCTCCTCCCCCATGGAGCATGCCTTCGGGCCCAGCTCCGTCAACGGCGAGTGGGGCTCCTTCCGCATCACCGTTCCCGGCGTCCATCCCGTCCAGTCCTCCTACCAGGTGCTGGGCGGCGCCTCCGACGAGGCCATCGAGGTCTTCCGCATTGAGAACGCCGACAGCTCCACGGTGGAGAACGCCAAGCCCGTCATGAAGTTCGGCAAGGGCGGCGGCATTGGTTCCGGAACGGAGTTCGGCGAGGCCGCCGTCATGTCGGTCAAGCCCTGGAACAGCACGCCCGGCAGCCACGGTGGCCGCACCGACTACATGGCCTACGCCGCCAGCGCCCAGGGCGGCGCCTTCTCCTCCTCCGACGTGAAGCTCACCTACAGCGCCGACGGCTCCATCACCGTGGGCGCCATCGCCACCAGCGCCCATCCCGGCGCCGGCTTCTACGCCACCCTCACCAACGTGGCCGTCACCAACGAGAGTCTGAACGCCATCAACACCGCCAATTCCTGGGATGTGCCCAACCAGGAGAACACCGGCGCCTTCTACACCTTCTCCGCGCCTTCCGCCACCAGCTACGCCACCAGCGCCTACAGCAGCGAGAAGACCCCCTCCAACACCCTCCTCTCCGGCCCCCTCTACCTCTATGGCAAGGCCATGGCGTATCACAAGACCGCCACGAGCCGCACCAACGTGGGCGAGGTCCTCACCGTGGCCGCCCTGGATGTGGCCGCCCCCGCCAACTACAAGCTCACCGGCGTGAAGGTGCGTCTGGTGGATACCGCCAACGGTTCCTTCGACCCCGCCGTGGCTCTGAAGCCCCTGGCCGACGACGCCACCAGCGGCGTCCTCCTCTATGACCGGAACGACGGCTCCTACATCCCGCTGTCCACCGACAAGCTGGCCTGGAGTGAACTCCAGCAGACCGAGGAAGGACTCCTCTACCGGGAAGTCACCCTGAAGCCCCTCTCCCCCGTGGCTCTGCCTCTGACGGGCGGCGAGGCCAGCTCCCCCGACTTCGAGATCCGCGTGGTGCCCAGCGACGAATTCCGCTTCGGCAACTCCTTCTACGCCGAGATTCCCGATGACGGACTCTTCCTGGGCGCCTACCAGTCCGCCGACAGCGTGGCCGCCACCTGGGGAACCCCCAACGGCACCAAGGGATACCGCCTCACCGACACCCGGTTCTACGACCGGAACCAGGACGACCGCTGGACTCCCGGCGAGCCTCTGGCAAACTGCGAGGACACCGCCGCCAGCCTCTCCTTCCGCCCCTACTTCGACGGCGGCCGCACCCTCAACATGTACTCCGCCTGCACCAGCAAGCTGGATCTGCAGGAGAACGGCGTCAACACCCGGGAGATCTACTACGCCAAGAAGAACGGCGCCCTGAATCCCGAAAGCAAGCCCTGGAACGGCCTCTTCGACCGGAACACCATCGCCGGCATCGACGCCTCCGGCAGCAGCTACGACCTGGAATACAACGTCTCCTACGAACCCGGCGATGACATGTGGTACGACGTGGGCGGCACCCTGGGCGTCTACGACGAGGGCATCGACATTCCCATCCTGGGGAACGCCAACGCCTTCCTCCTGCCCTGGGCCATCCAGGAGTTCGGCGCCCGCGGCGCGCAGTTCCGTGCCGCCGCTCCCGCCGCCGCCGCCGATGTCTCCGTGGGCAGCGTCTCCGCTCCCAGCACCGAGCCCATCCCCGTCCTGGCGGTGAATATGCAGGACGCCTCCCGCGGCTTCGGTCCCCGCTTCGTCCTGGACGGCGCTCTCCTCCTGGAGACCGTCTCCAAGAACATGGCCGCCGGCGCCCACACCCTGGTCTTCCAGGCCGCTGACGCCACCCTCTCCCTGGACGGCGGCGCCGCCGTCCCCGCCCCCGCCAAGGTGGGCGAACGGGTGATCGTCAGAGACGCCGAGGGCAACGCCTTCCTGGTGGCCCGTCGCCTGGACGACTCCTCCGACTTCAATGGCGACGGCGTCTACTCCGACGACGCCATGCCCCTGCCCGCCGCCGACCAGGTGGTGAACCTGAAGGTGGGCGGCGAGACCGCCCGTGACATCCAGCAGCCCGCCGCCATCACCGGCGTGCGCGTCCTGGCGGTGGGCGTGGACGCCGCCGTGGGCGACTCCACCCTGACCCGCTCCGGCACCAAGCTCAGCTGGAACGGCGGCGCCTCCGTGGACGCCAGCCAGGCCGGCACCTATGTCCTCAAGGGCAACAAGGGCACCGCCGGCGACTACATCGTGGTGCAGACCACCGTTCTGGGCGGCGCCACCACCGAGACCCTGCCTGTCTACTGCGCCAATGGCCGGGTGGTCACCCCCCTGTCCAACATCACCGGCGTGGAGATCATGGCCGTGGGCGACATGCTGAAGCAGGGCTGGTACACCGTCTCCTATGACGGCGGCGCCATCGCCTTCGGCAACGGCGGCTCCGTGAAGCTGCCCGCCAAGGGCGAGGTCGCCCTGGTCTACGGCGACGGCGAGTCCCAGGACTACAGCCGCTCCTTCCTGGTGGTGCGCCGCACCAGCGCCGCCCTGCCCAACGGCTCCGCCACGGACCGGGTCTACGTGAACCAGAACAGCCTCCACTGGGTGGATGTCACCCTCCACAATGTCAATGGCGTCACCCCCAGCCACTTCGCCGCCCTCACCAAGGACAGCGCCAGCGGCATCTCCCTCTGGTGGGACGTGGACGCCTCCGGCAACTTCTCCGCCGGCGACATGTTCGTGCCTCTCATGGAAACCCCCGCCCTGGTGGGCGGCGGCGACTCCTGGACCTGCAGCCTCATTCCCGACCCGGACTTCATGACCGCCTGGCTGGGAACCCCCGTGGACAGCGACTTCCAGAAGAGCCATAACTTCTTCGTCTGCGTCAGAACCACCGCCGACATGTCCTTCGGCGACAGCTTCCGGATGAACGCCAGCTTCCTGGAACCCTCCGAGCCCGTCTACGACGCCAGCGAATACCGCTGCCGGGACACCTCCATCTCCTTCGGCACCAATCCCACCGGACGCCAGGGCGACCACATCACCCGCGGCAGCGTGGTCAGCTTCGCCGAAGCCGTGAGCCAGACCATCGTCTGCACCACCGTGACCAACACCATCTTCGCCAAGGAGACCACTCCCGGCCAGAGCGTGGACGCCGACACGGTCGTGCCTCTCACCAGCGTCAACCACTTCATCCAGACCTCCACCGGCATCACTCCCTACGTCACCAGCATCTCCATCGACCTGGTGAATGTCAACGGATTTGATCCCGCCCAGGCCCTCAAGCCCATGGACGCCACCGACGCCGGCGACCGCGGCCTGGTGCTCTTCCGGGACACCGACGGCAACGGACTCTTCAATCCCGATGTGGACACGCCCGTGAACTCCACCATCGTCTCCGAATACGACGAGGCCACCGGCACCACCCGCTACACCTTCCTCCTGGCGGACGAGTCCTGCACCGTCCCCACCATGCAGGACAAGAGCTCCGACCTGTTCCTGGCCGCCAACATGAGCAACGAGCTGCCCTTCGGCGTCAGCTTCTACGCGGCGATGGACACCGACTACATCACCTACAGCACCGGCGCCGGAAGCGTCGCCAGCGCCGTGAAGACGGATGTCCTCTCCTCCACCATCAACGCCGAATACGGCGACCTGGTGGGCCTGGAGCAGGTGACCACCACCGGCGGTCTCCTGGTGCAGTCCGCCGGCTCCTCTGTCACCGGCTACCAGCGGATCACCCTGAGCCGCACCCTCAACGGAGCCTACGAGATCACCTGGAACGGGAAGAAGTACATCCTCACCGACCTCACCAAGCCCGTGACCTTCACGCTGGGCGAGGGTGATTCCTCCATCACCATCACCTTCGATCCTCAGCGCTTCTTCCAGGAAGACGCGCTGGCCTACTCCACCGCCTGCGCTCCCGTGGACGCCCTGACCGGCGACGCGGTGCCCCTGGGCAGCCCCCTCGTCAGCCTGGCCGGCTCCACCGAATGCCTCTACACCGACGTGGACATGGACGGCCGCTTCACCCTGGGCGTGGACAAGCTGAACCAGACCGACTCCTCCATGACCATCAGCGCCGCCGACCACCTCGCCTTCTTCGACGTGGATGGCGATGGCGTCTGGGAGGACAACGAGCCCGTCTTCTTCGACACCGACGGGGTCTACACGCTGCCCTGGATGGATGCCGTCCTGGATACCGACGCCCTGGCCAGCCAGGGCCCCGGCTCCGTGGCCATCACCCTGGACAACGACGAGCTGGCCGCTCTGCCCGAGACGCCCATGGCCGGCGGCGACTTCGAGGATGGCGTCCTCTACCTCTTCTACCTGGATGTGGACGGCGATCCCAACCGGAACTTCGATCCCTTCCACGACGTGATCATCGCCCGGAAGGGCGACGGCACCACCATGCCCGCCCATGAACTGCTGGCCACCGACCAGGTGGTGCTGGCGCCCTCCTTCGCCCAGGACGGCCAGGAATTCCTGGTGGACGAGCATGTGGGCGAGACGCTCCGCGTCTTCGTGGACACCGACTACCTGAAGCTCAGCACTCCCGCCGGCGAACAGTACGCCCAGGAGAACGCCCTCATCCTCTCCGTGGACGACACCTGGGAGGACATGACCATGGCCTGGGACTTCCTGGTGAATGGCGACCGCACCATCCGCCGCATCACTCCTGACGCCGAAAGCCCCGACTACGCCACCGCCACCAGCGCCATGAGCGCCATCATCGGACTGGACATCGCCAACAGCGGCGCCCCCGATGTGACCCTCTCCAGCGTCCGGGTGAACTTCAGCAATGTCAGCGGCTGGGTCACCAGCGACTTCTGCAGCCTCTCCAAGGACGAGACCTCCGGCGTCCAGCTGTGGCGCGACATGGACGGCAACGGCATCTTCGATCCCGCCGTGGACGCCCAGGTGCCTCTGGCAGGCGCTCCCTCCTGGAGCCAGAACGGCCTCGCCCAGTCCGTCACCCTGGCCCCCGCCTCCCTCAACGACATCACCGGGGAAACCCAGGACGGCCTCTATGACTTCTTCGTGGTGGTCATTCCCAGCGTGACGGCCAACAACACCCAGCTCACCAACGACGGCGACAAGTTCACCGCCTATGTGGGCGCCGGCGACGTCTCCCTGAACAAGACCCTCACCCAGAGCGCCGCCGTCACCACCGGCGTGGTCACCATCGACTCCAAGCCCCCGCAGCTCACCTCCTCCGTGGCTCTGGCCGCCTACGGTCAGCTGCTGGACACCGTGACCCTGATCTTCGACGAGGGCATGAAGCGGCTGCCTCTGGCCGATCCCTCCGTCTGGACGGTCACCGACAGCGTCACCGGCACGGATTACGCGGTCACCGAGTGGTCCCTGGCTTCCAGCGGCAAGGCCGTGACTCTCACCCTGGCCGCCGCCGAGGGCAAGACTCTCGCCGACTACTCCAACGCCGACGTGAAGATCACCGCCGCCTTCACCCTGGAATCCGCTCTGCTGGATTGGGCCGGCAACCCCGCCCAGATCGTGGCGGCCGTGGCCACCAGCCAGGCCGATCCCATCGATCCCGAGGATCCCGAAGGCCCCGTGGTGCCCCCGACTCCCATCGATCCCGAGGATCCCGAGGATCCCACCACGGAGGATTCCGACCTGGATGGCATCGCGGACGAATGGGAGCTGAAGTGGTTCGGCGACCTCACCACCGCGGATGACGCCACCGACTTCGACCAGGATGGCCTCCCCGACCTCTACGAGTTCAAGCTGGGCTTCAATCCCACCGTGAAGGTCACCCCCAACCGCGCCCACTTCGTGATGCTGGAGAACGGCAGATACCTGCGCGTCGTCCAGGACGCCAAGGGACGCTTCTTCCTCTACAACACCACCACCGAAGTCACCGACATGGTCCAGGATCTGGCCTTCTTCCGCACCGCCCTGGACGGCGAGGTGGACTACGATGGCGACGGCCTCGCCAACGAGGACGAGCTGGTCATCTTCGGCACCGACCCGTCTCTCAAGGACACCGACGGCGACAGCCTCTCCGACTGGGAGGAGTGCATGGTGGGCACCGATCCCACCAACCCGGCGGATCCCTGGTACAACCGCGGTCTGGACCTCATCACCCGGGCGCACCAGGCCTACGTCCTGGCCTACGACGAGCTCACCAACTCCTTCGAGATGCAGGCCAGCAGCGTCGCCGAGCGCACCGCTCCCTACGCCGTGGTGGAGGACTTCAACGAGATGGTCTCCGACCTGTCCGCCTGGTCCGGCGAACTCTGGTTCAACCTGGACGCCGAGTCCAGCCTGGAGGGAACCCTCTTCCAGAAGACCGCCGACCGCACCGGCGCCAAGGCCGACTTCTGGTTCGGCCTGAAGGACGGCAAGCTGACCCTCACCGTGAAGGACTCCCTGTCCCTCACCAAGACCAAGACCTTCACCCTGGATTGGCAGGTGCCCGTCCAGAAGTGGGTCCACGCCGCCTTCGTGGTGGAGCAGGCGGAGTCCACCCGCGCCCAGGTGAAGATCCTGGCCTATGTGGATGGGCAGGAGCACCTCCTCGACTCCGGTCTCGTGGCCGCCAAGCTGGGCGCCAGCTCCGAGGACGGCGACCTGGTCTTCGGCGACCTGGACACCGCCGCCAGCCGCCTCTCCGTGATGCTGGACGAAGTCCGCATCTGGAACAAGGTGCTGGCTCTGGATGACGTCCGGGTGAGCCGCGACGTCTTCCTGGCCGCCGACACCGCCGACCTGGCCGCCTACTTCAACTTCAACTACACGATCGCCTCCGGCAAGAAGGTCTCCGCGGTCACCTACAAGACCCGCGCCGACCTGGCGTCCGCCCTCTCCGCCGCCACCAGCAATCTGCAGCAGGCCCGGCAGAACTACTACGAGGTTCTGGAGACCTACGAGGAGACCTCCAATCCCTCCGACGACCTGAAGAACCAGATGGCCTCCGCCGAGTCCTGGTACCTCTCCGCCCAGAACTACTACCGCATGGCCCAGAACGCCTACCAGCAGGAAATGGCCACCGACGGCATGACCGCCTCCCTCATGGGACAGGCGTGCCTCTCCATCACCGACTCCGAGGAGTACCAGAATGGCGACTCCGACGGCGATGGCATCGCGGACTGGTGGGAATACTCCTTCTTCGGCGACCTCGTCACCGCGGATGAATCCACCGACAACGACGGCGACCTGCTCTCCGACTACTACGAGTATCTGCTCCGTGGCGAAGGCGCGGATCCCACCGACAAGTTCTCCCTGGTGGGCGACGGCGAAACCCTGGACGGCGACGCCGACTCCGATGGCGACGGCCTCACCAACGCCGAGGAAATGAGCTACGGCACCGATCCTCTCAACGTGGATTCCGACGACGACGGCGTCTCCGACAAGATCGAGATCGCCTTCGACGCCAACCCGCTCCATCCCATGTCCGTGGTGGTCCTCAAGTCCACCGGCATGCCTCTGGACGGCGTCACCTGGGACGAGGTGAAGGACACCGACTGGGGTCTCTACCGCTCCACCGAGGCTCCCAGCCGCTCCCTGGATCTGGGCGCCCTGGACGGCGACCTGGAACTGCCCTATCCCGACCGCTTCGCCGTGGGCACCATGGTGAAGGGACGCTACGACAAGGTCTACTCCGGCGACTTCACCCTGGAGATGTGGGTCAAGGCCCAGGACGGCAGCAACGGCGTCCTCTTCGAGACCCGCGCCGCCGACACCGGCTGGGGCTGGAGATTCCTCCTGGACAACGGCATCCCCAAGGGCGAGATCTTCAACGCCTACGGAGAAGTGGTGGCCATCGTGGGCGGACAGGGCTCCACCCCCGCCCTCCAGCCCGATGTCTGGACCTACCTGGCCCTCAACTGGAACAGCGAGGCCCGCACCATCAGCATCTACCGGGACAAGATCGCCTACATCGCCTCCTTCCCCGTGGGCTATGAGGTGGACTTCGGCGAAACCGCCGAATACGCCCGCATCGGCAAGGTGGAGGGCGTGGCCATCGACGAGTTCCGCTTCTGGGGCGAGACCCGCTCCGCCGAACAGGTGGAATACTGGGCCGACCGCATCGTGCCCAGCCCCCTCAACGCCATCATCTCCTACGCCCGCGAACGGGATGACCTGGGCAACCTCACCGAACAGCGCTACATGGAACGGGACTACCAGCTCCGCGCCAACTACCGCTTCGACGACGGCGGCAAGTCCGTGGAGGACTTCGCCCACTTCCAGGAGGCCGGCTATGACGTCACCGTGGCCGACGGCGCCATCTTCGACTTCAACGACGGCGCCAAGAAGATCGGCGGCGTGGACGACGTGGACGGCGACGGCATCCCCGAATGGTGGATGAAGACCTGGAAGCTCAACACCTTCCCCAACGCCAACGCCAACAACGCCTTCACCGGCTGGCTGCAGGTGCCCGGACACCAGTACACCTACAGCGGCAGCAGCGACTGGCGCAACATGCTCATGTGGGAGGACACTTCCATCGTGGGCCTCTACGGATACCAGTACGGCGTGGGCTACACCAGCCTGGGCGGCGCCATCGACTACACCGCCACCTGGAACCAGGGCCGCATCACCGGCGTGACCTACTCCAAGAGCGGCTTGGGTGAAGTGGGCGGCGCCAAGCCCGACGGCGGATACGTCGCGGACAACCACCAGCTGGGCGTGGACATGGCCTATGTGACCATGCACAAGTACATCAACCTGGCCGTGGCCCCCAAGGAGGCCTACATGTCCACGGTGACCACCCTGGGCGCCAGCATCTCCGCCATCATCATCAACTCCCATACCCTCACCGACGAGGAGAGGGCCTCCGGATACAACCTGGCCGAATACCTCAAGGCAGGACGCAACCAGGTGGTGGTGGTCTGGTCCCGCAGCGTCTACAACACCGTCAAGTTCAAGGTGGGTGACACCGAGTACGAGCGCGACTACTTCAACGGATCCGTGGATCTGGATCTGAACGTGGACGGCAGCCTGGCCATCGCCAAGGGCCACGACTACCGCTACGACCCGCGCGCCGTCTGGTACTACCGCGCCACCACCAAGGACTACAACGTCAACGCCATGAGCGCCTCCTTCGGCAACGTGGGCGCGGACAACAACGGGTACGTCCTCAACTACTCCATCGTGGGAACCTCCCTGGATCCCTACGCCTACCAGTACGGCGCCCTGAACGACAAGGACAACGACGGCATCGACCTCTACAACGAGTACCTCATCGGCAGCAACCCCGCCAGCCGGGATTCCGACAACAACGGCATCTTCGACGGCAAGGAAGACTACGATGGAGACGGCATCATCAACGCCATCGAAATCTCCACCCTCTATACAGATCCTCTCTGCATGGACACGGACAACGACGGCGTCACCGATTCCGCCGAACGGGCCAGCGCCAGCAATCCCAGCGACTGGAACAGCCCCGCCAACTACCTCTTCCTCCAGACCGACGGAAGCCAGGACGGCTATCTCCAGATGCCTCTCCAGAGCCGCTTCGCCCTCTCCACCTTCACCCTGGAAGCCATGGTCTACGCCGTGGAACCCACCCAGGGCGGCCTGATCCTCCAGAGGGTCGTGGGCACCGTGAACGAGGACAAGCCTCTCCTGAACTACGAGCTGGGTCTCAACAAGGACGGCAAGCCCTATGTGGCCTTCTCCGACAAGGAGGGCGACACCAGCGGACGCACGCTGGCCGCTCCCTATGCGGTGGACGCCGAGACCTGGACCCACCTGGCCGCCACCTTCGACGCCGACACCAACATCATCAACCTCTACGTGGATGGTGTCCAGGTGGCCAGCGGACTGGCCTCCAGCCAGCCCATCACCAGCGGTCCCGCCCTGGTCTACACCCGGGCCGGCGCCGGATTCCAGGGCGGCATCGACGAGCTGCGCTTCTGGGATGTGGTGCGCACCCCCGCCCAGGTGCAGGAGAACATGGATGTGGTCCTCAGCGGACTGGAGGACGGCCTGGTGGCCTACTACCGGTTCGACGACGCCAATCTGCCCAAGCGCGCCGCCCTGGCCGGGGCCAGCGACGCCGAACTCCGGGCGGATCCCAGCCTCTATCCCACCTACCTCTACTGCGCCGACAGCAACGCCATCAACGCCTTCGACTGGCGCAACCAGTGGCGCAACGCCGCCACGCTCCATGGCACCGCCACGGTGGTGGAGGATCCCGAGCACTCCAGCTCCTTCGACGTGGGCATCTACGCCTACTCCAACGGCACCCAGGAGGGTGACGAGGATCCCGGCTTCGCCTATCTGGCGCCCGCCGGCAGCGGCCTGGCCAGCGACATCCTCCAGGCGGTGATCCTCTCCTACCCCGCCACCGCCGCTACCGACAACGTGACCTACAAGTACTTCTGGGTGAAGAGCAGCGCGGAAGGCTATCCCGTGGACAGCCTGATGTACTCCTCCGACAGCCTCTACGAGGTGGCCACGGGCAGCGCCCTCAGCGAAAGCCTGATGCTGGGCACCGGCGCGGAACTGGAACTGGAAACCGCCGGCGTCTCCGTGGGCGAGCACATCCAGCTCATCGTGGCGGCCGTGAACTCCGACGGCGTCACCAGCGTCCTCAGCGCCTCCAAGGTCATCACCCTGAAGGCCGCGGACGCCGACCACACCGTGCCCGCCTCCCTGGTGCTGGTCTCCCCCACCCAGGACAAGGATGGCATCGCCCCCGGCAGCGTCCTGGAAGTCAAGGTGCGGAACACCAACGACTTCGCGGGCATTGTCCATGTGGCCTGGTATCGGAACATGGTCCTCACCAAGACCGCCACCAAGACCATCGGCGCCAACGCCACCGTCAGCCTCACCATGAACGACACCAGCAAGGTGCAGCTGAGTGATGTCTGGTCCTTCAAGGTCTGGCTGGAACGGGAGGATTCCTCCGCCCGCTCCAAGGCCATCCCGCCCGCGCCCGCCGCCGACGGCACCATGGTCAAGGCCGAGTGGATCTACCTCCAGGTCGGCACCGGCTTCGATGAGGAGATCGCCGACAGCGGCAAGAAGACCTACGGAGCGCCCACCATGCCCACCAGCGTGAAGCTGACCCCCGTGGATCCCGACACCAACTCCATCCTCACGGCGAAGGCCACCGGCTCCACCTGCAAGTATGCCTTCAACTACTACTACCAGTGGTACTACAAGGCCAATACTTCCTCCGGATACGTCCTGGCGATCGGACAGGATCTGCCCTTCTGGCAGCCCGCCGTCTCCGACATCTCCGATGACATCGGCACCACCGAGGCCGGATTCTCCACCTACTCCCTGGATGCCGGCGACCAGGTCTACTGCGCCGTCTACGCCATGAACATCTACGGCGAGAAGTCCCGCGCCACGGTCTCCAACGTGGTGGTCATCGAGGAGGACACCTCCTCCACCGCATACTACGAGCTCAACGACGACTACGAGCACGCCCGGCCCATCTACGCCAAGACCACTTGGCTGAGCACCAGCGATCCCAACATCCAGGCCCATACCTTCAAGTCCGTGGAGGATGACGACTGGGTGAAGTTCGTGGTGCCCCAGGGGACCGACAACCGGAAGATGCTGGTGACCTTCGAGACCAACACCGGTGTCATGTACACCCATGGATTCAACTTCGACAACGCCTGCATCCCCGACACCGCCCTGGAACTCTACAAGGAAGGGGCGAACGGCAAGCTGGGCGAACTGGTGGAAGTGGTCCGCGACTTCAGCTCCAACGACAACAGCGGCGACTGCACCCGCCTCGCCCGCTTCGAGAAGATGGCCCTGGATCCCGGCATCTACTACATCCATGTCTTCGACCAATGCCGCGACGGCAACGACGTGGGCGTGGTCTACTACATGCACCTGTATATGGAACGGGAAGCCTGGAACGGCGACGAGATCACCTGGGATGGCGACCAGGACCAGCAGGAGCTGATCCTGACGCCCGCCACGCCCGGCGCCTCCGACAACCTGGTGGCCAAGCTCAACGTCTCCGCCTACACTCCCGAGGGCGACCGCATCACCGACTACCGCTACCTCTGGTACCGGAACGGCGTGGTGGTGCCTCTCAAGGGCGTCACCAGCGTGGAAAGCTACGCCACCAGCCGCTACCGCCAGGAGCAGGCCGTGAAGGACGCCGACACCATCCCCGCCGACATGACGGCCGAGGGCGATGTCTGGCAGTGCGTGGTCTACCCGTACTCCAAGGTGTACGGCTACGGCGACCCCGTCTTCTCCAACCAGGTGAGCGTGGGCTCCTCCAGCTGGCAGATGAACCTCACCACCCGCAAGACCTTCAAGAGCGGCGCCACCGTGGTGCCCGGCGACGAGACGGTCAAGCTGGCCTGGGAGGAATACGCCACCTTCGGCTTCGATCCCACCCTGGATGTCGCCCTGCCCAGCCTGACGGTCCCCGCCGGCGACGGCACCTACGTCCGCCAGCCTCTGGCCCAGGGCACCATCTACTCCATCGGCTTCACCAACGAATTCCCCGCCCTCACCACCGACGTGCGGCCCTACGGCAGCACCTCCACCTGGTTCCTGGTGGCGGAGATGGGTGATCCCAAGAGCGACATCATCCAGGAGTTCGCCCTGTGCTGGGACGAGATCGCCCTGCCCACCTCCACCGCCAGCGGCCTGACGGTGACCCAGATGCGCAAGCGTGTGGATGGATACTTCGAGCCCGTCCTGGGCACCACCACCAGCATCCAGCCCGGCGAGGCCGGCGAGATCGTCCTCACCGGCGACCAGCTGAACAACCTCCAGCTGGATGACAACGGCCAGAAGTACGCCATCTTCCGGGTGACCATCGGCGCCCCCGACGCCATGCAGACCATCACCCTGAAGCCCGGCTGGAACCTGGTGGCCCTGCCTCTGACCCCGCTCAACGGCTCTGTGGACGACGTCTTCAGCGTCAACGGCAGCAAGCTCTACAGCGGCTCCGTCTGGCAGTATGAGGGCGGCCGCTACATCGCCGCCACCAACCTGGTGGCCACCCGCGGCTACTGGCTCTACGCCAAGACCGCCGCCACCGTGAATGTCTACGGCACCGCCGAGAACGATGTCATCAGCCTCTCCAAGGGCTTCAACATCATCGGACCGGTCTACGACATCGCGGACTTCGAGGCGATGTACCAGAAGGCCTATCCCACGGTCTTCGAGAAGATTGCCAAGAACGCCGACGGCGGCCTGGAGATCTACAAGTTCAACCCCGCCGACGGTGGATACCAGCTTGCCATCGAGAATGGCAAGTACGCTCTGAAGGTGGGCAACGGCTACTGGATCAAGGCCACCGAGGCGGTGGAACTGCCCGTGGTGGTTCCCGAGAAGTAGGCATCGCCAACCCAGCCCGAGGGAGGAGGCGCGAAACCTCCTCCCCGATCCGCAAGCCGGAGTTCTCCCCTCGAGGGGATGGCTCCGGCTTTTCTTTTTGCCCCGGCGTGTTATATTGGCTTCGTGCTTTGTGTCAGGGGAATGGAAGTCTTTGGGGCTTTGTGGAATATGAGGACAAAGGCAAAGGGAGATTTCAGAAAGCGGAGAGAGGCCGTGGGCCAGTGGATGAAGACGATGTTCCTGCCTCCCGTGCTATTGGCGGCGGCGCTGCTGTCCGGCTGTCAGAAGAAGACGGGGGCGGGCGGGGAGATGGCGGCCCGCCCCGCATTGGCGGTGCGTATCTACCTCCAGTATCCCCGCATGTTGCCGGAAAGCATGATCCAGGAGTATTTTCCCCTGGACAAGATCATCACTCGGGAGGAATTGAGGCTGCCCTCGGGCAGGGATGGCTATCCCACCTGCCATATCTACAACGGGAAGGCGGGGGAGGAGCTTCTGCGGATGGATATGGTGCGGGAGCCTTCGGAGGCGCCGGGGGAGACCCGTCTTCGTATTCGTCTTCTGGAGAATGGACGGGAGACCATCCTGGAGGACGTGGTCTATCGCGGGGAGCCCTTCCGGCGCGTCTGGGAGTCGGACAGGGTCCACCTTTCCCTGGTCTCCCAGTCAGGAAGATAGAAAGGCGACGCCATGAGACTGTGACAATAGGAGAAATGACAATGCGCCTCCCCCTTCCCCTTGGATTGACCCTCCTCTGGCTTCTGGGAATCTTCTTCCTGCCCGGCGTCTGCCTGGGCGCGGAGGAGGAGAAGACGGAGAATTCCTGGGAGGGGCAATGGGCGCAGGCCATGGAGACCTCCCGCCACGCCACCCTGACCTGCGCTCTCCAGGAAAAGGAGCTTCTGGAGAATTTCCTGGCGGAGTCCGGCAGGTATTCCCAATTCGGACTGGCGGGGGGCGGCGTTTTGCGGAAGATGGAATTTTTCCGCAAGGGAGGAGAATCCCTGCTTGTGCTTCTGGAGACCGACCAGGGGGTCTTTGGAAGTTTCGAGGGACGCTGGTTCGCCCTGGAGGACTTCCCCGTCCTGCGCCACTTTCATCGGATGTGGGAGCCTCTTCCCGCCCGGGAGCTTGCCCTGGGGCACTGGACGCGGAAGGAGGGCTCCTACCAGAACCGGAAGATCTGGCGGTATCAGTTCAGCGTCATCCAGGACGGAAAGACCCTGCAGCCCGTGCGGGAAATGCCTCTCCTCGCCTTCTCCTCCCGGGAACTGGAGGACGTGAACTCGGGATTCTATCGGCGTATGCCCTTCTACTATGTCTTCCAGGTGGACCAGAAGACCGGACTGGTGCTCTCCCGGTCGGAGGTGGACATCCGGGGCGCGGTCCTCTCCCGGAAGACCCTGGCGGGCACGGATTTCACCACGGGGGGACTGCTTCCCTCCGATTTCCAGCCAGGCAAGGTGGAGAATCCGGGGGAACTCCTCAGCGCGGAGGTGTTCCTGCGGAAATTCCAGGAGAGCCGGATGACGGTCGTCCAGAGCCGCCGGGAGCAGAGCTCCTGGCAGGGCTGGTGGCGGCGTTTTCGCCGCAGTCCCCTGGGGAGCGCCGGAGCCCTCCTGGGGGGCGTCGCGCTCCTTTTCCTGGGCGCCGCCTTGTGGCTGGTGCGCCGGAACCGGGGACAATAGGGGCGGCACGGGGCAGGGGGCGGGAATTGTTGCATTTCTCCTAGGGGGCTGGCAGGCGGGGAAAGAGGGGATATTTTTACCCTGATTGCCCTCCCACGCGTCCCCTCCTTCCCCCTTTCCCACGCTCCATGTCCTCCCCTGTCTCCCATCCCTTTCCGGATGCCACTTCCCCGGTGGTCTTGGTGACGGGGGGCGCACGTCGCCTGGGAGCGGAGTTCTGCCGCGCCTTCGCCGCCGCCGGCTGGCGGGTGGTGATCCACTGCCGCCGTTCCCTGACGGAGGGGCAGGCACTGGCGGAGGAGCTGGGGGGGCGGGAGAAGGCACGGGTCCTGCCGGGGGATCTGCTCGCCTGCGCGCCGGAGGAGGTGGTGGAGCGGGCGGCTTCCTGTTTCGGCCGGCTGGACGGCCTGGTGAACAACGCCTCCTCCTATCGCCGCCGCGGATTGCTGGAGGCGACTTCCCAGGAGTGGGAGGAGGATTTCCGGCTGAATTTCCAGGTCCCCTTCGCCCTGATGCGGGCGTTCGCCCGTCGCGGCGTCCCCGGGGCGATTCTCAATCTTCTGGATGGCCGTTGGGAGAAGGAGGATCCCTCCTGCGCCGCCTACCTCCTGGCAAAGAAGACCCTGGGGGAGGCCACCCGCCTCTGCGCCTTCGCCTGGGGAAAGCTGGGCATCCGGGTCAACGGGCTGGCGCCGGGCCTGGTGCGCCCCCCGGAAGGCGTCCCCCTGGCGGCCATGGAGCCTCTCCTGGCAAAACTGCCCCTTTCCCGCCGGGTGACCGAGCCGGAATTGGCGAAGGCGGCGCTCCTTCTGATGGAAACCCCCTCCCTGACAGGAGTGATTCTCCCTGTGGACGGAGGAATGCACCTGCATGGCATGCCCATGAGGGAAAAGGAAAACCCCCAATGAGTCGCTGGCTTTGTTCCCTATTCGCTCTCGCGGGCATGAGCCCGCTCCTCCTGATGGCCGAGGACCATCAGCCCATCCCCGTCTCCCCGGGGGAATACCAGCGTGTTCTGGTGGAGTATCAGCAGGAGGCCGCCCAGCTTTCCACTCTCCAGTGGCAGCATGAGGCCAGGGAGCAGGAGCGCCGGCGGGAAGTCCAGGCCGCGGAGGGGGAATTGCGCCGGGGGCGGGAGGAGAAGGAGGAGCTTCTGCGCCGCAAGGCAGCCTTGGCCCAGGAGAAGGGGGAATGGGAGGCGCAATGCCGACGGGAGGAGGAGTCCCTGGGGCGTCTTGCCCCCGCCGGGCTTCCCGCCCTGCAGGAGGAGGGGAGAGCCTTGGCCGCCCAGGAGGCGCAGAGCCGCGCCCTGACGTTCTCCCGGGAATTCCTGGTGGGACCGGATGGGCGCCAGCGGGAGTTCCAGGTGCTGTATCTGGGCACCAGCCGGTGCTGGATGGCGAATTTTGCCGCCCAAATGGGGGGCTATGGAATCTGGAACGAGGCCGCCGGCCTTTGGGAACACCATTGGGATGCGGCGCTCCTTCCCTCCCTGCGGGAAATCTTCTCCCGGGAGGGAGGCAAGCCCGCCGGAACCTGGGAGATGCCTCTATGAAAATCACGCCCGGGCATCTGATTTGGCTTTGCCTCTGTCTGGCGACCCTTCTGCCCGCCCAGCAGGCGGCGACGGTGGATGGAGGCCCCGTCATCCAGAAACTGGCGTCCCTGCGCCAGGACTGCCGGGAATGGGAGGAGAAGGAGGCCCGGAGCCAGGAGAGCCATGAGGCCCGCATGACGGAGCTGCGCCGCCAGGAGGAGGCCCTGCGCCAGGAAAACGCCGCGCTGGCGGCGGAAGTGGCCGCCGCCGAGAAGGAGGTGGCGGGTCTGCGCCGCCGCCATCAGGAGCTCCAGACCGCCCGTCAGACGGTGGAGAATCTCCTCTCCTCCTGGCGAAAAGGGGAGGGCGACGGGGAGATTCCCCTGGAAGAGGTCGTGGCGTTTCGCAAGGACGCCCTTTCCCGGACGCGCCGCGCCCTGCCGGAGCCGGGAACGGTGCTGACTCCCGAGGGACTCCGGGAGGAGGGGCTCCTTCTGCGCTTCGGGGAGCTCGCCTACTTCGCCAATGAACGGGAGGCGGGAATCGTCGATGGCGAGGGGCGCCTCTTCCGTCCCGCCCCGGATGCCCAGGAGAGGATTCGGCGCCGTCTGACGGGGGGAGAGGAGGGGATGGTCCTCCCGATGCCGGTCTCCCTGACAGGCCCGGCGGGCTTCACGGCCCCCCCCCGCCAGTCCTTGTGGAGTCACTTTCGCCAAGGGGGCGTGGTGATGGTGCCCCTGGGGATTCTGGCCTGGCTCTGCCTGGCGGTGCTCCTGGAGCGCCTGGTCTTCTACGCCCGGCATGGATGCGCCAGGGAGGCCCGGGGGCTCCGGGAATGTCTGGCCGCCCTGGCGCCGGAGGAACGGAAGGAACGACAGCTGGAGATGGCGCAGACCCGCCTGGCCCGTGCCAAGCGGGGCCTCTCCCTCCTGGCGGTCTCCGCTTCCGTCGCCCCCTTGCTGGGGCTCCTGGGAACGGTGACCGGCATGATCCGCACTTTCCAGCAAATCACCCTCCACGGCACGGGAGACCCGCGCCTGCTGGCGGGGGGCATCTCGGAGGCCCTGGTCACCACCGAGGCCGGACTCCTGGTGGCGATCCCCGCCATGCTCTTCCATGCCTGGTGCGTGCGCCGCAACCGCCGCCTGGCGGCTCTCCTGGAACGGGAATTGAGCCGGGAGTAGAGGAGGAAGGATGCGTCAACGCCTGGAATCCCATCCCCTGCAGGAAGCCGAGGAGGAGGTGCAAGTCAACATCTCCCCTCTGGTGGACATGGTGTTCCTGCTCTTGATTTTCTTCATGGTCACCAGCGTCTTCACCCGACAGGGCGCTCTCCCCGTGACCCTCCCCCAGTCCGCCTCCTCCCGGGAGCCCGCCGCCGACACTGCGCTGTGCGTCGCCTTGACGCCCGAGGGGGGACTCCTCCTGGAAGGGGAGCCCATCTCCTGGGAGGAACTGCGCCCCCGCGTGGAGGAGGCCCTGGCTCGCCGCAAACGCCCGGTCCTCCTCCTGGCGGACCAGGGAAGCCCCACGGGAAAGACGGTGGAGGCCCTGGAGCAATGCCGCCTGGCCGGCGCCACCCACCTCTCCCTGGGAACGCAAACGCCCATTTCTTCCACCTCTGGATTCTAGTTTCTCATAACATATTGGAAATAAACGAGTTATAATATTATGCACCCCATCAGCTACCACAATCACAGTTCCTGGAGCGACGGCACCGCCTCCATCCGGGAGATGGCCCTGGCGGCGAAGGCGGCGGGGCTTTCCGAGTTTGGCATCAGCGACCATCTGGTGGTGGCGCCCCGGGGATTCTACCAGGATTCCCGGCGCTGGTCCATGGGGGTGAATCTCCTGGAGCGCTATTGCCAGGAGGCCCTGGAGGTGGCCCGGGAGGTGGAGTGCCCCACCTTCCACATGCGCCTCGGGATAGAGGCGGATTTCTTCCCCGAGACCTGGGAGAAGGTGTCGGAATTGCTGTCCCGCCTTCCCTTGGACTATGTCATCGGGGCGGTTCACTATGTGGACGGCTTTCCCGTGGACGCCTCGGCGGAGTATTGGAACCGCCTCTCCCCCGAGGAGCAGGGACGAATCTGGCTCCGCTACGGGGAGCTGGTCACCCAGTGCGCCCGGCTCTTCCCCTGCCAGTGGCTGGCCCATCTGGATCTCCCCAAGCTTTTCCGGGCGTTCCCTCCCCCGGAGGCCGTGGAGCGTCTGGCGGACTTGCTGCAGGAGGGCGGCCCGCGGGGACTCTGCATCGAGATCAACACGGCGGGCGGCGACAAGCCCTGCCGCCAATTCTATCCCTCCCCGGAGCTCCTCCGGGTGGCGGTCCAGTCCGGCGTGGGGCTCCTGGCCAGCGCCGACGGCCATGCGGTCTCCCAGGTGGCGCGGCATTTCCAGGACATTCCGGCGCTTTTCGCCCGGCTGGGGGTGACCCGCACCCCCCGCTTCCAAAAGCGACAGCTGTTCTGGCATTCCCTGGACGCCACTGCCCCCCGGGAGGGGTGAGCCATGTTCCACCTGGTCCTGGCCGCCATTCTTTTCCCCGCCCTGGTGGTGACGGTGCTGGCCGGAAACGCCGGACTCTCCCTCCCCCTGCTGTCCTCCGTCGCCTTCGTCTTCGCCCTGCGGGGCGGGGCGGGCCGCACCCTCCTCCTGGCCCTGCCGGCAGCCGGCCTCCTGGATGCCTTGTGGATGCGGGAACGCCCCGTCCAGACGCTGGCGGTGCTGCTCCTGCTGTGGGCGGCCCACGGCTGGCGAAAGTGGGGAAGCCTGGATTCCGTCAGCGCCTTGGCGGCGGCGGGGACCACCGTGGGTCTCTGCACCTGGGGATGCCATTTGCTCCTGCCGGGAAATTTCAGCGCGCTCCGGTTGCTGGCGGCTCTGGCGTGGTCCCTGTTTCTGGGGCCTCTCCTGGTCTGGCTCCAGGAAAAGCTGCTGGAGCGCCGGCTCTTCAGCGCCCTTCAGGAAGAGGGGGAGCGCCTGGAATGAGCCGATAGGCGGGAGATGGGAAAGGTGGCTGGACAGGAAAAACGCCATGAGGAGACGACGGGCCCCGTCTCCCCGGAAATTGTCCGGGGACGGAGTCTTTTTTGCGCCGCCGTGGTGTTGTGCCTCATGCTCCTGCTGCTTTTCCGGCTTTGGCAGGTCCAGGTGCTGTCCGGCCCGGAGCTCCAGGCACGGGCACGGCGCCAGGCCATCCGGCCCGTGCGCCTGAACGCCGTGCGGGGACGCATCCTGGACGCCGCCGGAATCCCCCTGGCGGAGAACGAGGACCGCTATGACCTGGTCTTCTATGTCTCCGAAATGCGCCAGCCCGGGCGCCAAAACCGCACCATCGAGCATGTCCTGACCCAGGAACGCATCCTGGCCAGCTATCTGGGACGCCCCTCCCGTCTGCAACGCAATGCGGTGCTGGCCCAGCTGACCCGGCGCCCGGTGCTGCCCCTGACGGTGTTCGAGGACCTGACCCCCCGGGAACTGGTGGTCTTCAGCGAAATCCTGCCGCTGCCTCCCGGGGTGGAGGTGCGCCCGGTGCCCCAGCGCCGCTATCCCCTGCCGGGACTGGCCAGCCATGTCCTGGGATACACGGGACGCAGCCAGCCGGACGGCAGCGATGTGATGGAGGACCTGCCCCGGCTCTACGCCACCGCCGAAGTGCGGGGAAGAAGCGGCCTGGAAAAGGCCTTCGACACCGAATTGGCGGGAAAGCCCGGGGTGGAGTTGCTTCTGGTGGACCCCGTGGGCTACGCCCGGCAGGTCATCGGGGAACGACGCCCCCCGGAGAATGGACAGGAATTGCACCTCACTCTGGACAGCCAGGCCCAGGCGGCGGCGGAGGCCGCCCTGGAAGGGCACGCCGGCGCCCTGGTGGTGGTGGAGGTGAATACCGGCGGAGTGGTGGCCATGGCCTCCGCTCCCACCTTCAACCTGGGGGAGCTCTCCTCCTCCCTCCTGGAGCAAATGCTCAAGGACGAGGAAAACCGGCCCATGTTCAACCGGGCCACCCAGGGCACCTACACCCCGGGCTCCATCGTGAAACCCCTGGTGGCTCTGGCCGCCCTGGAGGAGGTGCCGGAACAAACCCTGGAGGAATACGAGTGCACGGGGCGCTATCTCCTGGGGGATACGGCCATCCGGTGCGCCCAGCGCTACGGCCACGGCATGGTGGACCTTCCCCGTGCCATCCGGGTCTCCTGCAACCCGTATTTCATCTGGCTGGGACTGGAGATGGGCATCGACCGCCTGGGAGAATACATGAAGGAGGCGGGATTCGGGGAGAAAGCCGGCTTGGAAATCGCCGAGGCCGCAGGCATCGCCCCGCAACGGGAGGTGGCACGACGCCTCTGGCGACGAAATTGGCTGGCCGTCGACACCGCCTACGCCTCCATCGGACAGGGCGCCATCACCATCACCCCGCTCCAGGCCGCCCTCTACGCCGCCGCCGTGGCCAATGACGGCATCCTCTATCAGCCATACCTGGTCCGGCGCATCACCACCTCCCAGGGAAAGGTCCTCCAGGAAACCGCCCCGCGCATCCGACGGAGAATCTCCGCCGCCCCGGAAAACTTCATCCTGGTGCGGGAGGCCATGCGACAGGCCGTGGAGGAACGGGAGGGCGGCGCCACCGGCCTCCGCATCCCGGGACTCCCCGTGGGCGCCAAAACCGGCACCGCCGAAGTGGGCAACGGCGCCAATCGACATAAAAACACCTGGGTCATCGCCTTCCTCCCCGCCGATGAACCCAAATATGCCCTGGCATGCGTCATCGAACGGGGAGACAGCGGGGGAAAGACCGCCGTCCCCGTGGCCGCCCAATTCCTCAAATCCTGGCTCCTGGCGGAATAACCCTGCCGCTTTAACACGGAGCACAGGTCGGCGCCTGCGGCCCACCCCGGAGGACACAGAGGGCTTTTCGGAGGCGATCTCTCCGGATTCCCTAGCCCATCTAGCGCTTCGAGCCCCCTCCGGGGGGGAGGATTTCCAGATTTCTCCCGGCGGGGGAAAAGGATCTTCTGATACAGAACATATTGCATATCAATAAGTTGTCATTTTGGCTCCCCATCGAGGATTTCCTCAAAAAAGGGGAGTGGGGCTGTCGAGACGGGGAAGAGCTGCTATGGTAGTTGCCCGTTGCCTCCGCTCCTTGCGTATTTCTCTTCTCCTTGCCCCATGGATCGCTTTTATTACTTTGCCAAGATACGGGATTTCCTCCAGGAGGGACTCCCTTCCGTGCTTGGCAAACTGGCCCTGGAGAACTCCTTTGAGTTGACGGAGGGGCAAAGGGATGCCTGGCAGGAGGAAATCGCGCTCCTGCAGGGGATTCTCTCCCGGGAAGTGGTGGGGGAGGGGGATGAGATTCTCTTTGAATATTCCATTCCCCGCCTGGGGAAGCGTGTGGATGTGGTGTTGTTGCTGGGGGGTGTGGTCTTTGTGCTGGAGTTCAAGGTGGGCGCCCGAGAATTTCTCCGCAAGGATTTGGAACAGGTCTGGGATTATGCCCTGGATTTGAAGAATTTTCATGAAGCGAGCCAGTCTTTGACCATCGTGCCCATCCTGGTGGCCACGGAGGCTTCGGAATATTCCGAGACGCTGGAGATCTGCCGCTATGCCGACCGGGTCTTCGCTCCCCTGTGTGCCAATGCCGCCTCCTTGGAGACCCTCCTGAAACGGATCTTGGACAGCCACGGGAGTCCCGGAATTTCCTGGGAGGACTGGGCCTTCAGCCGCTACTGCCCCACCCCCACCATCATCCAGGCGGCGAGTGCCCTGTATCTTCATCACAACGTGTCCGACATCACCCGGAGCGAAGCCTCCGGGGCCAGTCTCCAGGCCACCAGCGAGTTCGTGATGCGGGTGATCGACCATTCCTGCCAGAATCGGGAGAAGTCCATCTGCTTTGTGACGGGGGTGCCCGGGGCGGGGAAGACGCTGGTGGGCCTGAATGTGGCGGTCCAGCAATTTGAGCGGAAGAATTTGGCCGTCTATCTTTCGGGCAACAAACCCCTGGTGGATGTGCTTACCGAGGCCTTGGCCCGGGACAAGCAGAGGCAGGAACAGCAGAAGAATCCCGGCAAGAGATACAACAAATCCGATGCCCAGAGGGATGTCAAGTCCTTTATCCAGATTGTGCACCACTATCGGAATACCACCCTCACCAAATTGAAGAGTCCCATCCGGGAGGGCCAGCTGGAAATTGACCCCAACAAGGTGAAGCACTATCAGATGGACGGCTATTCCGAGGTGGAGCATGTGGCCATCTTCGACGAGGCGCAGCGGGCCTGGACCCGCCAGCAGCTGGCCGCCTGGCTGATGCGGAAAAAACGGATTCAGGATTTTCCCATGTCCGAGCCGGAATTTCTCATTTGGTCTCTGGACCTCCGGGAGGATTGGGCGGTCATTGTCTGTCTGGTGGGGGAGGGACAGGAGATCGGAACTGGCGAGGCCGGAATCGGGGAATGGCTCCGGGCCATCCAGGGACGCTTCCCCCATTGGAATCTGTTTCTCTCCCCGAAGATCGTGGAGGAATGGCAGCGGGAGGGAAACGCGCCCCTGTCCCGCCTGGCGGTGGACGAGCGTCTCCATCTGGCGGTCTCCATGCGCTCCTACCGGGCAGAGAATCTCTCCCACTTTGTCGCCGCCCTCCTGGAGGGGAATCAGGGCCAGGCCAGAGAGTTGCATGGCCTGCTGAAGGAGAAGTTCCCGCTGGTGCTGACCCGTTCCCTGGATCGGGCGAAAGCGTGGTTGCGGGAGCATGCCCGAGGCTCGGAACGCTACGGCATGGTGGTCTCCTCCGAAGCCCAACGCCTGCGCCCCCTGGCCATCGATGTGCGCTGCAAACCCAACACGGTCCACTGGTTCCTGGAGGACGAAAAGGATATCCGCTCCTCCCTCTTTCTGGAGGACGCCGCCTCGGAGTTCGATGTCCAGGGACTGGAATTGGATTGGGTCTGCGTGGTCTGGGACGGAGATTTCCGGTGGAATCCCAAAAAGGGCGGCTGGGATCACCACTCCTTCACGGGAAAGTGCTGGCAGACCATCCGCTCCAAGGAACGCATGGCTTATCAGGTCAACGCCTACCGCGTCCTCATGACACGGGCACGCCAGGGAATGATCCTCTGCATCCCCCAGGGAAATCCCCGGGACGACACCCGGCTCCCCGCTTTCTACGACGGAACGTTCGCCTATCTGAAAGCCATGGGACTGGAGGAAATCTGATTCCCCGCCATCCCATGGCCCCGCATGGGGATATGTATTTGTAACTCCTTTATTCCAAAGGAGTTATGGAAACTTTATTGCCCCCCTCCCGTTACAATCTAGGGTTGCTGGCGGGTGAAGATTTCGGGATTTCTGGGGACATATCCGTGGTCGGAGCCCTGGTACCAGTGGATGGTTTTGGGGCAGTCGAGTCGGTTGTAGAAGATGGCGACGCCGGAGGGGGGGCAGACGTAGTCTCCCAGTCCTGCGCGTGTGATTTCCACGGGGCATTGGATTCGATGCGCCATGTGGATGGGGTCGTAGTATTCCAGTCCCGGGGCGTAGGGGATTCTCCAGGAGCCGAAGATTCTGCCGAAGGTGGATTGTCCTGCGGCGTCGCAGTTCCAGGGGATGGAGGGTTTTGCGAGAGTGACATCGGGATCCAGGGCGGCGGCCCAGATGGTCTGGAGTCCTCCCTGGCTTCCTCCCTCGGCCACCAGTTCGGCGCCATTCCATTCGGGGAGGCTTTTGAGGTATTCCAGTGCGCGGAGGAGTCTCAAGACCATGCCGTGGAAGTATGCCGTGTCGGGATTGGCGTTTTGCTTGGGATCGAAGGCGTAGGGGTAGGGTTCGGAGCGGATCATTCTGCCGAACTTCTGGTAGTATTCATCGTTCTGGAGGAGGTCCGCGCCGTGGGCGTTGACCAGGAAGACGATGCGGGAGTCGTTTCCCAGGTTGGGGACTGTCTGGAAGAGATCGGCGTTGTAGCCGTAGCCCTGGAAGCATGCGGTGGCGGGGAGTCTGGTCTTTTGGGCGGTGTCGGGGATGGCGAGGAATCCTGTGGCGGGGCGTCCTCCGGGGCAATCCAGGGAGACGGCGTAGATGGAGATTCCCTTTTCCTCGTTTCTGCCCGCCAGGGTGCGGGAGGCCTTTAGGGGAACCTCCTTCAGGAGGGCCTTCTGGGCCTCCCAGTAGGCGTCGAAATCCTCCGGCACCGGCAGTCCCTGGAGAGCCTCGGGATGGACGGCCGCTCCGCAGCTGGCGTAGAGCTCCTGCCCGTTCTCCTTCCTGACCACCTGCCCCTGGGCGTCCAGGACGGTGAGGTGGAGCCAAAGGAAGCCGTGGGTGCCCAGGGAGGTGGTGTAGGTCAGGGGTTCCCCGGCGAAGGGGAGGCATCCCCCCTCCTCCACGCCGTCATCCCCCTTCCGGCTCCAGCGGATGGCCGTGCCCTCGGGCACCTCCTTCTCCCGTCCCCCGAAGTGGATGGTGAAGACCATGGGCTCCCCCACCTCGTAGGCGAGAGGGGGCTTGTCGGTGGAGGCGTTGAAGTGGAGGAGGGCATCCGGGAGGGCGTCGCCCCAGAGGGCGAGGGCGGCCAGGAGCAGGAGAGGGAGGAAGCGTCTGGACATGGGGAGGGGCGGGTGGCGGGTGGGGTTATTCCTGCGCGACCTTCAGCAGGAGGGCCTGTCCGGGGGCGATCCAGACATTCTCGCCGGTGAAGCGGGAGAGGGTGTCCTTCCGGAACTGGCTTGCCACCTGGATGTCGGCGGGCTTGCCGTTCCGCCATTGGATGTCGGCGATGCAGATGGTGCGTTTCAGGTTCTTGTTGAGGACCATCACATAGGTGTCGTTGTTCTCCCGGTCCCGGAATTCGCCCACGGCGATGTCGTGGTTGCCGGCGGCGGGGGCGACGATCAGGCTGGTTTCATCGGGGGCGTCCTCCCGGGGGAGGCGTTCCCGTCCTTCGGGCACGAAGTGGTAGACCTTGGTGGATTCCAGGCGGTTCAGGGTTTTGGCGATGCACTTCACCGTGTTGTTGACGAAGCGCATGGCGTACCAGGTTTCGGTGCGGTTGCCCCAGGGGTCGATGGGGCAGTGGCGGTAGCTTGCCACGGGGGGGGTGAAGTAGGTGAAGTAGAGGATGCCCTTGGCGCCGTAGAGGAGGGCGCTGTAGACCTGGAAGAAGAGGTCGTTTTCGGAGGGGATGCGGTAGGGCATGTGGCCCACGGAGAGGAGGCAGACCTCCAGGGGGATGCCGTGCGCCAGGGTGACTTCCCGCGCCTCCGCCAGCTGCCGCCAGGTGGAGGGACGGATGGGTTCGTTGTCCTCGAAGAGGGTGTAGTAGTCATAGCCCAGGTGGGCGGGCTTCAGCTCCTGGATGAAGCGCTCGGCGTATTCCTTCCAGTCGGCGGCGCCCAGCTGCGCGGGGGAGGCGTAGTTGGGGAAGAGATTGATGTAGGCGTCCATTTCGGGACGGAGCTTCTTCACCTCGTCCGCCATGATGGCCAGATTCCGGTAGCGGGAGGTGGAGGGTTCGTCCTGGATGAAATATCCGCAGAGAGCGGGGTGGTCCTGGAAGAAGTCGACGGTGAGCTGGATGCCTTTCCGGAGTTCTTCCTCGGGGGCTTCGTCATCCCAGAAGTATTTGTCGGGCACCTTGCGCATGCCCCAGGCGACCATGCCGGCCTTCTGGATGCAGTCCAGCTGGGCCACCGTGTCGGCGAAGCCGGCCACGGTGATGCCGGCTTCCGCCATGTCGTCCGCCTGTTTCTGGTCGAAGAAGTAGGGGAGGCCACCCCAGGCGGTGATGGGGAAATAGTCCGGGTCGCCGGGCTTGGTGCGGGGGAGAACCTGGCTCATGAGGGTGGTCTGCAGGGCGAAGAGGGTGGCGAGGGCGAGGAGGAGGAGGCGATGGGATTTCATGGCGCTTTAGGGGTGGTGGATTTGTCGGGTTGGAACATTTCCAGAACCTTGGTTTCGGCGAAGTCCAGGGGCAGATTGAAGGAAGTGACAGGCCCGGGGGTGAGGACTTTTCCGGAGCCCGCCTCCCGGAGGGAGACCGGGGAGGGGAAGTCCAGCTGGACTTCCGGCGGGGTCTCCCTGGTGGCATGGAGGACCAGGTAGGTCCCGTCGGTGTAGAAGACCACATTGTCCTGGGTGTAGATGTGCTCTCCCGCGATGTAGAGGAGGTAGTGGACCAGTTCCCGGGGCACCTCGGGGGAGGCGCAGAAGAGGGTGTTTTCCCGTTGGAGGAGGGCGGGGCTCTGGTCGTCCGCCCAGCGGGCCAGGACGAGGTCGCCGGGTTCGGGTTCGAGGGAGAAGTTCTGGCGTGCGGGGGTGCGGGGCGTCCAGGCGTCGGGGAGTCCCATGTATTTGCCGGTCTCGGTGGCCTGGATGGCCGCGGGGGCGTCTCCCTTCTTGGGCGTCAGGGCGAAGCCGGTGAGCTCCCGGGAATTCTCCAGGGAGCAGCCCTCCTCCGGATCCAGGATTCCCGGGGCATGGCACCAGAGAATGGTCTTGCCCTGGAGCCGTTCCTTCAGGGTCTGGCGCTCCTGGCGGGTCAGCACCCAGGCGTTCCCCAGGATCAGGACGGGGGTGTCCACCCCGTTGGCCATCAGATCCTCCAGGTAGTACATGCCCCCGGCGGCGCCGCAGCGGGAGAGGGTGCCCCGGATGAGCTCGTAGGCGGGGAAGGTGAAGTTCCGGGCGTCCTTGGTGTAGATGGCGGAACGCTCCGAGGAGGTGGCCGCGACGGCGGGAACGTAGGGGACGGGATTCTGGAGCTTCCTCTCGTCCATCTCCCGCAGGTCCTCCATGACCGTCCATAGCATGGGATCCTCGAACCAGCCGATCAGGCTCAAGTCCATCCACCAGCATCCCAGGTTCCGCACCGCCTCCTGGGCGGTGTGGCGCAGAAGCACATTCCGGGTGTCCCGGGGAGTGGGGATGAAGCGTTCCAGGCCGCCCAGATTGCCCCGGCCCGCCAGATAGGTGCGGCTGTCATCCTCGTAGAACCAGAGCTTTCCCGCCCGGAGGATGGATTCCGCGGGGGTCATGGCCAGGCCCGCCTCCCCCTCCCAGCGGTCGGTGTAGTCGATGGGGGAGCAGAGGATGTCGATGTCCGGGGAGGCCAGGAGGCGCTGGTTGTCCAGGTGTCCGCAGGCGCTCATGCGCTGCATGCGGGCGAAGGCGTTGATGTATCCGTAGAAGAAGAGGACCAGCTTCTTCTCCCCGGTGATTTCCCGGACGCGCCGCGCCACCTGGAGCATGGCGTCGGTCATGGCGTTCTGGAGGAAGATGTTGTGGTCGACGACCCTCTGGTTCTTCAGGGGGTCCAGCACGGCGGTCACGGGCAGGGCGCTCCTGCGCTCCTCCGGGGAGGGGGGCTGGGCGGTCTCCCGGGTGACGTCCTTCCTCCCCCATGCCCGCTGCAACGCCTCGTCGGATTCGTATCTCTCCCCCAGCCAGCGCCGGAAGCCCTGGATTTCCGCGGGGGAATATCCGTGGAAATCCTCCTTCCAGCTGTCCCGGTAGAACCATTCCTGGGTTTCCTGGGCGCAGGGATGGTATCCGGCGATGTGGTCCCCGTATTTCTCCTCCAGGTGGCGGATGGTGCCCTCCAGCATCCGGAGGGCGTCCTGGAGCCACTTCTGGCTGGAGACGCTGGCGTCCCGCCGATGGGGGATGGTGGAGGCTTCGTCCCACTTCATCAGCTCGTCGGGATTTTGGTTCTTCCACCATTCGGGGGCGTAGAGCATCAGGCGGGGGATGACATACGCCTGGGGATTGGCGTGGAGGATCTGGTCCATGATGCAGTCCACCGAGGAGAAGTTCTGGGGGAGGGATTCGGGCCAGGGGACTTCCAGGATGGTGGTGACGAAATCCACGCCGGCCTGGTGCGCCATTTGGATTTGGCGGGAGAAGGAGGAGTCGTATTCCGGGGGTTCGTAGAAGGCGGTGCGGTAGGCGATGGGGTGGGGGATGTAGACGCCCGGGGTGACGGTGGCCTCCTCCAGGGAGCTCCACATGCGGAAGCGGAGGGTGTAGCGCACGCCCTGCTCCAGCTTCACCCGGATGCCCCGGAGATAGAGATGGGGGTCCTTGTTGCCGTAGGCATTTCGTGCCTCCGGGGTGAAGGTGATCTTGATGGCGGGATTGCCCGGCTCCCCGGGATAGTCCTGGATGGCGGCCTGGAAGGAGGGCTGCCCGGGATCCCGGGGCCAGATTTCCCAGGTGCGGCCGGGGAGGGAGAGGAAGGGGCCGGCGGGGGCGTCGTCGAAGGTCTGGAGAGGCACCAGCTCCTCCCCCGTGTCGTCCCGGATCACCTGGAAGTCGTCCAGATAGTATTCGGCGGGCGCCAGGGCGAAGCGGAAGTGGAAGGTGAGCTCGCAATCCTCCCCCACCACGGAAATCCGAGGATACTCCACCCGCTGATCCCCCCCATGGAGAGCCAGGGGACTCCTGCCCACGCCTCCGTAGAACCAGCGGGGGCGCACGGCCACCCCGTCCTTCTCAATCCGGGGCACCCCGTTGGTGGAGCGCACCCGGAACTCCGCCCCGGAAAGCAGGGCGGGCAGGCACAGGACGAGGAGAAGGGGCAGAACCGAGGGGAGCAAGGGGGATTTCATGGCGGTCGGTCGGGACTAGGGGCGGGACAGGGTGGCGAACTCCTCCAGGAGCTGCAGCAGCCGCTGGTGCTTGCGGTGGACCAGGCGGGGATCCTTGGCCCAGACGCCCAGGGAGGCGACCAGGGCGTCCTCCACCTCCGCTTCTTTCCGGGCTTCCTGGAGCCAGGTCTCGGGCGCCTCCTGGGCTTCCGGGGAACCGAGAATCCGGCGCAGCTGGTCCAGCAGCATGGCGTCCTCCACGCCGTCCCGCATATACTTCAGGCGAAGGCTGGGCAGGGGGGCGTCCGTCCCGGGATAGAGGAGGCGTCCATCCCCGTTGAAATTGCCGAAGGAGTTGCCGTTCCAGGGCTCGGCGAGGACGGGGCCGCCGGTGACGGGGACGGGGATGGGGTCGCCCAGGGTGTAGTTGCCCCCCTCCTTGCGGATGGAGATCCAGAGGGTGGAGGCGTAGTAGAGGAAGATGTCCTGGTTGTCCACCTTCTTTGCCATGAACCCCATGAGGAGCCGGGGGGCCATGCCGGGGTATTCCAGGAGGAGATTGGCGAAGGGGAGGAAGGGGCTGCATGCCACATAGAATCCCACCTTCCGTCCCCGTTCCCGGGCGGCGCGGACGTTGTCGGGGTAGTCGTAGAAGTTCCGGGTGCCGGGGATCCAGCCGTCCACCAGGTCGTCCAGTCCGCTCTTGACGCCGAAGGTGTTGTCGTAGATGGTGGTGAAGATGGGGAGTCCGGGGAGTTCCTGGCGGACCTTCCGGAGGGTTTCCCGGATCATGGGGTATTCTTCGGCGGTGGCCTCGTCGAAGCAGTAGATGTAGGCCTTGTCCAGGATGCCTGCCTCCTGATACATCTGGTAGGCTTCCTTGAACTGCCGGAGGCGTTCCGGGGAGAGGGCGGTGTTGATGTATCCCAGATTGAAGTGCCTGGCGCCGTGGTTCAGGGCGTAGAGATTTTCCTCCAGGGCCCTGTCCCTGTCGGGGCCGGAGTAGATTTCATCGGGCTGGATGCGGTGCTGGAGAAGCAGGTCCATGATGGCGTGCTTGTAGTTCCAGTATTCCGGGGTGCCGTAGGGGATATGGATGGGGCCGCCGCAGCTGATGGGGGTGAAATAGGGGGCGCCGGGTTCCAGATTGACCTGCCGCACCAGGAGGGAGAAGGGCACGGTCTGGCGTTCGCCGTCTGCCGTCACCACCACTTCGCCCTGGTAGAGGCCGGGTTTCTGGTCCCGGGGCACCTGGGCGTCCAGCCACCAGCTCTGGTAGGTTCCCTCCTCCAGGGGGAAGGGGGTCTGGAGATATTCCAGGATGGGATCGGGCCACAGGCCGCTGTAGTCCACGGTGTAGTGGGGTTTGGGGCAGTCCACATAGCCCACGGGGGAGAGGCGCAGGGCGTCCAGGGGGAAGGGGGTGCCGTCCTCCATGACGGGGGCGCTTTCCAGCCGCGCCCGGACTTCCTGGAGGGAGCGCAGCGCGAGGCCCGCCAGCTGTCCGGATTCCGCCTCTCCCCGGGCGGCCTCGATGGTGTAGGCGCCGGCGTAGGGAGCCAGGAAGGCGTAGGGTCCCCGGTGGATCTTCTCCTCGGGATAGCACCACAGAAGGGCCAGGGACTTTCCGGCGGCTTCCTGCCGGAAGAGACGGAGATCCAGCTCGGGCAGGAGCCGCTGGCACTGGTGCTGCAGCTCCCGGGGGAAATGGAGGAGTTCGGGATTCTGGAGATATTCCTCCACCTCCTGCAGCAGCCGGCGAAGACGGCCCGGGGCGCCCTGGCCCAGACGCTCCTGGCGCCACAGCAGGGATTCCCGCAGACGGGTGGCTTCCTGGACGCCTTCCTGCCGGAGCTCCCGGGGTTCCCGGGATTCCCCGGTGATGTCGCCGATGTAGATTTGAAAGGGCTTCTTGGGCTGCATGCCGAAGAAGTCCAGATGGACCACCCGGGAGAGGTCGAACTCCGTCTTGAAATCGTCCAGGGGGAGGACCAGGTGGTGTCTGCCCGCGGAGAAGGAGAGGTTGTACCAGGAGATGGGCTTGGCGTCCGCTTCGGTGCGGATTTCAATGCCCATGGCGGTGCAGTCCTCCGGCATGAAGAGCTCGACCTGGATGGACTGGAGGTTGCGCCAATCGGCCAGGGCGGGGGGGATGAGGAGTTTGGCGGAGGGCCAGCCCTGGCTGGCGGAATAGGAGAAATGCCCGGTCAGCCCCGGCTCGGCGTTGGGCCAGGGCCGGATCTCCGCGGAAAAATCCCCCTGGCTCTCCGTGGTGGCCCAGTCCGGCGCCGCCACGGGGCTGTCGTAGGAGAAGGAGTAGAGGAGCCGGGTGGCGGCGGGGAGGGGGGCGGCGAGCGCAAGGAGCGCCAGGCACGTCAGGAGCAGGGGGGACGGGGAGGGTCTCATGAGGGTGGGCGTGGATCAGGGGTTCTTGCGGGCGTACTGGTCCAGCAGGGCTGCCAGGCGCAGCTTCTTCGCCTGGAGGAGGCGGGGGTCCCGGGTCCAGTGGGTCATGTCCTGGACGAGGGAGGGCTCCACTTTCAGCTCCCGGGTGGCTTCCGTCACCCATTCCCGGGTCATGCCTCGGGGATTCTCCAGGGCCTTCTCCAGGAGGCTCATATACATCCAGTCCTCCATGCCGTCCCGGATGCTCTTGAGGCGGGTGGTGGGGATGGGGCCGTCGACGGCGGGATAGAGGAGGCGTCCGTCTCCGTTGAAATTTCGGAAGGAGTTGGCGAGCCAGGGTTCCTGGAGGAGGGGGCCTCCGGTGACGGGCGTCGGGATGGCGGGGCCGCTTTCGTATCCCTTGTCGGTCTTGGTCCAGGTGAGCCAGAGGCAGCTGCCGTAGTAGAGGAAGCCGTCGGGCTGGAATTTTCTGGCCATGAATCCCATGAGGAGCCGGTTGGCGGTGGCGGGATGCTCCAGGAGGATGTTGGCGTAGGGGAGGAGGGGGGTGCAGCAGACATACCAGCACACCTTGCAGCCCCGTTCTCGCGCCTCGGCGACATTCTCGCCGTTGCGGTCATAGGAGACGGTGAGGGGGATCCAGCCATCCACCAGCTCTTCCATCTGGCTGGCCTTGCCGAAGGTGTCGTCGTAGAGGGTGGTGTAGATGGGGAGTTCGGGGACGGTCTCCCGGATCTTCCGGAGGGCTTCCCGGATCATGGGGAATTGGTCGGCGGGGGCTTCGTCGAAGGTGTAGATGTAGGCGCGGTCGGCGATGCCCCGCTCCTGGCATGCCCGGTAGTTGCGTGCCAGCGTCTCCAGGAATTCGGGGGTGGCGGGCTCGTTGAGGTAGCCCATGTTGAAGTGGCCGGCTCCCTGCTCCAGGAGCCACTGGGAATCCTCCACCATGTCGGCGCGGCCCACGCTCCGGTAGATCTGGTCGGGCTGGAGGCGGTGTTGGATGAGCATCCTGGCGATCTTGCGCCAGTATTCCTTGCGGGCGGCGGGCTCCTCGGGATACTGTTCCATCAGCCCGAACTGGACCGGGGAGAAGTAGGGGACGCCCTGGGGCAGGGTGAAGTCATGGACCCGGACGGAGAAGGGGAGGGATTCCCGTTTGCCGTCCTCCCGCAGGAAGGCCACGGTGCCTTTGTAGAGGCCGGGCTTCTGGTCCTGGGGCACCTGGACGTCCAGCCACCAGCTCTGGTAGGTCTCCGCCTCCAGGGGGATGGGGGTCTGGAGATATTCCAGGATGGGATCGGGCCAGTAGCCGGTGAACTCGGTCTTGTAGGCGGTCTCCCGGGTCTCCACATAGCCCACGGGAGCCAGGGTCAGGGCCTCCCGGGGAATCTCCGTGCCGTCCTCCAGGGCGGGCAGGGTCTCCAGGACCGCCCGGACGCCCGGGACGGGACGGAGGGCGAAGGCCACCAGCTGTGCGGACTCCCCTTCTCCCCGGGCGGCGTCCAGGGTGTAGTCCAGGGTGTAGTCTCCCTGGAAGGCGTAGTTGTTCCGCAGGACCTTTTCCTCGGGCATGCACCAGCGGAAGGCGATGCCGGTGGCCAGGGCCGCCCGCCGGAAATAGAGGGTGTCCAGCCGCGGGAGCATCTTCTGACATTCCCTCTGGAAGTGGAGGACCTTGGGGGTTTCCGGCACCTCCGGCAGGAAGCGCTCCATGGTCGTGAGGGAGGTGGTGTAGTGGGGAAGCTCGTTGTTGAGGAGGGCCTTTCTCCGGGCAAGGGCCTCCCGGCACTCCTTCATGATGGCACGGTTCCGCGCCTCCTCCTCCTCTTCGTCGCGCTCCTCCAGCCGGATCTCCCCCACATAGACGGAATACTCCTCGGCCACATCCCCCGTGAAGATGTCGATGTATTTCACCTGGCTCAAATCGAAGTCGGCCATGTGCTGCAGGGGCAGCCGCAGGGTGTTGCGGCCCTGCTGGCACTTGGTGAGCCCCTGGTTGCCAAAGGAGAAGCGCCTGGGATACTCCGGAATGGTCGCCACCTCCACCCCCACCTGCCTGGGAATGTCGCAATACAGCTCGATGACCAGGGTCTTCCCCCGGCTCCAGTCCCGCTTGCTTTCGGGGAGGGAGAATTTGGCGGAGGGCCAGCCGCCGTGGGAGGGGGGATAGGTGAATTTCACCGTGAGGCCGGATTCCCCGTTGGGCCAGGGGGCCAGGGTCATCTTCACCGGGCCTCCCCCCAGCGCCCAGTCCCGTTCCGGGGAACGCTCGGAGGAGGGGATGGTGATGGGAGTCTCCTTGGCCAGCAGACCCAGGGAGAGGAGGAGGGACATGAGGAGAAGAAGGTGGCGCATGGCTCTGGGAAAGAGGAGGAGACGGGGGGAGGGGGAAGGGGCGCCCGCCGGGCGGGGGCGCCCCTTCGGATTACGGATTCTTCCGGGCGTATTGGTCCAGCAGGGCGGCCAGGCGGAGCTTCTTCGCCTGGACCAGAGCGGGATTGGTGGTCCAGCTGGTCAGATCCCGGACCAGCTCGTCCTCCACCTGGAGTTCCTTGGCGGCGGCGTCGCGCCAGGCGTCATCCATGGCGTCGGCGTTCTCCAAGGCCTTGGCGAGCAGCTCCAGATACATCCAGTCCTCCGCGCCGTCCCGGATGCTCTTGATGCGGGTGGTGGGGATGGGGCCGTCGGCGGCGGGATAGAGGAGGCGTCCGTCTCCGGGGAAGTTCTGGAAGGATTCGCCGATCCAGGGGTATTCCAGGATGGGCCCGCCGGTGACGGGGGTGTCGATCATGCCCTTGAAGACATAGGTGCCGGAGCTGTCCTTCTCGTAGATGCGCCAGACGCTGGTCTGGTAGTAGAGGAAGCACTCGGCGCCGTATTTCTTCTTCATGAATCCCATGAGGAGCCGGTTGGCGGTGGCGGGGTGTTCCAGGAGGAAGTTGGCGTAGGGCATGGTGGGGGTGCAGCAGACGTACCAGCCCACCTTGTCTCCCCGTTCCCGGGCCAGGATGGCGTTGTCCTGGTTGCGTCCGTAGGAGACGGTGAGGGGGATCCAGGCGTCGATCACCTCGTCCAGCCCGTTTTCCCGTCCGAAGGTGCCGTCATAGAGGGTGGTGTAGGTGGGCACGCCGGGGGCGACCTGCCGGATTTTCAGGAGGGATTCCCGGATCATGGGGAACATGTCGGCGGGCTTTTCATCGTAGCAGTAGATGTAGGCGTGGTCGGCGATGCCGGCGTCCGCGCACTTCTGGTAGGCGTCGGCCATCTTCTGCAGGAAGGCGTCGTCCACCTCCGTGTTGACGAAGCCCAGGTTGAAGTATGGGGAGCCGTGGTCCAGGAGCCATTGGGCGTGGGACACCAGGTTGTCGCGGTCCGGTCCGAGGTAGATGTCATCGGGCTGGAGCCGGTGGGCGATGAGCATGGATGCCAGATCCTGCCAGTATTTCTCCCGGGCTTCCGCTCCCTGGGGGAAGGCGGGGGGCACGATGAACTGGACGGGGGAGAAGTAGGGGACTCCCTGGGCCAGGGTGAACTCGTGGACCCGGATGGAGAAGGGGAGGCTCTGCTGCCCGCCGTCGTCGTAGGTGATCTTCACGGAGCCCTGGTAGAGGCCGGGCTTCTGGTCCTGGGGCACCTGGACATCCAGCCACCAGCTCTGGTAGGTCTTGGCCTCCATGGAGACGGGGGTCTGGAGATACTCCAGGATGGGATCGGGCCAGTAGCCGATGTAGTCCACCTTGTAGGCGGGATTGGAGGTCAGCACATAGCCCACGGGGGCAAGGGTGAGGGCTTCCGCCGGAATGGGGGTTCCATCCTCCATCGCCGGCAGGGTCTCCAGGGTCATCTGGACATTCTGGAGGGGACGGATGGCGTACGCCACCAGCTGGGCGGATTCGCCCTCGCCCCGGGCCGCCTCGATGGTGTAGGTGTCGGCGTAGGGAGCCAGGAAGGTGTAGAGGTCCCGGAGCACCTTCTCCTCGGGCATGCACCAGCGCAGCCCCAGGCCATTGCCCTCCCGCGCCAGGCGCTGGAAGTAGTGGAGATCCAGGCGGGGCAGAATCTTCTTGCCCATGGTCCTGAGCTCGTCGGCCTGCTCCAGCTCCGGGGTCTCGGGCATGTTGCCCGCCAGCTCCTGGAAGGCGACGGCGAAGCGGGGCAGCGCGCCCTGGAGGGCATCCTGTCTCCAGCGCAGGGCGTCCTGGCACTCCTGGGAGATTTCCCGTGCCTGGGCGGCCTCCTCCTCGGGGTCGTTCAGCTCCAGATAGATGTCGCCCACATAGACGGAATAGGTGGTCTGGGGATGGGAGCAGTAGACGTCGATGTATTTCATCTCGCTGATGTCGTAGCCCTGCAGCTCGCCCATGTCGATCTGGATCTTGTGGCGGCCCGGGGAGAACTGCAGATTTCCGGTGCCCAGGCTCTTGGTGGAGGAGTCGTTGTAGGTGGCGACCACCAGGCCCACCCGGCACGCCGCGTCACAGTAGATTTCCAGATTCAGGGTCTTGGCCTTGCGCCAGTCCCGCAGATTCTCCGGCAGCCAGTACTTTCCGGAGGGCCAGCCGTCCGCTCCTCCCGTGTAGGTGAACTTCACCGTGAGGCCGGATTCCCCGTTGGGCCAGGGAACCTGGGCCATGGCCACGTTCGCCGTGATGCGCCAGTCCAGTTCCGGGGGGCGGCTGGCCACGCTCTCGTACAGCAACAGCTCGGCGGCGAGAACGGGCAGGGCGCAAAGGGCGAGCAGCAAAAGCAGGGATTTCTTCATGGGGAATTGAGGAGGGGGGAGGAAAGCGTTTCCTCGGGGTGGATTGGGTGGGAAAAGGAGCTGCCGCGTCCAGGTCGTTCCAGGGTGTCTGCCAGGAGCGGGCGAGGTAGACAATGTAGTGTTTCAACGGGGCGGCCGCCAGACCTGCCCGCCTGCGGCGATTCCCGCCGGGAAGGCCGCGGGGAGACGCGCTCCGCGGGGTCACCGCGGCAGGGACTGCCAGCGTTTTTCCAGGGTCCGCAGGGTTTTGTCCACGGTGGGGAAATCCCGATACAGGAAGCCCATGTGGGGGAGGAGGGGGAAGCGCTCCAGCGCCTGGGCGATCTCCTTCCGCTTCAGCAGGGCGCGCTCCACCCCCAGCACCAGGGGGGATTCGGGGTGCCGGGAGAGCCATTCCAGGCGCTGGGGCAGCTCCCGGCAATGCCAGCGGTGGAAGAGTTCCAGGAAGAGGAGCCGGGGGGTGTCTTTCCGTTGGAAGATGAAATCGGGAAAGAGGAAGCGCGCCTCCTCGCCCTGGAGGGGGAGATATTCCTCCCGCAGTTCCCAGGGGCCGTCCTGCCGCCGGAGGGTGTCCTGGAAGAGCCGCACCTCTTCGGGAAGGCATCCGGCGAAGTGGCGGTAGGGGCATTTGAGGCCGGATTTCTGGTCAAGTTCCAGGAGGGCGTCCCGGCCGCGCCAGGGGAGGTGGACGGAGATGCGCCACTCCGGCATGGTGCAGAGGGCGGGAAAGAAGAGGGCCAGCTGCAGGCCGTAGCGCTTCCCCTGCTCCAGGATGGCGGCGGGGCCGTCCACGGAGAGGGCGAGGCGGGTGGGGTCTCCCTCCACGGGACGGATTTCCGCCAGCAGCCGGAAGAAGCGGAGATATTGGCAGAGGCGGCGCAGCTGGGGGGCGTTCTGGGCGCGGAGGGTGATTTCCAGGGAGCGGCAGCCCAGGAGGAGGGCCTGGACCACGCCGGTGTTGTAGCGGTCCACCAGTTCCCGGGGGGTGGGGGCGTCGAAATCCCGGAGCACCTGGTTCTCCGGCAGGTCGCCGTAGAGCTGTCCGCTGGCCGCCAGGGGATTTTGGGGATGGAGGGCCTGGAGGCGGCGGGGCCATTCCTCCAGGGCAGGGAGGGGGGCGTCCCCCGCCAGCCATTGGGCGGAGGTCTGCAGGAGGGGGAGTCGCAGGGCGGGATAGTCGGCCTCGGCGGGGAGGGCGTAGCGGCAGCGCTCCTCCAGGAGTTTCCGGAGGGCGGCGAAGAGCCTGGGGTTGCCCATCTCCTCCTGGATGGGCTTCAGCATCTCCTCCAGCTCGCCGGCGGTGAGGCCGTGGCGCCAGGCGTCCTGATAGAGGGCGATGAGCCGTTCCCCCCATTCCCCGGCGTCGGGCGGGGCGAAGCGGGGATGGAGCCTGCCGTTGCGGCAGAGGGCATGGACGAGGGCGGGGGTCAGCATGGCGTGGCGGGCTTTCCGTAGGCGGGGTGCATCCTGCGCCGTTCCGCGGTGTAGGTCTCTCCGGTGCCCTGGGTGACTAGCTCGTAGAGGAGGGCCGTCTTGCCGGGGGAGGGACGCAGGATGCGCCCCAGGCGCTGCACATGCTCCCGCACGGAGCCGGAGCCGGAGACGATGATGCCCACGTTGGCGGCGGGCACATCCACTCCCTCGTTCAGCACCCGGCTGGTGACAATGGCGGGGAAATCGCCCTTGCGGAAGCCGTCCAGGAAGGCCATGCGCTCCTGGGTGCGGGTGTGGTGGGTGATGACGGGCAGGGCGAAGGCGTTTCCCAGGCGGTAGGCGGTGGCGTTGTCGGCGGTGAAGAGGATGGTGCGGTCGTGCCGGTGGGCGGCGAGGAGTTGGTGGACCGTGGCGAATTTCTCCCGGGGGGAGCGGGCGATGTGGCGCTGGGTCAGATAGGCCTGGAGGGCCTGGCGTCCCCCCGGCAGCCGGCTGCAGGCGCGGAGAAAATTCCCCCATCCCCGGGGGGAGCCCAGGGAGATTTCGTTTTCCCGGAGGAAGCCGACGTAGAGTTCCCGGGCCTCGTGGTAGAGTCGTTCCTCCTCCGGATCCAGGTGGATGGGGAGGGTGAGGGTTTCATAGGGGGCGAGGACCGTCTCGGCGGGCAGATCGGTGATTTCCTTGCGATAGCAGACGGGGCCCAGCAGCTGGTCGTATTCCTGGTGGAGTCCGTCGGGGCGTTCCGGGGTGGCGGTGAGGCCCAGACGGAAGGGCGCCAGGCAGCACCGGGCCAGCTGGGAATAGGCGGGGCCGGGAAGATGGTGACATTCGTCCACCACCAGGGTGCCGAAGCGGTTGCCCCAGTGCTCCATGACCAGAAGGGCGGAATCGTAGGTGGAGACCGTGATGGGCTGCAGGTCGTGGCTCCCCCCGCCCAGGGTGCCCACGGGACAGCCAAAGGCGCTGCGGAGCTGGAGAGCCCACTGCGCCAGAAGGTCCAGGGTGGGCACCACCACCAGGGTGGAACGACAGGCGCTTCCGATGGCCAGCTGCGCCAGGAAGGATTTCCCCGTGCCCGTGGGCAGGACCACCACCCCGCGACATTCCTGGCGCCGCCATGCCTCCAGGGCCTCCCTCTGATAGAACCGGGGCGTGCGGGCGAAGGGGGCGGGGGGCTCCAGACGAAGGTAGTTCCGCGCCTGGTCGTCGTAGGGCACGCCCTCCCGATGGAGCCGCAGGAGGACATGGGGGTAGGCGGAGGCGCTGGTCCGGAAGGCCCGCACCCGGGCGTCGTAGCGGCACAGCTCGTTCAGCCGGGCGGGAAGGGGAACGGAGGGGGAGGGGATTCCCTCTCCCAGCAGGAGGGTTCCGTCTTGGAAGCGCAGGAGCAGCACGGGGCGAGGTCAGGCGGGAATCGTGACGTCGGATTCCAGGAGCTTGAAGATCCGGGTGAGGGAGTGGATGAAGCCCAGGAGCATGGTCTGGCCCTCGTCCTTGCGCCCCTCCCGGAAGGCCTCCATGATGGAGACGGTCTTCTCGGAGTGCTCCAGCAGGCCGATGGCGGCCAGCATGCCCTTGAGGCGGTGGAGCAGCGCCAGGGTCTCCTGGGCGTTGCCCTGCTGGGCGTAGCTGCCCAGGTTGTCCAGCAGGGGGCGCCAGTCCGTCAGGGTCTGGGCGAGGAGCATCTTGATTTCCCCCAGGGAGAGCTGGTATTGCTCCCGCATGAAATTGTGCATGCGCCGCACGGTGGCCACCTCGGGGGATTCGGCCATTTCCTGCCGGTCGTCCCGCAGTTCCCGTTCCGGGGCGATGCCCAGGGCGTCGGCGATGCAGAGGAGGAGCTGGTCCCGTTCGAAGGGTTTGGGGATGAAGCCGGTGGAGCCCGCCCCCAGGGCCTTCTCCACATCCTCCTGGTAGGCGGAGGCGGTGAGGGCCACGATGGCGGTGGTGGCGGCGTCGGGCAGCTTGCGGATTTCCCGGATGGCGGTGTAGCCGTCCATGATGGGCATTTGGATGTCCATGAAAATCAGGTCGAAGTGCTGCTGGCGGCACAGCTCCAGGGCCTCCCGTCCGTTTTCGGCGGTGCGGTAGGGGAGTCCCACGGACTGGCAGATGGTCTCCAGGAGGAAGAGATTGGTGAGGGTGTCGTCCACCAGGAGCGCCCAGTGCTTTTTCAGCTCCGCCCGGGGGAGTTTGACGTGATAGAGGTCGGAGAGATGGACCTGCTCCTCGGGCTTGGAGGGCTGGCAGCGCAGGGTGAAGAAGAAGCAGCTCCCCTCCCCGGGATTGCTCTTCACCTGGAGGTCGCCCCCCAGCAGCTCCACCAGGGCGTGGGAGATGGTCAGCCCCAGGCCCGTGCCGCCGTAGCGACGGGCGATGGAGACCCCCGCCTGCTCGTAGGGACGGAACAAATGCTCCTGCTCGCTGTGGGTCATGCCTATGCCGGAATCCCGCACGGCGAAATTCACCTCCAGATCCCCGTCGTCCCGCCGGGACACCCGGAGTTCCAGCACCACCTCGCCGTGCTCGGTGAACTTCACCCCGTTGCCCAGGAGATTGTCCAGGACCTGGCGGAGCAGAGAGGGGTCGGTGCGGAGGAGGAGGGGGCCTTCCCCGGGGAAATCCAGCTGGACCCGGAGGGATTTGCGCCGGGCGGCCTGGCGGGCCAGATCCACCCGCTCCTGGGCGAAGGTGCGGAGGTCGAAGGTGACGGGGGAGGGGGCGAGCTTTCCCGCCCGCAGCTTGGTGAAGTCCAGAATCTCGTTGATGACGTGGGTGAGCCCCTTGGCGCTGGCGTCGATGATGCGGAGATACTGGCGTTGCTGGTCGTTGAGCTGGGTGGCCTGGAGGCTGGAGAGGAACCCCAGCAGCCCGTTCATGGGCGTCCGGATCTCATGGGACATGGTGGCGATGAAACGCTCCCGGGACTGTGCCTCCTTCCGCACCCGCCGCAGCAGCTCCTCCAGCCCCTGGCCCAGGAAGGGGTCCTCGCCGGGACCCGGCTGCCGCATCCCGGAGGTGGCGCCCTCCAAGAGCTGGCCGGTGGGCAGGGAGAGATAGTTGCCCAGGGTGCGCCGCTGGAGCTCCCGCTGTCTCCACAGGGAGAGGGCGGCCCACGCCGCCGCCGCCAGGAGGGGCAGGGGCCACAGGAGGGCAAGGAGGAAGGCGAGCCAGGGATTGCCGTGGAGGTTTTCCTGGACCTGGAGCAGCCGGGCGTCCGCCTTGGCGAAGAGCTGCTGGAGTTCGTCCAGCTGGCGGGAGTGGTCCCGGGCTTCCGTGAGGGGGAGCAGTTTCTGGTCCAGCTCCTGGTTGGCCCGGGAGAGTTCCTGCAGGGCGTCCGGGGGGAGGGCGCTACCCATGCGGGAGAGTTCCTGGAGCCGGTCCGACTGCCGGCTCTGCTCCTCGTTCAGGGTCTCCCGCAGCTGTGCCCGGCGGTCGGTGCGCCCGTTGCGCTGGGCGTCCATGGCCATCTGGGCAAGCAGCAATTCCTGCCGCCAGCCTTCCTGGAGGCGGGTCAGGGTCAGGGCGGCGCGCCGCCGCTCCGCGGCCCCGGGCACGCGCCAGGCAACCAGAAGAACCAGCAGCAGGAGATAGGCCAGAAGGCAGGCTAGCCAGATGCGCGCAGTCCTGGAGAGAGGAGGGAGGGGCATGGGAGAAGGGCTGGGAAGAGACGGGAGGAGGGGGAACGAAAACGGGCATCCCCCCGGGGCGAAAGGGCCGTTGGGGGAGTGCCCGCTCTGATGGCTGGAATGGGATGGCGGCACCCCTTTCCCGGCACCCGGCGGCAGGACGGGGGAGGAGCGGGAGGGCGAGGCGGCGCCCAGGCCCTGGAGGCGGGGACCAGCTCCCCCGCGTGCGGTGCGGGGAGCGGGCCTCCGGAAGGGCGGGAATACCCTAGAAGCACATGTTGATGAAGGGGAAGAAGGGAAGGGTGGACTTGGTGGCGATGTTGATCAGGCCGATCTGCACCCCTTCCAGGAACTCGGTGTAGTTCACCAGACCCACTTCCAGACCCCGGAACTCCAGGGAGGTGTTCACCAGACCCAGCTGGATGCCGCTGGCGCGGCTGTTGGTGGAGTTCACCGCGCCCACGATGATGCCGCTGGCGGTGTCGGCGAGGTTCACCACGCCCAGCTGCAGGCCGGAGAAGGAACCGCTGTTGCTGTTGAAGAGGTTCACCTGGAGGGCGGCCACCCGCGCCTCCAGATCGGCGCCCTCTTCCCGGCTGATGGAGACCAGGCCCAGGTCGATGCCGGTGATCTGGCAGTTGCTGCCGTAGGGCAGATTGAGCTTCAGTCCGGAGATGGTGATTTCCGGGGGGACCAGCTGCAGTTTCGGGGACCAGATGCTCAGCTGGAGGGCGGTGTTGTCGAAGGCCGGCAGGCTGGCGGCGGCGAAGAGCAGAAGAACAAGGGTCAGGAGGACTTTCTTCATTGTGGGAAAGGTTCCGGGAGGTTGCACAGGAAACGAAGGGAGGAAAAAAGGGCGGGAGCGGAAGAACCCCTCCCGGCACGCCCCGCATCCCCCCGGTTTCCCCGGGAGAAGGAGAGAAGGAACAGGGCCTGACGGAGGGACTCCCTGAAAAAGCCGACACCGCTAAAATTAACCCCCTTTTCCTATTTTGCCCCCCGCCTGACGGCATTTTTACAGAAACGGTCAGTTCAGGGCGTCAGAATCGACTGGGCGAGGTTGAAGAGGTAGCCCACCAGCAGGATGCCCCCGGTGCAGATGCCCAGGAAGGCCCAAAGCAGCCTGGGGCGAACCACCCGCCGGAGAAGGATCAGGGAGGGAAGGGAGAGGGTGGTGACGGCCATCATGAAGGAAAGCACCACCCCCAGGTCCGCCCCCTTGCCCAGCAGGGCTTCCGCCACCGGGATGGTGCCGAAGATGTCCGCATACATGGGGACGCCGCAGAGGACCGCCAGGGGGACGGCAAGGGGATTTCCCGTGCCCAGAACACGGACAATCCAGGTCTCGGGCAGCCAGTTGTGGATGAAGGCGCCGATGGCCACGCCCGCCAGGACGTAGGGGTAGACTTTCTCCGCGGTGGCAAGGGTCTGGCGTCCGGCGTAGGCGCACCGTCCCCCCAGGCCCGTCTCCGGGGACGCGGCGTCCTCCCCCGCCCCCTCCCGGAGAAAACTCTCCACCTGCCCCTCCCAGGAGAAGCATCCCAGCAGGGTCCCTCCCGCCACGGCCACCGCCAACCCCAGAAGGACATAGGCCGCCGCCGTGCGCCAGCCGAAGACGCTGGCCAGCAGCACCAGGCTTCCCAGGTCCACCATGGGGGAGGAAATCAGGAAGGAGAAGGTGACGTCCAGGGGCAGCCCCGCCCGGGTGAAGCCCATGAACAGGGGAATGGAGGAACAGGAGCAGAAGGGGGTCACCGTCCCCAGCAGGGCGCCCAGGACACGGGCGCCCATCCCGTGGAAACGCCCCAGGATGCGGCGGCTCCGCTCCGGGGGAAAGTAGCTCTGGAGAAAGGAGACGAGAAAAATCAGGACACAGAGGAGAACCAGGATCTTGATGAGGTCATACAGGAAAAAGTGCAGGCTCCCTCCCATGGGGGTCCCCACGTTCACGCCCGCCTTCTCCAGCCAACGCCCCAGAAGACGGGACAGCCACCCCATCCCCAAAAGCTCGTTCTGAATCCAATCCCACATGATGACCTATGCCTCCTCCCGACGGGAAAAAACCGGACAAAACGGGAGTCACTCCCCCCGGGACGGGGCGGAAAGCGCCGCCAGATGGGCGGCCGCCCGGGAAAAGCCCTCCCGGGAAAGGGAGTAGTGCATCCATTTCCCCTCCTTCCGGCCCTCCACCAGCCCCGAATGGCAGAGGATCTTCATGTGGTGGGATAGGGTGGGCTGCCCCACGTTCAACGCCTCCAACAGCTCGCAGGCGCACTTCTCCCCGCCCCGCAGCAGGGACAGAATCTTCACCCGGTTCTCATCGCATAGGGCCTTGAAGACGGCGGCGACTTCCCGGATATTCATGGACATCATGCGGCTTCCTCCTTTCCCAATCACACACGGACGCGGGACACGGGGGAGAATATATCGATGTCCTTCAATTTGTCAAGGGGTGCGCCGCGTCTAGTGGAGCCAGGGTTCCAGCCACTGGGCGTATTGGTCGTCGGGGGAGTTTTTCACCACATAGCGGTGGGGTCCGTCCTTCTGGGGGAGGAAGTCGTTTTCCCCGGTGTCGAGGTGGAGGAAGGCGGTGCCCCGGACGGTGTCGTAGCGTCCGTTTTCGGGGGAGACGACGCCGGCGGCCAGGAGGACCAGGAGGGGGTCCCAGCAGAAGTGGGTCTGGTGGCGCGGGGGCGGCAGCTTGGCGCCGCCCAGGGAGTAGGCGGGGTGCTGGTGATAGTCCTCCATGGCGCGTTTCAGGAGGTCGTCCTGGGGGAGGTCGACGCCGGCGAGGACGGTGTGCCCCACTTCGAATCCCAGGAAGGTGAGGGGGGCGGGCCAGAGGCGAAGCACCGTGTCGCTGGCGGCGATCAGCGTAGGGTTTCCGCTGGCGCCCGCCACATTGTATTCCCGTCCCCGGGGCCATTTTCCCGCCATCATCCACAGATGGGCGCATTTTTGCGCCACCAGCTCCTTGCCGGAGAGGGGGGAGACGGCGTCGGGGGGACTCTCCAGGAGGGCGGCCAGATTCTCCGTGAAGCCGATGGAGAGGAGATGGAGTTTCTCCGGGGCGGCGGCAAGGAGGGTGCGGTAGAGGGCGGCGGGCGCGGGGGCTTCTTCGTTCCCCGCGTATTTGGAGGGGAGGGCGGCCAGACGCTTCTGGTAGCTGGGGCCCGGGGAGGGCTCCTGGATGGCCTGGCGGGTGACGGCCACCGGCACATCCACCCCGTGGGCCAGGAGAAAGGCGTCCACGGAGCGGACGCTCTCCGGGAAGGCGGCGTTGAGGCAGACCCCGTGGAGGGTGAGGAAGCGGCGCTCCTGGAGGCGCAGAAGGACCCGGAGGGCCATCACGTCGTCCACGTCGGTGAACCAGTCGGTGTCCAATACGACGTGGCGGGGGGAGGGCGGTGGAGGAGGGAAGGGGGTCATGGAGCGGGGGGGAGGGGATGGGCGGCGAGCCAGGTCAAGGCGGCCTTGGCGGCTTCCCGCTCCGCTTGTTTCTTGGAGGCGCCCTCCCCGGTGAAGCACCGGGTCTCCCCCTCGGGGAGCGTTACCTGGCACAGGAAGCGGGGTGCGTGGCTGGGACCGCGGGCCGCCAAATCCTGATACTGAGGGGCGGCGTGGAAACGGCCCTGGCAGAATTGCTGGAGCTCCCCCTTGGGGTTGTCGCTTCTCTCGGCCTCCTCCACGGCGTCCTTCAGGGAGGGCAGCAGTTGGAGGAGGAGCCGCTCCACTTCCTCCATGCCCCCGTCCAGGCAGAGGGCGCCCAGATAGGCCTCGAAGAGATCCCCCAGGATGGAGGGACGCTGGCGCCCCCCGCTGGCGGCCTCCCCCTTGCCCAGGAGCAGAAGCGCCTGAAGCCCCAGGGCGCAGGCGTTCCGGGCGTTGGCGGGTTCGTCCACCAGGACGGAACGGGCGCGGGTCAGCTCCCCCTCCTGGGCATGGGGAAACTCCTGGAAGAGCCGGCGGGAGATCACCAGCTGGAGGACGGCGTCCCCCAGGAACTCCAGACGCTCGTTCCAGGGACAGCGGGGGGCGGAGGATTCCGCGGCGTAGCTGGAGTGGGTCAGGGCCAGGCGCAGAAGGGCGGGCTCCCGGAAGGCGTATCCCGTCCGCTCCTGAAGGCCCCTGGCCGCCTCCTCCCATTCCTCCGCCTTGAGATTGAAATTTCTCATAATCACACTATTTTAAGGCATTTGCGCACAGAGCAGGGAAGCTCGTCGAAGGGCCGGCGTCTCCCTGTTTGCGTAAGTTTTTACAATGTAAACTGTAAGGAGAACACTGCCATGCCGTTTGATGTTTCCGATCTGCGCAAGGGACTGAAGGTCCAGATTGACGGAGATCCTTATCTCATCACCGAATACGATTTCATGAAACCCGGAAAGGGCCAGGCCATCTATCGCTGCAAGATGCGGAATATGCTCACCGGCTCCACCACCGAAAAGGCCTATCGCCCCGGGGACAAGATCGACCAGCCCGACCTGGCCGAAAAGACCGTGAACTTCTCCTACGACGAGGGAGACGGCGTCTACATCTTCATCGACCCCCAGACCAACGAGGATGTCCGGGTGGATGAAAAGGTCCTGGGACGCAACAAGTATTTCCTGGACGACGACATGGAGTGCCAGATCCTCTTCTTCAACGGCCGCCCCATTGACATCACTCTGCCCATCTTCGTGGAGAAGACCATCGCGGAGACGGAGCCCGGCTTCAAGGGCGACACCGCCACCAACTGCCTGAAGCCCGCCAAGATCGAGAACGGCTACGAGATCAACGTGCCCACCTTCGTGGGCGTGGGCGACCTGGTGCGCATCGACACCCGCACCGGCGAGTATTCCGACCGGGTCAAGAAGGCCTCCCTCTAACGGACGCCCTCCGAAGGAAGGGGCGCCTCCGGCACGCCCCTCCCTTCCCCAGCCTCCGCTCTCCCAGTGTCACGCTGGGGGGCGTGGCGTCCAGTCCGGAGTCTCCGCCGCCTCCCGGGGGTTTCTTCTTCCGGGGGGCTTGTTTTTTCGGAAGGGGCTTTCAGCGACAGGAGGAATCCTCTTGTTCACTCGTCTTCGCACACTGTTCGGCATCTTTTTCTTCCTCTCCCTGGTGACCCTGGGCGGAGGACTGGCCATGCTTCCCGCCATGCGGGACGAGTTTGTGCGGAAGCGGGGTTGGATGACGGACGAGGAGATGGTGGACACGGTGGCCGCCATGCAGTCCATGCCCGGCATCATCGCCTGCAACATGGGGGTGTTGCTGGGCTACCGGATCGCGGGGATTCCCGGGGCTCTGGTGTCCCTTCTGGGGGGAGTCCTGCCGCCCTTCCTGGCCATCGTGCTGGTGGCGGGGCTGGTGTTCAAATTGCGGAATCTGGAGAGCGTGGGCCACATGTTCCTGGGGGTGCGGGCGGCGGTGAGCGCCCTGATTCTCCATGCCGCCTTCGGTCTGGGCCGCCAGGTCCTCTCCGGCGCCCCGGGGGCGGCGGGCAGGCGCTTCACCTGGCTTCTGGCCGCCCTCTCTTTCCTTGCCCTGGGATTCCTGGGGATGAACGCGGTCTATGTGCTGCTTGCCGGCGGCGTGGCGGGCTGGCTCTTCCAGCTCTGGCGCACCCGCGGCGGCAAGGAGGAGCGCCCATGAGCCTCCTCGCCCTCTATCTCCTCTTCGCCAAAATCGGGGTCTTCACCTTCGGCGGCGGCTACGCCATGATCCCCTTCTTCCAGGACGAACTGGTCTCCCGGCACGCCCTGATGACCTCCGCGGAATTCGCCGACATCGTGGCGCTGGCGCAAATGACCCCCGGCCCCGTGGGCCTGAACGCCGCCACCTACATCGGACAGCAGCAGGCCGGCCTCCCGGGCGCCCTGGCGGCCACCCTGGGCGTCGCCACCCCCTCCCTGATTCTGGGCCTCCTGGTGGCCATCTTCCTGCGCTCCTACGAGAAGAGCCGCCATTGGCAGGGAGTGCTCTGCGGCATTCGCCCCGCCACCCTGGGCCTCATCGCCGCCTCCGTGATCTTCTTCGCCGAGACCTCCCTTTTCACCGCCCCCGTGGCCGCCCTCTGGCGGGCGGGGGAATCCTTCGGCCTCTGCTGGCAGGGGGTGGCGATCTTCCTCGGCGCCTATCTGGTGCAGTGGAAGTGGAAGCCCAATCTCCTCTGGGTGCTTCTGGGCGCCGCCGTGGCGGGATGGCTCCTCTTCCTGCCCGGACGCCTCCTCTGACGACCCCCCCTCCCCTCCTCCAAAACCACACACTCTACGGAGCCCCCCATGTCCGAAGAACCCCTGCGTTTCTGGCTTGGTTTCCGCCCTGTGAATTTCCTGGTGGATTTCTTCACCAGAAGAATCTGGAACGCGGATTTCCGCGCCCTGCGCTTCCTGAAGCGGGAGCTGTATTCCCTGTGCCGTCTGCTGATGGTGGCGGGCCGGGGCGTCTTCGAGGACCGCTGCACGCTGCAAAGCTGCGCCCTGACCTACATCACCATGGTCTCCCTGGTGCCCGTGCTCGCCATCGCCCTCTCCTTCTGCAAGGGCATGGGACTCCAGGCCCAGCTCCTGGAGCATCTGGGCATCGAGACCCTGGTGCAGAAGGGCGCCGCCGGCGGGGAGGAGACCCTGGTCTACCGGGTGGTGCCCGTGGAGGAGAAGAGCGAGGCGCTTCCGGAAAGGGAGGAGGCCGCCGGGGAGGAGAGCGAGGCCCTGGCGCCCCAGGCCGTCCCCCGCGGGGTGCGTCCCGGCTTCGCCGCCCAGCTTCCGGAGCCCGTCCAGGAAGGCATCCTGAAGATCATCGGCTATGTGGACAAGACGAATTTCGCGGCACTGGGCATCGTGGGCGTCATCACCCTGGTCTGCACCGTGGTCATGTCCATCCAGAAGCTGGAGAACAGCTTCAACGACATCTGGTGCGTGCGGCGGGGCAGGAGCCTGATGCGCCAGGTCAGCGAATATCTGGTGGTCCTGCTTCTGCTGCCCATCCTGCTTTCCGCCATCCTCTCCCTGAACGCCTTCATCAACTCCGGCAACCTGGCGGCGATGCTCCACACCCAGTCCCGGGCGGTGCTGTACTGGGGGCATTTCCTGGCTCGCTTCCTGCTGTTCTTCTTCCTGGTGCTCTCCTTCGCGGCCCTGTATCTCTTCATGCCCAACACCCGGGTGCGCCTGAAGCCCGCGCTGCTGTCGGGTGCCGTGGCGGCGGTGGCATGGGGCGTGGTGCTGCTGGCCTATATCCGCTGGCAGATCGGCCTGGCGCGCTACAACGCCATCTACGGCGCCTTCGCCGCGCTCCCCTTCTTCCTTGCCTGGCTCTACGCCAACTGGATGGTGATTCTCCTGGGGGCGGAGCTGTGCTACGCCGCCCAGAACCAGCGGTTGCTGCGCCAGACCAAGCAGATGCGCCCCGTGGAGGCCGGCGCCAACCGCCTGCTGGGCATCGCCATCGTGGAGGCCATCAGCCGCTGCTACGACGAAGGCCGCGGATGCTGGAACGCGGCGCGTTTCGCCATGGAGAACAACATCTCCATCCGGGAATTGGAGTTCTGCCTGGAGAGCCTGACCCGGGCGGGACTGGTCATCCAGAGAATGCCCGAGGCGGATCCCCCGGAATCCTACGACTACATCCTGGGGCGCCCCGCCGCGCAAATCACGCTCTCCCAGGTCTCCGACGCCTTCATGGGCATGGATTCCGAAACCGCCCGGCGCATCAGCCGGTGCCTCCCGGAGGGCTTTGTGACCTTCATGCGCCACCGGCATGAGGAACAGGACCGGCAGATGTCTGCCATCACCTTCCAGCACGGGAAGGGATGCGGGGCCACGGTGGCGTGCCCCGAGGGGGGAGAAGAGGAGGTGCGTCCATGAGTTGTCGTCAGAAGAGAATCCCGGGCGTCGTCCTGGGGCTGTTGAGCCTGCTGGCTTTCTCCCTGGGGGGGATGGCGGCGCCCCTGGAGGTCTTTGTCTCCCTGCCGCCCATGGCGGAGGCGGTGGAGGCCATCGGGGGGGCGCAGGTTTCGGTGAAGGTGCTTTTGCCGGCGGGCGTCAGCCCGGAGACCTACCAGCCGGACGCCCGGATGCTGGAGGCGCTGGGCCGCAGCCAGGCGCTGTTCACCATGGGCGCCCCCTTCGAGGAAACCCTCCTGCCCCGCCTGCGCCGCGCCTTCCCCCGACTCCTCCTGGCAGACGGGGCGGCGGGCATGGAACGCCGGAATTTCCCCGAGGGCGGCGAGGACCCCCATGTGTGGCTCTCCGTGGCCAATATGCTGCGCTATGCGGACAATGTCTGCCAGGCGCTGTGCGGCATGGTGCCGGAGGCGGCGGGGGAATTTCAGACCCGCTGCCGGGAATACCGGGAGCGGCTGGAGGAGACGGGACGCCTCCTGGCAGAACGGCTCGCCCCCCTGAAGGGCCGCTCCGTCCTGGTCTACCACCCCGCCTTCGGATATTTCCTGGGCCAGTTCGGCATCGAGCAGATCGCCATCGAGGAGGAGGGAAAGGAACCCTCCGGCCGCTCCTTGATGGAGTCCCTGGCCCGGGCGCGGGAGCTGGGGCTGCCCGCCATCTTCGTCCAGCCTCAGTTCTCCCCCCGGTCCGCCAAGGTGCTCGCCCAGGAGCTGAAGGCCCGGGTGATTCCCCTGGACCCCCTGCCCGCCCGCCTCTCCCCCGGATTGCGGGAGATGGCGGAGACCATCGCCAATGCCTATTGCCCGTCGCTGTAGGGAGAGGTTCGGACACGCCATGAATCCTGCCGTGGAAATCAAGAATCTCTGCTTCGGATACGAGGAGCACGAGGTCCTGCACAACATCAACCTGACGGTCTCCCAACGGGATTTCGCCATCGTGGTGGGCCCCAACGGAGGGGGGAAGAGCACCCTCCTGCGCTTGATGCTGGGCCTCCTGAAACCCCGATACGGCAGCGTCCGGATTTTCGGCGGCAGCCCCGAGGAGTCCCGCCGCCGCATGGCCTATGTGCCCCAGTCCCTGGAGTTCGACCACCGCTTCCCCATCTCCGTGCTGGAGACGGTGCTGCTGGGACGCCTGGAGCATTTCTCCTTCCTGGGCGCCCGCCGCCGGGACCGCCAGGTGGCGCTGGATGCCCTGGAGGAGGTGGGGCTCCGGAAGGAGGCCGCCCGCCCCTTCGCCTCCCTCTCGGGGGGACAACGCCAGCGGGTGCTCATCGCCCAGGCCCTGGCCTCCCGCCCGGAACTGCTCCTCCTGGACGAGCCCGGCGCCAATCTGGACGCCCCCGGCGTCGCCGCCATCTACGGACTGCTGAAGGAGCTCAGCCAGTGCCTCACCATTGTCATGGTCTCCCATAATCTCACCATGGTGGAGCCCTTCGCCACCCATGTGGTCTGCGTGAACCACACCGCGGACATGCACCAGATCGAACAGGTCTCCCGGGAGGACCTCCACGTGGGAAACTGGATCCACATCTTCCACCACGCCTGCCCCGTCACCCAGGACGGACAGCAGGTGGATCCCTGCGCCGGACCCCATTGGGGAAAGGACGAGAAGGAGGGAGGACACGCCCATGGCTGAATTTCTCCAGGAACTCCCCCATTCCGCCCTCCTGCTGCGCTCCCTGCTGGCCATGGCCCTGGCGGCGGTCTGCTGCGGCGTGGTGGGATGCTATGTGGTGCTGAAACGGGACAGCTACGCGGTGGGCGCCGTGAGCCACTCTCTCCTGGGGGGCGTGGGCGCCGTGCTCTATCTCCAGGGGCTCTTCCCTGCCCTGGAGGAGCGCCTGCCCTGGCTCACCCCCTGGATGGGCGGCCTGGCGGCGGGGGTGGCGGTGGCGATCCTTATCACTCTCCTGACCACCCGCTGGAATTTCCGCATGGACACGGTGCTTTCCGCTCTGTGGGCGCTGGGCATGGCGCTGGGCGTCTCCTTCGTCAACGCCCGCCCGGGCTACGGCACGGAGCTCACCAGCTACCTCTTCGGGAGCATCCTCATCATCTCCCGCCAGGATCTCTGGATCATCGCCGCCCTGGACGGCATCGTGCTGCTGATGGCGCTGCTGTGGCATTCCCGCTTCGTGGCCCTGGCTTTCCATGATGAACTCCTGACCCTGCGGGGGCTCTCCCGGGGCAGGGTGCAGCTGGCGTTCCAGCTGATGGTGGCCATGACGGTGGTGGTGCTCTCCCAGCTGGTGGGCACGGTGCTGTGCATGGCGTTGCTGATTCTGCCGGTGGCGGCCACCTCCCTGGTCTTCCGCCGTATTCCCGTGATCATGGCGGTCTCCGGAGTCCTGTGCTTCCTGTGCGCCCTGGGGGGCGTGGGCGTCTCCTACGGGGCGGGACCGGGAAGTCTTCTGCGCTCCCCCGGTGCCGTGATCGTGGAGCTGGCGGGGCTGGCCTATCTGCTTTTCTGGCTCCTCTCCCGGCTCCTGGCCTTCCTGGAGCAACGTCATCAACCCGGCGAAGAGGAGGACGACGCAGACACCTCCCCCGCCCAGAACGAGGACGCACGATGAACAAACTGATTTACGCCAGCAGCGAACGGTGCGCGGATTTGTGGTATCTCTCGGGATTCAGCGCGCCGGATGATTTCCTCTATTTCCAGACGGAGAAAGGCGCCGTGGTGGCGGTGAGCTGCCTGGAGCTGGGACGCGCCCAGAAACAGTGCCCGCCCTCGGTGACGGTGGCGGACATCCAGCATCTGGAGGACTTCTTCGGCCTGGAGAAGAAGGAGACCTCCGGGGAACACTGGTTCCTCCGGATGATCCGGCTGGTGTGCCGGGGCACCGGGGTCTGGGAATGGACCGTCCCCTCCACCTTCCCCCTGGAATACGGGGATCTGCTCCGCAACGCGGGCATTCAGGTGACCCCCTGCGCCTCCCTGGCCCCGGAACGCCGCGTCAAAAGCCCGGAGGAGGTGGAGAAGGTCCGCCGGGGAGAGCAGCTGGCGGAGGCGGGATTGGCACAGGCGGACGGAATGTTGCGCCAGGCCACCGTGGACCGGGAGGGATTCCTGGTTCTGGGCGGCCATCGCCTGACTGCCGAGGAATTGCGGGGCGAGGTGGATGCCGCCATCGCCCGCCAGGGCGGCCTCGCCCAGGGCACCATCACGGCACCCGGCGTCCAGGGCGCGGATCCCCATCAGGCGGGAACCGGCCCCCTGAAGGCCAATGAACCCATCGTCATGGACATCTTCCCCCGGGACCAGCGGACGGGGTATTTCGGGGATCTCACCCGCACCCGGGTGAAGGGAAAGGCCGCCCCCCTGGTGCGGAAGGCCTACGAGACTGTCCTCGCCGCCCAGGAAAAGGCCCTCCAAAGCCTGCGCCCCGGCGTCACCGGAGCGGAAATCCACAATATGGTGGCGGATTATTTCACCCGGGAGGGCTTCCCCACGGAACGGGACCCCGAGACCGGACTCTACCGGGGGTTCTTCCACGGACTGGGACACTCCGTGGGCCTGGAAATCCACGAACGGCCCAATCTCGCCTCCCACGACTCCACGACCCTGGAGCCGGGACATGTGGTGACGGTGGAGCCGGGACTCTATGACCCCGCCTGGGGCGGCATCCGCATCGAGGACACGGTGGCGATCACCGCCACCGGAGTGGACAACCTCGCCACCGCCTCCAAAGAATTGGAATTGTAGACGCCCCCGCCTTCTTTATTTTCAAGAGGTAAACTCCCCCCCGGAGCCACCTGGATTCCCTGGATGCCCCAGCCCCTCCAGCCCGTCTAGAACCTCTCGATTTCTATTCCATGGATTCCTTTCTTGCCAAAGGAAGGACCATGCGGAAGGTGGTGCCTCCTCCCGGGGTTTCGTCGATTTCCACGGTGCCCTGGTGGAGCTGGGCGATATGTTTCACGATGGCCAGTCCCAGTCCGGTGCCGCCCAGGGAGCGGGAGCGTTCCTTGCTGACGCGGTAGAAGCGCTCGAAGATTCTGGGCCAGTGTTCCCTGGGGATTCCGCAGCCGTGGTCGATGCAGGCCAGCCTCGCCTGGTCTCCCGTCTGGGATGCGGTGATGGTGACGCTTTGGCTGCCGCTGTATTTCAAGGCGTTGTGGAGGAGGTTTCCGATGGCCTGGGAGAGGAGCTGGGAGTCTCCCAGAATCTGGAGGCGTTCGGGCACTTCCAGGGAGAGGTGGCACCCCTGCCGGGTCGCCTCCTCCCGACATTCCTCCAGGGCCTCCTGCGCCACCTCCCGGAGGGAGACGGGAAGGAAGTCCCGCCGCTGTTCCTGCTGGCGGTGCTCCAGGGAGGAGAGCGCCAGGATGTCCTGGACCAGCCGGTTCAGGCGCTGGGCCTGGGCGCACATGAGATTCACCAGGCGGTCGAAGTTCTCCCGGGGCAGATCCGGGCTTTCCTGGAGGGTCTCCGCCGCCACGATGATGGAGGTGAGGGGAGTCTTGATCTCGTGGGAGACGTTGGAGATGAAATCCTTGCGGAACTCCTCCATCTGCTGCATCTCCCGCAGCTGGATCCGCAACTGCTCCGTCATCTCCTGGACATTCTTGGCGATGCGCCGGACGATGCCCTTGTCCGGCACCGGAATGGGAGTGTCCAGGCAGCCGGAGGCGATGCCGTCCATGCTTTCCTGGAGCTTTCGGAGGGGATGGTAGAGGCGGCGCAGGACGTAGATGGTCAGGAAGGTGACGGCGGCGGCGCCCAGCGCCACCGTGCCCCAGAAGATGCGCCGGGCAAGATGGACCAGGCGGGCGGTGCGGTCCGTGCTGACGGCGGTGCGCAGGACATAGGTCTCGCCCCCCGGAATCTGGAGACGGGTGGCGTAATAGGTCATCCAGATGCCCGTGCTCTCGCTCTTCCGGGTGACCAGCTCCGGTTCGCCCTGGAGGGCGCGCTGGACCTCCTCCCGGAGGAGATGGTTGTCCAGCGCCTCGGCGTCGTGGCGGGTGGAGTCCGCCACCACGGTGCCGTCCTCCCGGATCAAGGTGAGGCGAAGGGAGTCCCGGGTGAAGGTGTCGCAGATGGTGCGGGCGTCCTGGAGCCGCTGTTCCGCCAGGAGGGGGGTCATCAGGCTGCGGAGCAGTTCGCTTTCCTCCTGGATGCTGGAGAGGGTCTCCTGGCGGATGCCCTGCTGGAAGGCTGCCATCTGCCAATAGAGGAGTCCTCCGAAGAAAAGGAGGATGCCCAGCACCAGGGCGGGCAGGGCGAAGAGCCGAATGTCCCCATCCTTGCGCCGGTTCATGGGGTCTCCAGGTTCTTCAGGCGGTATCCCACGCCGCGGACGGTCTCGATGGGATTGCCCATGGAGCCCAGCTTCCGGCGAAGATTCACCATCTGCACGTCAATGGAACGCTCGGTGACGGGATAGTTGCCGCCCTTGGTCTGGGCGACGATCTGGGTGCGGGTGAAGACCCGCCCCGGGTGGGCCAGCAGCAGGTGGAGGAGCGTGAATTCCCCGGCGGTGACCTCCAGGGGCGCGCCGTCCAGGGTGGCGAGATGCTGGCGGCAGTCCAGCTTCAGGGGCCCGTATTCGTAGACGTCCTGCTCCCCCTGCTCCTCCCGGCTGCGGAGCTGGGTGCGGATGCGGGCGAGGAGCACCTTCCGGTTGAAGGGCTTGGTGACGTAGTCGCTGGCTCCCATGTCCAATCCCCGGATGATGTCCGCCTCCGTGCTCTTGGCGGTGAGCATGATGATGGGGACATGGCGGGTGTCGGGGGAGGATTTGACCATCTGGCAGATGGTCAGTCCGTCCACCTCGGGGAGCATGAGATCCAGGAGGATCAGGTCGGGATGGCACTTCCGGATCTGGGCGAGGCCCTCCGCGCCGTCGGCGGCGGTGTAGATCTGGGAGTATCCGTCGGCGACCAGGGTCATGGAGAGCAGCTCCCGGATGGATTCGTCATCTTCGATGATGAGGAGTCGGGGTGTCTTCATTGGCATGGCGTGCGTCGTCGCGGGGCGGTGTCAGGCGGGGGAGAGTTCCCGGGTGACATCGCCGGGGAGGGGGGAGGCGGGGATGGGCCTGACGTAGAATTGTCCTGCCCGGTCGGTGATGTTGGAGAGATGCCGGAGGAGTTTCCGCATTTCGGTGAGGAGCTCCAGGAAGGCCATGCCCACCTCCGGATGGCAGGTGCCTTTGGCGATGCGGGCCATGTGCTCCTGCTCCGAGGCGGTGAAATGCTCGTGGAGTCGGCTCCGGGCCATGATGGCAAGCTGGATCTTCTCCGGACGGTTGTCCTCCAGCAGGGACACCACCCGCTGGACATGCTCCTCCCACTCCTGCAGGAGCAGGTCGTATTCCCGGGCGGCGGCGTCGCTGAAGCGAATCCCCTTGTCCTGGATGTGGTGCATGATGTCCTGGATGCGGCTGGCGTGGTCGCCGATGCGCTCGGCGTCGTTGGAGCAGTGGAGCAGGAGGGGGACCATCTCCGCCTGGGCGGGGGTGAGCTCCTTCTGCATCATCTGGGCGAGATACTCGGCGATGTCGGCCTGCCGGTGGTCCACGTCCTCCTCCCGCTCGGAGAGCTGGCGAAGGATTTTCCGGTTCTGCTCGTCGTTGTGTCCGTAGATCCGGAGGGCGGCGTCGGCCATGGCGCAGGCGTTCTTCAGCATGGAGCGCAAGGCGGCGGTGGTCTGGGTGAGGGCGATGGCCGGGTTCTGGAGCAGATGGGGTTCCAGACGACGGTATTGGATTTCGTCGGCTTTGGCGGGGAGGATGGCTTCGCAGAGGCGCGCCAGCATGGGGATGAAGGGGATGAGGATCAGGGTGGTGGCCAGATTGAAGAGGGTGTGGGCGTTGGCGATTTGCCGGGGGAGGGGAGCCCCGCCGCAGAGCTTCTCCAGGCACAGGAAGAAGAGGGGTTCTCCGTGGATGACGATGTAGAAGCTGGCGAAGGTCAGGGCGACGCCGATGAGGTTGAAGAGGGTGTGGGCAAGGGCGGCCTGCTTGGCCACCCGGTTCGCCGGGATGGCGGCCAGCTGGGCGGTGATGGTGGTGCCGATGTTGGAGCCCATCACCAGGGCCACGGCGGTGTGCAGGTCAATCATCCCGTTGGAGGCAAGGATGATGATCACTCCGCTGGCTGCGGAGCTGCTCTGGATGACGAAGGTGGCGGCCATGCCCACCGCAATGGCGCCCAGCGCAGCTCCCGGCGGGATAAAGCCGTTCTCCGGAGGGCAGGAGAAGTATTGAAAGGCGTTCATGAAGGAGGGCAGCTTGCTCAGCCCCTTCAATTCCCCGCTCATCATGTTCAGCCCCAGGAAGAGAAAGCCGAAGCCCATGATGGTCAGCCCCCAGAAGGAGAGGGAACGCTTCTTCTGCAGCCACAGCACCATCCCCAGGAACAGGGCGGGCATCACCAGCCACTGGATGTTGAAGGCCACCAGCTGGGCGGTGATGGTGGTGCCGATGTTGGCTCCGAATATAATGCCGATGGATTGCACCAGGGTGAGAAGACCGGCGTTGACAAAGCCGATGACCATCACCGTGCTGGCGCTGGAGGACTGGATGACGGAGGTCACCACCGCCCCGGAAAGAATGGCGACAAAACGGTTTGCGGAAAAAACCTTGAGGATGGAGCGCATCCGGTCCCCCGCGGAATGGTGGAGACCGTCGCTCATGAGTTTCATGCCATACATGAAGATGGCAAGCCCGCCGAATACGTGTAACAGGGGAATGATCATATCTCGTTGGTCGTTACCGGGGGATTCGTGCCTGACGACAAGGACGGAGCCTTGTCACGGCGCTTACCGTAAGACAGACGAGATGGGCGGCGAGAGCCCTAACAAAAAACTAACGGAACCTCCTCCCCCCCCTGGGCTGGGGATGCCCTATGGACGCTGCCGCTTTAACACAGATCACACAGAGGACGCTGCCGCTTCAACACAGAGCACACGGAGGCTGAAGACGGGGCGTTCCGGCATCCGGGGCCGGATGCCTTGTTGTTCCCGGTGTCGCCACGGGAGAGAGAAAGCTCCTGGCGGAGCCCCCTCTCCCCATGGCGCCCCCAGGACCCACTTCCCCTGGCGGGATACCCCGCCCAGGCACGCCCCCCCCGAGATCAATTCTCCTAGATAGCCTAGGTCATCTAGGGCATCTAGCCCCCCGGGGGTGCTGCCACCCCTGGTTATGGCAGGACGAGGAAGAGAGCGGAGGAGCCCTTTTCGGCGTTGTAGAAGATGCTGCCGTCCTGGATGGGATATTCCTGCCCGGAGATCAGCTCCCGCGCCACGCCGGTGGCGGCGGGGGTGCGGAGGGTGCGCTCCCCCGCCTTGGGGAAATGGAATCCCATGACCGGCCCCGCCGCCCAGGTGATGTCGCCGGGGGTGTCGTTGTAGCAATGGATGCCGGCGTCCATCGCCACCGCCCGCAGCCAGGAGGCGCGGAACCGGGGCAGGGAGGAGAAGAGCACCCGGCACCCGTTGACGGAGTTCTGCGCCAGGACGGGATTCCCCTGGTCGTCCCGGGCGAGGATTTCGCAGTCGCCCACAGGCCGGAAGACGGGGAAGAAGGTGACGGAGCCCGGGTAGTTCTTCTCCTGGGGGAATCCCAGGGCGGCCTCGCCTTCGGGGGTCAGGAAGGCGGTGGGCCTGGCGGTGTTCTCCTGGTCGATCCGGAAGGTCATGCCGGTGAGCCTCTCCAGGGTTTCCGTGGAGAAGTGGTCCTTGCGCACCACGTCGGCCCCCAGGGCGAAAATCACGGTGTTCCCGGGCACCAGGATGTTCTCCTGGATATAGTCCACGTCCTCCGGGGAGAGGCGGTAGGGGGTCTCGAAGAACCAGAGCTTGTGGCCCAGGGGCACCTGGTCCAGGCGGGGAATGACGTAGTCGGCGAAAGCCACGCCGCTGCGGGGGAACTCCTCGTATTGGGCGGTGAGGGCGTGGTGGTTGACCGCGGAGTTGTAGGTGACGTGCTCCATGGCGTTCTCGGAGACCAGCACCGCCATGGACTGGGCGGGATCGTCCAGCACGGGCTCCGCCCGGACCACCTCCTGCTCGGCGCGGGACAGCCGGCCGACCAGCTGCCCCAGACGGGGATCCTTGAAGACCCAGCCCTGGCTGAAGTCATAGTAGCGCATCGCCACGCCGTGGGAGAGGCAGGCCGCCACCTCCCGGATCAGGACCGCCTTGGTCTCCGCCAGGGTGATGCATCCGCCCAGGCTCCGTCCCACGTCGCTGTGGATGGTCCGGATGTCGCTTTCCGTGACGAAGACCTTTCCGGCCTGCCGGATGGAGGCGTCGGGCACCATGAACCCGGCCGCGCCGCCGGGTCCCCGGTCGTTGTAGGTGGTGGGGGCGTGGTAGAGTTCCACTTCGGGGGCGGCAAGGGTCTTGGAGAGCGCCCAGTGTCCGCTGTGCTGGGCGAAGCGGGTGTGGGTGATGAGGTTGAGATAGCCGTAGTAGGCGCCGGCCAGGAGTTTGCCGTCGGTGGCGGTCTTGACGGTCCGGCAGAGATGGATGATGGCGTCAGCCACCACTTCCGCCATGCACCGGTTGTAGTCCATGACCATCTGGGTCTCTCCGGGCAGCCGCAGGAAAGCCGGGTTTCCGAAGTCCATGCGCTGGTCGGGCATGGGGAGGTTCTCCCGTTTCTCCAGGATTTCCTGGAAGCTGGAGAAGGAGGTGTTCCATGCCTGGTTGGCCTCCTCCACCGTGGCGTATTTCTTCTGGGCGAAGCGGACAAACGCCTCCCGGAAGGCGGGGCTGTAGTCCACGAACTCCCCTTCCTTCTGGCAGCCCCAGTACATCCATTCCCAGGTGATGCCGGCGCTGGGGAGGATCGCCACCACCCGGCGGCCGTAGGGCATCTCCCGGAGATGGTCCACCACCTGCCGGAGGATGCGGTCGCTGATGTCCAGCCACTGGGTGGATGCCAGGGAGGGGGAGTATTGCCGGACTTCGCTGTAGTTTCGCACGGTGTGGTCGCCGTCCGCGGTCTCGATCAGGGTGCGGGGATCCTTCTGGAGGAGGGGGAGCATGGAGGGGTGGCGCATGGGATCCAGCCCCACGATGAGAACCAGGTGGAGCTCCGGATTCCGCAGCAGGGCGGTGGTGCATACGTTGTCCAGGTTGGAGAAAACGGGGTTCCCCTCCTCGTCCAGGGGGAGGCGCAGGTGCAGCCACAGCCCGGGAACCCCGTTGTCCGCCGCCCGCTGGATTTCCTGGTATTGGAGATCCCCTTCCACCATGTCAATGAGATATTGGGTCAGGGTGACCTTCTCCTGGCCGTTGATGAGGAGCTTGGGGACGCCGCGGGTCTCCACCAGCTGGACGGCGGGCAGGGGGTCCTGGTCGCTCTTCGGCCTCTGGGGGACCACCAGGGTGCGGTTGCCCTCCATGGCAATCTCCCACTGGTTCAGGGTGGTCGCCAGCTGATAGGTGCCCGGGGGAAGGAAATCCAGGTTGATTCGGGTCTCGGGCAGGGGATATTCGGCGCGGCCCTCCAGGGCGCCCCGGGGAATCACGGTGGTGGCGGCAAGGAAGTTGCGGTCGCCCTCCCGGAGAACCAGGGAGAAATAGAGGTCCGTGTCCTGGGTGGTCTCCTCGCCCAGGCGAAGGACGGGGGCGGGTGTCCAGAGGCCATCCTCCGGCACGGTGGCGGGAAGGTCCAGGCCGGTGGCGACGAGACCCCTGGGGAGGGGCAGGAAGATGGAGCGGCTTCCCCAGGGGCTGCAGCCATTGGGGCCCAGCAGAAGCGGGGTGTCCCGGACCTCCAGGGTCTTCCATGCCCCCTTCTCCTCGCCAGGGGCGAGGGGACGCACCTTCCACTCCTGGTCCGTGACCAGAATGGTCCGGGAGCCTTCCCGGGGCACCAGGTGGAGTTCCCCCAGCAACCCGCCGGGGCCGTCCAGGTTGAGGACCTTGACCCGCAGGGTGTTCTCCCCCTTCCTCAGCAGGGACTTCACCGGGACGGCGTCAAACAGGCGCCATTCCTCGTTCAGGGAAAGGGGGAGGGGCGTGTCGTTCAGGAGGACCTCCTGGAGGACATTGTCCGCGGTCAGATAGAGAGTGGCCTCCTTCAGCGCCTCGGGCTCCTCCACGGCGAAGTTCCGCAGGAAGACGGCGCTGCCATGCTCCTTGTTCACCAGGGATTCCTCCCAGAGCCAGTTGCCCCGGCTGGGCGTCGCGCCGCCCTGGACGATGGTGAAGCTCTTTCCCGCCAGGAAATCCTGCCGGGCGTCCTGGAGTTCCATCCCGCCGGGAATGGCCACGAGGGAGAGGCGGCGCAGGATGGCGGGCTGGTCGGTGGCGTTGACGAGACGAACCCGGGCGTCTGCCGCCATGGCGGGCGGGTAGAGGGTGCCGGGCAGGCTGGTCTTTTGTCCGGGGAGGGGTTGCCGGAGGATGTCCCGGAATTCCAGGTCCGCCTGGAGGTCGCCCTCCAGGTCGGCGTCCAGGAGATATTTCCCGATGTAGGTCACTTCTGCCCAGGGGGAGACCAGGGTGCCGCCGGGGGGGATGACCGCCTCCTGGTAGGAGATTTCGGCATCGCCTTCCCAGCCCGCTCCCCCCTCCTGGAAGTCGCCGTTGGGAATCTGCACCCCGTCCAGCTCCGTGGGCAGCTCCTTGCAAAGCCGGATCTGGTGGATGGTGGCTTCGCCCTCCTCGGTGAGAACCACGTCGAAGCGCAGGTGGGTGATGGTGTCCCTCCACAGGGGATTGTTCTTGGTGGGGAAGATCAGCTGGTTCTTCCCGGGGCGCTGGGTGCAGTCGAGGCGGCTCTTCTCGGAGAGGGGGTCGCCGTCATGGGAGAAATAGACGGGGAAGTTGGGGCTGTCTCCCTCGTAGTCCACCACCAGATAATCGTAGTCCTCGGCTGTCAGCGCCAGGTCCTCCGGGGCGATGAAATAGGCATTGTGGTGGCCGATTCCGTGGAATCCCGTGCCGGGAACCATCTCGTAGGAGATGAAGTTCATGGGCCGGAAGCCCTGCAGCGTGTTGTCCTGCCGGAAGTTCCATTGCTGCGCCATGGACAGGAGAGAGAGGAGCAGAGCGGCGAGGAAGGGGAGTCGTTTCATGGCGCAGGCGGGGAGGTGAAAAAAAAGGGACGCCGGAGGGTGGGCTCTGGCGTCCCTGGAAATGGAACGAAGGTGAAAGACGGGGGGGAGGGGATTACCAGCCGCTGGTCGAGAATCCGCTCAGGTGGGTGAGGGCGCCGTCCACGGAGATGTAGCCCTGGCTGGCGCCGCCGTTGCCCGCCATGGAGAAGAACTCCAGGGTCTTCCGGGGCGTGAGGGCCTCGGCGTGGCCGTCCCAGAATGCCATGTTGCACTTGCCGTCGTGGTCGGCGGCGAAGGTGCCGTAGGTGGTGGCGCCGTAGGTGCCGTCGATGGGGCATGCCAGATAGCTGGCGGTGTCACCCGTCTTGTCCTCCTTGATGGCGCCGTCCAGCACGCGGGTGGAGCAGGCCAGGATGAACTTGGAGGCGGCCGCCACCCGGCCGGAGCCGGGACGCATGGCGTGACCCCAGTTGTTGCCCCAGGTGGACAGGGTCTTGAATTCCAGACCGGCGTACCAGCAGTCCGCCTCGGAGCCGATGTTG
>JBJEVT010000011.1:0-20592 GCA_051884615.1 Oligosphaeraceae bacterium
CACAGGAAGTTCTCCACGCCCTGGGGGAGGCCGTAGCGGAGGAGCTTCAGGAACTTCTCGGGATCCAGGAGGGGGCTTTGCTTCTCCCGGAACTGGGGCTCCCGGCGGCGGCGCTGGAATTGGAGGGCCAGGACGGAGACCATGGAGGCGCCGGCCAGCAGGGTGCCCATGGCGGCGCCGTCCAGTCCCAGGGCGGGGCATCCGAAATGGCCGAAGATCAGAATCCAGTTGGCCACCACGTTCACCAGGAGGGCGACGCTGTTGGCGAGGAGGATGACCCGGGTCTTTCCGATGCCGGTGAAGAAGGAGGCGAAGGAGAAGCGGAGGAGGGAGAGGAGGGAGCCGAAGCCCATGTACCAGTAGTATTTCGTCTCCAGGGCGGCCTCCAGCTCCGAGTGGAGGCTGAAGACCTGGAGGCGCAGGAGGAGCCAATGGGCGGCCAGGGAGAGGGGATAGCTGAGGAAGGCCAGGAGGAGGGACTGGCGCACCATGCGGACGCAAAAGGGCTTCTGGCCCGCCCCGTAGTATTGGGCGATGAGCGCGGAGGAGTACCCCACCATGCCCACGAAGAAGGAGGTGAGCATCCAGCTGGTGACGCCCCCGCTCATGGTGGCCGCCTGGTGCACCACCCCCACCCGGGAGAGATAGAGGCGGTCCACGAACATCATCAGCATGTCGAACATGCTGGAGAGGAACATGGGGAAGGCGATGGGGAGCAGCTCCAGGATGCCGCCGGGGCCCTGGAGATGTCGTTTCAGAAAGGCGTGGGTCATGGGAAGGATTCCTGGAAAAAAGTGTGTTCTCCCCCCCTGGGAGTCGCTTTGCGGGGGGGAGATGCGGCGTGCCCGGGCGGGCCCGGGCGGGAAGGGGGGGGGGACGCCTGGCGCTATACGTCCTGCATATAGGTGCGGATGACGATCCGCACATAGTCTCCCAGCTGAGACTTGTCCTCCACTTTGCCGAAGAGGCATTTCCCGGCGTCCATAAGCCTGGCCAGCACCTCGTTCTTCTCCCGGGGGACATAGCCGATTTTCTCCCCCTTGTCGTTGAGGATGAGGATGGCCAGGGAATCCGCGGGATTCTCCGCCTCCCGCCGGAATTGCACCAGGGAGCCGGGGAGGACGTCCTGGGTGCGCTCCCGGATCTCCGGCACATGGGAGGTGCCCGCAATCCGGCATTCCATCAGGAATATCTCCTTCAGGAAAGGCATGGGCACTCCCCCGGGCTGCTGGAAAAGCTGGGCGATCCGGCTCCAGTTCTTCTGGGAAATCAGACCTTGGTCCATGACGAAAAATCCCTTAGGGGGAGGGGAAGGCCGCCAGCCGTGCCGTCAGGTCGTCCCGGTATTGTCTCTGCTCCTTGACCATTTCCTCCAGCTGCCTCCGGCGTTCCCGGCATTTTTCCTCGTCCTCCAGGAGTTCCTGGTAGGTGAAGGGCGGGCGGGAGCGCAATTCCCGGAGGGAGTTCTCCAGGGCCTGGATTTTCTTCTCCTGCTTCTGGATCTTGTCATCCAGCTCCGCGGGGGGCGGGGGCGGCAGGACTTCGCATTGCTGCAGGAAAAATTCCACGGTGTCCGCCAGGAGGCGCAGGGCGGGAAGATCCACGTTCCGGTAGGCTTCCTGGATGCGGTTCCAAAGGGTTGCGGACTTGGCGGCGATTTCGGGGTGCAGGTCGGGGTGGAGGCGCTTCACCAGGGCGCGGTAGAGGGAGCGGAATTCCTCCGCCTCCTCCCGGGAGAGGCGGGGACTGCGGAGCAGGGCCTCGTCTTCCTGTAGCTTCTCCCACCGCTTCTTCACCTCCTCCTGATAGGCGGCGAACTCCTGGTCCAGAAGCTTCTCCACCTCCTGGGGACGGGGCGCCTGCCCGTGGTTGACCGCCGCCTGGTACAGGGCGATCTTCCGGCGCAACCGAAGACATTCCACCTGAAGAAGATACAGGTGGAATTCCAGCTGGCCGAAGAGGGAATGGTATTGCGCCTGAAGGCTTTTCGCCCGATGCTCCCGCCAGTCCTCGTATTCCTCCAGGAGCCCGGCGTATTGGCGGAGGAGGCTTTGGAGGCGAAGACGCTTTTCCCGGATTTCCGGGTGCAGCGTCAGCGCCTGCCCGCCTCTCCGGGATGGGGAGAGACGACGGGGCATGGGCTACAGCACCTTGGAGAGGAAGTCCTTGAGGCGGGGATGGGTGGGATGGGAGAAGAACTCCTCGGGAGTCCCCTGCTCCTTCAGCATCCCCTCGTCCATGAAACACACCCGCGTGCCCACTTCCCGGGCGAAGCCCATCTCGTGGGTCACCACCACCATGGTCATGCCTGCCAACGCCAGCTCCTTCATCAGGGAGAGCACTTCCCCCACCATCTCGGGGTCCAGGGCGCTGGTGGGCTCGTCAAAGAGCATCACCTCCGGCTGCATGGCCAGCGCCCGGACGATGGCCACGCGCTGCTTCTGGCCGCCGGAGAGCATCCCGGGATATTCGTGGGCTTTTTCGGGGAGGCCGATGCGGCGCAGAAGGCCCATGGCCACCTCCCGCGCCTCCGCCGCCTTCATGAGGCCGGTCTGCACCGGGGCAAGGGTGATGTTCTCCAGGATGGTCTTGTGGGGGAAGAGGTTGAAGTGCTGGAAGACCATGCCCATGCGACGGCGCAGGGAATCCACCCGGCACTTGGGATTGGTGATCTCCTCCCCGTGGACGAAGATCCGGCCGCTGGTGGGGGTCTCCAGCAGATTCAGGCACCGGAGATAGGTGGACTTGCCGGAGCCGGAGGGCCCGATGACCACCACCTTCTCCCCGCGGCGCACCACGTCGTCAATCCCCTGGAGCACCTTGTGCTCCCCGAAGGATTTGTGGAGGCCCTCCACCAGGATGACCACGTCGGAGGAGGGAACGCCCTCCCGCGGCTGGCCGCTCTTGCTCATCTTCTCTTTGCTTTGCATGTTCCCGCTCCTGCCAAAACTGCTTCTATTTCCGGTCGCTCTGACGCATCCGCCTCTCCAGACGCTTCTGGACGGCGCTGAGCAACAGCACCAGGAGGAGATAGACCAGGGCGACGCAAATCAGGGGGAAGAAGGCGTCGAAGGTCCTCGCCCGCACCAGACCCGCCGCCTTGGTCAAGTCCACGATGGCGATGTAGCCCACGATGGAGGTCTCCTTCAACAGGGAGATGAACTCGTTGCCCAGGGCCGGCAGGACGTTCTTCAGCGCCTGGGGAAGCACGATGAGGCGCATGGTGGTCCAGGCGGAGAGGCCCAGGGAGCGCCCCGCCTCCGTCTGCCCCTTGTCCACCGCCATGATGCCCGCCCGGGCGATTTCCGCCACATAGGCGCCGGAGTTGACGCCGAAGCCGATGATGGCCACCAGGATGGGATTGGTGGTGGTGAGGACGACGAAGGACCAGATCATCAGCTGGACCACCACGGGGGTCCCCCGGAAGAGGGTCAGATAACATTCCGCCAGGGCGTCCATGGCCTTCAGCAGCATGTGGCGCACCCAGAAGAGGCGCCCGCTGCCCAGAAGGTTCCGGAAGGATTTCCAGAAGGGCTGGGGCTGCGCCTGGTAGACGTAGACCCGGACGATGGCGACGCTCACGCCGATGAAGACGCCCAGAAGCAGGGCGCCCACCGTGATGAGCATGGTGTTGCAGAAGCCCTGAAGGAAGATCTTGTAGCGGTCTTCCACCAGGAAGGTCCGGCAGAAGGCGTCGCTCCAGAAGGCGAGGGGGGAGGTGGTGTCGAGGGACATGGCGGTCCTGGACGATGACGGAGGGCGGGGAGAAAAAACGAAGAGGGCGGGAGGCGCGGGAAAAGCCGCACCTCCCGTCCTGGGGGGGGGGAAGCCCTCGTCCGGCGGGGCGGAGGAGGGCGGCGCAAGCCCCCGAGGGGGCGCGGGAAGGGAATGTCGGGGATGGCCCGCCTACTGGGCGGACTTGGCGTCGTGTTCAGCCTTCCAGGCTTCCATGTTCCCGTTCAGGCGGCACTCGGCGATGACCTTGTTGATGACTTCCAGCAGCTCGGGGCAGCCCTTGGCGATGATGATGCCGAATTCCTCGGGCTCCTCCAGGCCGTTGCCGTCGGCCTTCACCATGGGGATGGCCTTGTAGCCGGGGTTCTTCTTGGCCAGGGAGATGGCCACCAGCTCGTCGATGACCACGGCGTCCACCTGTCCGGAGACCATGGCGACGGTGGCGTCGGGGGCGTTGTTGAAGGCCTTGGCCTCGGCGCCGGAGCCCTTCAGCAGGCCGTCGCGGATGCTGTTCTCGATCATCATGAGGCCCGTGGTGCCCTGCTGGCCGCCCACCTTCTTGCCGGCCAGATCCTCGACGGTCTTGATGGGGCTGTTCTCGGCGATGATGAGATACTGGACGGAACGGACGAAGGGGATGGAGAAGTCCACGCTCTGGGCGCGTTCCTCGGTGATGGTGAAGCCGGAGGCGCCCATGTCGGCCTTGCCGGTGATGACCGTGCCGATGATGGAGTCGAACTCGGCGGAGACGATCTCCGCCTTCACGCCCAGCTCCGCCGCGATGGCGTTCACCAGGTCGATCTCGGCGCCGGCGACCTGGCCGTTGGCGCCCAGATACTCATAGGGGGGGAACTCGGGGTTGGTGTACACCACGATTTTTCCGGCGGCCTTGATGGCGTCCAGCCGGCTGGTGGCCTGTTTCTTGCCGCAGCTGGCGAGCATGGCGCAGCAAAGGAGGGCGGCCAGGGAGAGGGTGAGGAAGCTTTTCATGGGATGTGGGTTCCGTTCAGGTTATGGAAAGGTCGGGGCGCCGGATGTGCCGCCGCCCCGGGGGATTGAAAACGGATTCGGCGAAAGGCGTAATGTAGTACAGTTCCGGCGATCTGGACTCCCTCCACCGGGGAAATCTCACTCCATGCGGAGGAGAACGGTGGTGTTGGCCGGGAGATCCAGGACGTAATCCTGGACCTCCTCCGCCAGCACCGCCTCTTCGGGGAGGAGCTGGACCAGGCGGCACTTCCGGGGCAGCTGGAGATGGCGGGGGCCGGCCTCCTTGACATGGACGCCCAGGTAGCTCTGGTTGGCGTAGATCACCGTGTCGGGATCCGGGCAGTAGACATGGATGCCGTCCTTCCGGAAGAGTTGCTTGAGGAGCTGGGCGGGGAAGATGGGGTAGGTGGCAAGGTAGTCCCGTCCTCCCCAGGGATTCTCCTTCTCCGCCAGGACCACGTCCTGGTCGATGAAGAGGATGGGGGCGGCGTCGGGGTCCTGGATGGCCAGGGCGGGGAAGAGGCGGGGCACTTCCCGGAAGGGGCTGGTGGCGAGGGTGCCGTCGGCGTATTTCACGGTGGGGACGGGGGCGGCCCAGTAGGTTTCCCGGAGGGAGAATCCGGTGAGCTCCTCCATGAAGGAGAGCCCCGCCCCCTGGATTTCATCCAGCCATCCGGCGTGATGGAGCCAGAAGAGGGTCTTTCCCTTGCGGCGCAGGGCCTGCGCCTGTTCCACCAGGGCGGGGGTGTGGCGCACCTGGTTGGCGAAGAGATAGAACTGGTAGTCGGGGAGCGCGGGGTTGTCCAGGTCGGAGGAGAGGATGACGTCGTAGGGCACTCCCGCCTGGGAGAGCTCGGCGCAGAGGCGGTCGGCGGCCACGCTGTCTCCCCGGACCTTATCGGAGCTCTGGTAGCAGACGGACTCCATGTCCACCACCATGGCCACCTTCGCCACTCCGGTGCAGTCGTAGGGGGCTTCCCAGATGCCCCGCAGCTTCTTCAGGTATTCTCCCACCAGGGGCGCCTGGTACCAGCCGCGGCCGAAGTCGAAATACCAGAAGCCGCTGCGCTGGCAGAGGGCCTGGGCGAAGTCCCGTGCCAGGAGGGGGATGGTTTCCTCGGGGGTGCGGGTGTAGCAGTGGTTGCTGACGCCGTAGGTGGTTTCATGGGTGCGGGTGTCCGCCTCCACCATGTGGAGCTTGTTTCGCAGGGGATAGCTGTGGGGGATGCCCCGGTAGAACTGGGCCTGGCCGTAGTCCCGGTTCCACTGTCCGTAGGGCGGCGGGGAGGAGGTGAAATCCACATAGGGGCTGTCCAGCACCTTCTGGAGGAAGGGGTGCTGTCCCACGGCGGGATAGGGCATGCCGAAGAAGTACCCGTAGAAATTGCCCACCAGTTTCCTTCCCTGGCAGGCCTCCTTGATGACCTTGTCGCCCTGGAGGAGCAGATTGACGGTGACCTGGGTGATGCAGTTGACCGTGTCCAGCGCCTGGATGTCCTTCACGGGGTCGTAGAGGGTGTTGCCGGCGGGGTTCTTCCGGTCCTGGAAGGGGGCCATGATGGCGGTCTCCAGGGTGACGTCCTGGCGTCCCCACGCCTTCTGCAGGGCCTGGTCGGTGCCGTATTTTTCCCGGAGGAACTGCTGGAAGCGGCGGCGCATGGGCTGGGAGTCGTCGGGGCCGAACGCCATGCCGTAGTAGTGCCATTCCATGTAGATGCCCAGGTCGAAACGGTATCCGAAGACCCGCTTGCTCCAGGGCTGGGACTCCACATACTTCACCAGGGCGTCCAGGAACTGGAAGAGGTCCTTCTGGTAGAGTTCGCTGGCGAAGGAGGGGGCGATGTATTTTCCGGCGTTGTCCCCCCGGGTGAGCTCGCCCTCGGGGGAGAGGTAGACGATCTGCTCTTCGGGATGGGCGGCCAGCCACCAGTCGGGGGTGTTCCGGCAGTCGATGTCGAAGAGGAAGCGCACGTCGGGCTCCAGGACCAGGGCGTCGTAGGGCCAGAAATCCATGCAGGAGAAATCATACTGGCCGGGCCCCTTCCAGACCTTGTTGATGCTGGTTCCCATGATCTGCAGATCCAGGCGGGCGTCCCGGAAATTGGAGACGCTGCGGACGAAGGCCTCGTTGTTCAGATCCTGGTAGTTGTGGCAGCTGTAGAGGATGGCGGGATAGAGGGTCTCGCCGATGCGGATCATGGGGAGGCCGCGGGAATATTCCACGGAGGCGTCGGAAGCCTCCTCCTCCGCCAGCTGGGCCCTGAGGGCGCTGTGCTTCTCCAACCGGAGCTCCCTCGCCCGGCGGCGGGCGGTCTCCTCCTGATGGCCGAAGAGGGGCTCCAGGTCGAACTGGGCCGCCCAGGGATAGCTGGTCGCGTCTCCCTGCGGGAGGGGGGCGACGGCGGTCTCCATGCCCCCTTCCTCCGGGGCCTCCCGGGAGCACAGCCAGGTCTCCGGCTGGGTGAACACCTCCTGGATGCCGCCGTCCTTCCGGAGAATGGTCAGCTTGCAGATGACGCCGCCGGGGCCGCCCTTGTTGATGTTCTGGAAGACCATGCGGTGCCGACCCGGCGTCAGCAGGGCGGTGACATCCGCCTCGTAGGAGAGGATGGACTTCTCGGGATTGGCGGGCTGGCGGACATCCGCCACCGTCCTGCCGTCCACCGTGAGGACGCCGGCGTCGTCCACATGATAGTTGACGCGCACCCGGACCGCGTCCTGGGGGATTTCCACCTCGGTCCAGAAATAGCGGGGTTTCATGACGCCCTCCTTGTCCTCCTCGGGATAGTGGAGCCAGAGGGGACGCAGGGGAGTCTGGGCGGCGAGAGTGGTCACCAGGAACCACAGCATGGTCAGGGCGAGGAGAGCGCGTTTCATGGTGTCTGGATCAGGTTGGGGGGGGCTTCAGGGGGAGGATTTTCGGAGAAGGAAGAGGCTGGCCAGGGTCAGGAGGCCGCCCGCCAGATAGGTGAAGGCCACGCCCGTGGCGGTGCAGATGCCGGCGCCCGCCAGGGTGCCGGCCGCGACGCCCAGGTTGAAAAGGGCGGAGAAGATGGACATGGCCACCGCCGAGGCGCTGCCCCGGGTGTGCCGCACCACCTCCGACTGGCAGTCCACGTTGAAGATGGTGTAGGCCAGGGAGAGGATGGCGCAGAGAATCACCAGGGAGGGCGTGTGCCTCGTCGCCGGCAGCATCAGGACCAGGGGAAGCCCCATGCCCAGCACCGAGGCCCTCAGGAGCCAGGGGCACCGGGAGGCGAAGAAGGGATAGAGGAAGCCGCCCGCCACGCTGGCCAGCCCCTGGAGGAGGAAGAGGAGGGTGATGGCCTCCTTGTCCATCCGCGCCGCCTTCTCCAGGAAGGGGTCCTGGTAGCTCTGGGCGCAGAAGTATCCGGTGATGGCCAGGATGGTGACCAGGAAGACGGGGAGGAGTTTCCGGTTTTTCAGGAGGCCGGGCACTTCCTGGAAGGAGAAGGGGGTGTCCCGCGGCGCGCGGGCCATGAGCCACAGGAGGGCGGCCAGCGCCAGGCCGGCGAGGGCTCCCAGGGAGAGGAAGGCGCCCCGCCACCCCAGGAGAAGCCCCGCCGTCCTGCCCAGGGGGATGCCCAGCACCATGGCCACGGAGGAGCCCACGGAGATGGTGGCCAGGGCGATGGCCTGGTGGGAGGGAGGCATCTGGCGCACCGCCAGAGGGGAGGCGATGGACCAGAAGAGGGCGTGGGAGCAGGCCACCCCCAGGCGGCTCGCCAGGAGGGCCCAGTAGCTGGGGGAGAGGCCGGTGCAGATCTGCATCAGGCAGAAGAGGGCGATGACCCACAGCATGATGCGGCTCATGGAGAAGCGGGAGGCCAGCACCATGAGGGGCAGGGAGAAGAGGGTCACCACCCAGGCGTAGGCGGAGATGACCATCCCCACCCGGCTCTCCGTGCATCCCAGGTCCTGCTGGATGGCGGTCAGAAGGGCCGTGGGCAGGAACTCGGAGGTGTTGTAGACGGCGGCGGCGAAGGTGAGCCCCAGAAGGGCCGCCCACTGGCGAAGGCTGGGTTGCGGAAGGGAGTGGGGCATGGCCGCAGGGCGAAACCCGGGACGAAGGACATGGGCGGCGACCCCTCTCCCGGCTCCCGGAAAACAAGAACGCCTCCTCCGGTCGGGCCGGGGGAGGCGCATGGACTGCCGGAAATCCTAGTCGTTGACGGAGCTGATTTCCAGATTCTCCCGCTCGGCCTGCTCGATGGCCCGGTAGTCGCCGCGCTCGATGATGATCTTGCCGGCGGCCACCTCGCGGAGCGCGAGGTCAAGGTAGGGAGGATTCTCGTTGGGAGCCAGGGGAATAAGACGGCGATACCCCTTGCTGAGCTGGACGGCACGCTTGGAGACTCCGGTGATGAAAAGCCGCAGGTCGAAGGGCTCCCCCCGCTGGGCGCACATCTCTTTGGCCTTGGCCACGGCTTGGCGCAGATATTCCTCGTTCATGTTGGATGATGCTTCCTGGAGTGGATCGGTGAATGCCCCGGTTCGGGGTGCTTGACGTATTCTGCTTAATATATCCTCCATGGGCAATGTTGGCAACGGGATTTATAGTAACCAGGTTGCTGTCTCCCCGCCCCGGACGCCGCCTCGGCGACGCCGGAAAACCAGGGGGGCGACGGCGCGTTTCCCCCCACCTTCTGAACGACTGTTGCATCCTATGGACTTGAATGCCGAGGCGCTTGCCTATCATGCCGCGCCGGTTCCCGGAAAGCTGGAGGTCAGGCCCACCAAACCCTGCCTCACCCAGCACGACCTCTCCCTGGCCTATACTCCCGGCGTGGCCAAGCCCTGCCTGGAAATCCACGACCGCCCCCAGGATGTCTACCGCTATACGGGAAAGGGAAACACGGTGGCGGTGGTCTCCGACGGCACCGCGGTGCTGGGCCTGGGCAACATCGGCCCCGCCGCCGGCCTGCCGGTGATGGAGGGCAAGTGCGTCCTCTTCAAGCGCTTCGCCGACATCGACGCCATGCCCCTGTGCCTGGGGAAGGTCCACGGGCCGGACGGCCGCACCGACGCGGAGAAGCTGATCGCCGCCGTGGAGACCCTGGAGCCCTCCTTCGGGGGAATCAATCTGGAGGATATCGCCGCCCCCGCCTGCTTCCAGGTGGAGACGGAGCTGAAGAGCCGCATGGGGATTCCCGTCTTCCATGACGACCAGCACGGCACCGCCATCATCTCCCTCGCCGCCCTGCTGAACGCCGCGAAGCTCACCGGAAAGCCCCTCTCCTCGTTGAAGGTGGTGGGCAACGGAGCCGGCGCCGCCGGACTCTCCTGCCTGGAATTCTACATCCGGGCGGGCGTCCTCCGGGAGAATGTGGTGGTGTGCGATTCCCGGGGCGTGGTCACCCGGGAGAACGCCTCCAACGCGGCGAAACGCGCCCTGGCCACCCGCCGCACCGACCTCCATTGCCTGGCGGACGCCATGAAGGGAGCGGATGTCTTCCTGGGATGCTCCGTGGCCAACTGCGTGACCCCGGAGATGGTGCGCTCCATGGCGCCCGGCGCCGTGGTCTTCGCCATGGCCAACCCGGTGCCGGAAATCATGCCCCGGCTGGCCAAGGAGGCGGGCGCCGCCGTGGTGGGCACCGGACGCACCGACTTCCCCAACCAGATCAACAACGTCCTGGGGTTCCCCGGCATCTTCCGGGGCGCCCTGGATGTGCGGGCGCGGGACATCACCCCCGGCATGCAGCTGGCCGCCTCCTACGCCCTGGCGGAGATCGCCGCCATGCCCGTGGAGGGCGAGGTGCGGAGGATTCTGGAGGCCGCCTATCCCGAGGACGCGGCGGCGGGCGTCTTCGACGGCGCCTGCCCCCTGAAGGACTCCTATGTGATTCCCAAGCCCTTCGACCCCCGGGTGGTGCCCCATGTGGCCCGGATGGTGGCCAAGGCCGCCATGGAGGAGGGCGTGGCGGGAGAATCCATCCCGGATCTGGACGCCTACGAGGCCGCCGTCACCCGGCGCATCCAGGGGTAGCGGCCGCCCCTTTCCCCGCTGCCGCCGGGCGTCGGCCCGCCCCCCGGCTTCCCCTTTGCCTGACAGGTCCTGCCCCGCCCCCGGCTTCTCGGAGGAGAGGGGAGGGCAGGCCGTGAACCGTTCCGCCCAAGGAGGGCACTTTCTCACCTATGATTGACGTCAAAATCCTGCGGGAGAATCCCGAACTCATCAAGACCAACTGCGCCAAGCGCAACTACGACGTGGACATCGACGCCCTCCGGGCCATGGACCAGGAGTACCTGAAGCTGGTCCGGGAGACGGAGGACCTGCGCGCGGAGCGGAACCGGCTCTCCAAGGAGTGCCAGACCAATCCCGCCGCCCGGGAGCAGGTGAAGGCCATGAAGGGCCTGCTGGCGGAAAAGGAGAAGCTCCAGGAATCCCTGAAGGCCCAGGTGGAGGAAAAACTCACCTGGCTGCCCAATTTCCAGGCTCCCGACACCCCCGACGGCAAAAGCGACGCCGACAACGTGGAGGTGAAGGTGGTGGGGACCAAGCCCTCCTTCTCCTTCACCCCCCGGGACCACCAGGCCATCGGCGAAATCCTGGGCATCATCGACACCCAGCGGGGCGCCAAGGTGGCCCAGAGCGGATTCTACTACTGGGTGGGTAAAGGCGCCATGCTGACCCAGGCCATGTATTTCTGGGCCCAGAAGGAACTGGTGAAGCGGGGCTTCACCATGATGATGTCCCCCTGCGCCGCCAAGTCCCGCACCCTCTTCGGCACGGGCTACCTCCCCTTCTTCAAGGACCAGATCTACCCCATCGGGGGCGAGGACCTGTGCCTCATCGGCACCGCCGAGCAGACCCTGGTGGGCTTCCATGCGGACGAAGTCATGGACGCCGCCCGGCTGCCGGAACGCCTCACCTCCTACACCCCCTGCTTCCGCACCGAGGCGGGCTCCTACGGCAAGGAGGCCCGGGGCATCTTCCGCGTCCACCAGTTCCACAAGGTGGAGCAGATCATCTTCTGCCGCCCCGAGGATTCCCCCAAGTGCCATGAGGAGTGTCTGGCCAACGAGGAGTATCTCCTCCAGCAGCTGGGCATCCCCTACCATGTGGTGAACGTGTGCATCGGCGACCTGGGCGCCCCCGCCTACAAGAAATACGACTGCGAGGCCTGGTTCCCCGGATACAACGGCTACCGGGAGGTCACCAGCAACTCCAATCTGACGGATTTCCAGAGCCGCCGCCTCAACATCCGCTTCAAGGACAGCGAGGGCAACCGGGGATTCGTCCACACCATCAGCGCCACCGGCCTCACCGACCGGGTGGTGTGCGCCATCCTGGAGAACTTCCAGCAGGAGGATGGCTCCGTGGTGGTGCCCGAGGTGCTGCGCCCCTTCACGGGATTCGACGTCATCGAGGCGCCGAAGTCCCAGAAGTAGTCGTCGAAGGCCCGTCCTTCCCCCCGCCTCCCCATGGGATTTCGTCCGGCCACCCAGCGCTATGCCTGCCAACGCTGCGGCAGGTGCTGCCGCCGCTTTCTGATTCCCCTGGGCCCGGGGGAGGTGCGGGCCATCGCCCGGCTGCCCTGGCCCCGTCGGGCCGAACAGCGGATCCAGAGCTACCGGATGCTGGGGGGGAGGGCCTATCTCCGGGCGGACGAACACACGGCGGAGTGCGTCTATCTGGCGGAGGGGGATGTCTGCCGGATGCACCGCGCCTTCGGGGGACGCTGCAAGCCCGTGGCCTGCCGCGCCTACCCCTTCGCCTTCATGCGCACCTTCGGGGAAGAAATCTCCGTGGCGGCCCGCTTCGACTGCCCCGCCGTCCAGCAAAACCAGGGGGAGGCCCTGGGATTCTACCGGGGGGAATGGGAGGGGCTCTTCGCGGATCCCCTGATGCCCCCGCTGCCGCCTCCCGTCACCCCCGCCCAGATGGACGGACTCACCCGGGAGGCCCTGGAGAGAATCGCGGATTTTCTGATGGCGGCGCTGCGGGAGGGGCGTGCCTCCCTGCCGGCGCTCCAGCTCGTGGCGCGGCGTCTCCGGAAGCTGGGCCCCGTGTTCCTCAACGACAGGGAGGTGCTTCCCGAGGTGCTTCCCTCCATGCTGGAGAAAGCCTGTGGGGAGCGTCCCGTCGCGGAGGAGCCGGCGGTGGGGATTTTGTGGCCCGAGCGGGTCCGCCTCCGGCAGCGCATGATGGAATGTCTCCGTTTCGACCGCCAGCTGCCGGATTTCTCCCTGGGGGCGCGGCTCCGCCAGGCGGGCCGCAACGCCGCCATCCTCTGGGGCTTCGGCAATCCCCGCTCCTTCGGGCCCCAGCAGCCGGACCTCTCTCTCCATCGGGCGCGCCTCTTCCAAAACGAAGCCTGGCACGGCGCCCCGGAAGCCTGGCTCCCCTACCGCCAATGCCTGGCCGTGCGCCTGGAAAGCCGGCAGTTCTTCGCCTCCGCATACTACGGAAAAGGCTTCTTCGACGGCCTGGACGCCCTCCTGGACACCTGGGGAACCGCCGTGGTGCTGGCACGGCTCCATGCCGCCGCGGACCACCCGGGAACCGTCCAGGCACAGGATGTGGCCTACGCCACAGGATTGATCGACCACATCCACGGAAGAAAATTCCGGGGGACGCCATGACCGCAGATTCCTTTCCCCATATCACCGTGGTGGTGGCCGCCGCCGGAAAAAGCACCCGCTTCCAACGGGGCGACAAGCTCCTGGCGGATTGCGGAGGCCGCTCGGTCTTCGCCGCCTGCCTGGAGAATCTCCAGGGGCCCGGCGTGGATTTCGTGGTGGCCACCGACCGCCGCGCCGCCCTGGAGGGGGAGGTGCCCCCCGAGGCCAGGGAGAAGATCCTGTGGGCTCCCGGAGGGGAGTCCCGCGCCGAATCCGTGGCGGCGGCCATGGAGGTGCTGCGCCGGGCGAACCGGCAGCCCCCCTGGCTGGCGGTCCACGACGCCGCCCGCCCCCTGGCCGGACGCGCCCTCCTTCTGGCGTGCTGGACCCTCCTGAAGGAACGGGAGGCGGATGGCGTGGTGCCCGCCCATCCCCTGGGGGACACCATCCATCTCACGGACGGAAAGGGCGCCCTTCGCAGCACCCCGCCCCGCCATCTTCTGCTGGCCGCGGAGACCCCACAGCTCTTCCGGGGACCCCTGCTGATGGAGGCATACCGCCGATGGGAGGCCCTCCCGCCCTCCCTGCGCCCCCTGGCGACGGACGACGCCTCCCTCCTCCAGGCCATCTTCCCGGAGTCCCGGGTGCTTTTCCGGGAAAATCCCTCCGACAACCCCAAGATCACCTATCCCCATGACTTCTGATGTTTCCCAGAACAATGCCTCCCCCCTTCCTCCCGTGACAGGGGGAGGGCGCGCCGGCGGCAGGGCGGGATTCTGGGCCTTCCTGGTCACCCTCTTCCTGGGAGCCTTCAACGACAATGTGTCCAAGCTGGTGATCATGGCATTCGGCACCAGCACCCTGCCTCCGGATTCCCCCCAGGCGTCCCTCTTCCTCTCCGTGGGCGGCATGGTCTTCATTCTGCCCTATCTGCTCTTCTCCTCCGTGGCCGGCGCCCTGGCGGACCGCTTCTCCAAGAAGTCCGTCATGGTCTGGACCAAGGTCTGGGAGGTGGTGGTGATGGCGCTGGGATTCGTGACGGCATACACGGGAAATGCCTATCTGATGCTGGTGGTCCTCTTCGGCATGGGGGCGCAAAGCGCCTTCTTCTCCCCCGCCAAATACGGATTCCTCCCCGAGACCCAGCCCCCGGAGAGACTGTCCCGGGCCAACGGAGCCACCCAGATGTGGACCTTCCTGGCCATCATTCTGGGCGGATGGGGGGGCGGCGTCCTCTCCCATGCGGTGGGCAAGGACCATCTCCCCATGGGCATGCTGGCCTGCGTGGCCGTCGCCTTCCTGGGCACCGCCACCAGCTTCGCCATCACCCCCACCCCCCAGGGCAGGAAGGACGCCCCGCGCCCCTCCCTCGACCCCCTCACCCCGCACTTCAAAACCCTCTTCCGGGACGCCCGCCGCCACAATCCCGTCCTCCTGGCCTCCATCCTGGGAAACTCCCTCTTCTGGCTCCTGGGCACCATGGCCCAGCTGGTCCTCCTCCTCCTGGCCAAAAACACCTTGAAGGTGGATGACCAGGTCATGGGGCTCCTCCAGGCCGCCATGGGCGTGGGCATCGGGGCGGGCTGCCTCCTGGCCGGCATCCTCATTCGCCGGGAAAAGCCCTTCGTCCTGGTGCCCCTGGGCGGCGCGATGCTGGTGTGCTCCCTCCTGGGCATGGGATTCCTGGGGGACAACCTGCCCCTGGCTTTCGTCATGGTGGCCGCCGCCGGATTCTCCAGCGGCTTCTACATGCTCCCCCTGACCACCGCCATCCAACGCCTCTCGCCCCCCGGGGAGCGGGGACGCTATCTGGCGGCCTCCTCGGCCTCCGACTGCGTGGGCATGATCCTGGGAAGCCTCTTCCTGGGCATTCTGGGCACCCTGGGATTCTCCCCCCTGGGCGTCCTCCGGTTCATGGGGCTGCTGGCATTCCTGCCCCTGCCCTGGCTCTGCCTGGTGTTGTTCTCCCGTCCTTCCCGGCAGGAGAAGACCATGGGAGGATGATTCAACCACAGGGAGGCGACCGCCATGGAGAGGATGGATGATCTGAACAAGGTGCTTTCCCGCTGGGGACGGGAGGGAAAGCGCCTCCGGAAGGACCTGCGAATCCTGGGGAGCCCGGACCGCGCCATGGGCAGGGAGGTCCTGGAGGATGCCCGGGGCGAACTCCTGGTGGTGGAACGCCTCCCCCTCCCTCTCCGGGAAGGACGGGAGAAGCAGGCCATGACCCTCCAGGGGCTGGCGGCCGCCGGACTTTCCCCCCTCCTTCCCTGGCTCTCCCCCTCCCCAGGCTCCTATGGCGTGGTGGAGGGAGGATATTTCTGGCAGCTGCGCCCCTGGGGCCAGGGAGTCCCCCTCCCCAGGGACAGCTATGCCCAGGACGGATGGCGGGGCGCCGCCGCCGCCCGATTCCTCCTGGCCATGCGCGCCGCCGCCGAAAAACGCCCCGACCTCCCGGGAAACGGGGGGCGGGTCTTCTCCCTGGGACACTACATCGGACATCTCATGGAGCATTTCCAGCGGATGATGCCCGCCCTGGTGACCGATTTGACCCCCATGCTCCAGGAGCTGAAGGAGTATTTCCACTACGAGGAGAATGTCACCCCGCGTTTCTGCCACGGGGATTTCCACCCGGGCAACATCCTCTGGGGGGATCAGGAAATCCGGGCCGTCATCGACTGGGAGTTCTGCGGACGAAAACCCGCCGCCTACGATATGGCCAACCTCCTGGGGTGCCTGGGAATGGACGACCCCGCCTTCCTCACCGGCCCCATGGCGCTGGATTTCCTGAAATGCCTCCAGGACGCCGATTTCCTCGCCCCACAGGATCTCCATTTCCTTCCCGATATGATGGCCGCCCTCCGCTTCGCCTGGATGAGAGAATGGGTCGCCCGAAAGGACCTCCCCATGATCACCCAGGAACTGGATTTCCTCTGGCTCGTCCTGGATAACCGGGAACTCCTCCGAAAAAAGTGGACGCTGCGCTGACCCTGCAAAGATATTCCTGTGCTTTGGAAGAGAAACGCCTCTGGAGCATCCAGGGCTCTGCCCCCCGTCAGCCGGGGGGGGGTAACATCAAACATGGGGGGGGGACATGCGGGAGCATGGACCGCCCCCTCTGTGCCCTGCGATAGCGGCGTTTTCGTCCCCGCACAGGTTCAGACTCCGTGTGTTCCGTGTGCACTTGCCGGTCCTCATGGTCTTTTTCCCAAAAACATTCCTTCTTTCCACGCATCTACCCATTTCCGGGATATAATATCCCCATGCTTTCCCTCCGGGCACATTCCCTCCTTTCCGCCTTGTCCCGAGGCGTTTTCGTGTGCCTTTGGCTGGCCTTTCTCCTCCCCTTGGGGTTCGCTTACGACTACTTGGGACGCCGCTTCGAGAAGAAGGTCTACGAGAACGGCGTCCTGGTCAAACATCGGCTCTTCGTCCACGACGGCTTCCAGGGCGTCGCCGAATACGACGCCCTGGACGGAAACGCCCTCCTCCATACCTGTCTCTGGCAGCCGGGGGAGGACAGGACGCCCCTCCTCTTCGACCGAAATCGACTCTATGTTACCGACGCCAGCAGGAACGTGGTCGCACTCCTGGATCCCGCAGGGGAGGCCACCGACACCTACCTCTACGACCCCTTCGGAAACGTCATCCACGCGGGTGCCTCCCCCAACCCCATCCAGTTCTCCTCCGAAACCTTCGATGAGGAAACCGGGCTGGTCTACTACAACTACAGGTGCTACAATCCAAAGATGGGACGATGGATAAAAAGGGATCCCATCGGAGAACAGGGAGGAGTGAATCTGTATGCCTTCTGGCAAACGGTCCGCTTCATCGCGTTGATGAACTAGGGTTGAAGAAGGTGGAAAGAAAAATTAAACCAGTTTATGACGGCAATCAGAATTCAACTTATAATTTCCAGGGATTTTTACGTTGGATTGTTCCTATAGGGGGAGGAAAGGAGTTGAATTGGAAACAATTTGATCAAGAATGGAAAGATGCGCAGCGGATTATTTTGGAATGGAGTATAATTAATCATACTCTTATAATAAAGCGGATGAACGAGTACCAACCAGGAGAATATAAGATAGAGAATTTGTCCGGACTTCGCATGCCAGAGAAGCAATTTTGTCAAAGTGGAAATGCATGGATTTCTTCATATCAGATTCGCATTGTTGGTATAAATTAAATGAATTTGTCTGTTTATGAAAACTGCGACCAATATTTTAGAGCAGAATTCGATTTATTCGCATGGGATAGATCAGATTTTAATCCGGGACAAAGATTCGGAATACATGGAATCATGAAAAATGATTGGTTCATTTGGCTTAAAGAAAATACATTCTTTGGTGAGGACTATGATATTTGGGCGTATCACCGTTTCATATTTCTTTTATCCGTTGTAAATTGAGTTAAACCAATGAAAACAAAATTTTACTTTTTTATATTTTTTTTAATTCTGGCAATAGTGTTTTTTCTATTTATTTCTGAAAGTAGAAAACACGTCGATGAACAGAAGGAGATGTTTCATAGAGTGTTTGCAGAGAATCGTCTTGTTGATTGTAATATTTATCCATATGTAACATTTTATGAAACTAGTAGAGGATATTATTTTTCTGCAGAAATTCCTTTTGATGACAACGAATTTTCAACGTATTTTTCAAAGAAAGAAAGAATATTCGAAAGAAATATTATTTATATGAGCAATGAAAGTTCGATAAAGATTTTTGATTGTGGACCAATAGTTGTGGAAGGTGAGGAAGAGAAAAATTGTATTACAAATGGGAATATCATTGTCCCTGGATCTATGTATTTCATTACGATAGAATCACCGGTGATTTTAGAAGAAATTAAAAAAAATTATACTGATGTCTCTAGGAATTTTATAACTTATGAAACGATATTGGATTCCGTCAAAAAGTCATTTGTCTTTTCTACGTATGAAAGTCATATTAATGGACTTTACGGAATTCAAGGATGTGGGATGTTTTTTTTATGGAATCCTGCGTGTTTGGATTTTCATATCTGCCGCAACTGCAATGTAAAAATAGTATTAGGGACTGATGAGTATCCAGGGCTTCTGCTGCTTCTTCTTCATTGTGAGAGTCAGAAATCAAATACAATTTTGGGCTACAATAGCGGATTCGATTCTTTCCATGGAAATACGATGTTTCTTAGGGAGATATGTTTTTCTCGTAAATCTTCTAATACACTTTAAATCATAATGAATCCCACCATGAAGAAAACCATTTCTCTAGAGAAATTCGTTCTCGCATTTTTTATTTTCTTAGGAATTGTGCAGTTGAAATCCGACGAGCGTTTCCCCAAAAATTTTAATAGAATTGAGCATAGAGGGGCAGCCTCATGGGAATTCATGGAATATTCTTCCCAGGAATGCGTGGATCAAGTTATGAAAGATCTTGTGACATGGACATATCAGGAAGAGCTAAGTGAAAGACTTGCCGATATACAGTGTCTCGAAAATGTTTACCAAAAAGACACATTCTTTCTTTGGGCAATGGGAGGGGGATTATTCGAGAAGTTAACAAAAGAATATAGCGAAGCAGAGCTACTTCTTGTTGGTGGTTTCATTCCCTTGGACGAAAATGGATATAATGTAAAATATGTCCAGGGAATTGGGATTGAATATGAAGGGAAGATTAAGATGTTGGCTCCGAGCCGGAGTAAAGAAGAAGTGCAGATTATGGATATGATAGAAACAACGAGATATTATAATTTTTCAGAAATTTCAGAAACGCAAAAAGAGTCTATTCATGAATGGAATGATTTTGCTACAAAGGCGGAAGGAAAACGAACGGCGATATTGGAATCCACTTTGTCTCCAGAAGAAGAATGCTATGTGTTAGAAAAAACAAATTCCTACATCATAGGGAAAACCTCCTTACTATTCATCGAGTTTCTAAGCGATCATTTCAGTTCTTGTGTTCTGGAGTTTCTCCATGATGTCAAGGAAATGTATCTTCGGGGAGAAAAAACAGTACCTTGCTGGAGAATCCAGGAACTAAAAAATCAATTGCTATCTCCCTGTCGTATGTCTTTGTTCTTTAAGATGATAAAAAGAAAATGCGAAATTGGATGCGAGCTTTTCTTTTATAAGGAATCCATCAATTTCGAGGATTATAATTTATTCTTTGGGGCAGGATTCATCATAAAAGAGAGGAACAAGGTGGAAAGACGTTTTCCATTGGCCTCCATCATGGTTGTGCCTAGCTTAAGTGAAGTCAGGGGGACCGATGATGAGCTGCTAAACAGTATACAGGATGCACGTTAGTCACCAAGCTTTGTCCAGTTGCTGTTCATTCATTTCTACTCGTTTTGATTGTCACAAAGAGAAAAGGTATGGAGAAAAATATGCTGCGTGGAAAAACAATGGATGTCGAATGAAATTGTCACGTATCTACCAGACATCAATATGGGGGAATACACCAGAATATTTGTATCGATGGCGAATGTTTTTCATTTGGGTTAGACGAGGGAAATGGAATTCTTGATGATTTCAAGAATATCGTGTTTTCTCTCGGTTCATTATGCTCATGTTTATAAAGACACAGAAGAGAGTAGGATAGAAGAAGAATTTCTCGTCAGGAATTCCTACGGAATTTCCTTAAAAAAATGATTTGCGAATCATTGTAGGAAAGGGGGAAAGATATTTTGCATTAATCCCAGGTAATTATATTGATTTATTAGCCTATGAGAATTGTCTGAGTTTTGTGGATTATTATTTGAATATGGCAAAAAACAAGAGTATCATGATGATATTCTACCAGAAAATTTTTCATTCAATACACTTTGGAAAAAATGAAATACTTTTCTATGAAAATTGGTAAAAAATTTTAAATATTTTATTGTTTTTTGATATTTGTATGTCTATACTTTCATCTATCTTATCTCAATACCTACGACAATACCTACGAAATTGCATGTGGAACATATATCTACTCTCCGTATACAAGTGACGCAAATTTGAAAAACAGGAAAGTGTACCGTCGATGTGATATGTTAAATGAAGTTGAAAATGTTTATACAATAAACTCTTGTCAGGAACGATTACGTCACATAGATGTTATTTATGATGAATGAACCATGACGATACAACTTACCCATATAGAATTGGAAGATGATGAGGAATTGAAACTCTTTATTACTTTTCTTATGGATGTAAAGGAAGCGGAATTCAGATTGGTATCGGATATTGACACCCTTTAATTTCACGGCTAGATTAAGAGAGTCCACCACCCCTGAAAGGAGTAGACTCAATGA
>JBJEVT010000012.1:0-68605 GCA_051884615.1 Oligosphaeraceae bacterium
CTATGAAGGGTGGAGCGGAAGCGATGGCAAGGGATAGGCTGGCCAAGTCTTGATTCGGCAAGCAGCGGCATGATTTGATGTTCGATCCAGGCGTCCCCATGCCGTGGGGTAATTCCGGGGGGGCTTCGCTGTATTGCCTGCTTGCGAGTCCCTTGCCCGTGAATGTGGTTCCTGTCGTTTGCCCCTCCCGGCAGTAGGCGGGGGAGGGCTCCTGGAGGGGGTGCGCATCAGCCCCTGCTGGTGAGCCACACCGCTGCTGATGCGGTTCCTGGTGCACACGGAACAGGAGGCATGGAGGGCAAAAAAGGGGGGCATGCCGCGAATGCCCCACTGTGTTTCGTGTGGGCCACAGGACAAACTTCGGGAGGATATCGTGATGAGAAACAAAAAAGCCTGCATCTTGCGATGCTGGCTTTTCGGAAACTGGTGGAGCAGAGAATTACGAATCCATCCTTCTTCTCTTGCCCGAAAACACCTTCTCCAACTTATGACCCTTACTTTGGCACACCGCCCCGAAAGCGGGCGGAGAATGTCAGCCAAGCGATTTTAAGCAGGAAAATAACAATGGGTATGGGTCATCGGTATTGGTAGCGGCTTCTCTGGTTGGGGGTGAGAGAGAGGGCGCCCGGATGACCGTCTTGCCTATGGGACTATGGCAAAAGTCTATTCGCCGACTTACTCTGCGCGGAGACGCCCCATGAAGGCGTTGATTTCGCAGTAGGGCACTTTCTGCTGCATATATGTGAAGCTATGGTGCCACTGGGTTGTAGAGGCTGATGTGATGGCCGATGTCCGGGCGTAATTTCATGCGGGAGAATTCGGCAGTAATTGATATGACATTATAAAATCTTGCAAGTAATGTGCGCATTCTAACATCGTGATTTGGATGGAGATACAGGTCTGATTGGAAATTAAAAAGAGGGAATAAGAAGCGTTGCCTGACTATTCTTCCACGAAGCTTCCCAGAAATCAGGATTGTCTATATTGTCGCAGATTATCGTTATCCGTTTTGTTTCCTGTCTGGCATCATACATCTGGTAACCGAAAAAAATAGACGTAGTCACTGCAACAGCTGCAACAGTTGCAATCCCTCCTAACACAGCTGCTCCTACAGCCATTCCACCACCCCCTGCTGAAACAGCACCCCCGCCAAGGAACGCAAGGATTGCTTTTGTCGCAGCGGCACCACTAAGCGTAGCAATCGCAGTCCCCGTGCTGGCTGTTCCATATGCTGCAACCAACGCCATAGTTCCCACACCTGCGGCCAATCCTGCAAGAGAGCCGCCAACGCCAGCTATTGCACTTCGAATGGCTGTTTTCGAATCCATATACCCCATATACCAACCACCGAGTGCATATAAGCCACTGAAAATAACGCCACCAACAGCAGAAGATGTCATTGAATTGAGCAAAAGTGCCGAACAGTTAAGATGCTTGCTCAGCTGCGCCATCCACTGACTGTGTAGCAATGCAATGTTTATTCCCTGGGATGTCACTGCTCCCGCAAATGCAGCACCACCTGCTAAGGCGCTCTTCCCCCAATTCACTTCGCCAGATGAGATAAACTGAATTCCGGCATCAATCGCAAAAGCCAATGAAGCTGCAATTCCCGCGTTGAAGGTAATTTTCTTTGTAATGTCCCACTTTCCATATCTTTCAAGGCTTTCATCTACTGGCATCTCTTTGGTCAATTCTCGTGAGAGTCTATCTACGTCCTTGTCAGTTAGTACAGGAAGCTTGCTCTTCAAGATTTTTTTGATATCTTGTCTGACATCATCGGACAAATGTTTCTTCAGGACACCATTCAATCTAATCTGTCCTGTCGTTTTCAGCCGTGTAGCGCTACCCACTTCATCAAGATTCGATGCATCCTTGATATTGATGGTAAGATTTTCTCCATCCGGCATAATTTGGAAGAGCCTTGATCGATAAACGATTTTTCCTTCACCTGCCGCATTCAAATATGAACCATACGCTTGTGCGATCCTTCTGGCTTCTGCGAGTTCGCTCTGCAAGCAATTCGCTTTCCATGTGTCCGTACTGCTGCTTTTCCAGAAGTGTACAGTTTTCCCGTTTTTGAGCACCACTGTCAAATCATAAGCAGGCTTAATGGTCGGCAGGGGAGCACGCTGGGTGACATTCGCCAATCGAAGATATCTGTGTCCCAAGGCTCTCAATCTCAAGGTCGTCCATTTGCCTCCAAGCTGTATTCCGTCTTTTGTCATTCCAAGAGAACTGGTATTGAACTTGGATTCGCCCACCATTAGGCCACGTGGGAACCCATCTTTGGGATCGATCTTAAGGAAGACATGATCCAAGCCATTTGAACCAACACGTGGAGAAATACTCACCCAATTTCCAGATTTTGCAAGATATTTCGACAGGTAGCTGCTTCCCGCGACGGCCTCTCCAAGGGATCCCTTCACAGCCGTTGTTCCGCTGACAAGACTTCGTGCGAGAGCCACATCGGCCTTGGAGAACATAGAGGTATATGCCGTGGCCGCTGCGCCAGATGCGGATGATATGTCATGGGAGGATAAGGGAGAGTCGTCCCATGCAAATGCCAAATAGGCAAAAGACAGGAAAGCAAAGAAAAAGGACAACCGTCTATCCTGCATGTTAAAAATCCTCCAGGCTTTTGCAGACATGGGTGCATTTTTTAATCTGGCTTTGCGCCTTGTCTTTCACCTTCTCGTATACTTTCTGGTAAATGCTGTTATACAAGGACAGCATATCAGAAGACAAAAGCGCAGGATTGATATCTAGCAGATAAGAGTCGAACAGTTCGTCTCCACGATTGTCAATGAAAAGATAATAGGATTCGTATTTGTTATGGCATTCCCGAAGTAGCTCCAATGCCATTTTCTGATAGGCAATATACCGAAGTTTTGACAAATCCTGCAGAAACGCATCTGCTTGTTTTAAATAGGCAAGCACTTCCATCTGCATTTTATCATCGGAAATTTCTGCAAATTTTGCTTTGATGCTCTCGACATTGTCTGAGATTGTCTTCATCCTTTCCGTATATTTTCTATTCGATTGATCATATTCTTGTTGAATATTTTTGACCAGGCTCTTAATCTCTTCAAAGACTGGACGAGACCACAGTTCTTTGATTTTCGCATCAATAGAAGCAATTCTAGTTTGACACGCCTCTGCCTTTTTGAGTAATTCCATGGCAGATCGGCAATCCATTGCCCAAATTTGAGCCAGTAGTGCATTTGCAGTCTGCAATTGGTTTTGCGCAGTAACCAATTCCATTCTCGAAGGAGCATTCTTTGCTGTTGCGGCTTCTGCTTTCAATGTCGCATTATCAACACTGGCCAAAGTCACGGCCATTTGGAAGACAATATTGGATTTGTTCAGCTCAGTTCTCCATTTCTCGGCTTCACTTTCATCAAGGATATCTTCATCAATTAGACTTCTGATTGTCTCAAGTCTTGTCGACAATAAGCCGAGATCAACTCTGCCTTCATATTTGGTTATATTCTTCATTGAGAGTTTCCCATCGACAAGCGAAGCCACCTTCTGCGCCAATGCCTCCTGGTAAGCCATTGCACTCTTCTCTTGCTCGGCGACATTCAATGCATCCATTTTCTGCATGATTGCATTCTTTATGGCAACAGTCTGCTGGACATCACCAGGAGCAATTTGAAAGACAGCCATGTCAAGTATATCGGAGAATCTCTTCCATTCCTCCAAACCTGGATTCTGATCTTCAAGTAATTGAAAATATGCTTTGATGTATCTGATTTCATATGGCATGTGATTGATGGCATTGAGCAAATATATCTTGGCTAGTTCAGTTTCATTTTCAGTCCATGCGTTCTCTGCGAGTTCTAGGGCCTCTCTAGCATAGGAACTATTGCTTTTGATCTCATATTCAACCTGCAACGATTGCGCAATGCAAGCCTTGTTTTCCCTTGCCACTTCTACCAGTCCTTCACCTATAAGATTTTCCAGGTCGTCAAATTTGTCATGGATGTTCCTATTTTCCATTGCCACTTGTTCAAGTCCATTTTGAAGATTCCTCGCAAGAGAATCGTATCTTCCTTGGATTGCTTTTAACGAATGAACGAGATACACCATAATTGCTATGGAGATTATTAATAGGCATACAAATCTCAGATTTGAATTCTTTTTTCTTTCCTGTTTCACTTGCTCCAGCTGCATTGCATTTTCAGATGAGGCCTGTTTTGAATTGACGTCTTTTTCCATGATGTCTTCCCTTGTTTGACTTATCAAAGTTTTTATCCTACTTCAAGATCCGTGAAATCAGCACCAGGTTGTTTGAATGCGTGAGACAAACCGTGTCCTTGATGTCGATGAACTGAATCATGCCGGACTGCTGGGCGTCATTCCATTTTTGAATTCAGGATTTGAGCTTGTGCTATCAGGTCAGCGCGTCCACGCCTGCTGTTATTCACAATTTGAATCAACATCTTCTTTGGAACAGTTGCAGAAAAGTCCTGCAAGCGCAAGACTTGATCCCCTAGAACAGATTCAAGAAGCACTTCTTGAGAAAGAATCCTCTCGTTTATGCTAAGCTCTTGATGAAAAATGTTTGCGAATTACCAAAATTGTCATTGCGATTTCGAGATGTGTCTTTGCACGAATAAACACATCAATCCACATTCATGCAAGGTATGCGCACACATGCAAATGCATGAAAACAGACGTTCCAAGTGGAGTGCGCCTACGCATGTCTCTGTCTGACTTACACAAGGCCGCAATCTCACAGGAACAAAAAGCACAATTTCGGTCTATAGGAATGCACTAGCTATTTCAAAAAATGGGATGGGTTATTTCTTGTAAATGAGTTACCTGTTGTTGGTTAGGATTCGGTTGCTTCATTGACCATGAGAACCCTATAATATAATCGTTTATGTGCTTGTCGCAGCGAAATAATCGATATTTTTCATGCCTGTCTCCATGATTTTGAGAGGCGACAGCGTTTTTGCCTGGTGTTCCATAAATTTTCTTGGAGCCCCCTGCGGTTTTGGAAAAAACATTGGATGAATGGGCAGAGGCCACATCGGATGTCGTTAGAGACGCAAGAAGGTCTCACCGCAGGCCTCGCGGATGACGGAGCCGTGGAACGTCATCTGGAAGAGATATCCGAAACGTAGCGCATTGGTCTCGATCCACTTGAGGGAGTCGCTGGTCTTCAGGCCCACGATGTCGTAGTCTTGGCTGAACCGGTTCCGGCGCTCCTGGCAGGCGCCGGCCGCAGTCTTCTCCAGGGCCGCCATATGAAGGTGGAAATCCCGAAAATTTGTGCAGGGGCGCCACTTGTGGGGCAACAAAAAAAGCCTGCATCTTGGGATGCAGGCTTTTTTGTTTCTCCTCACGATATCCTCCCGAAGTTTGTCCTGTGGCCCACACGAAACACAGTGGGGCATTCGCGGCATGCCCCCCTTTTTTGCCCTCCATGCCTCCTGTTCCGTGTGCACCAGGAACCGCATCAGCAGCGGTGTGGCTCACCAGCAGGGGCTGATGCGCCCCTCCCCCAGGAGCGTCCCCTCCCGTTGTTTCAGGTGATTTGTTATAAATTGACATTATTTTCTGTTAAATAGACATTGTGATTACGCAGGAAAAGGATAAAATTTAACAAAAGACGATGTGACAAAATCGTCAATTTCCCCGGCTGCGTTTTTGACGTAAAGTCATCTTCTTCGGCAGAGCCGGTTCGCCGAAAAAGCTCCGGGGAAGGTTCAGAGGAGGTTTTTCCGCATTTCGTGAACAGGCGCAGGGGAGACTTCATGACGCAATGGCGCAAAGAAAAGCGCCGTCCCCCCCATGGCGGGACCGGGACTCCCCTGGCCTGGGAAGAGAGTTGTTTGAAGGCTTTTGGTGAAATCATGCAGGCGGAGTTGCTATGCCCGGCGAAGAATCCTTGAGTTGTCCCTTTCAGATTCAATTCTGCGGATGGATGCAGGACATCTGGCCGTGGTGCCAGGATTTCATCCACACCCCGTTCTGGCGGTTGTACTGGAATCTGAAGCCCGGCGGCGTCCTTACTTCTGCCGCGGGAACCCTCCGGTTGGAGCCGGACAACTTCGTCCTGATTCCCGCCAGCTACGAATTCTCCACGTCTGCCGAGGCTCCGTTCGACCAGTTTTTCATCCATTTCAACTTTGTCGACACGGTCAAGGCGAGCGGGGATCGCATCTACACCATTCCCGGGGATTCCTTCGCCAAGGCCTATATCGAGGAATTCATCCAATCCTACAGCGAGCTGGACAACCGTCTCCGCTGCGAGATGATCGGCCACATCATTCTGGGACACGCCCTGCTCAAGTGCAAGAACGGTCCGGTCATCCGGAAGCTGTCCTCCGAGCGACGGATTCTGAAGTGCATCGACTTTATCACCGCGAGGCTCGACGAGAAGCTGGACAACGCCCGTCTGGCGGAACACTGCGGCCTGGCCCGCAATGCGTTCATCCGTCTTTTCTCCGAAACGATGGAGGAGAGTCCGCAGGCGTTTGTCCGCCGGAAGCGGATTGAGCGGGCTTGTCACCTGTTGCACTTCAGCAACCTCTCCATCAAGGAGATCGCCCTGCGCACCGGGTTCGCCAACCAGTATCATTTCTCCAAGGTCTTTTCCAAGCTGCAGCTGAATTCCCCGCGAAAATTCCGCGCCCCTCATTTTGCCTCCCCCCTCGACTAGCGTCGCCCCGTCTCTCCCGGGAATCGCCCCCTTTCCGTGTTTTGGCAATTTGTTACAAACAGACATCTTCTTTTGTCAAATACACATTGGGAGAACACGGGAAAGACCCCATACTTTTGTATCGTCGGATGTGACGAAACGCCAGCCTCTTCGACCGAGGTCTCCTGATGTGTGTTCTCGTTCATCTCCCCCGTGACCAGGTGTTGGACGGGGCGGCGGCGTGTTTGTTTTCATAGGCAGGATGATGGAAAAAAGGAAGTTGTTACTGGGAATCACGTTTCTTGTGATGATGGCATTGGGTGCGGCCGGAGCCGAGGTTGGCGACCGCAGCATGGTATGGGCCCACAACACCCCGTGGTTCTACCCCCGGGATTATCCCGGATATCCCGAATACTATTACAACTTTCCCATCCAGGAAAGCAAGGACACCCCGACCGGGGACATGGATTCCCTCCGGGAAGAGATCCGGATCGTCCAGGAAAAGGGGGTGGACGGTTTTTTCCTGGATTTCGGAGGAGATCCCAACGGGGCGGCCCCCCATTGGAGCTGGCGGTTGCCGACCTATCTTGAGGCGGCGGCGGGCACGGATTTTCAGGTGGCGATCTGCATCGACGTGAAGAAATCCGCGGAATATTGGGTGAAATGGCTGACGGAACTGCTGGGGAAAAACGGCAGCCACCCGAACTATCCCAAAGTGGGCGGCAAATATGTGGTCTGCGCCTATCAGTTCCTTCATGGGGAGAATGGGTATGGGGAGTGGTCCTGGAACCGGGAGGATTGGCGGAAGCTACATGCCGCGATGAACGAAGCCGGCTATCCCATTTACCTGGTCGGCAACGTCGCCCCCCTGCCCAACGCCAGACTTGACCTGAAGCAGCTGGAGGAGACCAAAGACATATACGACGCCCTCTTTCTCTTCGATTCTCCGGCGCATTGCTTCGATCCTCCGGAGGTGAACAACCAGTTGCTGGGGGAGTTTTGCCGGAAGAACGGCAAGCGCTTCTTGCCCACGCTCCATCCGGGGTATTGGGGAGCCTGGCTGGCCAACTTCAACGACTTCTACAATCCCTTCCGCGGCTTCGACTGCTTCTACCGGCAGTTCGTGGACGGGAAGAAATACCAGCCGAAGTGGTCCCACCTGACCACATGGAACGATCTGGTGGAAACCGGGGTCTTCGAGCGCCTCTATACCTTCGGCCAGGCGGAAACCCTCAAACGCTATGCCAATGAGCTGAAAGGAACCCCGGTCCTCGCGGAATCCCCGGAGGTCCTGGTCAGCTATCTGCATGAAGTCTTGCCTGGCGAGCTCCTTCGCATCGAGGCGATGAGCCTGCCGTCAACCTGCCGGGAATCTGTTGTGATCGAGGGGGTTCTCCGCGACCTGGACGGAAATGTGGTCTGGACGCTGCCTCCCCAAGCCGCCGCTCCCGACTGTTACGCCCGGGTCGAGTGGTTGATTCCGACCCATGAACTGGCGTCCACCCCGGTGTTGCAGCCGGAATTCACGGTGCGTGCCGGCGAGGAGGCGTCGACCCGGAAATCTATTTCCATCTACCTGGTTTCCAGCTGGCTTCAGAATTGCGTGACCGTCAACGTGCCCCTCAACCGGATGCTGGCGGACTTCCCCCAGGAGCTCCGGGTGCGGCAGGAGGGCAACCGCCTGGAGGCGACCGTCGCCTTCCAAAGCCCGGACGCCCTGAAGCGGATCATGCTCTTCCGCAACGACCGCCCCGCCGGCGTCTTTCTCCCGGAGCTGGGAAAAGACGAGATGACGCTGAATGTCACGATGCAGTCGATGCCCAAAGCGGTTCGCATCACCTTCGAGAACGGACACCTGCTCCGGGCGTTCCGCAAGGGGACCCAGAAAGGCGCCAAATGGGGGGACACCACCTTCTTCGATTATGGCAGGGATTTCTTCCTGGCGGCGGATTCTTCCAGCGGACACATGGCGATGGCCCTCGCCGGCACCAAGGACCTGAAGTTGATCGTCACCAACGCCGAGGGACATCAAACGGTGATTCCGGCGGAACTGCTGGCTCGCCAACGGCGTTTTGTCAATCAGGACATCGACATTCGCATGTCCGTGGACAACACGCTCTTCCTGGACGAGCCGCTGGAGCGGAAGCAGGGAGAGTTCACCCTGCGGCTTTTTGCCACCGCCCCGCAGCCCACCGACAATTTCTACCTGCGCTTTGAAACCATGGACGGCCGCTATTTCTTCTCCCGTCCCATCTACCCGTTCTCGTCCAACCGCAGCGAGCGTCGAACGCTTCTGGCGACCCCGTGGACGCTGGAATCCTCCAAGTGCGGGACGGCGTTTGCCTTCCGCGGGGAGCCGGAGTTCCTGACCCCGCGGAACCAACAGCCGATTCAGGGGAATTTCACGGTGCAGGTGCCGGTTTCGGTGTTGAGCGCCCGGGGCGCCGTCTGGGATTTCGACGGCGACGACGGGTTGATTCTGGACCGCTACGGGGATCGGGATTTCTCCGTGGACCCGGGAATGCTGGTGGAGGATGGCCGGGGAGGGCGGGCGCTGAAACTGGATGGAACCGCGCAGGCAACGCTTCCGGCGCGCCTGTGGCCCATGAGCGGCGTGGGCGTCACCGAGCTCGCCATCCGACCCGATGCCATCGGGGGCAAACCGCAGACCATTGTCTTCAAGGACGGCTGGTATGACGGCATCAATCTCAATTTGCGGCCTGACGGGAAAATCGAGGTGATTCGCTGCTATGTCGGGGATTCCGACAACCAGAACGACATCCAGATGCAGACCCTCTGGAGCCGGAGTTCTCTCAAGGCAGGGGAGTGGGCGAAGATCCGGGTGGAGGCGGACCACGGGACCATCAGATTGTGGATCAACGGCAAAGAAGAGGGGGCGGTCCGGCAGGCGGCATTCCGCAGTCATGGCAACGGGCGTGTCATCCTCGGTGGCGCCATGCCCGGCTGCGTGCCGTTCCGGGGACTGGTGGATGACCTGAAGCTTTTTGGATTGTAAGATCGAATTGTCAAGTGGAATGTCGGAAATCCCATTCATGGCATTCTGTGCGTGGAACAAAAAACAAAGGAGCCAAGATGAAAAAATCTACTTTCACCTTAATTGAACTTCTTGTCGTGATTGCCATCATCGCCATTCTCGCCAGCATGTTGTTGCCGGCTCTTTCCAAAGCCCGGTCAAGAGCCAGAAACATCAGCTGTGTGAACAATCTGAAACAGTTGGGATTGATGGCTGCCCTCTATGCCAATGATTATGATGATTATTTTGTCACCTCAGAACAGTCTTTTTGCGGGGATGGCGCGGTTTCCATCTACATGGTGCTGTACAACAATACCGACCTGTTTGCGCCGCAAAAACCCAAAGTGGGCCTCTGCCCTTGCGATCCCTCCTCGTCGGAAATGAAAAAGGACTTTTATTCCTATCGCACCTTCCACTGCTCCTGGGGGGCATGGGCCGATGAGGATGGAATCGGGTATTCCCCGTTTGCGAATTCCATCTACACCTGGAACATCCCCACGTTGACCTGGGGAACGACATTCCGTGTCGAACGGCTGTACAAGTTGGCCTCTTATCCCAACTACGACAAGAGTGTGCATTTCAATCTTGCGATTTTCGCCGACGATCCCACTTTGCCGAGCCATTACAGTGACAAGTTCCATATCAATGCCGCCCGTGCCGACGGCAGCGCGCTGACCTGCCGGAACCTGCGGGGCAACCTGCCGGATCCGGATACGACCAGCAACTGGGTCTTGCGGCTCAGCTATATGGTGACCAGCCCCTGCCTGTGGCAGTCGTTCATGGCTGCTTCGGATCCCCGCGTCAACTAGGAAGCTCCCGGGCGAATTTCGTGGAGGCGGTGGAAATCCGGTCTGTCCTCCTGGAACGGGACGTTTCAGGAGGCAGCCGGATGGACATCTGGGGGGGAAAACCGGGGGGATGCCCGGGCGACTTTTCCGTCCCGGCCCACAAAGGATAGAGACAAGCGGCATATGGAGACTTTGACTCCGGGAATTTTCTGGTATTGGAACGCCAATCCGACGCCAGGTGGGATTCGGCGGCAGCTGACGGCAATGCGGGAGGCAGGCTTTCGCTGCGTCTACCTGCATCCCATGCCGGATGACTATCATAAAGACTTTTTCTTCCAGGGGATGGAAATCCCATATCTGGGGAAGCGGTTCTTTGCTCTTGCCCGGGTGATGCTGGCGGAGTGTCGTCGTCTTGGTCTGACGATGATGCTCTATGACGAGGGGGGGTGGCCCAGCGGCAGTGTGGTGGACACGCTGGTGAAGGTCCATCCGGAAGACCGGGTCCGGGCGCTGATCCGCGAGGGCGACGGGTACCGGGAGATTCGCCTGGAGATTCCGGATCTGACCAATCCGGCGGTGACGGATCATTTTTTGCAAATGGTCTACGAGCGTTATGCGGAGGAGCTGGGCGAGGCGTTCGGCAAGGAGATCCGGGGGATTTTCACGGACGAACCCTTCTGGGAGTGCTATCTGCCCAAGGATGCCATCGCCGTCCCCCCTGGCTTGCGGGAGGAGCTGCGGCGGCGCCACGGGCTTGAATTCGATGGGATTCTGCCGCTGCTGTTCCCGGGCAATCCCCCCTCCGAGGAGGGGAGGCGCGCCCGCTGGTGCTACGTGGATGCCTGTACCCGGCTCTTTGCCAAGAATTACTCCCGCCGCATCTCCGACTGGTGTCACCGGCATCGCCTGGAGTTTGAAGGGCATTTCCTCTATGAGGATCTCTTTTTCCGCACGGGGTTCTTCAATGACTTCCCCCGGATTCTCGACCCCATGGATGTGCCGGGCGTGGATGCCATCTTCCGGCAGATCTATCCCGGGGAGGGGAGGCGCTTCCCAAGCAAGAATCCGGGATACCCGGAATGTGGCAGCGGGCAGTACGCCCGGTTCGCCCAATGCGCGGCGATTCGCAATCACCGCCACGAGGCGTTTTGCGAATGTTTCAACGTCTACGGCTACGCCATGACCACCGGCGTGATGTTCTACGTTGCCAATTCCTTGGCGGTCAAAGGAATCAATCGCATCCTGATCATGCCCTATCTCTACAGCGACCGGGGAAAGCGCAAGATTTGCTGCAGCACCGATTATTCCCCGCGCCATCCCCTCTGGCGACACCTGCGTCCCCTCAACGAGTATCTCTCTTGGCTGGGGCAGTTCGACGCCGGCGCATTGGATCCGGAGGTCCGGGTGCTGGCCGTCACGGAGTGTTTCGAGGGAGAGGACATCCATCACCCCTTGCCTGCCGCGAAGGAGTATGCCGACGCCGTGGACGCCATGTTGGAGCGGCTGGACGATGCGCTGGTGTTCTGGCGCTTCACCACCCCGGATGAATTGACGGGGGAGAACCCGCCCCGGGTTCTTGTCCTGCCGGGCCCCTGCCGGATACCGGAGGTTCAGGCGAAAGTGGCGCGGCTGGAGGCCGCCGGGGTGACGGTCGTTGACGGCTTTGCCGTCACGGATTTCCGGTCCTACGCCGACCTTGAGGTGGAGCAGCCCATGAAACAGGTGAAGCTGCTGGCGGGACAGCGCGGGGAAGGGCGGGTGCGGCTCTTGTTCAACGCCTCTTCGGAGGTGAAGCGCCTGCGGTTCCGTTCGGAAACTGCCTTCCGGGAGCTGCCCCCACCGGATGACATCCCAGGCACGCTGTCTCCTCTGCAATACGTCGAGGGAATCTATGAGCTCAGTCTGGAACCTGGGAATTTGCGGATTCTGGTGGAGAGCGAAACTCCGCCGGAGACCCTCCCCGCCCCTGTGTGGGAACGGCGCCTGGAACTCGCCTGGCGGCTAGTGCGGGTGGAGCGGCTGCGGTATGCGAAGCTGGCGCCGAGCCGATATGAAACCATCAAGGAAACGCGTCCCCTTCCCGCTTCCGGACTGTATACGGACCTGGAACCGGATTTTTCGGGGACGGTGGTCTTGGCGGCGCAGTTCGATTCGACGGAGGCCTTCGACGGGTTGTTGCTGTTCGACCGGATTTGCTACGGGGGAGAATTGCGTGTCAACCGCCGCCGCTGTGGAGTGCGCGCCTTTGCTCCCTGGGGCTACCGGATTCGGGTGCAGCGAGGAGAAAACCACATCGAACTGCGGATCAACTCCTCGGCGGGAAACGAGTGGAGCCGCTGCTTCCGGGAAGAATTGAAGCCGGCGGGCTGGTTCAACGACTACGTCAAGGAAATCGAAGGCTTCTCCCGGGATGCCGCCGACTGCGGCGCCGCCCCGGGGGCGACGCTGTTCCGGCTTTCCCATTGACGACTCCCCCGTGCGCCAGGGCGGCGGGGTTATTCTTCTTCGGGAAGGAGCTCGGGAAGGAGTTCCTGGGTGGAGAATCCGGCGGCGCCCCGGTGTCCTCCCCCTCCGTAGCGTTTGGCGATGGCCGAGCAATCCACCTCCGGTTTCAAGGTGGAGTCCGTATAGAATCCGTAGGTCCAGTTTTTCCCGTTATAGGCATAGAGGAGCATGGCGTCATGTTCCTGGGGGCGGAAGGAGGGCTTCAGATTCAGGGAGCCGTGTCCGGGGCAGTTCATGCAGAGGATTTTCAGTCCCCATAGCTCCCGGACGAAGGCGTATTCCCCTCCGATTTTCTTGTAATACATCTCCTGGTAGGCCTGGATGATTTGTCCTTTGGCGATCCAGGTCTGGCAAAGTTCCTCCTGTTGGAAGTCCTCCATGGATTTCAGGGGGAAATCCGCTTCCCCGAAGAGTTTGGGGTTCAGGGCGTCCATCTCCAGCTGGGAGGCGTAGAAGAAGGGGAGGACTTCCCGGGCGAAATCGGGGGTTTGGGCGTTGCGGAAGGTATCGTAGTCCCCCACCAGTTTCAGGAATCGCGGGAGAGGGGTGTCGGGGTGGAAGAATTGCCAGGTCAATTCCGCGCCGCAGATCAAGTCGCCGGGGGAGCACCGGAGTCCTTCTGCCTGGTCGTATCCCATTTCCTGGCTTTGGCGAATCGCGGAGTAGTGGTGGTCGATCCAGACCAGGCGTCCCGTTTTCTGGAGCCAGAGCATGGTTTCCGCGGGGAGGGAATAGTCCACCACAAAGACTTTCTGATATTGGCTCAAGTCGTCCCGGGAGGGGAGTTCCTGTCCTTTGGCGTAGTTCAGGGAGCGGGGTTCCGCCTGGGGAAAGGCCTGTTTGACCAGCACGCCGGCCATGTAGCCGTCCAGATCATGGTGATGGATGAGAAGGATTCGCATGGGGCGGGGGGCTCTGTCCGGGAGGGAGCGGAAAGGGGGAAACAAAAAAGGACGCCGGAATGCTTCTTCCTATGGCAGGGGAGGAGGAATGCCTAGGAGAGCCCGACGTCCCGAGGGAGAGAATCTCTCCCGCCGAGGGGGAGGGTTCGGCGGGAGAGCGGCCAGGGCGAATTTTACAGCACCTTGGCGATGACCACGAAGGCGATGCCCAGGAACACCAGGGCGCCCACGGCGGCCAGCACATAGTTCATGGCGGTGGGCTGGGGCTCCTCCTGGACGGGGAGGGAATCCATGGCGGGAGCCGGACGGCTCTCTTTCTTCACCGCCATGGCGGGAGCCGGAGCGGCGGGCTTCGCCCCCTTCTCGGGAGCGGCGGCCTCGGGAGCGGGGGCTTCCTCGGCTTCCTTGGGGGCCTCCTCCTTGACGGGCTCCACCGGTTTCACCTCCTCCATGGAAATCTTCTTGAAGGAGGGCGTCGCCTTGGGCGCTTCCGGGGCAGGTGCCACGGGCTTCACCTCGACGGGAGCCACGGGTTTCACCTCGACGGGAGCCGCGGGCTTCACCTCGACGGGCGCCACGGGTTTCACCTCGACGGGCGCCACGGGTTTCACCTCGACGGGCGCCACGGGTTTCACGGAGGCGGGGGCAGCGGGAGCCACGGGTTTCACGGAGGCGGGGGCAGCGGGAGCCACGGGTTTCACGGAGGCGGGGGCGGCGGGCGCCACGGGCTTCACCGCAGGTGCGGCGGGGGCGGCGGGAGCGGCGGGTTCCGCGGGCTTCGGGGGTTCCGCGGGCTCTTCCTTCTTCAGGGAGAGGCGAACGCCGGAGCGCTTCATGCCCTCGGTGCCGTCGGTGGTTTTCTGGGGCGCGGCGGGGGCGGCGGTGGGGATGGTGCCGGCGGTGGCCAGCTTCAGCTTCACGACCTTATGCTCTTCCTCGGCGGGTTTGGGGGGCTCCGGCGGGAGAGGGGAGGGAGCGGGAGGGGCCGCCATTTCCGCGGCGGGGGGAGGATTGACAGGCAGTTTCACGAACCGGGTCTTGGGCTCGCTTTCCCCGGCGGCGAAGGGAGAGGGGGTGGCGGGCTTCACGGGAGCCACCGGCGAGAAAGGGGAAGCGGGAGCGGCGGGTTTCGCAGGGGAAACAGGAGTGAAAGGAGTGCTGTTGGGGGATTCTTCGGGCATTTTCTCGTTTTCTCCTTGGGCTTTCGCCGCTTGTGCCAAAAACAAACTCCCGGGCGGGGGAAAGAGCTACGGTGGAGTGGGGGAAAGGGGAGGAACGGGGGACGTCCTCCTCGAATAGGGATGGTGAAAAGATAGCCCCTATCCAGGGAAATGCAAGCCACTTGGACGGAAAATGGCGCGAACCGCGGGCAGGAAGTCCCGGGCGTGGGGGCGGGAGGGGGAAAATCAGGATTTGATTTTGCAGATGTGGCAGGTGGCGCAGTTCAGGTCCGCGGGAGGCTCGTAGCGTCCCCCGGCCTTCCGGGCGGCGCGGATCTTGGCGGCGTTGAGGATGGCCAGGAAGACGCCCAGCACCATGAAGGCGCCCGGGGCGAAGCGCAGCAGGGAGAAGCCCTGCCAGGATTCCACCACCTGGAGCTCGAAGAGGGTGCCGGAGGCGATGAACTCCCGGACGGCGCCCAGCAGGGTCAGCACCAGGGTGAAGCCCAGCCCCATGCCAATGCCGTCCAACAGGGAGAGGCCGGGATTGTGCTTGGAGGCGAAGGCCTCGGCGCGGCCCAGGACGATGCAGTTGACGGTGATGAGGGGCAGGTAGATGCCCAGGGATTTCACCAGGGCGGGAGGCGCATAGGCTTCCATGAGGAACTGGACGATGGTGACGAAGGTGGCGATCACCACGATGAAGCAGGGGATGCGCACCTTGTCGGGAATCAGGGACTTCAGCAGGGAGACCACCAGGTTGCTGCCGGCCAGGACGCAGGTGGTGGCCAGTCCCATGGAGATGGCGTTCTTGGCGCTGGAGGAGGTGGCCAGGGTGGGGCACATGCCCAGCAGCAGCACCAGGACGGGGTTCTCCTTCCAGATGCCGTTGACAAAGGTCTTCAGGGCGTTCAGCATGGTCTTCTACTCCTGGATGGCTTGGGAGGAAAGGAGGCGCGCCTTCTGGGCGTGCCAGGCCAGGCACACCCGGTTCACGGCGTTGACGACGGCGCGGGAGGAGATGGTGGCGCCGCTGATGGGCCTCACGCAGCCGGGCGCCTCCTCTGCTTTTAACACAAATCCTTCTGCGGGAAGTAGTTGTGACTCATAGCGGTCCAGGTATTCATTGGGCGGGTATTTTCCGTCGGCTTCCTGGGGCGGGGCATTCCGGAAGAGGTCCCAGAAGGAGCGGGAGGTCTGGCGCTCGCAGACCCGGCTGCCGATGCCGGGGGTTTCGGCGTTTTCCGTGACGAGGACGCCCCGGACCGTGCCGTCGGGAGCGATGCCCACCAGGAGCTTCACCTCGCCGCCGAAGCCGCTGGGGTCGGAGGCTTCGGCGCAGAAGGCGAGGATTTTGCCCTGGGCGTCGGTGGCCTGGAAGAAGGTCACTTCCGTGCCGTCGGGCAGGGAGAGGGGCATCTCCTGGCAGAGTTCCGTCCGCGCGGTTTCCGGAGGAAGGAGGAGGGCCATTTTTTCGTTGCGTTGTTTTTCCTTGGCCTCCTTCCGGGGGGCCTCCGTCCGCGCGCTGACGAAGGCGAGGGAGGCGCCCGCCAGGGCGCAGATGAAGGTGAGGCTCAGGGCCAGTTTCAGGATTTCTTTCATGCGGTCATTCCCTCCTTTCTCATGCCGGCATCTGGAGTCCCTTCTTTTTGGGCATGCCAAAGGGCTTTCCGGCGGTCATGCGGTCGATGAGCGGGGTAAAGGCATTCATAATCAGGATGGAGAAGGAGACGCCTTCGGGGTAGCTTCCCCAGAGTCGGATGCAGCTGGTGAGGATTCCGCAGCCGATGGCGAAGTAGATGGCGCCCAGACGGGAGAGGGGGGTGGTGACCATGTCGGTGGCCATGAAGAAGGCGCCCAGGAGCAGTCCGCCGGAGAGGAGATGGAAGAGGGGGTTGGCGTAGGCTTCGGGCTGGACGAGCCATGCCAGCCCGGTGATGAGCGCCACGGTGCCCAGATAGAAGACGGGGATGTGCCAGCGGATGATGTTCAGGCAGATCAGGAGGATGCCGCCCAGCAGGATGGCCAGGCCGCAGGTCTCGCCCAGAGAACCGCCTTTCTCCACGCCCAGGAACATGTGCCAGTATCCCTTGAGGGGGCAGCGGCCGGCGGCGGGGGCGCACTGCGCCATCAGCTGGCGCGCCTCCTTGGTCTCCCGGCTGGCTTTGGACCACTTCAGGGGGGTGGCGGTGGTGACGGGCTTCTCCCGCTGGGTCGCCTCGCCGGTGGCGGAGGTGGAGGGCTGGACCGCCGTCACTTCCGCGCCGCACCGGCCCAGGCAGTCCGGGGTGCGGGGAACGGGCCAGGTGGTCAGCACGGCGGGGAAGGCGAGAAGCAGGGCGACCCGGCCCACCAGGGCGGGATTGAAGGGATTGCAGCCCAGGCCGCCGAAGATCATCTTGCCCACCACGATGGCCATGAAGCAGCCGATGAGGCAGATCCACCAGGGGGTGCTGGAGGGCAGGTTCATGCCCAGGAGCAGGCCGGTGACGGCGGCGGAGCCGTCCCGCAGTTCGTTGGGGCGTCCCATGAGGCGGGCGCAGATCCATTCCAGGACCATGCTGCCCAGGGTGCAGAGCACCAGGACGCGGAGGGCGTTCCAGCCGAAGAAATAGAGTCCGGCCAGGCAGGCGGGGGCCAGGGCCAGGAGGACCCACCGCATGATGCTGTCCACCGTGGCGGCGGTGTGGAAATGGGGGGAGGAGGAGACGATGAGCGTCGGCTCGGGGAGGGATGCCTTGGGCCTGGCCGGCGCGGCGGGTTTGGCGGGGGTGTCGGCGGGCTGGGCGGGCTGGGCGGGCTTGTCAGTGGAGGGGTCGGACATGGGAGAGGATCTCGCTTATTTCTCGCTCTTGGGGGGCTGGGTCTTCTGGGCCTTGAGGGCGCGGAGCTTGGCCCCCACCTCGGATTTCGCCCTTCGCATGTGCTGGACCAGGGGACGCCCCGCCGGGCAGATGAAGGCGCAGCATCCGCATTCGATGCAGTCCATCACATGCCAGTTCTGGGCGTCGTCGAAGCGCTCGTTCTCGATTTGAACGGAAAGGATTCCCGGCATCAGCTGCATGGGGCACGCGTCGTTGCAGCGTCCGCAGCGCAGGCAGGATTTGGAGGTGTATTGGAAGACCTCCTCGGGGGCCATGACCAGGATGCCGGAGGTGTTCTTCATCACGGGCACCTCCTGGGAGTAGACCGCCATGCCCATCATGGGGCCGCCGGAGATCATCTTGGCGATGGAGGCGCCCTCCCGGACGCCGCCGGCCAGCTTCAGGGCCTCGGCATAGCTGGTGCCCACCCGGAAACGCCAGTTGCCCGGCGCCGCCAGGGGGCTTCCCGTGACGGTGGTCACCCGCTGGTAGAGGGGTTCGCCCTTGAGGACGGCCTCCCCGATGGCGTGGGAGCTGCCGATGTTCTGCACCACGCAGTGGACATCGGCGGGCAGGCCGCCGGAGGGCACCTGGCGTTTGGTGATGGCGTAGATCAGCTGTTTTTCCGCGCCCTGGGGATAGCGGACATGGAGGGGGACCACCTGGATGGCGGGTTCCGTGATGGCGGCGGCCTCCCGGGTCAGCAGCTCGATGGCGTCGGGTTTGTTGTCCTCGATGCCGATGTAGATGTTCTTCACGCCCAGGATGCGGGCGGCGATGGCGACGCCCTCCAGGATCATGCGGGGGCTTTCCAGCATGAGGCGGTGGTCGGCGGTGAGGCAGGGCTCGCACTCCACGCCGTTGATGATGAGGGTGTCAATGCTCTTTCCCGGGGGGATGGAGAGTTTCACGGGGGTGGGGAAGGCGGCGCCGCCCATGCCCACGATGCCGGCCTGGGCCACCCGGTTCCGCAGTTCCTCGGGGGAGGTGTTGCGCCAGTCCAGGGGCGGCATGGGCTCCGCGGCCTTGTCCTCTCCGTCCGCCTCGATGACCACGCAGGGCAGCTGGGTGCCGGCGGGCCCCAGGCACATCCCCATGCTCTTCACCTTTCCCGAGGTGGGGCTGTGGATGTAGGAGGAGACGAAGCTGGCGGGTTCGCCCAGGGGCTGTCCCCGCAGCACCGTGTCCCCCTCCTTCACCAGGGGTCTGGCCGGCGCCCCGATGTGCATGGACAGGGGGACGGTGTAGAGGGGATAGAGGGGGGCGTCCACGATGGGGGTGCCCCGGGAGACCTTGGCTTCCTGGGGATGGACGCCGCCGTAGAAATGGAAGATCTTGCTCATGGAGAGATGGGGGAGGGTGTCGCCGCCGTGGCAGGAGGGCTATTTTCTCAAGGCGTGGGTGGGGCAGACGGCGGCCAGCTCCTCGGAAGGGGGATTGCCGTAGTTGATCTGTGCCAGGGCGACCCCGGTGTCGATCCGCATGTTCTCCGGGGCGGCCTTCACGCACTTTCCGCAGCCGATGCAGGCGGCCTTGCAGGCCTTCAGCTTCACCGCGCCCTTCAGGGGGCTGGAGCAGTGGACGTGGATGACCGCGGACTTGGGCACCAGACGGATGAGCTTCTTGGGGCAGACCTGGATGCATTTTCCGCAGCCCCGGCACAGTTCCTTGTGGACCACGGCCAGATGGGTGGGGGTCATCTCGATGGCGCCGAAGGGGCAGGCCCGGGCGCAGGCGCCCAGTCCCAGGCATCCGAAGGTGCAGGTTTTGGCGCCGGCCGCCACGATCATGGCGTCGCGGCAGTTGTTGATGCCATTGTACTGGGCCTGGCGGGTGGAGTTCAGGTCGTCTCCGCTGCACATGACCACGGCCACCCTGGGCTCCTTGGTGTCCACCTCCGCTCCCAGCAGAGTGGCCATCTTCTGGAGATCCTCCGCTTTCTGGGCGGCGCAGGCGCCGGGCCGCGCCTGTCCGGCCACCAGGGCCTTGGCGTAGCCGCCGCATCCCGCATAGCCGCATCCGCCGCAGTTCGCGCCGGGCAGCAGGGCCTTCACCTCCTCCTCCAACGGATTGGCCTCCACGCCGAAATAGCGGCTGACGATGGCGATGGCGATGCCGGTGATGAGGCCGACCAGGACGATGATGAAGAGTGTGCTCATGCAGAGAGGGGAGGAGCCGGAGAGGGGAAGAGGGGGTGCGGGGTTCGGGCGGGGGTGTTTTTCTTCAGTTTCCCAGGCCGGAGAATCCCATGAAGGCCATGGCCAGCAGTCCTGCGGTGATCAGGGTGAGGGGGAGTCCCTTCAGGCAGAGGGGTGGGCGGGAGAGCTCCATGCGTTCCCGGATGCTGGAGAAGAGGAGGAGGGCCAGGGCGAAGCCCACGGCGGAGGCCGCGCAGAAGATGGTGCTCTTCACCAGGCCGTAGTCCTTCTGCTGGCAGAGGATGGCGGCGCCCAGCACGGCGCAGTTGGTGGTGATCAGGGGCAGAAAAATACCCAGGGCCTGATACAGGCTCTGGGAAAACTTCTGCATGAGAATCTCCACGATCTGGACGATGCCGGCGATGGCCAGGATGAAGACGATGGTGGATAGGTAGGTGACTCCGTAGGGCTTCAAAAGGAAGTGGTGGATGCAGGAGGTGAAGAAGCCCGCGATGGTCATGACGAAAATCACGGCGCCGCCCATGCCCAGGGCGGTCTTGGTGGACTTGGACACCCCCAGGAAGGGACAGATGCCCAGAATCTGGGTCAGGACGAAGTTGTTGACCAGGATGCACCCGATGATGAGGCTGAGGATACTCGCCATGATGCGAAAGGGGGAAAGGGGGGAAGGGAGGGGACGGAGAGGGGTCCCGAGGGAGGGGGCTGGGCAGGGCGCGACGCACCCGTTCGGCGAATGAAGCAAAGCCGGTAATTTAGCACAATCCGGGAAGATTTCGGTGTGGCTAGGGCCTTTGGAGCACAATCAACTTGTGGACGGCGCGGCTCATGGCGGTATAGAGTCCCTGGCGGTTCCAGCGGGGATCCGAGGGGGTGACATCCAGGAGGATGACCACGCTGGCCTCGCAGCCCTTGAACTTCATATAGGTGTAGTAGCTGACCTCGCCGGGCGTCTGGCCGACGGGGCGTTCCACCAGGGTGTAGGGGCCCGCCTTGGGGCATTTCCCCAGGCTGGTGTTGCCCAGGGAGTGGGCGCCCAGCACCACCACGCCGCTCTGGGCGAGGCGGTCCTGGGTGAAGAGGGCGGTGAGCTCCTCCTCCAGCATTTTTGCCATGTCCTCGCCTTCCCGGAAGACCACATCCACCCCCACGGGAGTCTCGTTCATGGGGCGCATGGCGGCGGAGTGGTAGGGGCCGAGCGCCTCGATGATCCTGCGGGTGTTCCGGCAGTTCCGGGTGAGGGTGACCGGCGGGGGATCGTCGAAGGGGAGGCAGGTGTCCTTCTGGAAGATGTTCTGCTCCGGGTCGCAGAAGATGTAGAAATGTCCTCCCGGCGCCACCAGGCGCCGGGTGAGCTCCCACATCCGGGCATTGAAGTCCTGTCCCTCGTCCACGATGACGCAGTCGTAGGTGACGGGGTTCCGGTCCAGGGCGTCGGAGAGCATTTTCAGCAGGGCGTAGGAGTAGACCCGCGGGTCGTCCTTGTGCTGCTCGTATTCCTCCTGGGTGACGCCGGCCTTCTGGCGGCAGAAGTCGAAGAAGGCGTGGACGGGCACAAAGGCCTTCTCGCTCCGCAGCATCTTCTGGATGCGTTTGGCCAGCATTTCGTTGTAGCAGAGCACCAGGGGCCTTCCTCCCTGCCGGTAGATGTCCAGGGCTTTGCGGACCGCCAGGAAGGTTTTTCCCGTGCCGGCGGCGCCCTCCACCCGGAGGCGGGGGAATTCCTGGAGGGCCTCCAGGATGGCGGTTTGCTCGTCGGTGAGATGGAGGAAGCGGGGGGCGTCGCATTGGATGCGGTCGCACAGGCGGGGCTGGAACTGCAGGGTGGGAGAGAGATATTCCACCACGGTGTCGGTGGGGGGGATGGCAAAGTTTTCGATTTCCTTGGGGAGGGGGGCCTCTTCGAGGAGACAGGTGGCGAAGGCGTCGATTTCCCGCAGCTGTCTTCTTCCCAGGACGATGCCCTGGGCTTCAGGGGGCCAGTTGAGGTCCGTGTCCGGCAGCAGGGGGAAGCAGACGCAGTGGGCGTATCTCAAGGGGATGGGGTGGCCCGCCTTCTCCTGGAGCAACTTCTGGATGGCGTATTTGTTGTGCCGCGCCTGCTCCAGGGGCTGGATGGGACGCTCCTCCTGGTACCATTCCCCTTCCCGATAGGAGATGGCTCCTCCTTTCACTTCCAGCACCAGAATGCCCAGACCAGGGCGGAAGAGGAGAAAGTCCGCCTCGTTGTCCCACCGCTTTTCCTGGGAATCCCGGAAGAAGAAGTGGAAATTGGGGAAGACGATCCAGGGGTCGGGCAAGCCCTGTTCCAGGGCATGGTAGACGGTTTTTTCCGATTCCGGCCGTTGATTGTCCTGGGGGTCGTAGGGAGGGATGAAGCGTGCCATGGGGACGAGGGGGGTGGGCTAGAGCCAGAAAGAGTCTTCGGGGGGTGCCGGCGCGGGCGTGGGCGCGGGCGCGTCGGGCTTCCGGGGCAGGAGGGCCTGCTGGAGGGGGCAGGAGGGCGGCATCTCCAGTCCCCGCCGGTAGTTTTGGAGGAGTTGGAGGGAGAGGCGCGCCAGGGAGCGGCGCACTTCCCGGCGTTTGCCCGCCACCTGGGGAATCCAGGTGCGGTCGTATTCCGTGGTCTGGTGGCGCATCCAGGCGATGACGGCGGCCTTCGCCCGCTCCTCCAGGGGGATTCTCCGGGTTCTTGCCACGGTGCCGCTGCCCACGGGAGTGGACTGGGCGGTGACCGCCAGGGCGAGCTTCTTCTCCAGCTCCTTCCACCGGGGCGCGAAGGACAGGAAATTCCGCACCGCCTCCAGAAACTCCCCCTGGTATTCCCGCTGCTGGCGCTGACGGCTCCTGCGTTGTCCCTCCCGCTTTCTCTGATACTCGGGAGACTCCCTCTCCTGGTTCAGCTGCGTCCGGAGGGATTCCTCCAGGGCGGCGGGGGCGCAGAGGCCGACGGCACATTCCCGCTTGCCCAGGCGTTTCACCACGGTCCATGCCTGGGGGCAGGCGGCCTTGAGGCGCCGGGTGAGGGCGGGGTCCCCGGAGGGCACGAAGCGCCAGCCCGGGGGCAGCGCCACGAAATGTCCCTCCTTGAGGAAGCGTTCCGGGGAGTCTCCCTGGCGGGGGATGGGGGTGCCGGGCAGAAGCTGGACGGGATTCTGCCAGGCGGCGTTCACGGGCGTCCCTCTCTTTGTGCCCCGGGTCCGGGATTGGACTTGCCGGTGATCTCCTCCGGCTGGAAGAGGAGGAACTCGGTCTTTTCCAAGGCGCTCTCCGGGGGCATTTCGATCTCCCCGCCCTTGGGGGCGAAATGGGTCAGGAGAATCCGTGCCGCCTGGCGTTTTTCCTCGCCGTCCGGCAGGAAGCGCATGGTGCCCTGGAGCATCAGGGAGCGGTAGTGGGTGGTGGTGCGTCCGGAGGGCCTGTCCCCGTTGAGAATCACCTTGGCCTCCCCCTTGTCATGGATGAAGAGGCATGCCCGGGGGGATTGGCGCAGACATTCGATCTTCCTGCCCTCCTTGGCGCAATGGAGAATCAGCGCGGGGGAGTCCCCGGAGAACCAGGGGGCGTAATGCATGAGGATCCCGTAGGGAAGCCCCTGGTCCACCAGGGCCACGAAGACGGTGTTGTTTTCTTCCAGAATCTCCCGGAATATCCTCGGGTCGAGGATTTCTCTGTCTTTTCTTCTCATCTCTCTGCCTCTCCGCCAAGGCGCTTGCGCCATGAACCGACCAGGAACAAGGGGAAAATATGTTCGGAACCCGTCATGGCGCGACCGGGCGAACAGGGATAGTGTAAGGCTTCAAGCGCAGTGCGTCCGGGGACAATCCTGGAAATTTTCAGGGGATTTCCGGAGGGCGGGGAGAAAAAATTCCCGGGAGGGGGATAGGAGCTAATATGATTTGTGGAAAAAAATTATGGGGAAAAATAAAAAACGCAAAGAAATCGTGAAAGATGACAAAAATAAAAAAGAAAGGGGGCTATAGTATTCTTCGATGTCGGAATCTCCGAAATCTGGAGTGTGTAAAAAAGAACACTTCATGCAACTAAGATTCTCTAATCAAAGGGAGTTCTAATGGCTGAAAAGAAAGCTGTCAAGACGCGGATTCGCCGCGCTTTCGAGAAAATCATCGCTGACAAGATCACCGCCAAGTTCGAGGGCAAGGTGAAGGAGAACCAGCTGGCTTCCGCCCTGGCTGTCGTCACCGCCGAGCTTCAGAAGTTGGCTGTGGCCAAGGTCGAGGCCAAGAAGGCCGCCAAGGCCGCCGAGAAGAAGACGGTCAAGCGTGGTCGCAAGAGCCGCAAGAATCGCAAGCCCTCCGTCCGTCTCCTGAAGCGCTTCACAACAGAGCAGATCCAGGCGTATCTGGCGAAGCAGACCGAGTAGTTCTCCCTCTGCCATGCCCCTCCTCGTCTCCCCTTGCGGGAGAGGAGGAAAAAATCCCCCCACCCTGTCAAAGGATGGGGGGATTTTTCTTTTGCCCCGTGGACGGGGAAGCAAGAGGAATCAAAGGGCTGGATGCCCTGGAGGGGCTGGAGAGGCTGGAAATTTGGGAATTTACGGGGAGTTTGCCTTCTAAAAAAGCGGCAGCGTCTGTCCGTGTTCCCGCGGCGGCGTCCTTACTTCGTGCTTCCCGTGTTTCGTTCCGGGCAGAGGTCGGCAAGGGGGCAGGCGTCGCAGTGCGGGGCGCGTGCGGTGCAGACGTAGCGTCCGTGGAGGAGGAGATAATGGTGGGCCTGGGGGAGATATTCCTTCGGGGTGCGTTTCTCCAGGAGGAGGGAGACTTCTTCCGGGGTGGCGGCGGGGGCGAGGCGTGTGCGGTTCGCCACCCGGAAAATATGGGTGTCCACCGCCACCACAGGCACTCCGAAGCCCACGTTCAGGACCACCTTGGCGGTCTTCATGCCCACGCCGGGGAGGGACATCAGGGATGCCATGTCCCGGGGGACCTCTCCTCCGAATTCCTCCTCCAGTTTTCGGCAAAGTCCCATGATGGCGCGGGACTTGTTGCGATAGAGTCCGATGGTGCGGGTGGCCTCCCGGAGGGCGTCCTCCCCCCATTCCAGAAAGTCCCGTGGGGTCTTGCGGAGGGGGAAGAATGTCCGGGTGGCCTGGTTCACGGAGCGGTCCGTTGCCTGGGCGGAGAGCACCACAGCCACCAGAAGCTGGAAGACGTTGCCGTATTCCAGCTCCGGCCTGGGGTCGATGACCGCCGCCAGGCGTCGGAACAGCTCCTGGGCGTCCCGCTTGTTCAGGGGGCGGGGGAGGGCATGCTTTCGGGGGGAGTCGGGGGCGGGCATGGCTAGAAGGTGCGGTATTTCTCCCGGCGATGGGCGAAGCCGCTTTCCGAGGTGAGATACTTGGCTTCGTAGTCCGCGAAGTTGCCGGGGAACCAGACCAGTTTTCCGTCTCCTTCAAAGAGGAGAAGATGAGTGCAGATACGATCCAGGAAATAGCGGTCATGGCTGATGACCATGGCGCATCCGGTGAAGTTGCGGATGGCGTTTTCCAGCACCCGCATGGTGTTCACATCCAGGTCGTTGGTGGGTTCGTCCAGCAGCAGGAAATTGCCGCCCCGGCGCAGGAGTTTGGCAAGATGGACCCGGTTGCGTTCGCCTCCCGAGAGCTGGCCCACCAGCTTCTGCTGGGCGGGACCCCGGAAATTGAATTTGGAGACGTACGCCCTGCCGTTGATGCTCTTGCCGCCCACCAGGAGATTTTCCTGGTCGTCAGTGATTTCCTCGTAGACGGTGCGGGAATCCACCAGTTCGTCCCGGTTCTGGTCGATGTAGGAGAGTTCCACGGTGGAGCCCAGCTGGATGGCGCCGGCATCCGGCTTGTCCAGTCCCATGATCATGCGGAAGAGGGTGGTTTTTCCGGTGCCGTTGGGGCCGATGACGCCCACCACGGCGCCGGGGGGGACGGTGAAGGAGGCGTCCTGGATGAGGGGCGGGCGTCCCGGGAATGCCTTGGTGAGCCCCTCCACGGAGAGGACCTTGTCTCCCAGGCGGGCGCCCGGGGGGATCTGGATGGTCAGGTCGTCCCGTTCCAGTTCGAAGCTTTGGGCGGCCAGTTCCTGGTAGCGGGTGATTCTTGCCTGGTTTTGCTTTTGCCGGGCGGCGGGGGTGGAGGAGATCCACTCCAGTTCCCGTGCCAGGAGTTTCTGGCGGGCGCTCTCCTTCTTCTCCAGCTGCCGGAGGATTTCCTGTTTTTGCTTCAGCCAGGAGGAGTAGTTGCCCTCGAAGGGGATGCCCCGGGTGTTTTCGATTTCCAGAATCCACTTGGTGATATGGTCCAGGAAATAGCGGTCGTGGGTCACGATGATGACGGTGCCCGGGTATTCCCGGAGGGCCTGTTCCAGCCAGGCGATGGTTTCGGCGTCCAGGTGGTTGGTGGGTTCGTCCAGGAGGAGGAGGTCGGGTTTGGCCAGGAGGGCCTTGCAGAGGGCCACCCGGCGTTTTTCGCCGCCGGAGAGTTTGGTGACATCGGCGTCGTCGGGGGGGAGGACGAGGGCGTCGCTTGCCACGTCCAGGAGGTGGTCCAGGTTCCAGCCGTCCAGCCGGTCGATTTCATTTTGGAGGAAATCGAATTCGTCGTTGAGCTTGTCGGTTTCCTTTTGGGAGAGGTCGGGGTCTCCCATCTTTTCCATGACCTGGTCGTAGCGGTCGATGAGGGCCTGGATGGGGGCCATGGCCTCCTCCAGATTCTGCCGGACATTCTTTTCAGGATTGAGGCGGGGTTCCTGGGGCACCAGCAGCACCCGCATTCCCTTGGTGATGGTGGCGGTTCCCAGAATTTCCTTGTCCTCCCCCGCCATGATCCGCAGCAGCGTGGATTTTCCGGCACCGTTGTCGCCCACGATGCCGATTTTGGCGCCCAGGAAGAAGGAGAGGTTGAAGTTCTGGAGAATCGGCTTGTCCCCGTAGAATTTGGACATGCCGAGCATTTGGAAGACGAATTGCGGGGCCATGGGCGGGAAAAGAGGGAGGGGATGGGAGGGGAAGGGGACAATTTTTAGGGAATCGGCGGCCCGGGGAAGGGGAAAACCTCCCTCCCGGCATTATGGTTAGGCCGATTTCCCCACGGCGGTGGCGCAGGGCGAAGCCGACGCCCGTTTTTTTCCCAGGGAGGGGAGGGGGTCGTCTCCTGGAATCCGCATAATGTAGCCCCTGCCACGCCTTCCCCCGGAGGGCCGCCCCGTTCCCGAACCCACCCGAGTCCCGTCTATGTCCGATCGCCTGAACCAGACCCGTCACTCCCTGGAAACGCTCCGCGCCGAACTCTCCAAGGTCTTCGTGGGGCAGAACGAGGCCGTGGAGCAGATCCTCGTCGCCCTGCTTGCCGGCGGGCACGCCCTGCTGACGGGCGTCCCCGGGCTGGGCAAGACCAAGCTGGTGAAGAGCCTCTCCCGCCTCCTGGGACTCTCCTTCCGGCGCATCCAGTTCACCCCGGATTTGATGCCCGCCGACATTCTGGGCGGCGAGATTCTGGAGGAGGAGCCGGAGAGTGGCAGACGGCGTTTCCGCTTCCTGGAGGGGCCGGTCTTCTCCCAGTTTGTGCTGGCGGATGAAATCAACCGCACGCCTCCCAAGACCCAGGCCGCCCTGCTGGAGGCCATGGGAGAGCGCCAGGTGACCTCCGGCGGCGCCACCCGTCCCCTTCCCGCCCCCTTCTTCGTGCTGGCCACCCAGAATCCCCTGGAGCTGGAGGGGACCTATCCCCTGCCGGAAGCCCAGCTGGACCGCTTTCTGCTGGAGGTGGTGATGGAGTATCTCACCGCCGCCGAGGAAGTCCGCATGGTGGCGGAGACCACGGGCGCGGCGGAGCCGGAGTTGTCTCCGGTGTTGTCGGCGGGAGCATTGCAGGAGATGCAGGCGTTGTGTCGGGAGATTGTGGCTCCCCAAGGCATTTTGGAGGAGGCGGTGTGGCTTTGCGGCGCCACCCGTCCCCAGGCTCCCCATGCCTTGCCCCATTTCAAGGAATACGGGAAATGGGGCGCGGGCAGCCGTGGGGTGCAGTCCCTGGTGATGGCGGGCAAGGCCCGGGCGATGTTGCAGGGCCGTGGCAATGTGAGCCACGAGGATCTGGTGGCGTTGCTCAAGCCGGTGTTGCGTCACCGTCTCATTCTCAACTACCGCGCGGCGGCGGCGGGGGTCACCGCCGACTCCCTTCTGGCGGAACTGGGCAAGGCCGCCGAACGCTTCCAGTAAAGCGTCATCCCCTGCCTTCCCCCTTCGTCCCCGGCACGGGGCAACCCTCTGATTTTCCGTTCCTCCATGAAACTCGCCACTCTTCTCCAGCAGCCTCGGCGAAGCCTCTCCTTCGAGGTCTTCCCCCCCAAGACCAGCACCGTCTTCGCCAGCATCCAGAAGGCGACCTTCGCCATCGCCCGGCAGAAGCCCTCCTTCATCAGCGTCACCTACGGGGCGGGGGGCGGCACCAGCGCCTACACCCTGGAGATGGCGCGGGAGATCCAGGACCAGTTCCAGGTGCCGGCATTGGCGCACCTCACCTGCGTCTCCTCCAGCCGGGAGACCGTGGCGCGGCGCATCCGGGAGATCCAGGCGGCGAGCCTGGAGAACGTCATGGCGCTGCGGGGGGATTTGACGCCGGAGCTGGAGGCGTCGGACCGGAGCCAGTGGTGCTATCATCATGCGGTGGAGCTGGTGCGGGAGATCCGGAGCCTGGCCCCGGAGCTGTGCATCGGCGGCGCCTGCTATCCGGAGGTGCATCCGGAATCCCCCAACCAGCGGGAGGACATCGCCCGTCTGAAGGAGAAGGTGGAGGCGGGATGCGAGTTCCTCACCAGCCAGATGTTTTTCGACAACAACCTGTTCTACAATTTCCTCTATAAGATCCGGGAGGCGGGGATTCTGGTGCCGGTGCTTCCGGGCGTCATGCCCATCACCAAGGCCAGCCAGGTGGAGCGCGCCATTCGCCTCTCCGGCTCCTTCATGCCCCAGCGCTTCAAGAGCCTGGTGGACTGCTTCGGGGAGAATCCGGAGGCCATGCAGCAGGCCGGCATCGCCTACGCCACCGACCAGATCATCGACCTCTTCGCCAACGGCATCCACCACGTCCACGTCTATTCCATGAACAACCCCGCCGTCGCCGCCAAGATTCTGGAGAATCTCTCCCGTATTCTGGAGAAGTGAGGGCGGCCCATTCCCGATGCCCATTCCCATTCGCCGCATCGTCCTTGAGCTCCCGCCGGTCTCCCACCGGGAAGTCCTGCGCTATGCCCGGGCGGGGGGGCAGCCCGAGGAGCGTCTCCTCCAGGAGGTCCGGCGGCTGTCGGAGGAGACCGCCCCCCTGCTGACGGGGCGGGTCTGCTACGGGGAGACGGAAGTCTCCCTCGCCCCTCCCAGGGTGGAATGTGGGGATGCCCTGTCCATGGAGTCCCGGGATCTCTGCCGCAACCTGCGGGGATGCGTCCGGGTGGTGCTTTTCGCCGCCACCATCGGTCTGGAGCTGGACCGCTGCATCGCCCGGGAGGGACGCCTCTCCCCCCTGCGGGGACTTCTCCTTCAGGCCCTGGGCGCGGAGCGCATCGAGGCGCTGTGCGACGCCTTCTGCCAGCGGATGGAAGAGGAGATGGCGCTCCGGGGGCTCCATTCCCGCCCCCGCTTCAGCCCCGGCTATGGCGACCTGCCCCTGGAGACCCAGCGCCCCCTGCTGGCGCTGCTGGACGCCTCCCGGAAGATCGGGGTGGCCCTGAACCAGAGCCTCCTGATGAGCCCTTCCAAATCCGTCACGGCCCTCCAGGGCTTCGGCCCGACTCCCTTCTGCCCCCATCCCGGGGAGGCGTCGGCGTCCCGGGGATGCGACGGCTGTTCCCGGAGAGAGACGTGCCTCTACCGGCGGACGCCCTGACTCTCCCTCCTCCCTTTCCCTCCCCCGGCACCTTTCCCCCACGATGCATTTCCTCGATTTTCTCAAAGACCATATTGTCTTCCTGGACGGCGGCATGGGCACCCTCCTGCAGGCCGCCGGTCTCCAGCCCGGCGAATCCCCCATGGAATGGACCCTGACCCATCCCGGGGAGGTGACGGGGATTCACCGGCGCTATTTCGATGCCGGCGCCCATGTGGTCTCCTCCAACACCTTCGGCGCCAATCTTCTCCATTATTCCCGGGAGAAGCTGGCGGTCCTGGTGGAGGAGGCGGTGGCCCATGTCCGGCAGGCGCGGGAGGAGTCGTCGGGAAGCCAGCCCAAGTTCGTGGCATTGGACGTGGGGCCCACGGGGCGCCTCCTGAAGCCCTACGGGGACTATGATTTCCTGGAGGCGGTGGAGTGCTTTGCGGAGACGATCCGCCTGGGCGCCAAGGCGGGGGCCGACCTGATTTTCATCGAGACCATGAACGACTGCTACGAGACCAAGGCGGCGCTCCTGGCGGCCAAGGAAAACTCCTCCCTCCCGGTGCTGGTCTCCAACGCCTACGGCGAGGACGGCAAGCTGATGACCGGGGCATCCCCCGCCGCCATGGTGGCCATGCTGGAGGGCATGGGGGCGGACGCCATCGGCGTGAACTGCTCCCTGGGGCCGGAAGCCCTGGCCCCCGTGGTGGAGGAATATCTCGCCCACGCCTCCGTGCCCGTGCTCTTCGAGCCCAATGCGGGCATGCCCCATGTGGAGGATGGGCGCACCGTCTACGACATCGGGCCAGAGCCCTTCGCCGCCTCCGTGTCCCGCCTGGTGGCCCGGGGCGTCCGTCTGGCCGGCGGCTGCTGCGGCACCACCCCGGAGCATATCCGCGCCGTGACGGAGGCCTGCGCCGCCATCGCCCCGGTTCCCGTGGTGCCCAAGGAGGAGACGGTGGTCTCCTCCTATGCGGCGGCGGTCTCCTTCGACAACGCCCCCGTCCTCATCGGGGAGCGCATCAACCCCACCGGCAAAAAGCGGTTCAAGCAGGCTTTGCGGGAGGGGGACATGGGGTATCTCCTCCAGGAGGGGCTGCGGCAGCAGGAGATGGGCGCCCACATCCTGGACGTGAACGTGGGGTTGCCGGAAATCGACGAGCCCTCCATGCTGGAGCGCACCGTCTGCGAGCTCCAGGCCGTCTTGCCTCTGCCCCTGCAGATCGACACCTCCGACCCGGTGGCCATGGAGCGGGCCATGCGCCTCTACAACGGCAAGCCCATGGTGAACTCTGTCAACGGCAAGCAGGAGAGCATGGACGCGGTCTTCCCCCTGGTGCGGAAATACGGCGGCGTGGTGGTTGCCCTGACCCTGGACGAGAAGGGGATTCCCCAGGATGCCCAGGGCAGGGTGGACATCGCCTGGCGCATCCTGAAGGAGGCGGAGAAACACGGGATTTCCCGGAAGGATCTGGTCTTCGACACCCTGACCATGACCATCTCCTCCGAACCCCAGGCCGGCAACGTGACCCTGGAGGCCGTGGAGCGCATCCGCAGGGAGCTGGGATGCCATACCTCCCTGGGCGTCTCCAACGTCTCCTTCGGACTGCCCTGCCGGGAGGTGCTCAACGGCGCCTTCTTCTCCCTCGCCCTGGCCCGGGGACTCTCCGCCGCCATCATGAACCCCCACTCCCAGGAAATGCGAAAGGCCTACTACGCCTTCCGCGCCCTGACGGGACGGGATGAAAACTGCCTGGACTATCTCCGGCAGGCCCCCAGTCTGGCTCCCGCCGCCGCCGCCCCCGGAAGCGGGACGGCGGCGCCCCAGGCTCCCGCAGGGCAGGGCGAGCCCGCCGCCGGGGATTCCCTGGCGCAGGCGGTGAAGAACGGGCTGAAGGAACAGGCCGGCTCCCTGGCGGTGAAGCTGCTGGGGGAGGGCGCGCCCCCCATGGAGCTGGTGCAGAAGGAGCTGATTCCCGCCCTGGACGAGGTGGGCGTCCAGTTCGAGGCGAAACGGGTCTTCCTTCCCCAGCTCCTCATGAGCGCCGAGGCCGCCAAGGCCGCCTTCGAGGCCGTGAAGGCATACCTCCGGGAACACCCCGGACAGAAGTCCCGCCCCCAGGGAGACTTCGTCCTGGCCACCGTCCAGGGAGACATCCATGACATCGGCAAGAACATCGTCCGGCTGCTGATGGAGAACTACGGCTTCCAGGTGTGGGACCTGGGAAAGGACGTGCCTCCCGAGGACATTGTGGAGGAAACCCGCCGCCGCCACGCCCCCCTGGTGGGACTCTCCGCTCTCATGACCACCACCGTCCCCGCCATGGAGCGCACCATTGTCCTGCTCCGGGAGAAGGCCCCCTGGGCAAAGGTGGTGGTGGGCGGCGCCGTCCTCACCGAGGAATACGCCCGGCAAATCGGCGCGGATTTCTACGCCAAGGACGCCATGGAAACGGTGCGATACGCCCTCGCCATGAAGACCCCCGCCCCCTGAGCCCGGGTTTTTCCTCCATTCTTGCACAAATGACTTCGCAAAATGACGGAACGCCACTATATTCTGGAAAAATTTTGAGCAAATGACCATTCTTGGATTTTCGTTTGGTCAAAATTTTGCTCGATTCCCCGTCGTTTCCCGTCTTACCTTTGGCGTCTTGCCCTGGCCTTGCCTTCCATGAACCCCCGCAGCCGTTCAGCCAGCACCACGGAGCGTGAACAGCAGATATTGGACCTGTTGGCGGGGGTGGAGAGTCTTTCGGTGGGGGACCTGTCCCGGAAGCTGGGGGTGAGCGAAGCCACCATGCGCCGGGATTTATCCTCCATGGCGGGGCGCGGGTTGTTGCACCGGTATCACGGGGGAGCCAGCCTGGCCTCTCCCACGGCCTCGGAGCAGTTGTTCAGCGACAAGGAGAACCTTCTCAGCGAGGAGAAGCGTCGCATCGCCCAGGCCGCCCTGTCCCTCATCGAGGACAACGACCGGATTTATCTGGACGGGGGGAGCACCACGTTGTATCTGGCCCGGCTGCTGGAGCGGCGCCACGGGCTGACGGTGGTCACCAATTCCCTGATGGCGGCCTCCCTGCTCATGGAGTCGGGGCATCATCTGGTTCTGGTGGGCGGGGAGTTCCGCGCCCTTTCCCGCACCCTGGTGGGTCCCCTGACCGCCCCCATCCTGAAGAACCTCTCCTTTGACAAGGCTTTCATGGGAACCCTGGGCTTCACCCTGGCGCAGGGACTCTCCACCAGCGACCCCGCGGAGGCCTTCACCAAACGCCTGGTCATGCGCCGGGCGGGGCAGGTGATCCTGCTTCTGGACCATTCCAAACTGGGAACCAACTCTTTCATCAGCGCCGGCGGCGTCCAGGACGTGGATACCCTGGTGACGGATGCCATCAGCGAAACTTTCCGTAGCAAACTCGAAGAATTCGGAACCAAAGTCATCATCGCCTAGCAACTAAGGAGAATCCAAGGACATGGCAAATGCGATTGTAATGCCGAAGGCGGGCAACTCCGTGGAGGAGTGCATTCTGAGCAAGTGGCGCATCGCGGTGGGGGACACCATCGCCAAGGGCGCCATCATCGCCGACGCCGAGACGGACAAGACCTCCATCGAGGTGGAGGCCACGGAAGGGGGCAAGGTGCTGGCGCTCTTCGCCAAGGAAGGGGATCTGGTGCCTGTGCTGACTCCCATCTGCGCCGTGGGCGCCGAGGGAGAGGACGCCTCCGCTCTCGCCCCGGGTGGCGCCGCCGCCGCCCCTGCTCCCGCCGAGGCTCCCGCTCCTGTTGCCGCTCCCGCTCCTGCTCCTGCTCCTGCCGAGGCTCCCGCTCCTGCCGCTCTGCCTGCCGGAGTGGAGGCCATCCTCATGCCCAAGGCGGGCAACTCCGTGGAGGAGTGCATCCTGAGCAAGTGGCGGGTGAAGGTGGGGGACACCCTGGCCAAGGGCGCCATCATCGCCGACGCCGAGACGGACAAGACCTCCATCGAGGTGGAGGCCACCGCGGAGGGCACGGTGCTGGCTCTCCTGGCGCAGGAAGGGGATCTGGTGCCCGTGCTGACGGACATCTGCCTGGTGGGCCCCGCTGGAACGGACGTGTCCGCCTGCAAGAAGGGCGGCGCCCCCGCCGCCCAGGCCCCCGCTCCCGCCGCTGTTGAGGCTCCCGCCGCCGTGCCTGCCGCCCAGGCTCCCGCTGCTCCCGCCGCTCCCGCCGCCGCCGTGGAAGGCGCGCCCCTCTCTCCCCGCGCCCGCCGCTTTGTCGCGGAGCATCCCTTCGTGATGGGGGCCATCGCCGGCAGCGGCGCCCAGGGCCGCATCATGGAGAAGGATGTGATGGCCGCCTACCAGACCAGCACCCATCTGACTCCCGCCGCCGCCGCCATGGTGGCCGCCGGAGCGAAGGTGCCTCCCGCCGGCACCGGCCCCCAGGGAGAAATCACCGCCGAGGATGTGGAGAACTTCGCCAAGGGCGTGGTTCCCGCCGCCGCGCCCGCCGCCGCGCCTGCCGCCGCCGCACCTGTTGCCGCTTCCGCCGCCGCTCCTGCCGCCCAGGACGAGGACGTGGTGACCGAGAAGCCCTTCAGCCGGATTCGCGGCGTCATCGCCAAGCGTCTCCAGGAATCCCTGCAGACCATGGCGCAGTACACCCTCAACTGCGAAGCGGATGTCACCGGGCTTCTGGCGCTGCGGAAGAAGATCAAGGCCGCCGGCGAGAAGCTGGGCCTGGCCAACATCAACATCGGCGACATGGTGATGTATGCGGTCATCAAGACCCTGCAGCAGGTGCCCGAGCTCAACGGCGAGTTCGCCGACAACGTGGTGAAGCTCCACAGCGCCGTCCACATGGGCTTCGCCTGCGACACCCCCAAGGGGCTCCTGGTGCCCGTGCTCCATCACTCCCAGAAGATGAGCCTGGCGGAGATGTGCCGTCAGGTGAAGAACCTGGCCAAGGCCGCCAACGCCGGAAATCTGGCTCCCGACCTGATGAACGGGGCCACCTTCACCGTCTCCAACCTGGGCTCCTTCGGCGTCATCAACTTCACTCCCGTGATCTCCGCTCCCCAGATCGCCATGCTGGGCGTGGGCAAGACCCTGCTGCGGCCCGTCCGCCAGGCCGACGGCTCCATCGCCTACCGCGACTACATGCAGTTCTCCCTGACCATGAACCACATGGTGGTGGACGGCGCCCCCGGCGCCCGCTTCCTCCAGACCCTGTGCGCCAACATCGAGAACTTCGAACTGATCTGCATCGCCCGGTAGCCCGGCCTCCCGGCGCGGGAGAGGGAGGACGGAGGCAAGCCTCCCCTCCCTCCCCAATCCCTTCCCCCCTTCCCAATCCCAGGAGAATCTTTCCATGTATGATTTGATGGTCATCGGCGCCGGTCCCGGCGGATACGAGGCGGCAGCCTACGCCGCCCGGCATTTCCAGAAGAAGGTCGTCCTCTTCGAGAAGCAGGAGTTGGGCGGCACCTGCCTGAACGTGGGGTGCATCCCCACCAAGACTTTCATGCGCTCCGTGAAGAATCTGGAGGAGTGCCAGGACGCCGCCACCTACGGCGTGAAGAACGAGGCCAAGCCCGCGCTGGACATGGCCGCCGTCCAGGCCCGGAAGCAGAAGGTGGTCTCCCAGCTGGTGCGGGGCGTGGCCGCCATGGAGAAAGGCGCCGGCGTGGAGGTGGTGAAGGCCCAGGCCCGCATCGTGGCGCCGGGGAAGATCGAGGCGGCGGGCAAGGTCTACGAGGGCGCCAACATCCTCCTGGCCACCGGCTCCGTCCCCGCCGCGCCTCCCATTCCCGGCCTGCGGGACAATCCCCTGGTGCTGGACTCCACCGGCATCCTCGCCCTGGACAAGCTGCCCAAGGCCCTGGTGGTCATCGGCGGCGGCGTCATCGGACTGGAGTTCGCCAACTTCTTCCATGCGGCGGGCACCCAGGTCTCCATCGTGGAGATGATGCCCAAGATCGCCCCCGTGGTGGACGACGAGATCGGCCAGCAGCTCCACAAGGAGCTCACCCGCGCCGGCATCGCCATCCACCTGAATTGCAAGGTGGTGAAGATCGAGGGCTCCACCCTCCATTATCTGGATCCCGAGGGCAAGGAGCAGAAGGTCGCCGGCGACTATGTGCTCAACGCCACCGGCCGCCGCCCCGTGACCCAGGATCTGGGCCTGGAGGAGCTGAAGGTGGACATGAACCGGAAGGGCGTGGTCACCGACGAGTTCGGCAGGACCAGCGTGCCCGGCATCTGGGCGTGCGGCGATGTCACGGGCCGCTGCCTTCTGGCCCACGCCGCCACCCGCGAGGGCGTGGTGGCCGTGAACAACATGTTCGGCGTGGCGGACCGCATGACCTACAAGGCCATCCCCTCCGTGATCTTCACCCATCCCGAAGTGGCCCAGGTGGGCGCCACGGAGCAGGAGCTGAAGGCCAAGGGCGTCGCCTACCGGAAGGTGGTGCAGCCCATGGCCATGGCGGGCCGCTTCATGGTGGACTACGCGGGCAAGAGCGGCACCGTGAAGGTCCTGGTCAGCGAAAAGTATGGCCAGGTGCTGGGCGTCCACGCCATCGGCGGCTGCGCCGGCGAATTCATCTGCGCCGCCAGCGCCATGGTGGGCCAGGAGATGACGGTGGACACGGTCCAGCGCATCGTCTTCCCCCATCCCACGGTCTCCGAGTCCATCCGGGAGGCCGTCCTCCACGCCTAGCGGACCTCGCCGGTCCCCGGGGGCGGGAGCCCCGGCGCTTCCTCCCCCTCATCCCCCCTTTCCCCTCTTCTCACTCCCCATCCCCCAACCGCTGCATAGCAAGGATTCCGTTCCCATGACCAAAGCATTGGAAATTCGTCCTGAGGACTGGTTCAAGCCCGGCTTCATCCATTTCGAGGACATTCCGGTCTGCCAGTACAAGAAGACCATCGCCCAGGAAAAGAAGAACTACACCAAGGAAGAGTTCCTGGCCATCTACCATGACATGCTGGTGTGCCACGACTTCGAGACCGTGATCAACGAGATCAAGCTCCAGGGCAAATACGAGGATGTGAGCTACAAGCATCCCGGCCCCGCCCACCTCTCCCTGGGACAGGCCGCCACCGCCGTGGGCGCCGCCTATCACCTGGACATGAACGACTTCACCTTCGGCAGCCACCGCTCCCATTCCGAGATCCTGGCCAAGGGCCTCTCCGCCATCCGGAAGCTGGATGACGCCGCCCTCCAGAAGGTGATGGAGGACTTCTTCGGCGGCGCCACCCTGAAGGTGGTCCAGGAGCATTGCAAGTGCTCCACCGTCAAGGAGCTTGCCCGCCACTTCCTGGTCTACGGCGCCTACGCCGAGATCTTCGCCCGGGTCACCGGCTTCAACAAGGGCTGGGGCGGCTCCATGCACTGCTTCTTCACCCCCTTCGGCATCTATCCCAACAACGCCATCGTGGGCGGCAGCGGACCCGTGGCGCCCGGCGCCGCGCTCTTCAAGCTGGTGAACGACCGCAAGGGCATCGTCCTGTGCAACATCGGCGACGCCTCCTTCGGCTGCGGCCCCGTCTGGGAAGGTCTCATGTTCTCCGCCATGGGCCAGTTCAAGACCCTCTGGAAGGAAAAGGGATACAAGGGACTCCCCATCCTCTTCAACTGCTCCGACAACGCCTACGGCATGGGCGGACAGACCGCCGGCTCCTCCAAGGACAAGTATCTGGGAGAGACCATGGGCTTCGGACAGCTGGCCCGCATCGGCGCCGGCGTCGACCCCGACCAGATGTTCGCGGAACGGGTCAACGGCTATGATCCCCTGGCCGTGGCGGACGCCGTGAAGCGCCAGAAGGAACACCTCCTCAAGGGCGAAGGCCCCGCGCTCCTGGATGTGGCCACCTACCGCATCGGCGGACACTCCCCCTCCGACGCCTCCAGCTACCGCACCAAGGAAGAACTGGACATCTGGAAGGACTTCGACGCCATCCGCCAGTACAAGGAGAAGCTGGTGAAGGCCAAGGTCATCACCGAGCAGGAGGCCGCCAAGACCGAGAAGCAGGTCCACGACCTGGTGAAGGAGATGTTCATCCTCTCCATCGACAAGGAGATCTCCCCCTACGAAACCATGGACTCCATGTTCATCGAGTCCGTGATGTTCTCCAACAAGAAGCTGGAAAGCTGCGACGAAACCCGGAAGGGCGACGCCGACTTCCTCCAGCCCCTGGCGGAGAACGAACAGTACAAGAAGATCCAGAAGAAGCAGCGCTTCTATGCCGACGCCACCGGAAAGCCCTACTCCTCCATGCTGGTGTACAACATCTGCGACGCCGTCTTCGAGGCCATGACCCATCGTTTCTCCCAGGACCCCACCATGGTGGCTTTCGGTGAGGACAACCGGGACTGGGGCGGCGCCTACGCCTGCTACCGCGGGCTCACCGAGCTGCTCCCCTACCACCGCTTCTTCAACTCCCCCATCTCCGAGGCCGCCATCATCGGCGCCGCCGTGGGATATGCCCTGGCCGGCGGCCGGGCCGTGGCGGAAATCATGTACTGCGACTTCATCGGACGCTGCGGCGACGAGCTCTTCAACCAGCTCTCCAAGTGGCAGGCCATGTCCGGCGGCGTGCTCCGCATGCCCGTGGTGGTGCGCATCTCCGTGGGCTTCAAGTACGGCGCCCAGCACTCCCAGGATTGGTCCAGCATCTTCAACCACATCCCCGGCCTGAAGGTGATCTATCCCGTCACTCCCTACGACGCCAAGGGCCTCCTGAACAGCGCCCTCTCCGGCACCGACCCCGTCATCTGCCTGGAGTCCCAGCAGTGCTACAAGCACGGCGAAATGTTCCACGAGGGCGGCGTGCCCACTGGCTACTACGAGATTCCCATCGGCGAGCCCGATGTGAAGAAGGCCGGCAAGGACCTGACCATCATCACCCTGGGACCCATCCTGTACAAGGCTCTGGACGCCGCCAAGGAACTGGCCAAGTACGGCGTGGACGCCGAGGTCATCGACCTGCGCTCCATCAATCCGCTGAACTACGACAAGCTGGTGGAGTCCGTGAAGAAGACCGGCAAGGCCATCCTGCTGAACGAGGCCGTGGAGCGCGGCAACGTGATGCAGAACGTGGCCGCCACCCTCACCCAGCTGGCCTTCGACTCCCTGGACGCCCCCATCGCCGTGGTGGGCAGCCGGAACTGGGTCTCCCCCGCCGCCGAGCTGGAGAGCAAGTTCTTCCCGCAGGTGGGCTGGATTCTGGACACCATCCACGAGCGCATCATGCCTCTGAAGGGATACACCCCCGGCATCAACCGCTCCCTGGGCGAACTGGGCCGCACGGCGCGTCTGGGCGTGTAACTCCCCCGCCTCCTCCACCCCTCCCTCCCTCTCCCGGCATCCCCGGGAACCAGGGAAGGGCAGGGCGCAGGGGAGACCTCCCCGGGGGAAAGCCCCCCTTTCCCCCTCCCTCCATGCGGCGCCGTCCTCCTTCCCGGCAGGATGGCTCCGCATGCTCTTTTTCCCCGGGAATCCGACGAAGCGCCTGCTCTGCGCCGGGTTCCTCCCTCTTGACGCCTTTTTGCCATGGATGCCACGATCACCTACCGCGTCCCCTATGCGGACACGGACCAGATGGGCTTTGTCTACTACGGAAACTATCTGGTTTTCTTTGAACGGGCCAGGAACGAGCTGATGCGGACCCTGGGCTTCACCTACCGGGAACTGGAAGGACTGGGCGTGGGCCTCCCCGTCATCGAGGCGTCCCTGAAATATCATGTCCATGCCCAATACGACGATCTTCTCACCATCCGCGCCAGGGTGGCAGAATACACCGGCATCCGCGTGAAGGTCGAGTGCCAGGTGCTCCGGGACGACAAGCTCCTGGTGGAAGGATGGACACGACACGCCTTCATGGATTTGAAGACCGGACGCCCCGCCAGAGTCCCCGCCATCATGCAGGAAAAACTCCGGCAGCTCACCGCAGAACAGGAATCCTAGCCGTCAGAATCCCTGTGCCCGCCGCCAACACCTTGCTGTGAAAGGGAAAATTCCTGAGGTGCGGACGGTCCTTGCAATACGGGATTCCCTGGTCATATTAAACCGCTTTTCCTCCCGGGGGGGGGAGGGAGAAAAGTTCCTTTCGGGAGAGATGGCTGAGTGGTCTAAGGCAGCGGTCTTGAAAACCGCCGGAGGGCAACCTCCCGTGGGTTCGAATCCCACTCTCTCCGCCAGATTTATGATCTTATTGGGCTGATTTTCATGGAGTGATTTGTCCCCGTTTTTGCAAAGAAAAAGGCTGCCTGTGCCCGTCTTCCGAGAGACGAATTACGATCTATAACTCCCGCCGCCAGCGGCATCCTCATGGCGGCTTTTGAGATGTATTTCCCGGCGCGGTCGAAAGGGAGAAGAGCATATTTTTTTCCTTTTTGTCGAATCCGCTTGCGGAAAGTGTTTTGCGGATTATCGTTCATGAACGATGCGGATTCACGGGAACCCGGTGGGTGGGCCGCCGAAGGCTACGTGAATCCGCATTTTCTATTTCATGATCTCGTGGTCGTAGTTCCGCTCGTTTTTTCTATTGATATATCCAAGATTCCGGGCGGGGCGGGGAAGCGTTACGCCGCCTCCCGCCTTGCGCCTCCAACCGCCGCCGCGGTTTTGTTTGTCCCTATGGCAACGGGGGTGTGATTCAGGGGATTGGCGGGGATTGACAACCCAGGAAACATCACTACCTTAATTGACAGGACGCCCTGGGAAATCCGGCAGTCTCCGTGCATCGGGGGACGTGTCTTTGCCTTCGGGGGCGTTTTTTGTTTTCCCTGCCATGGTTCCCCTGTCTTTGGGCAGAGGAGCGCCTCCCATGAGATCCACCGGTTTTTTCCAGGACAACCAATTTTGGCGCAGGCTCTGCGCCCTGGCTTTCCCCATTGCCTTCCAGAATCTGATGCTGGCGTTGGTGGCGGCGGCGGATGCGCTGATGCTGGGGCGTTTTCATCAGAACGCCATGGCGGCGGTCAGTTTGGCGACCCAGGTGCAGTTTGTGCAGAATCTGCTTTTGTGGGGCATTGTTTCGGGGGTGGGGGTGCTGGGCGCCCAGTATTGGGGGAAGGGGGATCGGTCGGCCATGGGCCGGATCTTCGGCATCAGCATCCGGCAGTCCCTGTGGATCTGCGTGCTGTTCTTTCTCCTCTGCCGCTGGTGTCCGGAAAAGCTGATGCTGTGCTTCGCCCATGACGCCGAGCTGGTGCGCATCGGAGCGGAATACCTGAAGATGGCGGCCTGGTCCTATCTTCTGACGGGCTTCTCCCAATGCTATCTGGGCATCATGAAGGTCAGCGACCATGTGCGGGAGGCCACGGCCATCAGTTCCGCCGCGGTCCTGGTGAACATCGCCTTGAACGCCCTCTTCATCTTCGGGGGCTTGGGCTTTCCCGCCCTGGGCGTCCGGGGAGCCGCCTTGGCGACGGTGCTGGCGCGGGTGGTGGAATTGGCCTGGTGCGCGGGGCTCTCCTGTCGCCGGGGCTATCTCCGGCTGCGCCCGGGGGACGTCCTCTCCTTCCACCGGGGGCTGAGCCTGGATTTCCTGCGCTATACTCTGCCTATCGTGGGCGCCATGATGCTCTGGGGGATCGGCTTCACCGCCTACACGGCACTCATGGGGCATCTGGGAGGGGACGCCGCCGCCGCCAACGGGGTGGCTGCCGTCGCCCGGGATCTGATGTGCTGCCTGTGCAACGGACTTGCCGGAGGGTGCGGCATCCTCATCGGCAACGAACTGGGGGCGGGACGTCTTCTCCAGGGCAGGCGCTATGGGGAACGCTCCATGATCCTCGCCTTTCTGGCGGGAGGGGTCTCCACGCTGGGCATTCTGGCATGCATCCCCCTGGTTTCCCGACTCCTTCCCCTGACGGCACAGGCCCAGGAGTATATGCGGGGGATGTTCCTGATTCTCTCGATCTACATGATCGGACGTTGCGTCTGCACCGTGGTGATCAACGGGATTTTCTCGGCGGGGGGAGACACCTACTTCGACATCTACAGCCTGGCTGTCTGCATGTGGGGCGTGGCGCTTCCCTGCGCCTTCCTGGGGGCATTTGTCTGGAAACTCCCCGTGCTGGCGGTCTACGCCTGCACCTGCCTGGACGAAGTGGGAAAGATCCCCTGGGTGATTCTCCACTATCGACGCTATCTGTGGGTGCGAAACATCACCCGCTGACCGCAGATTCCCGCCGGGAAATCCTGGGAAAAATGGCTGGGAAAAAGTTATAGTAAGCCAAAATCCCGAGCATCCCCAACGAGCAGTGTCTGTCACATAAGTCCAGTTGACCGGCTCTGCTCGTTTTGTTTTTCTGCCACAGGAGAAAGGAGATGCCGAAAACCCCGCTGGAAAAATTTGTCTTCGCCCTGATGATGTCCGTGATCATGGTGGTGGGCATGGAGACCTATAATCAAATCCCCATCTGGAAGGGATTGCTCCCCTTCCTCAAGGCCCTCTCCTGGGAGTTGCCCATGATGACGGCGCTGGTGATGGTGACCCAGCAGGTGGCGGGCACTCCCCTCGCCACCGCTCTTGCCAAAGGGCTGGGAACGCTGCGCCATGCCCCGAATCCCCCCGGAAAGGTCTTCATGTCCTGCTGCATGGTGGTGGCGATGTGCCCCCTGATGAGCGCCTGGGCCACCCTGATCTTCAAACTCTCCCTGGGCTTCTTCCCCAGACTCTGGCTGTTCACTTTCCTCCGCAATCTCCCCATGGCCGTCTTCTGGCAACTCCTGGTGGCTGGCCCGCTGGTCCGCTGGCTCTTCTCTCTCCTCTTCCCCCCGAAGGAAGCCTGAGCCCCCCGGCACGCCCCTTGCAATGATTAGATGTCTAATTATATTGGGGGCATGGAACAAAACCACCTGCTGTTGATTGGGCGCATCCACGAGATGTCCCACCGTTGGCTGACCCGGGAGTTGTCCTCCGCGGGCTTGGGGGGTCTGGTGCCCTCCCACGGGGACATCCTGGCTTGTTTGTTTCTCCATGGGGAGGCGTCCATGAACCAGCTGGCGGCATTTGCCCATCGGACGCGTCCCACCACCACGATTTTGGTGGAGAAGCTGATCCGTCTGGGGTATGTGAAGCGTCGTCGGTCCCGGGAGGACGGGCGAAGTGTTCTGGTTGCCCTGACGGAGCAGGGGGAGTCGATCCGTCCTGTGTTCGACGACATCTCGGGCCGTCTTTTGTCGCATCTTCTTTCGGGGCTGTCCTTCCGGGAGCGGGAGGGGCTTCGGGTTTGTCTGGAGAAGGTGTTTCGCGGCCTGGAGGAAGAAGAGAGGAGAGAATCCCATGAAGGAGATCCAGACCATTGCTGACTTGCCCAACGCCACCGCCATCGACCTGGGGCCCTTGTCCGGCATCCAGGAGTATGTTCTGAATTTGGCCCCCGAGGGCCAAATTCCCGGAAAAGTCTTCGGGGGCGCCGCCGTGAGGGCGGGCGGGGCGGACTTCTCCTTCCAGAGCTTCGGACCGGGGCAGGAGGCGGGCTTCTACCATGTCCACCAGAACCACGAGGAGGTGTACTTCTTCCTGGCGGGCAAAGGGGAATACCAGGTGGACGGCACGGCGATCCCGGTGCGGGAGGGCAGCGTCGTCCGGGTCTCCCCGGCGGGAAAGCGCACCGTGCGGAACACCGGGGACACGCCCCTGCTGATGCTCTGCGTCCAATATCCCGCCGCCGCCCCGGGCTCCGTCACCCCGGCAGACGGCACGATTCTCAAGGAGCCGGTGGTCTGGTAGAGGCTCTCCGGCGAGGAAAAGCCCCCCGGCAGCGGACGGAAATTCCCCGCTTCCGGGGGCATTTCATGAAGGGCGGGGGGGGATGGGCCGCCGTTTCCCGGATAGATTAGGGGGTGTCCCGCCCTGGAATTTTCGGAGCGGGGGTTGCATATCATTATAACATACTCTTGTTAAGTATGTTATGAATTTTCTTGGAGCAAAGTGGCACTCATGGAAGCCTGGAAGCGTGTTCCCCTGCCGGCGCAGCGGTTGACGGAAGGCCCGAAGCATCATTTCTTCGGATACTTTGACAAATTCCCCTGGGATCGGAGCGGGCGGTATCTTTTGAGCCACGAGGTGGATTTCACGGCCCGTCAACCGGTGCCCGGGGAGAAGGCGACGCTGGGGGTCGTTGATTTGGCCGAGGGGAACCGGTTTACGCCCTTCGCCCAGACGGACGCCTGGTGCTGGCAGCAGGGATGCATGCTGCAGTGGCTCAACGACGCCCGGGAGGAGGTGATCTACAACGACCGGGAGGGGGACCATTTCGTCTCCCGCATCCAGAATGTGCGGACGGGGGAGCGGCGCACCCTGCCCCGGCCCATCTACTGCCTGAGCCCGGACGGACAGTGGGCGTTGAGCCTGAATTTCTCCCGGCTGGACCGGGAACGCCCCGGCTACGGCTATCCCGGCGCCTTCGACCCCTGGGAAACCGTGAAAATCCCCCGGGACGACGGCATCTTCCTGATGAACCTGAAGGACGGCTCCTCCCGCCTGGTGGTCTCCGTGGCGCAGATGACGGAGGCGTATTTCCGCTCCGACATGGAGGACACCCCGGGATGGTTCAACCATCTCCTCTTCAGCCCCGACAGCCGCCGCTTCGCCTTCTTCCACCGCTGGAGAACCTGGAAGCCCGACGGCACCCCCAGCCATGTGACCCATATGTTCACCGCCAACCGGGACGGTTCGGAGGTGTGGCCCCTGAATCTGGAGGTGATGAGCAGCCACTACACCTGGCTGGATTCCACCCATGTCATCAACTTCTCCAACCGCTACCGCTCCGGATGGCAGTATTATCTCTACACCGACCGCACCCACCAGACGGAATGTCTGGCAAAGGATCGCTTCCCCGGAGACGGACACTGCTCCTTCTCCCCCAACGGCCAGTGGATGCTCACCGACTCCTATCCCCTGGAGGACAACTGCCGCCACCTCTTCCTCTACCACCCCGCCACCGACCAGGCATACGAAATCGGCTCCTTCTACGCCGACCCCGCCTACCCGACCCCCACCCGGTGCGACCTCCATCCCAACTGGTCCCGGGACGGACGGCAGGTGTGCATCGACTCCATCCACGAGGGGAGCCGGCAGGTCTATCTCCTGGATGTCTCCCCCATCGTGGGATAAGGTGCGACGGGCGGGGCGACGTCAGGACTTGCCGGCTTCGCCGGCCTTGGCGGACAACTCCTCCCAGCGGGCGTAGAGACGCTCCACCTCCGCCTTGGCTTCCTCCATCTTCCGGGTGAGCTCCTGGGTCCGCGCCCCGTGTTTCACATGGAACTCGGGATCGGCGAAGACGGCCTCCGCCTGGGCCACCCGCTCCTCCGCTTCCAGAATCGCCGCCTCCATCCCCTCCAATTCCCGCTGCTCCTTCCAGGTGAGGCGCACCTTGGCGGGGCGCGCGGGGGCGGCGGCGCCGGGAGCCTGGGCGGCGGGGGCGGGGGTGCTGGCGGCGGCCGCCTGGGCGAGGCGCTGGCTCCGCTTTTCCTGATAGTATTGATAGTCGCCGTGCTGGAAGACCACCTGGCCGTCCCCTTCGAAGGCGAGGATGTCGGTGCAGACCCGGTTGAGGAAATAGCGGTCATGGGAGATGACCGCCACGCATCCGGCGAAGGACATGAGGGATTCCTCCAGCACCCGGAGGGTGGAGAGATCCAGGTCGTTGGTGGGCTCGTCCAGCAGAAGGAAGTTCCCTCCCTGCTTCAGCACCTTGGCGAGAAGGAGGCGGTTGCGCTCCCCCCCGGAAAGCTCCCCCACCCGGGTGGTGATCTCCTCGTCCTGGAAGAGGAAGCGCCGGAGATAGGTCCACACCGCCACCTTCCGGTTGCCGAACATGACAAAGTCGTTCCCCTCGCCGATGTCCTCCACCACGGTCTTGGCGTCGTCGAGGCTGGCGCGGTGCTGGTCCACATAGTTGAACTCCACCTTGGGGCCGATGCGGAGGACGCCGGAGGCGGGGGAGAGCTCCCCCAGGAGGAGTTTCAGCAGGCTGGTCTTGCCCAGGCCGTTGCGTCCCAGGATGCCCAGGCGCATGCCCCGGGTGAAGTCCAGGGAGAGATTTTGGAAGAGGAGACGGCCTCCCCGGGCGAGGGAGACCTCCTTCAGGGAGACGATGAGGTCGCCGAAGGGGGCGGGGGGCGGCATGAGCATTTCCGCTTCCCGTTCCTCCGGGGGCGGTCCCGCCTCCACGGCCTCCTGGAAGCGCTGGATGCGGCTCCAGGATTTGGTGCCCCGGGCCTTGGGGCCCCGGCGTATCCAGTCGATCTCCCGGCGGATGAAGGCCAGGCGCCGTTCCTCGTTCTGGCGCACCTCCTCCTCCCGCAGGGCCTTTTTGCGGAGGTATTCCGTGTAGTTTCCGGGATAGCTGTAGAGGGTGCCCGCCTGGAGTTCCAGGATGCGGGTGCAGACCTGGTCCAGGAAATAGCGGTCGTGGGTGACGAAGAGGCAGGTGCCCTTGCGGCGGGAGAGGTAGTTTTCCAGCCACTGGATGGTTTCCGTGTCCAGGTGGTTGGTGGGTTCGTCCAGCAGCAGGAGGTCGGGGCAGTCCACCAGGGCGCGGCAGAGGGCGACCCGGCGCTTCTCTCCTCCGGAAAGCTCCCCGGCGGGGCGGGAGAGATCCGGCACGGAGAGGGAGGTGGCCAGTTCCTGGAGACGGGTCTCCAGCGTCCAGCCCTGGCGGGCGGCGATCTCCCGCTCCAGATTCTCCAGCTCCCGGTGGGGGAGGCCGGGATCGTGGCGTTCGTAGCGGGCCAGGCAGTCCAGGGTGCCCTGGGCGCCCGCCAGGATGTTCTCCCGGACGCTCCGGCCCTCCTCCAGGGAGATGGCCTGGGGCAGATAGGCGCAGCGCAACAGCTTCCGGCGGGAGATCTCCCCGGAATAGAAATGGTCCTCCCCCGCCAGGATGCGAAGGAGCGAGGACTTTCCGGCGCCGTTGCGGCCCACCAGGCCCACGCGCTCCCCCTCCCGCAACAGCAGCTCCTGGTTGTCCAGGAGGATGCGCGCCCCGATGTTGGCGCTTAACGCCGTGGCGGCGAGCACCACGGGATGGAGTTCCGGCGCGTCTGCCATGGTCGCCTAGGCCTCGTAGATGGTCAGCTGGCAGTCGATGTTCCCGTTCTTCAGGGGGTGCCGCTCCACGGGACGCAGGGGGATGCAGGAGAGGCACCGGGGGGAGCCCGCCAGCACCGCCACCCGGCAGTTCTTCATGCGGGCGATGGCGTTGCCGAACTCCTGGTAGAGCCGGTTGTCTCCGTCCAGCCGGATGCCGTAGGGGGGATTGGTCACCACCAGGCGGCGTTGTCCGTCGCCCTGGAGTTCCCGGAGGCGAATGGGACGGAAGGAGATTTTGCCGGCCAGACCGGCTCCCCGGGCGTTGGCCTCCGCAAGCTCCAGCACGGAGGCGTCCAGGTCGCAGCCGGTGATTTTGGGCAGCTGCCCCGTGGCGCGGCGGCGGGCCTCGCCCCGCAACTCCCGCATCCTGTCCGCCTGGACGGCGCGGAAGCAGGACCAGCGTTCGAAGCCGAAGCGTTGGCGAAAGATGCCGGGGGCGATGTTGGCGGCCCACATGGCGCCCTCGATGAGGAGGGTGCCGGAGCCGCACATGGGGTCCAGGAGGGGGGCTTTGCCGTCCCAGTCCGTCATGCGGAGAATGGCGGCGGCCAGGGTTTCCTTCAGGGGGGCTTCGCCGCCGGCGACCCGGTATCCCCGTTTGAAGAGGGGGGCGCCGGAGAGGTCCAGGTAGACGGTGGCGCGCTCCCGGCCCCAGTAGACGAAGGCCCGCAGGTCGGGATCGGTGCGGGAGACGGTGGAGCGCTCTCCGTGGAAGAGCCGGCGCTGCCGGTCCACGATGGCGTCCTTCAGGCGCACGGCGACGAAATCGGGATTCTCCCCGCAGGAGGGATGGGCGAAGGCGCCGCAGGCGATGCTCTGGGCGGGAGCGAGATATTGCTCCCAGGGGAGGGCTTCCGCTCCCTGGTAGAGTTCATCCAGGGTGCGGGCGGGATAGCGCCCCAGCACCAGCATGATGCGCTGGGCGATGCGGCTGTGGAGGCAGGCGCGCCAGCCGTCCTCCATGGCGCCGAAGAAGGGGATGCCGCCGGAATTGAGGCGGGCGGAGCGGAAGCCCAGGTCCCGCAGCTCGTCCCGCAGCACGGCTTCCGTGCCCGGGGCGGCGGTGGCGTAGAATTCGAGGGGGGCGTCTGGCGCGGTCATGGGAAACGAGAGCAAAGGGGGTGGAAGGGAAGGTCAGGAGCGGGGGGGACGAAGACGCTGCACCAGGGCAAGCTCCCGCTGGAAAAGGTGCCCCCGCTGGATGAGCTGGCGAATCTTCTCCTCCAGTTCATCCCAGTTCGCCTCCGTGGGCTCCCCCGCGGACCACTTCTCCGCCTCCGGGGTCCGGAAACGCCACTGCAGGGTGTCCGCAAAAAACTCCACCCGCACTTGGCGCTTGCCGCCGGGCGCCTCGCGATCCAGCCAACCGATGGGACGTCGCATCCGCTCTTCTCCTGTGCGCCGGGAATCCCGGCTCGTAAAAATCCTCCGGAAATCCCCGGACTACTCCTTCACGGGCTCGAACTGGTCCTTGCCCACCCCGCAGTCCGGGCAGCCCCAGGTGTCGGGAAGGTCCTCGAAGGCGGTGCCGGGGGCGATGTTCTGGGCGGGGTCCCCCTTGGCGGGATCGTAGACGTAGCCACAGAGTTTGCAGATGTATTTTTTCATATCTTGTTCCTTATGAGTATGTTATGAAAGAAGGACGCCGAAGGGGCGCGCGGGGCGGGGCGGAAATCCGGTACACTATAGCCCCTGGAAGGGGGGCGATTTCCCCGGGGGCGGCTAGCCCAGAAGGAGCTCCCGGGCGCCGTCCTTGTGGTATTCCACGGTCCGCACAGGGAGGAAGTGCCCGGGGGTCTGGCGGAAGAAGAGGCGGTCGGCTTCGTCCAGGTAGAAGCGGTCCGCGCCGAAGTCCCGCACGGCGGGATAGAAGACCACCCAGTCCCCCTCTTCCTTCAGCTCCTCCTGGCGGGCCTGGGCGAAGGTCTCCAGCTCGTCCTTGAAGCCGCCCGCGGGACGGCGGGCGGGGCGCGCCTCCCGGATGCGCCGGAACTCCTCCCTCTGCCCGGGGGCGAGTTCCATGGACAGGGCGGGGGAGATGCCCAGGAGGGGGCCGCCGTCCATGTCCTCCCCGCCGCCGGTGACGGGGGTGGCCAGGATGACGCTGGAGCGCAGCCAGTCCAGCCCCTCCAGGATGGCCAGCTCCACGGGAATCTGGTGGAGCCCCACCAGGAGGCGCCGCCCGTCCTTGAGATAGGTCAGGTCTCCGGGATGGACATTGAGGCAGGGAAGGGTGGCTGTCAGGTTGGTGAGGGGCACGAAGCCGGCGAAGATGCCGAAGGAGAGGGCGAAGGGGGCGAGCTTGGCGCGGAGGGCGGCGGTCCATTCCTCCCGGATGCGGCGCCCCGCCTCGGTGGCAAGGGAGATCCGGGTTTCGCCCCGGTCGTGGTAGAAGCGGCGGATGTCCTCCTCCACCACGGGGAGCTGGAAGAGCTGGCCCAGTTCCCGGGCGCGGCTGGTTTCCGGCGCGTCGGTGACCAGGCAGGCGACGCGGAAGGTGGCCTTGCCCGCCTGCTGGTCCTCCTGGAGGCGACGCAGAATCTCCCTGGCGTTGCTGCCGCTTCCGGAGAGGAAGATGGCGCAGGAGGGGAGGGTGCCGGCGGGGGCGGGAGGAAGCAGCGGGCGCAGAGAGGAGGAGGGCATGGGCGGGGGCCTTGGAGGCGGGGGAGAGACCGGGGAGGAGGAAAAGACGGGGAAAGACAGGGCGTCTTCCCAGAAAAAAATGCGGGATTGGCGAGCAACTTCACCGTTTGCGGTCATAGTATATAACATTCTGCCTTTCCTCTTGTTCCCCCCTACGAAAAAACTCGGTACTACCCTGATGAAGAAGACCGCTTCCACTCTGTTTGCCGTCCTCCTGCTGTGCTCCTTGATGCTGGGAGGAACCTCCTGCACCCTCTTCCGGAAGAGCTCCCGGGCGCGGGTCAAGACGCTGGTGGTCACCGGCAACTTCCTGCAGCCCAGACTCCTGGCCGAACTGGCACAGGAACGCACCAAGCAACCCGTCTTCCTCTTCCAGCCCGAGGCCGGCGGCGGCGCCCTCCGCTTCCACTTCCTCCACGCCAACAAGATGAGCGAGGAAATCAGCGTCTCCAAGCTGATGGACGTGGTCACCTATCTCAACCCCCGCACCATCATCATCCTGGGCGACGAGAACTGCGTGCCCGCCGCCAGCGTGGAGGAGATGCGAAAGGGATACAGCGTCATGATCCTCAACAGCACGGACTGGGAGAAGAACGCCCAGGCGCTGGGCAGCTATCTGGAACTGCCCAAACTCCAGCGGGAGTTCCGGGACATGAAGCAGCGCTACGACGAAAACGTGCTCAAGTCCGACCAGAACTAGACGACAGAGCGGAACCCCGCGGATGACCGCCGGGCGGGAAATCCCCCCGGCTCCTTCTCCCGCGCCGCCACCCCTCCCCCTGATTTCCAGGGGGAGCAGGACGCCCGCGGCCGGGAGCGGGGAAACGCCCCCTCGGCTCCCTTGATCCGACCCACGACGAAGAGACCATGTTCACCTCCCTCTACCAAATCGCCAAAAACACCTTCCGGGAAAGCCTCCGGGAACCCATCTTCCTCCTGGTCCTGCTTTCCGCTCTGGTGCTCATCGGCCTCTATCCCATCCTCACCCTCTTCGTCTTCTTCGCCCAGGAAAAACTGGTGGTGGACAGCTCCATCGCCACCATGATGGTCTTCGGATGGGGACTGGCCATCATGATCGCCAGCAACTCCCTGAGCCGGGAAATCGACAACGGAATGGCGCTGCTCCTCCTCTCCAAGCCCGTCCAGCGCCCCGTCTTCATCATCGCCAAGATCGTGGGCGTCATGGCCGCCCTCACGGTCTTCTGCATCATCACCGGCACCGCCACCCTCCTCGCCCTCCGGGCGGCCACGGACCAGTTCTGGATCGACAACTTCATGTTCTACGGGTATTTCGTGGTGCTCTTCCTGGCCCTGGCGGCCGCCGGCGGCTACAACTATGTGACCCGCTCCTCCTTCTGCAGCGCCGCCGTCTTCTCCCTGATGGCGGCTCTCCCCATCTTCGCCGTGGTGGGACACTTCAAGACCTCCGACGGCTCCCATGTGGGCCTCGCCTTCCGCGTGGTCCCCGCCCTCCTCCTGGTCCTCTTCTCCAGCTGGTCCATGGGCACCCTGGCCACCGCCCTCTCCACCCGCTTCCGCCTGGTCCCCAATCTCCTCCTCTGCGGCGCGCTCTTCCTCCTGGGACTCATGAGCGACTATCTCATCGGACGGAACACCAAGGAACCCTGGCAGAGAACCCCGCCTCCCGGCAAGGAACCCCTCTGGGTGGCCCAATACGAGTTCACACCCCAGGAACGGGCCAACATCGAGGCCTGGAACGCCCCCGTCCTGGCGGAATCCATGGGGGATTTCGTGGTGTGGACGGACAACGCCGCCACCAGCGCCGTCCTGCCCGGCTCCCTGGGAGACGATCCCCAGGGCGCCTGGAAGGACGCCCAGGGCTGGAAGCATGACGTGACCCAGCTGAAGGGCAGGGCCCAGAGAATGGCGGTCTACTCCGTGAAGGACGGCACCTGGCAATACCACTCCCTGGGGGACTATGCGGATTCCCGCCAGCAGCCCGACCAGCCGCGGGACGCCCTGGTCTTCCGGCGCTCCGTCAACCAGCCCAAGATCCCCTCCGGCGGCACCTTCCAAAGCCCGGTCCCCGCCCACGGAAACTGGATCGCCAACGCCTTCTACGCGGCCATCCCCAACTGGCAGCTCTTCTGGATGGCCGACGCCCTCTCCAGCCAGGATTTCGACTCCTCCGTGAACAACCGGGAGGCCTCCGTCCCCCCGGTCTACATGGGCTACAGCATCGCCTATGTCCTGGCCATGAACGCCATGCTGACTCTCCTGGCCATCCTCCTCTTCTGGGGACGGGAGGCAGGACGCCAGATGATCTGATTCCCCACTTCCTGCGCCGCCCCCACGGGCCGCCGCCTCTCCTTCTCCGCCTGGCTTGCCAGGCCCCCTCCCGCCCTCCTGTCACGGGGAGCGGCGCAAGGGGAGGGAGTCGCCGGGCCGGACGGGCGGCGCTTCCACGCCCCGGGAATCCCCCCGCGGCTTGCATCCCACGCCCTCTTCCCCCCCTCCTCATGTCCGACGCGAATTTCTACCTCACGACTCCCATCTACTATGTGAACGACAAGCCCCATATCGGGCATGCCTACACCACCATCCTGGGAGACGTGCTTTCCCGTTGCCATCGGCTCCTGGGCGAGCCGGTCCATTTCCTCACGGGAACCGACGAGCATGGACAGAAGGTGGAGCAGGCGGCCCGGAAGAACGGCACCGATCCCCTGAGCCACTGCGACACCTATGTGAAACGCTTCCAGGATCTCTGGAAACGCCTGAATATCAGCAACGACGATTTCATCCGCACCACCCAGCCCCGCCATGTGGTCGTGGTCCAGAAGATTCTCCAGGATCTGTGGGACAAGGGACTGATCTACCAGTCGGAATACGAGGGAAACTACTGCGTGGGGTGCGAACGCTACTTCACCGACAAGGATCTGAAGGACGGATGCTGTCCCGACTGCGGCCGCAAGGTGGACACCCTGGTGGAGAAAAACTACTTCTTCCGCATGAGCGCCTATCAGCAGCGCCTCATCGACTACATCAACGCCAATCCCGATTTCATCCGCCCCGCCAATCGACGCCAGGAAACCCTGGGGTTCCTGAAACAACCCCTGGACGACCTCTGCATCTCCCGCTCCAAAACCCGGCTGAACTGGGGCATCGAACTCCCCTTCGACCACGACTATGTGACCTACGTCTGGTTCGACGCCCTGGTGAACTACATCTCGGCCGTGGGCTATCTGGCGGACGACCAGGCCTTCCAGACTTGGTGGCCCGCCAATTTCCACCTCATCGGAAAGGACATCCTCACCACCCATACGGTCTACTGGCCCACCATGCTCATGGCCATGGGACTCCCCCTCCCCAAGACGGTCTTCGCCCACGGCTGGTGGCTCCTGGCCGACCAGAAAATGTCCAAGTCCGTGGGCAATGTGGTCAATCCCATGGACATGGCGGACAAATACGGGGTGGATGCCCTCCGCTATTTCCTCATGGCGGCCATGTCCCTGGGACAGGACGCCAATTTCTCCGAGGAGGCCTTCGTCACCCGCTACAACGCGGACCTGGCCAACAATCTGGGAAATCTCCTCTCCCGGATGTGCACCATGGTGGCGAAAAATCTCCAGGGAAGCCTTCCCCCGGCCCATGAACCCCGGCAGGAGGAAAAGGAGATGGTGGATGCCTGCCAGAACGCCGTCGCCGCCTGGGAAGCCGCCATCCGCAATATGCAGCTGGACCGGGGACTGGCGGAAATCATGGGCGCCGTCGCCGCCACCAATCGATACTTCGACGCCATGAAACCCTGGACCATGGCAAAGGCCGGAGACCTGGAGGGCCTGGGACGGGTCCTGAGGCATACCGCCGAGGCCCTCCGCGTGGTCAGCGGACTCCTCTATCCCGTCATGCCCACCAAGATGGCGGAACTCCGGCAGGCCATCGGCATCCCCGCGGAAGAAGTGGTCCCCACCATGAAGAATCTGGGGCACTGGAACCTCCTCGCGGAAGGCGCCCAGGTTCAGCCCATCCCCGGCTCCCTCTTCCCCAGAATTAAGTGGGAACCTCCCCAGGCGTGACTTGAAATCTCCCTGGAAATGGTTATCTTAACCGCCGTTTCTCTCATCCAGGGGCTTTAGCTCAGTTGGCTAGAGCGATACGTTCGCAACGTATAGGCCAGGGGTTCGAATCCCCTAAGCTCCACCAGTTTCAAAAGACGCCTGTGAAAGTCCGCTGCTTTCATAGGCGTTTTTCTTTTGCCGCAAGTGCCGTGACTTATTCCACTTGCGGCTTTTTGCCATCCGCCCCAAGCGCGGGGGGGGGACTGTGCGCCGAAGGCGTCGCGCCCTTCGAGAATGAGGCAGCGGGCTGCTTGTCGTGGGCCTGCGCGGGGGGATTCGCTCTCCACGGTTTCAGCGTCTACCTTACGGTGATAGAGCTGGGGGGGGGGATTCGTGGAAGACGCCGAGCAGGTGGCTGGACATATGGCGTTCGCTCCGACTCTCGGCATGGTACTCTTCCGTCGGGATGGAAAGGGGGGGTGGGGATTTCCATTGCAGTGACCATTGTTAGCGGCTTCTCTGACGACCGGCCACGCCCCTGACCGGCGTGGGAGCCGAGACGCTCTTGGCGTTGGCGTAGTCGCGCGCGACACCAAGCGTCTCGCCTGCGGCGACATAGAACATTGCGTCCTGCATGACGTATTTCTCTCCCTTGGGAAGTTAAATTTGCTTTCTTCTGGTTTACCTTATGACAAAGACCGGACAACCCTCAACCCAATGCCCCCCTGATGAGCAATAGGCAAGACATTCTCAGACAAATCGAAGCCCTGGAGATTTCCAGGAAGCTGCTCGATGACGAAATCGCCCAGGAGAAAGCCTCGCTTGAGCAGATGGACGCAAAACTCGAAGCAGCCTGGCGGGAGAATCCCTATGTCCAGGACAGAACCACCAGACGCCTTGCCGAATATTTTCGCACTCTGGGCTATTCTATCGTCAGTCTGCTGACGAAGGCGCCAGACAATTCCTGCTATGCCATATCCAAGCAGATTTGGAATGGGCGAGGCGTCATGGTTCCCTTTCTTCAATGTCTGCACCAGTCGGGCGCGAAAGAGTTTGAGTACCCCATTGCCGAACTGTCTGGCACGGACAAGACCGACCTGCTGAATCTCTGCAGGAGAATGCAGGACAGCGGCTGGCTCGGTTTCCGCAACGTCAAAGGCGTCCTCCATGTCAGGGCGACCTTTCCCAAGACCTTGAGGAACTTTCCCAATGGCGGCTGGACTGAAGAGGCAAACCGCTATCTCATCAAGAAGGTTCTGTCCGACTATTCGGCCAAACACAGAATCAAGTATCGTGTCTTCTGGGATGTCAAGCTGAAGCTGCTGGAGTCTGAAAAGGACAATCTCAACGACATGCAGCTGGATATCGTGGCGCAGATTAACGACCGCTTCTATGTCTTCGAGACGAAATCGGGGGCGCTTCCCTGCATCCGGGATTGGGTTGCGCGTGCCGAGATTTTCAACCAGAACGGCAACCGCTTCATCACCTGCTGCCTGGATTCGGAGGCTAATCACAAGTATTTCAGGCCATATCGTCTCATGGCTCTGGAACGGCTTGAAACGCAATTCACCGAACTTCTTGACCGAGATTTCCCCCAGGCCGACAATTGACCGCCGTCTTCCCCGAACTCTGGCCAGCCGTCCGCGTTTCCTTTCTGATTGCATTCAGGCGTTCCCCGGCGTCAGAACGCTCTCCTTCTCCACTCCCTCCAATCCCCGCCAGGGATCACCTTCGCCTCCTCCGGCAGCCGGTTCATGACGTACACCCACGCCTCGACAGTCTCGCCGCCCAGACGTGCCTGGACTCGCTCCCGCCGGTAGAGGCACGGACAGCCCTCCAGCTGGTCCATCCGTGCGAACGTGGCGCCCATGACAGCGGGCTGCTTGTCGTGCCCTTCCACGGTTCGCTCTCCGTTGTTGTAGTCCTCAAGGTATTCGGTCGTGAGTTGGCGTCGTCGCCCTCCACGTCAGTCAGGAGATGACGTGGACGATGCTGTTGACTTCCTTGCGGATGTTGACCAGGTGCGCCTTCTGGGCGATGACCCTCAGCTGCTCCCGGTGTCCGCCCAGTGCTTGTTGCGGTTCTGCCTTGCGTGAGCTGGCAGGTGAGTTCGTACTTCATGGTGTTGTCTTCGTGTCTGCGGGGGGGGCTTGTGCATCTCGTTCTTGGTACGCTGCTTAATAAGCCATCACTTTGGAGTTCATCCAAACGGTATTGCCTTTATTCTCAAGTATTTCTGAAGATTCTTCCGACAACACCGTGCCGCAGGGATAGACGAGAATCCTCGGGCATGAAAGCTGTCGGGATTCCCGGGGGGGGGCGTTTCCCCCAGGGAATGCCGCCCTTGTCACGGCATCTGCACAGGTCTATCCCCATCCCCGGATGCCACGGGCGGTTCGTCCAGGGCAGAGGGTTTCGTTTGCCAGGGGGGCATCGCCATGTTCTGCGGAACTCCCGATTCTTGCGCTTGCTCTCTTCCCCCCCCCTGCGGCGCTCCCCGCCACGTCTTCCGGCAAGCGCAGTTTTCCGTCACCCGCGCAGGACGACCTCCCTGGCCACATTATCTTATCCCGGAAGCCCCAAAGGCCGAAAAGTCCCCCTTGAATCAGACCTATGACCACCTCCCGGAAGATACTGTTGAAAATCGAGAAATCCTGGTTGCTGCTGCCGGTGTCGGAGTCGGCGGCAGAGTGTTGTGTCAGGCTGTCGGACGCCTCGGGGCATGCGGTCAGGATGCCGTTCACGGCGGCGCTGTCGAGGGAGCCGCAGACATGGGCGCCCCTGCCGGTGGGCGCCTGGACGGGCCAGACGCTGGAGCTGACGGCCGAGACGACCAGCGAGGGGCAGGCTCTGCCGGAGCTGGCCGCGCTTCCGTGGGCGCAGCGCGACACGCCCTATGCGGACCAGGCGCCGTACGGCGAGCCGCTGCGTCCGTCCCTCCATTTCAGCGCCCCCTATGGCTGGCTGAACGATCCGAACGGCCTGACCTTCTTCAACGGCGAATACCATCTGTTCTACCAGCACAACCCCTTCGGCACACGCTGGGGCAACATGCACTGGGGACACGCCACCTCCACCGACCTCTTCTCCTGGACGGACTGGGGCGACGTCCTCGAACCCGACGAGCTAGGCACCGTCTTCTCCGGCTCCGCCTTCGTCGACGAGACCAACGAATATGGCCTGGGCGAACTTCGCGCGCAGCCCACCCTCATCCTCGTCTTCACCGCCGCCGGCAACCCCTTCACCCAATGCCTCGCCTGGTCCCAGGACGGACGCACCTTCAAACGCTACGAGGGAAACCCCGTCATCCCCAACCTGACTCCCGAAGACCGCGACCCCAAGCTCTTCCTCCAGGACCCCGACGGAACCGCGCACCTCGCCCTCTACACCCGGCATGACGGCGCACCCCACTCCATCACCTTCTTCGCCTCCCCCGATCTCCGCTCCTGGAGCGTCACCGGCGAGATCCAGGGCGATGACCAGGCCTTCCTCTACGAGTGCCCCGACTGCTTCCCGCTCCGCACCCCCGGCGGCAACACCTACTGGGTCCTATTCGCAGCCAACGGCGAATACGCCATCGGGCAGTTCGACGGCCAGACCTTCCGAGCCGAATACACCCACCTTCGCACCATCCGGGGCGACGTCATGTACGCCGCCCAGACCTTCAACCATCTCCCCTCCGACCGACGTCTCCTCATCGGCTGGCTCCGGGCGCCCGCCCCCGGCATGCCCTTCAGCCAGTGCATGTCCGTCCCCATGGACCTCTCCCTCGTGGAGACCCCCGACGGCCCGCGCCTCGCCTACCGTCTCGCCCCCGAAATTCGCCAGCTCCGGAAAGACGACCGCAGTCCGGAGCAGCCCGCCATCCTCCCGTGCGCCATCAGGCCCGGCGAGCCCGTCTCCCTCCGCGCCTACGACATTCCCTCCCTCTACGACATCTCCTTCCTCCCCTCTTCCGACGCGGTCGTCGAGCTCCGGCTCCAGGGCGTGACCCTCTGCCTCGACCTCCCCAACCGCACCATCACCGCCAACGGAAAGACCCTCCCCTGGAACCTCTGTCCCGGCATGGTGAAACTCACCCTCGTCATTGACCGGACCACCCTGGAGCTTTTCGCCTCCGACGGCCTGGACTACGCCGCCATCGCCGCCATCATGGCTCCCGGAACTCCCGCCTTCTCCGTCCTCGAGGGCACCGTGGAGAACCTTGTCGCCACGTTCACTCCCCTCCGGTCGCCACGCCTTTCCACGAACCGCAAGTAGACCTCCCTTCAGGCTGAACGCAAGGCGTTCCCCCGTTTGCCCCGCCACGAGCCCGACGGCAATTCCCGCCGGGCTCGTTTCGTTTTTGCCTATCCTCTTGGTTCCTTCACTTCGAGGGTGGCGTCATTCTTTTCACCATCTTTATCATGAGATTCGTCTGCCGCATGGTGTGGAAATGCATTTCCGCAACATACACTATGAGCTGCTCAAAACCAGAAATGATCATCGCAAGAATGATGGACGCTATGAGCGCTCCAATGGCAATGCCAACAAAAAAACCATTTCCTGCCGTTACAAACACAGCAAGGGAAGCAAGAAAAACCATACCTCCACCGATGAGTATCAAATAGGCGAGAATATGCAATAGCACTGCAAGGGTTGGGGTGGAATATGGTTTTTCCGGGAATTCTTTGAGTTCTTCTCCAGGAACAGAACCTTCTTTTTTGGGGATGCCGGACTTTTCCGCTGGATTTATGTCCCCAGCCCCCGTTGGCTCTTCCTTTTTGTCATGGTTTTCTTCTTTTTCCCTGGGTTCCTCCCCTGCGGGTTGTTCAGCCTGGGGGACGGGATTCACGGGAGGATTCTGTGGGGGCGCCTTCACCTCCGTTTCCGCATCGATGACGGAGAGGTCCAGTTTGAATTGTTCTCCTCATTCAGGACATTCCACAGTGGCACCTTCGACAAATTCGTCGATGATGTCCTTGAAACCACAGGAGGGGCAAATGATACTGGTTTTCATGATTTTCTCCTTTGGGGATCGTCGGGGAGGCGGATTTCCCAATTCTTCGTGGCTTTCTCACATTCGTCAGACAACAGTTGGGAATATACCATGTTCCTTTGTCTTTCGGAAACAGAATAAGTGATTAATTTTGTTGAAAATGTCTGCTTTCTTTTTGTGCGGATTGCGGAATCTTCCTTTTTCCCATTGTCGCGGGCAGGGGATTTGAAAATTGGCAGAGAGGCTTATAGTATGGGCGAACTTTTCCTCCATGTTTGCTTTTTGGGGGGCAGGGTGGTTTCCCCTGGGGCGTTCCCGGGGCGAGGTGTCCCGTGTTTGAATTTTTCCGTCCCTGATTCTGTGACGTCGGGGTTGGGCGATGCCTTGAGACGAGGAGATATGATTTGTCCGAATTGCGGCGGTTGGAACGACAAGAATGTCGCGGTCTGTCGGCATTGTGGCGCCAGGGTGCAGATCACCTTTGTTTCGCAGGATGGCCAGCGCAGCCCTGACGCCTTTCCCCTTCCCCAGCGTAGCGGGGCGGCGCCCGGGAGAGTCGGGAGCAAGCAGCTGAGTTCCCTGCTTGTGGCGATTCTCACGACCTTCTGCTGCTGTCCGATTCTAGGAGTGGTGGCCATTGTCTTTTCCGTGGTGGGAATTCTGCACCAGCGGAAGGGAGAGGACAAGGCGGCGGAGCGATGCGCCTCTTTCTCCTTTTGGCTCTCTGCCATTGGCGTCATTCTCTCCCTTGCCATCCTGGCCAGACATCATCTGCTGGCTTCCCGCGGAGCCAACCAGGATCAAGAGCAGGTGATCCGAATCCAGGAGACCCTGCCTGGGGCGGAGGAGGAACCCCCTGTCGAGCCTGTGGAGGAGAGGGAGGGGGTTCCGGATGACCGAATGTGAGGATAGAGTATGGCGACGCCGGCGGGGAAGGCTCTTCCTTGCAGGGCTTCCCTTCGCCCTGGCCGTTCTGGCTCTGCTCTACCTGCACTCTCCGGAGTCTCCCGGCTCTTTCTGGCCCCGCTGTCTTTTTCACGAGCTCACGGGGCTTCACTGCCCCGGCTGTGGTGCCACCCGTGCCCTTTACTGGCTCCTCCACGGCGAAGTTCTCCGCAGCTTCCGCTGCAATCTCCTCCTGCTGCCCTTGGCCGGGTACCTGCTGGGCCTGTTGTGGGTGCCCTCCCTTTCCCGGAGAACCGACCTGGCCTGTGGCGTGGCGGCGGTTCTGCTCCTCTTCTTCCTGCTCCGCAACCTTCCCTGGTTCCCCTTCTCCCTCCTGGCTCCCCTGGGAGGGTAGTCCCTTTGCCCACGGAGATGTGCCGTGGGTGTGTTCCCCAAGAAGTTCCCAACCTCAAACCTCAGCCTCAAACCTCAAAAGGAAAGCATCCCTTCTATGGAAAACAATGCAGTGCAAGATTTCATGAACAAGCCCAAGAACAAGGTGATCGCCGGCGTGGTGGCGATCTTTTTGGGATGGCTGGGCATCCACAAGTTCTACCTGGGATACAACAAGGCGGGAATCATCCAGCTGGTCGCCGGTCTTGCGATTCTCGTTCTGTCCTGGCTGATCTGCAGACTGGGCATCCCCTTCATCGGCTTCGTGAGAAGCCTTCCCGTTATCCTGGGGATTGTGGAGGGTGTCCTCTATCTGACCAAGAGCGACGAGGAGTTCCAGAAGATCTATGTGGAGGGGAAGAAGGAGTGGCTCTAGTCTCCTGATTTCCTGAAAACGACAAAGCCCTCCGGAACGCCGCCTGCTGGCGGGAGTTTCCGGGGGGCTTTTTGCCTCCAGGGGAGGGGCGTCAGTCTTTTTCCGTGACGAAGAGGACCAGAGTCAGGAGGCTGGCGGGGGCGCCCTTCTCCCAGTCACGGCGACAGGAGAAGCGGAGGATGGCGGTGCCGGAGCGTTCGCCGCGGATGGTGAAGACCCGGATTCCCGGGGCGCCCACCAGGGACGGGGGCGGTTCGTCTGCCTGGGCGGGAGGACGGGGCCGCTCCCCGTGCTTGCCCTCCTTGCGGGAGGGCGGCGGGGGCGGGGGCGCCATGGGGGGCAGGAAGTCGCTTCGCAGGAGCTTGGCACATTCCTCGCCCTGGATCTGCAGCTCCCACTGGTATCCGGTGGAGGGATTCTCCTCCAGGGGGATGCGAAGGATTTCCTCGGGGCGGACGGCCAAGGAGAGGGTGAGGGCGCCCTCCACGGGGATGGGCTGGCATCGCCGGAGCTTGGCCTCGGCCTTGGAGGAGAGGGGGTCGGGGGAGCCGCCGCCCCAGGCGGGGAGGGAGAGTCCCAGCAGGAGGAGGGAGAGGAGAAGGGGAAGGGGATGACGGCGCATGGAGGCGGGGGTGTGGAGGGGGAGGATTCCAGGGGGAATGAAGGGCAAAAAAACTGGTGCGGGGAGGTCGCAGAAAACGGAAACCGCCTTACAATATATCAAAATCCCCGCCCTCCCGAATCCCCGCCCGGAGACCCTTCTCTATGCCCCAGCCGTATTTTTCCCGTATCCTCCTGAAGATCAGTGGCGAAGCCTTGGGCGGCCCCCATGGAGGGCTGGATCCCGCCGCCATCGCCAAAAGCGCCTCCCTGGTGAAGGAGGCCCTTTCCTGCGGCACCCAGGTCGCCGTGATCATCGGCGCGGGAAATCTCTTCCGGGGGCTGGCGGGAAGCCGGCAGGGAATGGACCGGGTGGGGGCAGACTATATGGGCATGCTGGCCACCTGCATGAACGCCCTCGCCATGCGGGACGCCCTCCAGGCAATCTCCATCCCCGCGGAAATCCAGTCCGCCCTCCCCATCGACGGCGTGCTGCCTCCCTTCGACTACCGGGCGGCGGAGCGGATGCTCTCCCAGGGGACCGTGGTCCTCTTCGCCGCCGGCACCGGCCATCCCTTTTTCTCCACCGACACCACGGCCGCCCTCCGCGCCCTGGAAATCCGTGCCCAGGCCGTCTTCAAGGCCACCAAGGTGGATGGCATCTACGATGCCGACCCCGTCTCCCATCCCGAGGCGGTCCGCTTCCCCAAGCTCTCCTATGACAAAGCCCTTGCCCTCCACCTGAAGGTCATGGACGCCAACGCCTTCGCCCTGTGCCAGGAGAACCACCTTCCCATGGTGGTCTTCAAGGCGGATCAGGAGGGGGTTCTCCGGGAGATTCTCTCCGGGAACTTCCAGCATGGCACTTTGGTCACAGAGTAGCGATTTCCCCAGGGGGAAGGGCGTTTGCCGGAGCGGCCGGAGGGAGAGGCCGCAGGCGTTTTTCATCCGGGTGCGGGCGCCGCAGTCAGGAGGGCCCGTCCCTGGGAGGGAAGGGGGAGAAGCCCGCGGGCGCCCCCTCTCCCGAAGACCGTGGAATCCTGTGCACAACCATTCCGTTCGACCCACACATCAGCAAGAAAGGAGAAGATTCCCCTTATGCCTACCGCAGAAGAAATCCATGAGAATACCGAGCTTGCCATGCTCAACACCGTGGACGCCCTGAAACGCCGCTTCGACTCCGTCCGCACCGGAAAGGCGTCCCCCGCCTTGGTGGAGGGAGTCATGGTGGACTACTACGGCGCCCAGACCCGCCTGAAGGACATCGCCGCCATCAGCGCCCCCGAACCCCGTCTCCTGAAGATCCAGCCCTGGGACATCAACGCGGTGAACGCCATCCAGAAGGCCATCCAGGCCAGCGGACTGGGCATCACTCCCGTGACCGACGGCAAGGTGATCCGCCTGCCCATCCCGGAGCTCTCCGAGGAGCGCCGCAATGAGATGACCAAGCAGGTGAAGAAATACGCCGAGGAGGCCCGGGTGGAGATCCGGAACGCCCGGCGGGACGCCAACGAGGCCATCAAGGAGGCCAAGAAGAAGTCCGAGATCACCGAGGACGAGCAGAAGAGCCAGACCGAGAAGATCCAGAAGCTGACGGACAAGATGATCGAGAAGGTGGACGCGGTTCTGGCGGACAAGCAGCAGGAGCTCATGGCGGTGTAGGCTCCCCCTGCGGGGACGATTCCACGCCTTCCGCTCCCCCGCGCCGGGGTCCCTTCCGGGGCTCCGGCGTGTCTGCCGCTTTTGGGGGAGGCGGGCGTGGAGCTCCCGTCGTGCGAGGGGGCGTGGTTTTGACGGAGCGCTCCGACGGGAGGGGGAGGAATTAGAGAAAAGTACACATTGATTGAAGGATAAGCCGATGAATCGATTCATGTCCATGATTTTGGGGGCCTTTGCCCTTCTGGTGTCGGGGGCGCCCTGCCTTTTGATGGGTCAGCAGCGTCCCGTGGGGTCGGTGACCAAGGTGGTCCAGGGCAATCCCTCCCTGGGCATTGTGAAATACACCGGGGATCCCCAGGGGGCCAAGGTGTTGGAGACCATGCTGACCCGGTGCGACTGGTTCCAGGTGCTTCCCGAGGGGAAGACGGACCGTGCCCAGATTCAGCTTTCCGTGAACGGGAGCGGATTCGGGTATGCGCTGTCGGCCCGGGTGGCGGGGGAGGAGCGTGTGCTGCAGCTGGAGGGCAGGGGGGAGGATTGGAATGACGGGGCCGCCAAGGTCACCGACGCCCTTCTGCGGGAGCTCTTTGGCGTGCCTGCCCTCTGTACCCGCCCCATCGCCTATGTGGTCACCGATTCCAAGGGGCGCAAGGAGCTTTACACCTGCCGCATCGACGGCAGCGCCCAGACCCGGCTGACCCACAACGGCGCCATCTCCACGGAACCCTCCTGGGGCCATGCCGGCGCCTTGGTGTACACCCTCAACCAGGGCAGCGCCCTCCAGATTCTCCTGATGGATCTGGGCAACAAGCGCCAGCGCATCATCTCCAGCTCCCGGGGTCTGAACGCCTCCGCCGACCTCTCCCCCGATGGCCGCAAGGTGGCCCTGCCTCTCTCCCTGGGCAAGCAGGTGGATCTCTATCTCCTGGATCTCTCCACCGGCACCCGAAGCCGTCTGACGGAGGACAAGGAGGTGGAGTCCTCCCCGGTCTTCAGCCCGGACGGCACCCAGGTGTGCTATGTCTCGGACCGCCGGGGCCGTCCCCAGCTCTATCTCCGCTCCCTGAACGGGGGCGACGCCACCCGCCTCACCCGGAGCTCCGCGGAGTGCGTCTCCCCGGACTGGTCCCCCAGAAGCGGCAAGATCTGCTTCTCCACCCGGGTGGGCGGGCAGTATGTGGTGGCGGTTCTGGACCCGGCCCATCCCGAGGAGGAGCCCGAGATTGTCACCGAGGCGGCGGGACAGTGGGAGGCCCCCAGCTGGGCGCCCGACGGACGCCATATCGTCTGCACCCGCGCCACCGGCGGCTCCCAGGATTTGTATGTGGTGGACACCCTGCTGCATACCTTCCAGGCCCTGACCAAGGGGGCCAGGCTCTCCCTCCCCGCCTGGGCCCCCGCCCGCTAAAACCAAGGGACCGCACCACGCCAAAGGACGAGGACGGGACGGTGGCGGCCGCCGCCACCCCTCCCCGCCGCCCCGGGGAATTTCATCACGGAAGAAGACGAGCATGAAGGACGAGAGGACTGACGACGGGCGGGAAAAACGCCCGGATGAAGAGCAGACCGGGGAGAGCCGGTCCACCCGGGATCCCTGGAAGGAGCTGCGGGATCTGATGGACCGCCTGGGGGGAATCCCCCTGGGCTCCATCCGTCTGGAGCGAAACGCCTCCGGGGACGAGGAGAAGGAGCGGGACGACGCGCCCCGGGTCTCCCCCTTGGATGTGATTCGGAACTTCTCCCTGAAGCCCAGGGAGATCCGGGATAATTTGGACCGCTATGTGATCAGCCAGGACGAGGCGAAGAAGGTCCTGGCCACCGCCGTCTGCGACCATTACAACCACGCCCGCCGCTGTCTGGAGGATCCGGAGATGGCCCGGCGGGACTATCCCAAGGCCAATGTGCTGATGATGGGGCCCACGGGCGTGGGCAAGACCTACCTCATGCGCTGCATCGCCCGCCTGGTGGGGGTGCCCTTCGTCAAGGCCGACGCCACCAAGTTCTCCGAGACGGGCTATGTGGGATACGATGTGGAGGACATTGTCCGGGATTTGGTGAAGGCGGCCAACGGGAATGTGGAGCTGGCGCAGTTCGGCATCGTGTACATCGACGAGGTGGACAAGCTGGCCAGCCGCGGGGGAGACGGGCAGAAGGATGTCTCCGGCCGGGGAGTCCAGGTGAATCTTCTGAAGCTGCTGGAGGATTCGGAGGTGCGCCTCATCGCCCAGAATGACATGATGGGGCAGATGCAGGCCATGATGAGCTTCCAGCGGAATGGGGAGCGCCCCCCCTCCACCATCTCCACCAAATTCATCCTTTTCATTGTCTCCGGCGCCTTCAGCAAGCTGGACGCGCTGGTGAAGCGCCGTCTGGGCAACGGCTCCATCGGCTTTCGCACCGCCCGGGAGGGGGAGGGTGCCGGCGAGGAGGGCGGGGACGACGCAAGCGCGGGGAGCCGGGAGGCCGCCCTGCTCCAGCAGGTCCAGACCGCGGATCTGGTGAACTACGGCTTCGAGCCCGAGTTCGTGGGGCGTTTTCCTGTGCGGGTGGCGCTGGAGGAACTGGGGGAGCCGGAGCTGGAGCGGATTCTCACCACGGCGGAAAACGGCATCTGGGAGCAGTATGTGACGGCCATGGAGGGATACGGAATCCATTTGACGGCAGAGCCGGAGGCCCTCCGGGAAATCGCCCGGGAGGCGGCGGGGGAACGCACCGGCGCCCGGGGGCTCCTGACGGTGCTGGAACGCTTCTTCCGGGACTTCAAATTCGAGCTTCCCGGCACCGGGGTGACGGAGCTGCCCCTCACCCGCGCCATGATGGAGCATCCCCGGCAGGCCCTGGAGGAACTGCTGCAGGCCAATGCCCAGAAGCTTCGTCACATGGCCTGCCCCGAGGTGGACGCCTTCGCCCAGCGCTTCCAGGAGAAAACCGGCTACACCCTGGTCTTCTCCCCGGGAGCCAAGGAACGCCTGGGGGATTTGGCGTCGTCCGCCGGCAAGTCCGTGGGGGGATTCTGCGAGGGGCACTTCCGGGATTTCCACTATGGGCTTCCCCTGGTGGAGAAGAACCATCCGGGGTGCCGGGAGTTTTTCATGGACAAGGAGGATGTGGAGGATCCCGGTCAGGCCCTGACCCGTTGGATCCGGGAGGGAGTGTCCCCCTCCTCCTGAGGCTCCTCTTTCCTCTCGCGCCGTGGCGGGGAGGAGGTGGAGGAGCGTGTGTGCGTGGTGACATGGAGGAACATGAAGGAAAAGATCGTCATGATTGAGAATGCCCGCGGGATTCATCTGCGTCCCAGCGGGGTGATTGCGGCCTCCCTGAAGGGGTATTCCGGGCGGGCGTGGGTGGTCTCTCCCCAGGGGAAAGCCACCCAGATCACGGCCTCCCCCCTCTCCGTCATGGGCCTCTCCCTGCGCCGGGGCGACGTGGTGACCCTGCGGGTGGAAGGAGAGGGCGAGGAGGAAAAACTGCGGGAACTGGGAGAACTCTTTGGAAAACACTATGACTTCACCTGAGGAAAAAGCCTCTGCCCGGCCCCAGGGCGTCTTGACCGTTCGCCTCCTGACGCTCCTCTCCTTCCTGCTGTGCGCCGCCGCCCTCTTCCTCCTCCCCGCGGGAACCACCCGGCGCATCCTCCATACGGGGATGCTCTTCACCCAGCCCGCCCAGGAACTCCATGCCATGGGGCAGCGCGTCTCCCGGGAGGCCCTGGGAGGCTTGCCGGAGAACATGACCCTGGAGGAGCGGGATGCGCTGCTGGCGGAGCTTGCCCAGGCCCGGATGCAGTTGTCCAATGTCCAGGGGCAGCAGGAGGGGCTTCGTCTGGAAAATCTCCAGCTGCAGCGGCTTCTGCGACACTACAAGCAGCCGAAGGACTATTCCCTGGTGGTGGCCGAGGTGACGGGGCGGGGGCTTTTCCTGGGGAAATTGAACACCTTTCTTCTGGACCGGGGGGCCTCCGACGGCATCCAGGAGGGGCAGGCCGTCCTTTCCGTGGACGGCGTCGTGGGGGTGGTGGCCCATGCCACGGCCCGGCAGTCCGTGGTCAAGTTGCTGTGCGCCAGGGATTTCAGCTTGGCTGCGGAGGCCACGTTGCGGAAGACCAGCGGCATTCTGGAGAACCGGGACGGGTCCCTGGTGCTGGCCGGCACCATGGGAGAATCCTTCGACTCCCTCGGCTTCGGGGAGTGGCTCTACACCACGGATCTGGGAAACGATGCCGTGCAGCCCGGGTTGCCGGTGGGGGTGATCCAGGGCAAGGACCGGGCGCCCGACGACTCTCCCGTCTACGCCATCACCCCAGCGGTGAAGGATTTTCTGGGCATCCAATATGTGATGGTTGCCATTCGGGGCAAGCGGTAGGACGGTCATGAAGCTCGCCGATTCTCAGAATCACGCCCTGCTGGAGGTGTCGGTGACCCTGCATCCCGAAGCCATCCGTCAGAGTCTGACGGGGCGTGCCGGGTGCCTGTGGGGCTTTCTCCGCATGGCCGGCTTCCTGGTGCTGCTCTACTTCTTCCTGGGCTGGGAACTGGTGGCGGGACGCTTCTTCCCGGAACTCCACCTGCATCCCCTTCCGCTCCTTCTGGCCTATCTCGCCCTGCGCGCCCCCATGGGCCTTCCCATGATCCTGGCGTGGCTTGCCGGGGTGCTTCTGGATTGCGGCATGGCTCTTCCCCCGGGCGTGCATGCCCTGGCGCTGACCCTCTCCACCGGCGGGGTGGCGGTGCTGGCCATCAGCCCCCTCTTCCCCGTCAATCCCCGGGGATGGTATGCCGCCGCCCTGGCGGGGGGGGCGGCCCACCTCCTATACGCCCTGGTGGAAATCGCCTTGTGCGGCACCTGGAGCCGGGCGCCGGGCGCCCTGGGAATGGGAACCCTCCTGGCCGCCTTCGGATATTCGCCGACCCTTTCCTGGATTCTCGACCGCTTCTCCGCCGAAGGGCAGACGACCTGATAATCGCTTGTTTTCCCCCGGGGGAAAATGGCGGGGGGGTCAAAGGACATCCTGGAACTTTTTCGCCAGGGAGAGGAGGCGTTCCCGGTAGAAGGGGAGATTCTCGTCCCGCAGGGTTTCGTCGATTTCCTCCTCCAACTTGCTGTTGTCGGTGACCGAGACGCTCTTTTTGGCGCCGGTGACATAGTAGCGCAGGGAATCCCCGGGGCGCACGGGCTTCTTGCAGCGCCGCGCCAGCTCGTAGACGGCGGAACGCCGCCCCTGGGGAGTGGACAGGGACCGGATGTAGTTCTCCACGGACTGGATGAGGTTCTCCTTCCGCAGGAAATCCGTCAGGGGCCAGGCATGGCTCTCCAGCTCCTGGAGGTATCGCTCCACCAGGGGGGCGAGGTCGTGGACGCCCTCCACCAGGATTGCCTTGAGGGATTCCTGGATGAAGCGGCGCAGGAAGGGTTCCAGTCCCCGGGAGCGCAGGGCGGCGCCGTGGAGGGAGATGGTGCCATCCTCCTCCAGGAGGGCGTAGTTTTTGCTGCGATAGGAGAACATGGCGGCGTAGAGTCCGTCCAGTTCCAATTCGATGCCGGGGGGCAGTTCCTGCTGGATTTTCCTCCGCATGGCCTCGGGGGTGGCCCGGGGGGGCGGCATGAAGTAGATGCCATCGGTGTCCATCTCCAGGATGTGGGCTCCCTCCTTCTCCAGCTCCTCTTTCATCTGGGTGAGGATTTTCCTGCCGGTGGAGGTGACCTTTTCCGCCAGGGCGTAGTCGTTGAAGGTGCCCTGGGCGAACCCCAGGTATCCGTAGAAGGAGTTGATGAGAATCTTGAAGGAGTTCTGGAGGGCCTGGTATTCTTCCTTCTGGGCGGGGGTGTCGGCGGTCTTGGCGGCGTCCTTCGCCTGGAGTCGGAAGGTGCGGAGGTGTCCCAGGAGCTGGATGAAGATTCCCAGGGAGTCGCTGCGGGGGGATTCTCCCGCCGCCAGCAGCACGGAGGGATAGAGGGAACGCACATCCAGGTGCCACGCGGGCCGGA
>JBJEVT010000013.1:0-50595 GCA_051884615.1 Oligosphaeraceae bacterium
CTGCCGCATGGTGGGCATGGTGGCCACCGGATTGGAGGGCGGGTCGGCCTCCCCGGCGCCCGCCCCCATGGTCCAGATGGCGGAGCAGCCCGCGCCCGCCCCTGAAGCGGTCCCGGCCCTCCCGGAGAACGTCCCCCAGGAGGAGGAAGAGGAACCTGCGGGAGAGGGCGGCGCCTTCGACCGGCAGACCGCCAAAATCGGAAAATATGTGGAGACCGCCAACCAGTGGCTGGCGCGGATGGGGCTTCCCCAGGTGGACCGGGGCGACGGCGTGCATCTGACCCGGGGAATCGTCATCGTCCTTCTGGCGGGCCTGGGCATCTTCTTCCTGATGCAGGCGCTGGCCATCCTGGGAAACCGGTATTGCCTGAAGTGGCTGGGAGCCCGGGTGGTCACGGACATGCGGGGCGCCCTCTACAACCACCTCCTGGACCAGTCCCAGGCATTCTACGCCCGGAAGGACATGGCGGTGGGCACCCTCATCAGCCGGTGCACCAACGACATCAACGCGGTGGAGAGCATCATCTCCAACAACTTCCCCGAGCTCATCGTCGCCCCCATCCAGATCCTGGCGGCGGGCTCCTATCTGGTGCTTACCGCCGTGGAGGCCCACCTGGACTGGAAGTTCGGCCTGGTGGTTCTTCTGATGCTGGCCGCCATCTTCCCCCTCTACGGCCTCTGCCGTCTGCTGAAGCGCTTTGAACACCGGGTGCTGGACGGCGTGGCGGTGGTGACGGACCGGATGCAGGAGAGCTTCTCCGGCATCAAGGTGATCCGCGCCTTCCGTCAGGAGGAGCGGGAGAAGGAGGCGTTCCGTCAGACCAACGAGCGGTATTTCCGCGCCCTGCGCCGCGCCATCCGGGCCGAGGTGGCGGTGCCTCCCATCCTCCAGGTCGCCGCCATGGTGCTGGCGGGGGTCTTCATCTGGCTCTGCTACGTCCACGGCCTCACCCTGGGCGTGCTGGGGGGGATGGCTTTCGCCGCCCAGAGCATGTACAAGCCCATCAAGGACCTGGTGAAGGTCAACGCCGGCCTCCAGAAGGGCGCCGCCGCCGCCGAACGCTTCTTCCAGGTCATGGACCAGGACCACTCCCTGCCCGTCTCCCCCAATCCCCGCCATGTCCAGGGATTCCGGGAGGAAATCCAGTTCCATGACGTCTCCTTCCGCTACACCCCCGAGGGACAGGACATCCTCCAAAACCTGAATCTCCGCATCCGCAAGGGCGAGATGGTGGCTCTGGTGGGCCAGACCGGCAGCGGCAAGAGCACCATCGCCAATCTCCTGGCGCGCTTCTACGATCCCTCCCGGGGCTCGGTGACCCTGGATGGCGTGGACCTCCGGGAACTGGATGTGACCGATTTCCGAAATCTGGTGGGCGTGGTCTCCCAGGACACCTTCCTCTTCAACACCACCATCGAGGAAAACATCCGCTACGGACGCCCCGAGGCCACCCGGGAACAGGTGGAGGAGGCGGCGCGCCAGGCCAACGCCCTGGCCTTCATCCAGGAACACCCCGACGGATTCCAGCGCATCGTGGGCGAACGGGGAGACCTCCTCTCCGGAGGCCAGAAACAGCGCATCGCCATCGCCCGCGCCATCCTCCGCAATCCCCCCATCCTGATTCTGGACGAGGCCACCAGCGCCCTGGACACCGTCACGGAACGCCTGGTCCAGGAGGCGTTGAACAACGTGATGCGCAACCGGACGGTCCTTGCCATCGCCCACCGTCTCTCCACCGTCCAAGCCGCCTCCTGCATCCTGGTGCTGGAGAAGGGCCAGGTGGTGGAGAGGGGCACGGACGCCCAGCTGCGACAGGCCGGCGGCATCTACAGCCGTCTGGCGCAGCTCCAGCGCCCCGAGGTCTCCTAGCCGCCCCGCCTCCCCCCCTTTCCCCCTCATCCCGTCCCCTTTCACGGAGAACTCCCACGATGTCTGAATCCCTGAACCGCAAGACCTACCTCACCCAGAACAAGGGCGAGTATCCCCAGACCACCGATTTCGGCGGCGTCGCCTATGTGAAGGTGGACGACCTGCGCTACGGCACCAACCCCCACCAGACCGCCGCCTACTACAAGCCCGTCCAGGCCACGGATTGCGTCATCGGCGACATGAAGGTGCTGAAGACCGGAAAGAACGGCCTCTCCCAGACCAATCTGGAGGACATCAGCTACTCCCTGAACATTGTGAAGTATTTCGCCCAGCCCGCCTGCGCCTGCATGAAGCATGTGAATCCCTGCGGCGCCGCCGTGGGACGGGACGGGGAGACCCTCTGCCAGGTCTATGTGAAGGCCCGGGACTGCGACCCCCGCGCCGCCTTCGGCTCCGTCATCGCCTTCAACCGCCCCGTGGACCAGGAGACCGCCCGGGAGATCATGACCACCTTCGTGGAATGTGTGGTGGCGCCCGGCTTCACCCCCGAGGCCATGGCTGTCTTCTCCAACCCCGACGTGACCCTGAACAAGCAGATCCGCATCCTCCAGTGCGGCGACCTGGACCGCCTCCCCAAGTTCGTGGGGGACGACACCACGGGACACCGCACCGTGAAGGTGCTGGCGGACGGCTCCCTGGTGGTGGCCGATCCCCTGCTGACCCATCTCCGGGGCGTCCAGGATCTGAAGCCCGCCTCCGCGGACAGCAAGACCCTGGGCCATGTGGAGAGCACCGTCCAGGCCACCGACTCCCAGAAGCAGGACCTGGTCACCGCCTGGTACATCAACATCTCCGTCCGCTCCAACGGCGTGGTCATGGTGAAGAACGGCGGCACCCTGTGCGTGGGCACGGGCGAGCAGGACCGGGTGGGCGCCGTGGAGAAGGCCATCGAGAAATTCCGGAAATACGAAGGCAAGGAGACCTTCCAGGACTGCGTCATGGCGTCCGACGGCTTCTTCCCCTTCTACGACGGCGTGGAGGTGGCGGCCAAGGCGGGCGTCACCGCCATCATCGCCCCCGCCGGCTCCATCAAGGACGCCGAGGTGATCCAGCGGGCCAACGAGCTTGGCGTCGCCCTCTATCACGCCCCCGAGCGGGTCTTCTCCCACCACTAGGCGACACCGCCTTGCCCTTGCGCTTCTATGGCCGACACGGAAGACATGGATAAACTGCCCCCCGACGCCCTTCCTCCCGAGGAGGAGGAGGAGGCGTTGACGGAGGGGGAGGGCGCTTCTCCGGGGGGGATTCCCCCGGAGCTGCTCCCGGACGCCTCGGAGGACGGGGGCGCGGACGCCCTTCGCCAGATCATGGAGCACAACTTCATGGTCTACGCCGAGTATGTGATCCGGGAGCGGGCCATCCCCGATGTGGACGACGGCTTGAAGCCCGTCCAGCGGCGCATCCTCCATACCCTCTTCACCATCGACGACGGCAGGATGCACAAGGTCAACAGCGTGGTGGGCGAGGCCATGAAGTACCATCCCCACGGCGACGCCTCCATCAGCGACGCCCTGGTGGTGCTGGCCAACAAGGAATATTTCATTGATCGCCAGGGAAACTTCGGCAACATCTTCACCGGGGATCCCGCCGCCGCCGGACGATACATCGAGTGCCGTCTCAACGCCTTCGGCAAGGCGGTGCTCTTCAATCCCGCCGTGACCCAGTATGTGGATTCCTACGACGGGCGCACCAAGGAGCCGGTGGTGCTGCCCTCCAAGGTGCCCACGTTGCTGATGCTGGGGCAGGATGGCGTGGCGGTGAGCATGGCCACCCACGTCTTCCCCCACAATTTCCCGGAGCTGCTCCAGGCGGAAATCGCCATCCTCCGGAACGAGCCCTTCCAGCTCTACCCCGATTTCCCCACGGGCGGCCTCATGGACGTCTCGGGATACGATGATGGCAGGGGGAAGATCCAGGTGCGCGCCCGCATCGAGGCCGACGGGGAGAAGAAGGTGATCATCCGGGAGGTGCCCGCCGGCTCCACCACCGAATTGCTCATCAATTCCATCGAGGAGGCCGCCCGGAAGGGAAAGCTCAAGATGGCCGCCATCAATGATTTCACCGCCTCCCAGGTGCATATCGAGATCACCCTGACGCGGGGCATTCATGCGGCGGAGACCATCCAGGAACTCTACGCCTACACCGACTGCCAGAAGACCCTCCACTCCACCATCCTGGTCATCCAGGACAACCAGCCCGTGGAGCTGACGGTCAGCCAGGTGCTGCGCCGCAATGTGAGCCGACTGCTGGAGATTCTGAAGGCAGAGGAGGAACTGGCGCTGCAGAACGAGCGGGAGAACATCCAGAAACTCTCCCTGGAGCGGATCTTCATCGAGAACCGCATCTACAAGCGCATCGAGAAATGCGCCACCCTCCCCAAGATCCACGAGGCGGTGCTGGAGGGCCTGAAACCCTTCCGGGACCAGCTGCTGCGGGATGTCACCCAGGAGGATGTGGAACGCCTCCTCCAAATCCCCATTCGCCGCATCTCCGTCTACGATCTGGCCAAGAACCAGAAGGATGTGGACGCCCTCATGCTGGCCATGAAGGAGACCCAGGAACACCTGGCCCGTCTCACGGAATACGCCGTCTCCTATCTCCAGGGACTCTTGGAGCAGTATGGCCCCCTCTTCCCCAGAAAGACCAAGATCACGAGATTCCAGGAGGTGGACCGGAAGGAAATCGCCCGCAGGGATGTGAAGGTCTTTCACGACCGGGTCAACGGCTTCGTGGGCACCGGCGTCAAAGCCTCCAGCAAGGACGCGGAACCCCTCCTCTGCACCCAGTACGACCGCCTGATGATCCTCCGGGGAGACGGCACCTGCCAGGTGCTCCCCATCGAGGCGAAAACCTATGTGGGACAGGCAAAGTTCCTCTTCCTCTACGACAAGGATCAGGTCTACTCCATTCTCTACCGGAACAAGAAGGAGGGAACCTGGTTCGCCAAACGCTTCCAGGTGGGCCAGTTCGTCCTCTCCCGGGAATACCATGTGATTCCCGAGGGCTGCGTCATCGAGGCGCTCTACACCAACGCCAATGTGGTCCTCTCCCTGGAACTGGCCACCAACCGCCGCCGCTCCTACAAGGATATCCGGGTGGAGTTCGCCAACATCCCCCTGAGAGGACGGGAGGCCCGGGGATTCAAACTCACCCACTATCCCGTGGTGAAGGTCAATGTCCTGGAACGGGGACAGCAAGCCCCCGCCGAATCCCCCGCCGAATCCGCCAAGCCGGAGGAGCCCGCCGCCAAGCCGGAGGAGCCCGCCGCCAAGCCGGCGGAACCTCCCAAGCCGGAGGAGCCCGCCAAGCCGGAGGAACCTCCCAGGCCGGAGGAACCTCCCAAGGGGAAGAAACCCGCCAAGAGAAAGGAGTCTCCCAAGCCGGGGAAATCTGTCAAAGCGGTGGAACCTGTCAAAGCGGTGGAGCCCCCCAAAGCAGAGGAGCCTCCCAAAGCGGTGGAGCCCCCCAAAGCGGAGGAACCTCCCAAAGCGGAGGAACCTCCCAAAGCGGAGGAGCCTGTCAAGCCGGAGGAGCCGCCCAAGCCGGAGGAGCCGCCCAAGCCGGAGGAGCCTCCCAAAGCGGAGGAAACTCCCAAAGCGGAGGAGCCGCCCAAGCCGGAGGAGCCTGTCAAGCCGGAGGAGTCTTCCGCTTCCGGGCAGCAACTGCGGCAGGTGGATCTTCCCTTCTTCCTGTAGAGTCCCGGGAAAGGGGCGCCTTTCTTCCGGGGATTTTTCCAGCTTTCTGTGAACGTATGAAGAATCGTCTCTTCCTTCTTGTCCTGGTGTTTCTGGGGATGACCGCGGGCATCTTCGCCCAGTCTCCGGAGGTACGCCGTCAGGTCCTGGGCACGCCGCCTCCCGCCGCCCCGGCTCCCAAGGCGGTTCCGTCCCTGTTTCCCCTGGGGATGCCCCAGCCGTTGCTGACGGTCCCCGCGCCGGCACCCAAGGCGCCTGCGCCCCGGGTGGTGCCCCGCACGGCCCCCTTCCTTCCCTCCTTCTCCCTGGGCGGCACCCTGGCTTCCCGATACATCCGGGAGGGGTGGTGCCGGAACTCCTCTCCCGTGGCCATCTTCCAGGGGGAGATTCAGGAAAGCGGCCTCTATCTGGGTCTTCAGGAAGTCTACAACTTCTCCGATCGGGCGGGGCGGGGGCGCCACTTCCAGGACAGCCGCCTCTATCTGGGCTATGCCATGTCCTTCGGGGACACGGGGTTCCTGGGGCCGGTGACGGTGGATGTGTGCTGGACCTACAATGCCTATCCCGGCCATTCCCGGGAGAATTCCGGAAGTCTGGCCCTGTCGCTGCAGCTGGAGGAGTTCTGGCGGGGGGAACGCCTTGCCCTGACCGGCGCCCTCTCCCTGGAGCACAACTACGGCAAGAACCAAACCTTCGCCGTGACGGAGGCCACCCTCCATTGCGCCATCCGGGAGGACGGTGCTTTGATGTGGGAAAACTCCCTGGCTCTCTTCTGGGGAGACAGCCGCCGGATGCGCGCCCTGACCCAGGAGGACTGCGGCGGCAACGCCCTCTATACCCTCTCCCTCGCCAGCAGCCTGCCCTGGGAAGTGGGCCAATGGGTGATCGCCCCCTTCCTGGAGGCGGATTTCCATCCCGACAGCCGGGCAAGAAAGGCCGCCAAACGGGATGACTTCAACGCCGCCGCCACCGTCACCGCCGGTCTGCGGGTGAGCCGGCACTTCTAAAGGGAGGACGAGGCCCATGTCCCACTCCTTCCGCTCTTCCCAGGGGGGAAGCCTGTGATGGAATCCCTCCGGGAGACTCTGCAGGAACGGGAATTCCCCCATTGGAGGAGAAATCTGGCGGTCCTCTGGTGCGCCCAGTTCATCTCCCTGTGCGGATTCTCCCTGTCCGTCCCCTTCGCACCCTATTTTCTCCGGGAATTGGCTCCCGGAGCCAGCGAACCCCGCATCCGGCTCTATGCGGGACTCTCCTCCCTCCTGACCCAAGTCGCCTTCGCCGTGGCCGCCCCCCTGTGGGGATGGGTGGCGGACCGCTATGGACGAAAGCGCATGGTGCTGCGGGCGGCCTCCATGGGGGCCGTGGTCCTGGGCTTCATGGGATTCTGCCAGCATGCCTGGCAATTCCTCTTCCTCCGCTTCCTCCAGGGGTGCTTCACCGGCACCATTGCCGCCTCCACCACCCTGGTGGCCTGCAACACCCCGCGGCACCGCTCCGGCTTCGCCCTGGGAATGCTCTCCAGCTCCATCTTCTCCGGGGACATGACCGGACTGCTTCTGGGGGGCGTCCTGTCGGAACGCTTCGGCTTCCGGAACTCCTTCCACGTCTCCTGCTGCCTCCTGGTGGTCACCACCCTGACGGTCTTCCTCCTGGTGCGGGAGCGCTTCACGCCCCCGCCGCCTCCCTCCCCCCAGGCGCCTCCCTCCTCCCCCAAGGGACGCTGGCGGGAGACCTGGCAATGGACCCTCCTGCCCGCCTTGCCGGTGCTGTGCATCTATGGCGCCCACTCCCTGGCACGCCTGATGGACCAGTCCCAGATCGCCCTCTATGTGGAGGAATTGAATGGCGGGACGGGCTTTCCCGGCCGGGAATTGTACACGGGATGGATCATGGGGGCCGGCGCCCTGGGAGCCGTGCTGGCGGGCTTCATCCTGGCACGGCACATCGACGCCCGTGCCGCCGCCATCGCCCAGTGGCTGGGAGGCATTGCGGGGAGCGCGGTGCTGATCATGGCGCTCCTCCCCTTCATTCTGCCCGCCACCCCCAGGATCCAGCCCTTCGGCTTCGCCCGGGAGACCACCTGGGCCGTCATGGCCATGATCCCCCTCCGCTTCCTCATGGTCTTCTGCGCCGGCGGCATGGAGCCCATCTGCACCGCCTGGATCTCCAAGGTCACCGAACCCGCCCGCCGGGGCGTGATGTTCGGATATGCCCAGGCGGTACGCTCCTGCGGCTCCGGGCTGGGGCACCTGGGGGCCTGCGTCCTGGCGCCGCTCCTGGGGGTCAATTCCGTCTATTGGACCATCCCCCTGGCTTTCTTCGCCACGTCGGCCATGGTGGCTGCCTTCCAGGGCAAGATCCAGCGCCGGATGCGCCAGGTGGAAGCCATGGGAGCGGAAACGTCTTGATCCGACCGTCCAACCTATCCCGCGGCCGTCCCCTGACGAGGCGGCAGGGTCGAAAACTCGGCGTCGTGGCCATCTTCATGGCAGCCTGGCAGGGAACCACGGGAGGAGCCAACCCCGGACTCCTGGGAATCCGGGGGCGTTTGACCGCAGGCCGTCGGCGGTCCTCTCCGCCTCCAGCCTCTCTTGTTCGCCGTAAATATCCCAAAATCCCCCGGCGGGGAAAGGCGTTTTTTGGGGGAGGGGCTATTTTGAGGAAACGCCTGATTCTCCCTCTCTCCTCTTTGCCTGCCTGGAGTCTTCTATGTCCTTCCCCGTGGAATCTGTTTCCCCCAACTCCCCCTCCGGCCTCTTCCGGGAGCGCCGTTTCGGGCTCTTCGTGCACTGGGGGCTCTTTGCCCTGGATGGGTGGCACGAGCAGGTGCAGTGGCGCCGCCGGATTCCCGCCGAGGAGTATCAGAAGAGACAGGCGCGGTTCTGCCCCTCCCAGTTCTCCGCGCAGGAGTGGCTGGATCTGGTGCAGGAGGCAGGCATGGAGTATCTCTGCTTCACCACGAAGCACCACGACGGCTTCTGCATGTGGGATACCCAGACCACCGACTATAAAATCACCCGGACACCCTGGGGACAGGACCCCCTGAAGGCCCTGGCACGGGAGTGCGCCCGGCGGGATGTGGCCCTCTCCCTCTATTATTCCTACCCGGACTGGCACTGCCCCTACTCCATCAATTTCGGGGGAGACCACCAGCTGGACGCCCCCAATCCCGGAGACACCCCGGATCTGACAAAGTATCTGGAATACCTCCGGCAACAGGTCCGGGAACTCTGCACCCAATACGGACCCCTGGCGCAGTTCTTCTGGGACATCCCCTCCGGACTGAACATCCCCTCCTTCAACGAGGAAATCCGCACCCTCCAGCCGGGCATCTACATCAACAACCGGGGATTCGGACCAGGGGACTACGCCACCCCCGAACGCTGCGTGCCGGAGGGAGGGGCCTTCACCCGCCTCACCGAAGCCTGCCAGTCCGTGGGACGACGCTCCTGGGGATACCGGGAGGACGAGGATTACTTCTCCCCCGGTTTCCTCATCCGCTCCATGGACCGCATCTTCGCCATGGGAGGCAACTACCTCCTGAACGTGGGCCCGGACGCCCTGGGCAAAATCCCCCCCCAGGCCTGCGACTCCCTCCGGGAGGTGGGACAGTGGTACCGCCAGTGCCGCGAGGCCGTCGTCCTGGCGGAACCCGCCCCGGGCCTCTGCCGGAATCCCGAAGTGATGCTCACCCGAAAGGGAGACACCCTCTACGCCCATCTGCCCCAGGGCGCCATCAGCTCCGCCTTCACTCTGGAACCCCTTGCCTGCCTCCCCCGGCGCACCACTCTCCTGAACACCGGAGAGGAACTCCAGGCATCCGTGAAGCAAATCCCCGAGTTCTTCCAGAGCGGCCCCTGTCTCTTCGTGGAAGGACTGCCCCTGGCCAGGCTGAAGGACACGGTCCCCGTGGTGAAACTGGAGTTCCCCCAAGGCGCCCTGGACCCCATGACGACGGCCCGGAAGGAACACTGGAACGCCCAAATCTATTGAACCGCCCCGCAGGAGAATCCACCCCCGGGAGGGCAGGGGAGAATCCGGTTTTCTGTCTCTATGCTATCTCTATTGCGGTTTCCTGGGTAAATTCCCGATTCCATCCCGGGGAAATCGGGAAGACCCGTTTTTTCTCCTCCTATTCTATTGTTTTTCCGCAAAAATTGCCCAAAATTTATGTGTTGCCCTGCGGGCGTGGACGGGGGCGTCCGTCCTCCCGGGGCTTTCGGTTTTCTTTTTTGTTCCTTCCTCCTTTCTTCCCATCCCCCAACCCATTCCCCCTACGCAAATCATCATGCGCAAATCCTTTACCCTTATTGAGTTGCTGGTTGTCATCGCCATTATTGCCATCTTGGCGGCCATGCTGCTGCCCGCCCTGTCCAAGGCGCGGGAGAAGGCGCGGGCCATCAGCTGCACCAACAACATGAAGCAGCTCCAGCTGGGACACATCCTCTACAGCAACGACTACGATGACTACCTGCCCCCCATCGTCTTCTCCTTCTACACCGACGGCGCCGGCAGCTGCGGCTTCTGGGGCGCCGTCATCGGCCGCAGCGACGTGACCACCTTCTACACCCTGAATCCCCTCATCCCCGGCACCCCCATGTACACCAACGAATGGAAGGCCAAGGACCCCGCCGCCCACATCAGGCAGGGAGGGGGCACCGGAGCCGACAAGAGCGCCTGGCACAAGGTGACCCTGTGCCCCTCCTGCCCCACCAGCGAGCGCCTCATGGGCAACATCTCCTACCAGGCCAGCGTCGGCATGGGCTACTGCCGCCAAATCCTCGAGGGCGGCTGGTACAGCAGCCAGTATTGCCCCGCCGCCGACTGGCATCGGGTCAGCTCCGTCAAGTATCCCGCCCTCCATGTGAATCTCTTTGACGGCTCCACCTGCGGGCTTACCTACGACAACTCCGACCAGATTGTCATGCTGGCGGACGAAATCGGGGTCTACGACTGGGCCAAGGCCGAGAACCTCTTCCGCCACAGCGACCAGATGAACGCCTGCTTCACCGACGGCCACGTGGAGGCCATTCCCATCAGCAAGGCAAAGAACAATTCCGACAAGGGCAAGCGCTATCTGGTGACCGACTACTACTGGTATCCCACCTGCAACATCCCTGGCGGCGAAGACCGCTAGGGCGGGCGGACATTCCCTGGAACGGCCTTTCCTCCCGGAGGTGGAAATGAAGGAACGCTACCTGTACGAGCACATCATTTCCAGCTTGAAGCGCCGCCTGGAGGAGGGGCTTCTTCTTCCGGGGGAGAAGGCCCCCTCCCTGGGGACGCTGCGCCAGGAGTTCCGGGTGGGGACCGTCACCGCCACCCGGGCTCTCCAGGAACTCCAGGCCATGGGCTTCCTGGAACGGCGCCCCGGCAACGGCTATTTTGTGAAGGCTCCCTCCCGGGAGTGCCTTCCCCGGCGGGAAATGGTGGGATGCCTGCTGCGTTCCAACTACATCTCCCGCTACGACCACTATTTCGATGAAATCATCTGCGGGATCCAGCAGGCCGCCCTCCGGGGGAGGGTGAACCTGCTCTGGAGCCATCTCTCCGCCCAGTTCTGCGCCTCCTGGTGCGACTTGAGCCGGGAAAATCTCCTTTCCGCCGCTCTGGAAATGAGCGACATGGTGGAGGGGTATCTTCTGGACGAACGGATTTCCGACGAGGTGGCCAGAGCCATCCTCACCCGCACAGGAAAGCCGGTGGTGATTGTCAACCGCACCACGTCCCTGCCGGTCTTCTCCGTTTCGCCGGACTATCGCCGGGGCATGCGGGAATTGTTGTCCACGCTCCAGCGCATGGGCTACAACCGCTTCATCCTGGCTGCCTCCGGGGTGGACGCCTTCTCCCAGAAGGAAAAGGAGCTGGGCTTCTCCCTGGCGTTGGGGGAACTGGGCATCTCCCGGAAGAGCACCGCCATCATCCCCGACTGCATGATGCAGGACATGGGGGAAAGCTATCGTTGCTTCCGGCAGGCGTGGAAACAGCTGACCCCGGGGCGCACGGTGGTGATTTCCGCCGTGGACAGCTTCTCCCCCCAGTTGATCGAGTGCCTGAACCGGGATGGGTTCTCCGTGCCGGAGGCCCTGGGGGTGGTCTCCAGCGATGGCCTCGATGCCATCGCCGGGGAGGTGAATCCCATCTCCACCCTGAAGGTACACACCGCGGAAATGGGGGAGCGCGCCCTGACGCTCCTCCTGGGCGAGATTCGCCAACGCCGGGAAATCCCCGTCCAGAATCTCCTCCTGATGCCCTCCATGCTCTTCGGTTCCACTCTCTAGCTCCTCGTCCCTCCGTCTCCCCATGGTTCGCTCCCTCCTTCTCTGCCTCTTCGCCCTCTCCCTGCCCCTCCTCTCCACGGAAATTCCCCTGGGAAAGACGGTCCGCCTGACCACCCGGGGCGGGGGAGTGACGCAATTCCTCTGGCGGGAACACTCCCTGGTGCCCGCCAACGGAGAGACGGGAACCCTCACGGAAGTGGCCTTCGCCAGCCGGGGAGACGCCTCCGTGGACGGCGAGGCTTTCGGCAATCTGGAATTCCAGGCGCAGAAGCCCTGGGAGGATGTCCCGGAGGGCCCCAGTCTGCTTCTCCATGCCCAGGGCGTCCAGGCCTTCCGCTGGCTCCGTCTGCAAAAACAGTATACCCTGCAGAAGGATGGCTCTCTGCGGGTGGACTACACCCTCCGGAATCTGGATGACAAGCCCCACAAGGCGGGACTCTGGATCCGCTCCCTGCTCCGGGAGGGGGAGGGAGACGCCCAGCAGCCCAACCGCTATTTCTTCTCCCGCCAGGACGGACAGTTGGATTCCTTCGTCCATCCCGGCCCCGGCGCCCGGGGGGATTTGTTCGTCATGAATCCCGGCTCGGGGACGGCGGGAGTGTGCGGCCCCCGGGGGGTGGGCGCCTTGGTGTGCCTGCCGGACGACGAGGTGGAGGCTTTCTATTTCTGGCGTTCCGAGTCGAATTCCGTGGCCACCTTGGAGTGGTTCATCCGGGAGGAGGAGATCGAGGGCGGCCTGACCCGCCAGTTCACTCTGTTCCTTCTTCCCTGCCGGGACGTGCCCGCCCGGATGAAGGGGATTGCGAAAAATTCCTTCTTCTCCCGGGAGGAAATGCCCTGCCTCCTTCCCCGGATTCTGGCGGGCGAAACGCCCGGTGGCGTCTACGGCATGCCTCCGGAACCCTCCATGCCCGTGAGCCAGAAATACATGGACGTGTCGGGAAGGCGCCAGTTCTTTCCCTCGGTGCGGGCCGTGCGCTTCCCTGCGGAGACCGACCTCTCCCGACTGGGCGTCTATGAATGTGCCAATGGACGGGAGCGCCTGGACCGCCCCGTCCTCTTCCGCACGGAGACCCTGCCCTCCGGAGAACAACGGGCCCTCTTCCTGATTTCCGGCGTGAATCCCAAGGGATTCTATTACACCAAGTTCCAGGACGGGGCCGCCTACGACATGGATGATGCTTTCCTGGGAGAGGGGGATTTCCATGTCCGGCTCTGTCTGGATTTGCCCCAGGAACAGCCTGGCGTCCCCACGCCCCGCGAGGAGGAGTTGCTGGCGGGCGGCCCCCAGCTGCTGGTCAACGGGGATGTGGAAGAGAGCTCCTCCCAGGATTCCTCCTGGCCCTGGGGGTTCCCCTGGAGCGAGGCCGTCCGCTCCCGGGGAATGTTCTTCTGGGAGGAGAACGGCAGCTTCGACGGCTCCCGCTGCCTTCGCCTCCAACTGCCGGAAGGCTCCTCCTTCTGGAGCATCTGGCCGATCCATTTCCGCCCGGAGCCCGGCGTCCGCTATACCGCCTCCTGCTACGCCACCGCGGAAAATCCCGACCAGGATTGGGCGGTGGTCCAGGTGATTCAGCTGAACGGGGAGGGCAAGCACCTCCGGGAACGCAATGTCCACCTCCAGCACGACAAGGTGGCATTCCCCTGGAAGAAGCTGGAGCAGTCCTTCTTCGTGGAGGAGGATGTGAAGACCGCCGCCCTGGAATTCTCCACGCTGCGCTGCCCCACGGTGAGCCTCTCCATGGACAAGTTCAGCGTGGTGCCCGAGGATTTCACCTATGTGAAGCGGGACCGGAAGGAGGTGCTGCGGGAGGAGCTGATGGGCAACCGCAACCCCCATGTGGAGATCATCGAGCATCTGGACGATTCCGTGACGACGCCCCATGAGAAGTGGCTGGCCGATCCCGCCCAGCCCCTGGATGGCGTCCTCTATCTGCCTCTGGCAAGCACCCGCTCCGTCCAGACCCCCTTCCGGCGCACCATTCTGGAGATGGCCCAGCGAATGCCGTTGGAATATCAGTATATCCCGCTCTTCCGGAAGGTGTTGCGTTTCGAGCACGGCTGGGATGTGACCTTCGGGGACTCCCTGGAGGAATACACCATGGAATGTCTGCGCCAGGTCCAGGAGACGCCCCGGGTGGTTCTGGTACAGGCCATGGATTTCCGCACCATGGTGCAGCCGGAATTCGTGGAGGAACTCCTGCGCTTCCGGCGGGAGGGCGCCAATCTTCTCTTCCTGGGATGCCAGAACGTGCCCGACTCCCTCCTGGGGGAGGAAACTCCGCTGCCCCCCTCCTGGACGACCCTTCCCAGAATGTGCTCCCTCCCCGACAGTGTCCGGCGGGAGGGGCTGCGGGGATACCGGAGCCCGGCGGGGGCGTGGAGCGTCTGCTTCCAGCCCTCCGAGGACGAGTGGTATCTGCTCCCGAAGTATTTTGAGTGCGTGCCCCAGGAACAGGTGGCGCAAAACGTCCCCTCCCTCTGGGGACGGGATTTCCCCTACTGGGAATATCTCCACCTGCAGACCCTGAAACTCCTCCGGGGGCTGGCGGAAATCCCCCTCCCCGCCCGCCTGGAAGAGTGTCGGGAGGATGAGGTGACCGTGGTCGCCCGGGAATCCATGACCGCCAATCTCCGGGTGCGTGTCCTGAATCTCCATCGGAGGATCGAGAGGGAGTACACCCGGACCCTTTCCCTGGAGCCCGGAGAACAGAAAATCCGTCTCTCCCGGGAGGGTTTGCCCGGCGGCCGCCATGTGGCCCATCTCTTCCTGGAGGACCAGGAGGGCAGGGGACTGGATTGCGGCGCTACCGCCTTCTCCCTCCCCGAAACCCATCCCCTGGCCTTGACCTTCTCCCATGAGGACCGGATCTACCGTCCCGGCGAGGAGGTGGAGATCTCCTTTGCCTGTCCCCGCTGGCCGCGGGACGCCCGTCTCACGGTGCGGATTTCCGAAGCGGAGGGGCGCGTTCTCCAGGAGGAGACCCTCGTTCCCCGGGGGAGCGACGCCACCATGACCTTCACGCCCCTGGCGCCCCTGGCCCGCCTCTACCGGGTGGAGGCCATTCTCCGGGAGGGGGAGGACCCCCGCGGCGAGGTCTACGGCGAGTTCGCCCTCCGCATCCTCAAGGATCCCCGCCGGATGGATGCCCTGGTCTGGCTGGGATACTATCCCATGCTCAAGACCCTCCGGGACCTGGGATTCACCCATCAGATGGTGAATCTCCAGCAGGACATGGAGAGCATGGGCATGCTCCATGCCCTGGCGGACGTGGGCCTCCAGATGGTGGCCACCCGGGCAGGCCAGCTGGATGTGCCCCAGGAATCCGAAATGCGCTACCGGGGAGACATCGCCTCCGACCCCGTCCGAAATCCCTGCTACTCCGATCCCGCCTTCCTCCAGGATCTCCATGCCCGCATCCGCACCCGGATGGAACAACAGCACTACGCCTTCTACGGCATCACCCTCCAGGAAATCGCCGACGAGGCCTTTCTGGGACGCAGCGTCTGCTACAGCCCCTTCTGCCTGGCGGGATTCCGCCAGCGCCTCCAGGAGGAATACGACTCCCTGGATGACTTGAACCAGGAGTGGGAGACCCGCTTCCGTCGCTGGGACGAGGTGGTCCCCTGCCAGCTGGAGGAACTCCCCAGTCCGGAAAATCTCAGCCGCTGGCTGGACCACAAGCTCTTCATGACCGCCCTCTACGCCAAAAACTGGGTGGGCGGCACCCGGGAGGCCATTCGCCAGGCGGTGCCGGAAAGCCAGGCGGGACTCTCCGGCACCCAGGTGCCGGGCCTGAGCTACGACTGGGTCCAGCTGATGAAATACATCGACTGCCTCTCCTTCTACGGCGGCATCCAGCGCAAACTGGTCCACGACCTGGCCAAACCCGGCTTCGTGGCGGGGGAATGGACCGGATACTGCCTCGCCTACCAGGTGAACGAGTTCGACCAAAAGACCCGGCTCTGGGACAATCTCTTCCTGGGCTCCAATTTCTCCAGCATCTTCATGGGCCACGGCATGCACGGAGATCTCTCCCCCAATCCCAACATGAAGCTCTACAGCCAGGGGCTGAAGGAAATCCGGAAAGGGGCCGACTGCCTGGTGCTCTCCGCGCAGGAATGTCGCCGGGAGGTGGGGGTGCTCTATTCCCAGGCCTCCCTCTTCACGGCATCGGGAAGCCTGGGCGCCAATGTGTGGCACAATAGCCAGACGGGTTGGGCAGCCCTCCTTGCCGACCTGAAACAGCCCTTCCGCTACGTCACCTACGAGGAGCTGGACCAGGGCGTCCCCGCGGACTTGAAGGTCCTGGTGCTCCCCTGCACCCTGGCGCTCTCCACCCGGGCCCTGGACCATCTTCGGAGCTTCGTGGAGGAGGGAGGCACGCTCCTGGCGGATTTCGCCCCCGCGGTGGCGGACGGACATGGCAAATTCCGGCGCCGCCCGGAGGCCGAGAGCCTCTTCGGGGTGGACCGCTCCGAGAGCACGCGCAATCTGGTGGAGTTCTCCCTGGACAACTGGGGCAAATGCACCCTGCGCTATGGCGAGAGTGGGCTTCGCCTCCAGGAAGCCCGGGCGGGAGAGACCGCGCCGGACGGCACCCCCGTCCTCCTGGAGCGCACTCTGGGCAACGGGCGGGTCTGCCTCCTGAATCTCCTCCTCACCGGATACCAGGAAGTCCTCCTGGGCGGCGTGGGGGGGGAATTGCTCACCACCAAGAGCGGCAACGGCCTCTTCTGCCAGAAAATCCGGGAATGGATGGACGGGGAACTCCAAAGGGCGGGCGTCTCCCCCAGAGTCCAGGCGACCCTGACGGAGACGGGCGAACTCTATCCCGCCCACACCACCCTCCGGCAGGACGGGGAAAATCTCGTCTTCGGCATGGTGAAGCCCGTCGTCGACGACGGCACCGGAAAGTATCCCATGCTCTTTGCGAATACGCCCCAGGAGACGGTGACGGTCCGGCTCCCCGTGGAGGGATTCCTCTATGATGTGAGAAAGGGCGTCTTCCTGGGGGAGGGAAGCACCTTCACCACCACCCTGGTGCCCGGGGACGCCATTCTGGTGTCCATCCTCGCCCGGAAGCCGGAGGGCGTCTCCCTCCAGGCCCCGGAGAGCGTCCGTCCCGCCGCTCCCGTGGAGCTTCATTGTCGTCTGGAAGGGGGCGAGGGACCCCAGATCTTCCGTCTGGAAGTGACGGATCCCCGGGGCAACGCCCGGGAGGAATATCAGCAGGTGATCCGGGGCGAGGATGCCCAGGCAGAGCTCTCCTTCGCCTTCGCCCTGAATGATCCCAAGGGCGCCTGGACCCTCACCCTCTGCAATGTGAATACCGGCCTGCGGACCTCCTCCCCCATCCGGCTGGAGGAATAGAGCACCGCGCCTCCCTGGCGCCCCCGGGCGTCAGGGGGTGTTTCGGGGAGCGTGGAACAGCTGTTCCCCGATGAGGGCGGTGAAGAAGGAGCCGGTGAAGAGGAGGGGGAGGTTGTCGGGCAGTTGGTCGGCCCGTTCCAGGGCGGGGATCACCTCCCGGATGACGAGGCCGGCCTCCCGTGCAGCCTGGACCAGCTGGGGCAGGGCGCTTCCCCGCGGGGTCTGGGGATTGGTCAGGATATATTCGGCGTCCAGTCCTTTCAGCCCCTCCACAATGCCCGCCACGTCCTTGCCCGGCACGCTTCCCAGGATGCAGAGGAAGTGGGTGCGGGGATAGAGGGTGGTCAGCGCCTCCCGCAGGCGCCGGGCGCTGTCCCCGTTGTGTGCCGCATCCAGAATCACCGGGGGATTTTCCCGGATGCACTCGAAGCGGGCGCGAAGGCGTGGCGGCCGGAACAGGGACCTTTGGGGCACCATGCCCAGAAGTTCCACGGCCGTCCAGGCGCATTGGAAATTCTCCTGGAGGAAGGGGGGAGTGGCGGGGGGAAGCCAGGTGGATGCCGGCGCATCCTCCCCCGGACGGTGCACGGGCGCATGGAGACGGGCCGCCTCCGCCAGAACCACCTCCTCCCCGGCGGCGTAGGGCTGGCGCCCCAGAAGCACCGGCGTGTTCTCCCGGAGGATGCCCGCCTTCTCCGCCGCAATCTGGCGAATGTCGCTCCCCAGCAGGGCGGTGTGGTCATAGCTCAAGGGCGTGATGATGGCAAGCTCCTTCCTCCGGGGATAGTTGGTGGAATCCACCCGCCCCCCGATTCCCGTCTCCAAGACGGCGTAGTCCACGCCTTTCTTCTGAAAATACTGGAGGGCGAGGACGGTGAAGAGCTCGAAGAGGGAGGGCTTCAGATTCGCCTGGCGCACCTTGCGGCACAAGGGGATGGCCAATTCCTCCAACTCTTCCAGGTCCGCCAGTTGTCCATCCACCTGGAAGCGTTCCCGGACGGTGTCCAGATGGGGACTGGAGAAGACGCCGCAGCGATGGCCGGCGGCGGTGATCAGGGCGGCGGTGTAGAAGGACGTGGTGCCCTTTCCCTTGGTGCCGGCCACATGGACCAGCTTCAGCCCCTCCTCCGGATGACCTGCCAATTCCGCCAGGGGACGAAGACGGTCCAGGGTGTAGTTGGCGGGGTCGTGCTGCCGCACCACGCTCTTCTCCAGGTCGTAGAACTCCCGGAAGAGCTGGAAGAAGGCGTTTTCCCGCTGGGGATCAAAGTCTTGAAGCATGAAAGGAGGAAAAGGGGAGGCCGAGAAACAGGGAAAATCCGGGAAACAGGGAGAAGATATTGTCCCTTCCCTGTTCTTCCTCCTCCCTCCCCGGGCTTTTTCCCGTTTCCCCGCAAAAGAAAAGGCGCCAGAGGAGGGAGATTCCCTCGTCTGGCGCCGCCACTGGGCTCGGGAACGAGCCCCGGAAAAGTCTACTTGCCCGCCTTCTTCAGCTCGGCAACCTCGGCTTCCAGCTTCTCCAGCTTCTCCAGGATGGCGTCCAGCTTGGCGGAAAGGGGCATGAAGTCGGCAAGCTTGGCGCTCTTCTCCTTGGCGGCCTGGGCCATGCGCTCCCGGGCGGCCTTGCCCTCGTTCACCAGACGCTCCTTCAGATCGCCGTTCTCCTCGGACTTCACACCCACCTTGTCCAGGGTGGTCTTCACCAGCTCGTCCACCTTGTTGTAGGCCACGGAAGCCACGCCAAGACCCAGGTTGAAGCCTTCTTCCAACAAATTCAACATCTTCATTTCCTCCATGCTCCCTTCCCCGCAAAACAACAACCCAGGGAAGGATGACTGGCATAAAACACCGCTCCCGGATTCATGACCCGGAAGCCCTCATTGACGGAAAACGGAGAAAATATACCCCGAAATCCAGAAAGCGGGAGGAAAATGCAGAAAAAAGGTGTAAATTTTCGTGCATTGCACAAAAAACATCGGAAAATCACCATGACTAAGCCAAAGTCCACCAATCTCAGCATCCGCATGGAAATGGAATTGAAGAAGGATGCGGAAGAACTTTTCGGCAGCCTGGGCATGAGCCTCACCACCGCCTTCAATGTCTTTCTCAGGCAATCCCTCCGGGTCCAGGGACTTCCCTTCTCCGTGACGAGAAAAGAGGAGGAACGGAAAAGCGGGGAAAAACCCATTCCTCCGGAGGAAGAATAGGATATAATATTATAAGTGATTCATTATTAGTAAGTTACAATATACTAAAACGCCGCGGCCAAAGCACAGAGGCGCTGCCGCTTCAACACGGAGCACACAGAGGCGCCTGCGGCCCACCCCAGAGTACACAGAGGGCTGAAGGCGGGGGCGTTCCGGCATCCGGTTCCGGATGCCTTGTTGTTCCCCGTTTCGCCACGGGAGAAAATGCCCTGTCGGGCATCCTCTCCCCATGGCTCCCCGGGGCCAACCTACCTGTCCGGGCAAGCCCGCCCAGGTCCGCCCCCCGCTGCTCTATCCTGGATTTCTCGCCCCTCGCCCCTCGTCCCTCTAGGGCATCTAGGGCATCTAGGGCATCTTTTCCTCCCGGGGGGGACTAGAACTCCAGTTGGAAGGAGTCCTGTTCCAGGGTGAGGGTTTCGGTTTCGGGGTGATAGTGTCCTCCGATGACCTTGACGGGGGTGATTCCCTTGGGGTGGGGGAGCCGGATGCGGAGGACGGGTGCCTTCCGTTCCAGCCGGACCGTGCCCCGGATGAGGTTGTCCCTCCGGGTCACTTCCAGATCCAGCTTGCCGAAGTGGGTGCACAAGCCGTGGATGGTCAGGGGGGCGCCTTCCTCCATCCAGGCCCGGGGGATTCCCTTCAGGAGAGTGAGCCCGCCCTTTTCCTCCAGCGCCAGCATCCACCGGCACTGCATGAGGAACCATCCTTCCTCGTGGGTCTTGTGGCTGCTGATGTGGAAGTAGTGTTCCCAGAAGGTGTAGGTATGGCGGTCCTGGAGGGAGACCATCTGGTTGTAGAAGCACTTGAGGAAGAGCTTGGTCTCCCCCCGTTTCAGGTGGGCGATGTCGTGCCGGAAGTAGTAGGGCTGGGAGAGGCCGGCGTTTTCCCGGAAGTGGGGATGCTGGTGGCTTTGGAGAATCAGGTCCGCCAGGATGTCATCCTCGGGGATGGCGTCGGAGAGGAAGAGGGCCATGGCGCCGGAGTCCAGCCGCCCGAAGATGGTGCCGTGGCTGAACCATTCGCCGCCGTCGGCGTGGTATGCCACATTGCCGTTGATGCCGGGCCAGGGGCCCAGGGCGGGGGTCCAGCTGCCGTCCATCAGGGGCACCAGGGGGGATTCCCCGGCGGACTGCTCCAGCCCCCGGCGGATATCCTTCCGGTATTCCGCCGCGTCCCGGGCAAGTTCCTGCGCCAGCTCCGGGGAGAAGGGCGGCAGGATTTCCGCCAGGCCGGCGATGCCCAGATAGGCGCCGGCGTTCAGGAAGAAGGCGCAGGTCTTGTCGTCGGGATCCGAGGATTTTCCGGCGATGAGGCCGCCAGTGGCCTGGGCCTCCCGGCGCTGCGCCAGAAGGAAGCGGGCGGATTTCTCCACCTGGGGCAGCACCCGGCGCAGCCAGGCGTCGTCCCGCGTGGTCTTGTAATGCTCGGCGACGCACCAGAGCACCGCGCCGGTCTCGCTTTCATAGTCGGCGTAGCTGTTGATGAATCCCCGCTCGTCCTGGCGCGACAGGAACCATTGGAGGCATCGGTCCACGTCCCTGTGGTATCCCATGGAGTCCAGGAAGAGGAGGATGGGGCTGGATTCGGTGCCGATGGGGGCGTAGACGCCCACGGTTGCCAGCAACGGGCCGTCCCCCTCCGCTTTGCCCGAGGTGGTCAGCTCCAGATGGAGGACGCCGGCCTGGATGCGCTCCTGGATGGGGGGCTCCGGCAACTGGAGGCGGGCCGCCTGGGCGTCCCAGGCTTTCCAATATTGGATGGCGCCCTGGAGATGCTGGTCGTAGTCCGAGGCAAAGAGCTTCCGCGCCCGCTCCTCGGGAATGCAGGAGTGGAGCATCTGCCAGTCGAAGGTCACTTTTCCCCTGGCGGGAATCAGCACCGCCATCTCCAGCTGGGGCGTGGGCACCCCGTTCAGACGGCAGACGCAGACCACCCCGTGCTCCCCATGGTGCAGCATGCCGTCCCGCAGGGGGACATTCTCCACGCAGAGATGGGGCACCCGGTGGAAGGCGTAGGTGGGCGCATCCGTGAGGTTGACGGCCTCCACGTGGAGCCAGCACACCATGGCGTCCTCCTCGTCTCCCAGGGTGGCGAGATTCGCGCTCTGGTAGGGGAGGGAGGCTTTCTCGGCAGCGGAGATGTTGGTGCCCAGCATGCAGGAGTATGCCTGGATGGGGTCGGTGCCGCCCTGGAGGAGATCCCGGGGGGAGAGGGGGGCCTTCTCCCGGGTGGCGAAGAGGGTCATCTCGTAGTCCACCGTCTGTTCGTTCTGGGTGACATGGAGGATGGGGAGATGGCCTTCATGGAGGCGCCGGGTGACCCGGTGGCATCCATGGGAGCCGGGGCCCACCTCGTAGATGAAGCGCATGGGGTCGGGCCGGTCCGGCAGATGCCGGGGGGTGTCGTGGTTCCACACGGTGACCTCTCCCCAGCTGCCCAAGTCCACATAGACATGGCGGTTCGCCCGGAAGAAACGGGTGTCCCGGGCGACGCCCAGCCAGACGGGCACTTCCTGGTCCTTGGTGCTGCGGGCGCAGGCTTTCTCGTAGCTTTCCTCCGGCTCCGATTCCATGCGCCGGACGTCCGTGCACAACCCCTTGGCCTGGATGTCCGCCACAATCTCCTGGTAGGTGGTGCGGGGGTCCTCCTGGGTGGTGATGGCGCATTGGGCCAGGGGATACCAGAGAGGGGACTCCCGGGTGACGTCCCGCAGGAAGAAAGTGAAGGGATGTTCTCCCCGGAAGACCCGCACCAGGGTGGGGAAGTCCCCCGGCGCAATCCGGGCATCCTGGATCTCCACGGCAAGGGAGGTGGCGTCCGCGGGGATGTCCGGCGTGCCGGCGAAGCGTCCGCCTCGCAGTTCGAGATGTCCGGGGCCGCAGGGATTCTGCCAGAGGATGCGAATGTTCATGGTGGGGAGAAGAGGGGTGGAGGAGGGAAGGGGAAGGCGGGGGGATGGCGTTCAGTCCAGGGGGTCCTGGGAGAGGAGGGCGCAGATTTCCGGAGGGATGTGATACCGGGGCGGCTCCCCCTTTTTCAGGGAGCACGTCAGCATGCCGTGGGGGGTGGGGAGTCGGATTTCCGCCCAGTCCAGCCCCAGCAGCCGGGGCGTCAGCCGAATCTTCCGGAAGGCGGGTTCCAGGAGCTCCAGGCCCAGGAGACGGACGGGAAGCTGGTAGGCGGGGGTGCCGCCCCAGGCGTGGGAGAAGTCGAAGGCGTAGTCCGGCTGCGGGGGGAACCAGCCCTCCTTGAGCCCCTTGGGGCACTCCCTGGCCAGGGGAATCCACTTGCGCAGCAAATCCATCCCGTAGGTGGAGAAGAGCCCGGTCTTCTCCAGGGCCTCCAGGGTGTAGTGCATGAAGTAGGGCTGCACCTCGGGCAGGTCGCTCTCCAAGACCCGGCGCAGCAGCGCCCGGGCCTCCTCCCCCTCCACCAGGCCGTAGAGCACCGCCAGGATGTTGGCGTGGCGGGAGTAGTGCCGCCGGTCAAGGTTCTCCGGCAGATAGTAGGCGGTCGTGGGGGAGGGCGTCCCCTGCCCGTCCAGGTAAAGCTGCTTCTCCGGATCGTAGAGGAGGGCGCGGCACGCCCGGGAGAGGCTGGCCGCCCATTCCCGGGCTTCCCGGGCCTCCTGGGGGAGCCCCAGCAGGGAAAACAGGGCGGCGGCATTCTCCAGGGCGCCGTGGAGAAAGGCGTTCAGAACCGTCTGCCCCAGATACTTGGGGGGATGGTGGAGAGAGAAGCCGTCCACCACCAGCCAGTCCACGAACATGTAGTCGGGGGGATTGTCCAGCACTCCTTCCGTTCCCATGTAGGTGCGGAAGCGCTTCAGCAGGAGGCGAAGGGCGGGCAGACACTGTCTCACCAGGGAGAGATTGCCGGTGAAGAGGTGGACGTCCCGCAGCCATTGGACCCAGATGAGGCTGTAGGAGGTGTGGAAGAGACGCCCGTCGTTGGCCTCCAGAATCCGGGCGGTCCGCAGCAGGTCGAATTCCGCCAGCCTCATGTCCCCGTAGGTGCCCAGGGTCATGAGAGTCTCGATGTAGTAGTCTCCCGTGCAGGCCAGGGGTTCCTGGTGCTTGGGGCTGTCCAGGTGGAGATTCTGCCGGCAGATCCGCAGAGTCCAGCGGCAGACTTGGTAGACGGCCTCCAGCTCCGGGTCGCTGCAGCGGAACTCTCCCTCCACGGGGGTGGGAAGACAGGTCTCCACCATGCCCGGGACCAGGGTCAGCCCCCGGTTCGCCTCCTGGTTGCGTACCGTCAGCAAATATCCCCCCACGCTGTGGGTGTGCAGGGCGCGGTACTCCCCGCCCGGTTCCGCAAGACGCACATCCAAGTGGTCGTGGGGATGGGAGGGGGTGTCCTCGAAGCATTGAAGCTCCACATGGCACGCTCCGTCCGCCTGCAGGGTGGGGTAGCCGCAGTGAATCCGGGAGAACTCCACCACAAAGTCCCGCTGCTCGCCGGGGGGAATCCACAGGCTCTGCTCTCCCGCAGGATAGATTCGGGTCTCCTGGCGGGGGGGAAGGGGAGAGGGAACCACGGGACGGGGCAGGGGGATGGGGACGGCGGGCGCCCAGGGCGAGGGCGGCAGGGAGCCGTCGTAGGTGGAATCGTCCACATGGGCGGGGAGCGCCCGTGCCTGCCAGGAGGAGTCGGAGAGGAGCCATTCCCGGGTGCCGTCCTGGTAGAGGAGTTCCGCCTGGAGATAGAAGCCGCCCTGGCCCCGGGAAATGTCGCACAGGAGCACGGGGCCCAGGGACACCAGGGCGTCGAAATGGAGGGCGTCCGCACCGTCTGCCTCCCAGAGGCAGATTTCCCCGTACCAGGGGAGGATGCCCGGGGTGTCCAGCCAGTCTCCCCCGAAGTTGGCCGGCCCGGCGACCAGATGCCTTCCGTTGAGGGAGAGATGGTAGGTGGTGTCTCCCGAGACCAGGAGCCGGACCTGGCGAAGGGGCTTGGCCAGGGGCACCGTGCGCTGGAATTGCGCCACGGTGTAGCGCTGGCCCTGGGGCAGGGGGAGGTCGAAGTAGGTGCGCAGCCGGGTTGCCTGCCGGTGGGGATGGAGGCGGGGGTCAAGCCAGATCCACTGGGCGTCCATGGAAGAAGGGGAAAGCGGGGTGGAAAACGAAATGCGGCAGGCCGTCTCCACCAGGGAAAGGGGGGAGAGGCGGTCTGCCGCGGGAATGGGAAAGAGACAGGGGCGGGGGAATTGGCCCCCGGGGCGCGGAGGCGGGAAGGCTAGCTCTCCAGCTCCTCCACCGCGAAGCACACGGGAGGCTGGGTCATGTCGCTGTCCTGCCGGATCTCATTCAGGGCGCCGTCCATGGCGGACTGGCTGGCTTTCTCCGTGAGGAGCAGCATGGGCACGGTGTCCTTCCGGGCATCCTGCTCGTGCTGGGCGACGGAGGCGATGGAGATGCCGTGGCCGGCGAAGACCCCGGCGATGCGGGCGAGCACGCCGGCCTTGTTCTTCACCTGGCAACGCACATAGAAGCGGCTCCGGATCTCGTCCTTGGTGGCGAGCTGCAGCTCCTGGTCGTAGACCGGGAAGGGATTGACCCGGCGGGGGCAGCCCCGCTGACGGTTCAGCGCCAAATCCACCAGGTCCGCCACCACGGCGCTGGCGGTGGCGGCGCGACCCGCTCCCCGCCCGTAATACATGGTGGCTCCCACAACGTCTCCCTTCACCCACAGGGCGTTGAAGACGCTGGAGACATTCCCCAGGAGGGACTCCCGGGAGACCAGGGCGGGACGCACGCAAAGCTGAATCTTCCCGTCGGTCTTCCGGATGGTTGCCAGCAGCTTGATGCGATAGCCCAGCTGGGCGGCGTATTCGATGTCGGTCAGGGTCACATCCCGGATGCCCTGGACAGCCACGTCATCCAGGGTGAACCAGCGCCCGTAGACCAGGGAGGCCAGGATGGCGGCCTTGTTGGCGGTGTCATAGCCGTCCACGTCGGTGGAGGGATTGGCCTCGGCGTATCCCGCCTTCTGGGCGGCCTCCAGCACCAGGGAGAAGTCGGCCTTCTCGTTCTCCATGCGGGAGAGGATGTAGTTGCAGGTGCCGTTGAGGATGCCGTACATGGCCTCCACATGGTTGGCCACCAGACCTTCCCGGAGGGCCTTGATGCAGGGGATGCCGCCGCCTACGGACGCCTCGAAGTAGATTTCGGTGTCGTTCTCCCGTGCCAGCTGGAAGAGCTCCTTGCCGCAGAATGCCAGGAGCGCCTTGTTGGCGGTGACCACGGGCTTGCCCTGCTTCAGGGCCTCGGAGACGAATTTCCGGGCGATGGTGGTGCCGCCCACCAGCTCCACCACCACGTCCACCTCGGGGGAGTGGATCAGGGCCATGGCGTCGGAGTCCAGCAGGCCCGGGGGCAGGGCGATGCCCCGGTCGCTGGTGGTGTCCAGGTCCGCGATTTTGGTCAGCACCAGATTCACGCCGGTGCGCTGCGCCATGAGAGCGGAGTTCTTCAGGAGGGTCTCCACCACCCCTGCGCCGACTGTGCCGAAACCGATGACGCCGATGCGAATAGTATCCATAGTAGTTGCGGGAATCCGAGGGGGTGGGAGGATAGGAGGGGAAGTGGGGGCGGGAGGGGCTACTCCTTCCGGGCGATGTGGTGGTTGTGTTCCCGGAAGAGGAGGACCGTGGGCTTGTGGTTCCGGGCCTCCTGGGGCTCGTAGAGGCCGAAGGCCATGATGGTCACCAGGTCGCCGGCCATTCCGCTGCGGGCGGCGGCTCCGTTCAGGCAGAAAATCCGGGAGCCCCGGGGCGCGGGAATGGCGTAGGTCTCGATGCGGCTGCCGTTGTTGTTGTTCACGATGAGAATCTTCTCGTAGGGAAGAATGCCCGCCTCGTCCAGACATTCCTGGTCAATGGCCATGCTTCCTTCGTATTCCAAATCGGCGGAGGTGACCTCCACCCGGTGAAGCTTCGCTTTCAGCAGTTGCACTTGCATAGGTTCAGGAGAAAAAAGGGGACGCCTCCCCGAACAGGCCGGCGAACCGCGGAAGAGAGGGACTCGCCCCCTCTCCCGCCGCCGCGGGAGAGGCGCCCGGGAACAACGGAGGACGCCGTCCCCTCCCGTCCGGGGCTCCCCTTCGCCTCGAGGGGCGGGAAGGGGAGGAGGGAGGCGTGGCGGGCGCCCTCCGGGTGCCGCAGGTTAGGCGTTGGGCTTCTTGGCGTTGGCGTTGATGCGCAGACGCAGGGCGTTCAGCTTGATGAAGCCGGTGGCGTCCTGCTGGTTGTACACGTCGTCCGCCTCGAAGGTCACCACCTCCGGATCATAGAGGGTGTAGGGGGAGCGACGGCCCACGATGAAGCAGTTGCCCTTGTAGAGCTTGCAGCGCACGTCGCCGGTGACGTTCTTCTGGCTCTCGGTGATGGCGGCCTGGAGGAACTCCCGCTCCGGGGAGAACCAGAAGCCGTTGTACACCATGTTGGCGTATTTGTCGATGAGGGAATCCCGGGCGCTCATCACCTCCCGGTCCATGGTGATGGATTCCATGGCGCGGTGGGCGTGGAAGAGGATGGTCCCGCCGGGAGTCTCGTAGACGCCGCGGTCCTTCATGCCCGTGAACCGGGTCTCCACGATGTCGATGCGGCCGATGCCGTGCTTGCCGCCCAGCCGGTTCAACTCCCGCATCATGTTGGCGGGGGAGAGGGCCTTGCCGTCCAGCGCCACGGGGTTGCCCTTCTCGAAGGAGATGGTGATGTATTCGGGAGTGTTGGGGGCGTCCTCCACGGGAGTGGTCATCACATGGCATTCCCGGGGAGACTCCACCCAGGGATCCTCCAGCACGCCACCCTCGAAGGAGATGTGAAGCAGGTTCCGGTCCATGGAGTAGGGCTTCTTCGCCGTGACGTTCACGGGAATCTTCCGCTCCTGGGCATACTGGATCAGGTCCGTGCGGGACTTGAAGGTCCAGTCGGGGGAACGCCAGGGGGCGATGAACTTGATGGCGGGATTCAGCGCGTAGGCGGAAAGCTCGAACCGGATCTGGTCGTTGCCCTTGCCCGTGGCGCCGTGGCAGATGTATTCGGCGCCCTCCTTCTTGGCCACCTCCACCAGGTGCTTGGAGATGAGGGGACGGGCGATGGAGGTCCCCAGAAGGTACATGTTCTCGTAGATGGCGTTGGCCTGGAACATGGGGAAGATGTACTCCCGGGCAAATTCCTCCGTCAAATCCTCCACATACGACTTCTTGGCGCCGCAGGCCAGGGCCTTGGCGTCGATGCCGTCCAACTCTTCAGCCTGCCCTACGTCCGCACAGTATGTGATGACCTCGGCATTGTACTTCTCTTGAAGCCAGGTCAGGATGCAGGAGGTGTCCAGACCGCCGGAATACGCCAGAATGACTTTCATGATGCTTGGAAAAACCCTATGCTGTAACGGGTGAAGACTGGCCCCGCGACACCGTCGGCAGGCCGTGGAACCAGGGGAAATCAGGACGAAATGCCTAATATATCCCTATGCGGCAGGCCGGACGCCAGCCCGCTCCCCCTCCCCGCAAATCTTCCCCGGAAAACCTCGCCCCGTATGGGAAGCCGCCCCCCCCCGTTGGCGGCGGGAGGAGCGCTAGACGAGGGAGCTGTTTTCCGTCTCCAGGGAGAGGAGGAATTGTTTCCGGGGGAGTCCGGCGGCGTATCCCGTGAGTTTGCCCTTGGCGCCCAGGACCCGGTGGCAGGGGATGAGGAGCAGGATGGGATTCCGTGCCAGGGCGGCGCCCACGGCCTGGGGGGACATGCGGGGCAGCCCCTCGTCCCGGGCGAGTTCCCGGGCGAGTTCCCCGTAGGTTTTGGTGGTCCCGTAGGGGAGGGCGAGCAGATGGTTCCAGACCTTGCGCTGGAAGGGGGTTCCGGCGGGCCTCAAGGGCGGCAGAAAGTCCGGTTTCCTCCCTTGAAAATAGAGGTCCAGCCAGCGGACGGTCTCCCGGAGCGGGGCGGGGATGGGGCGGGGCGGCTCGTCAGGCGGGGGGGACGGGGTGTCCAGAACGCGGAGTTCTGCGAGGGCGTGGTCGTCCCCTGCGAGGAGAAGGGTGCCCAGGGGGGAGGAGTAGAGAAGGGTGTCCATAGGCGCGGGGTCAGGGGGAGGACGGGGCGGGGTCCGCCAGCTCCGGGAGGGCGCCCCCCGCCACGGCCCAGAAATAGAGGCTGGCGACGCTGGCGTAGGGGGAGAGGCGCCTCCGGTGCCGCTGGAAGAGGGCGGGGGTGAGGACAGGATGGCGGTAGACCATGCGCATGCCCCGCTGGATGCCCAGATCCCGGTAGCTGAGGATGTCGGGCCGCCGGAGGCCGAAGAGGAGAATCATCTCCGCGGTCCACACCCCGATTCCCTTCAGGGAGGAGAATCGGGCGATGGCCTCCTGGTCGGTGCATCGTGCCAGGGCCTCCGGGGTCCATTCCCCGGAGAGGAACTTGTCGGTGACTCTCCGGATGGTCTCCCCTTTCTGCCGGCTCATGCCCAGGGCCTGGAGCTGCGGGAGGTCGACGGCGGCCAGGGCGCGGGGCGTGGGCGCCCCGAAGGTTTCCTCCAGCCGGCGCCACACCGTGGCCAGGGCTTTGTTGGAGATCTGCTGGGCGAGGATCTGGTGGAGGATGGCGGAATAGAGGTCCCGGTCCACGGTTCTGCGGAGGGGGCCGAGGCGCTCCATGATCTCCCCCAGGCGGGGATCCCGGGCCTGGAGATGACGGATCTCCTTCTCTCCGTAAGGGAAGAAGCTCTCAGGCATGGGCGCGGGCGGGCGGGGGGCTATCCCTGGATTTCCCGGGGGGCTCTGGGGGGATGTTTCGCCTCGAAGTCCAGGAGAATCTCCTCCAGGCGGGGATCCAGGAAGGAGAGCGCCTGCCGGCGAAGAGCCTCGGGAACGCCGTAATAGGCCTCCGCCACGGCGCCGGTGATGGCGGCAAGGGTGTCGCTGTCTCCCCCGATGGAGATGGCGTTGCGGATGGCGTCCTCGAAGCTGGTGGACTCGAAGAAAGCCTCCAGGGCCTGGGGCACGGTCTCCTGGCAGGTCTCGTTGAACGAATAGGTCTCCCGGATTTCGTCCAGGGTGAAATCAATGGGATAGTAGCGGGTGGTGAGGTAGGCTCTCAGTTCTGCCATGGAGGAGCCCGTCCGTGCCATCCAGACGCCCACGGCGGTGGCTTCGGCTCCCTTGATCCCCTCCGGATGGTCGTGGGTGACGGCGGTGACGATGCGGGAGAGACGACGGGTCTGTTCCAGGGTCTCCCCCGCATATCCGCAGGCGCTGACCCGCATGGCGGCGCCGTTGCCGTAGCTGCCGTAGGGCTGGGGATGGGGGGAGCGGAGCCAGCGGGAGAACATTCCGCCGTAGCCGCCGTCGGGATACTCCCGGCCCAGGGTCTGCATTTGACGGATGGTGTGCTCCTCCAGGTCGGAGGCGTCCGGCCGGCAGTCCAGCAGGGCCTTGGCCACCGCCAGGGACATGATGGAGTCATCCGTGAAGAAGCAGGCGGGGGGCAGCAGCGGAAATTCCTTGCTGCGGCAGTTGTCCCATTCGAAGCGTGAGCCGACAATATCGCCAATCAGGGCGCCAATCATCTGGGGACTCCTTTTGCGGAGGGGTGGCTTATCGGAGGGCGTAGAGGGCCAGGGCGGCGGCGACGCTGGCGTTCAGGGAGTTCACATGACCCTGCTGGGGGATGGCGCAGACATAGGGGGCGTTCATGCGGATGAACTGTCCCACGCCGGAATCCTCGCCGCCCACCACCAGGAGGAGCTTCTCCGGATGCAGGGCCGCCACTTCCTCCAGGGTGCTCTTGCCTTCGCCGTCCAACGCCGCCACCACATAGCCCTCCTCCATGGCGATCTTGACATATTGGTTGCTGGAGCAATTCACCGCCACCTGGAGATATTCGCAGGCGCCGGCGGCGGTCTTGGCGACGGCGGGCGTCACCAGGCTGCCTCCCTTCCGGGGAAGCAGGACGCTGCCCCAGCCCAGCACCTCGCAGGTCCGCATGATGGCGCCCACGTTCCGGGGATCCTCGATGTTGTCCAGCAGCACCATCCTGGGGGCGCCCAGGATTTCCGCGAAGGGGGTGTAGGGGAAGGGCTCGCACTCCGCCACCACGCCCTGGTGCTCCCGGGTGCCGCTGGCCTCCCCCAGTTCCGCGCGGCTGTGCCAGGTGACGGGAATCCCCCGGCGCTTCGCCTCGGAGACCAGCTTCCGCATCCGGGGATTGCCCTCGGTGCCTTGGGCCACATGGACGCCGTGAAGACGGCGGCGGGAGGCGAGGATGGCTTCGGTGACAGGGTTGATGCCGTAGAGCAGTTCGGACATGGGAAGGCGGGGGAAAAGAAGGGGGCTACTGGATCAGGAAGGGGAAGCTCTTGTTCTGGTCCGCCGCCTGCTGGATCTGCAGGGCCGCCCGGGTGGTGCGCAAAACGTAGGGGGTGGTGAGCTGGAAGGGGACGGGCTCCCCCTGGATTTCCCGCAGAAAGTCGTGGAGATAGGTGGATTCCTGGTTGGGCGGGCATTTCAGCGCCCTGGGCTTCTTGTCCCGGGAGGTGGCGATGGTGAGGCTGGGGTCGGCGGAATTGCATTCCAGCACCCCGTTGTCCCCGTGGACGATGATGCGCCAGTTCCGGGGTTTGCCCAGTTCCACGGCGTCGGGGGAGAGGTAGGAGACATCCCCGATGACGCCCACGTCGTTGGCCAGGCGCAGCATGAACTGGGCGCAGTCCTTGAACCAGGGGGTGGCGGAGGCCTTCCCGTTCCAGACCCGGGCGCCGGTGACCTCCACCACGGAGCCGCCGGTGAGCCATTGGACGGCCTCGATGGCGTGGACGCCGATGTCGTTGATGGTGCCGCCGTGCTTGCCCGGCTCGAAATACCATCCCGGACGGGTTTTTGCCATCAGGGGATGCTGTCCCGTGATGTTGATGGTCCGCACCTGTCCGATGGCGCCGTCCATGATCTTCTTGCGGAGCTGGCGGACGGGGCCCAGCCACCGGAGGCCGAACATGCACCCCACCTTCAGCTGGGTCTTCCGGGAGAGCTCCTGGATCTTGTCACATTCCGCCAGGGTGGTGCAGAGGGGTTTGTCGGCCAGCACATGCCTTCCCGCCCGGAGGGCCTGGATGGCCAGGGCGCCCCGCCTGCCGTAGTAGTCCCCGATGCCGATGATGTCGCAGGGGGTGGAGGCCAGCATGGCGTCCATGGAGGAGTGGGTGATGGTCAGCTTGCCGCTTTGCTGATAGGCGAGCCGGGTCTTGGTGTTCTCCTCGCAGATGGCCACAACCTGGATCTCCTCCCGCATGTCCATGGCCTCCTTCAGGAGGGCGAAAATATGCTGATGTCGTACGCCGACGATGGCGAGTCTCAAGGGGGGCATATTCTGGAGGGAGGGTGGCGTGGGCGCACTGCGTCCACAGGGCGGGGAAAGGGGGGGAGAAAACGGGAGGAAGATACACCGTTTTACGGTTTTGTCAAGCCCAATGGCTTTTTGTCAGGGGCCGGGGGAACAGGGGATTGGAGGGGGTGGGAGGGCAAAAGGTTCCCCAGGAAAAGAGGGACTTTCCAGGGGAGAAGAATTATCTTACGGAAATGTGCTGATTTCTTCCCCGAATCACCGTTTTTTTCTTCCATTTTTATGTCCTGGACCGCTCCTTGGATTTCCGCTTTTCCCGGATGGGTGAACACGGGCCGTGTCGCCGCCCGGGATTTGCCCGCCCACGTCCCCCCCGCCCCCTATCTTCGCCGCCGCTTCTTCCTGGAGGAGGAGCCCGCCGCCCCCTGCCGTCTCCAGCTGGTCAGCGCCGGATGGCACGAACTCTACGTCAACGGGGAGAAGGCCGACGACCGGGTGCTCACTCCCTGCGTCAGCCAGTTCAATGTCCATGTGAACGGGGTGGAATATGATTTGACGGGGCGTCTCCACCAGGGATGGAACGCCCTGACGGTGCTTCTGGGCAACGGCCTCTTCAATGGCGACACCTCGGAAGTCTGGAATTTCCTCCACGCCTCCTGGCGGGATTTTCCCCGGATGAGCTGCGTCCTGACCGTGGGGGACAGGCCGGTGCTGATCAGCGACCCGTCCTGGCGATGCCACGAAAGCCCCCTGGTCTACAACAGCTTCCGCTCCGGAGAGTGCTACGACTTCTCCCGGGAGATTCCCGGCGTCCTCCAGGCGTCCTTCGATGACTCGGACTGGAAGAACGCCCATGTGGTGCGGCCCCCCGCCGGCAGCGTGCGCTGGGAGGAGATGGAACCCTGCCGCATCTGCCAGCGCCTGGCCCCCGTGGAACTCCGCCCCCTGAAGGACGGGGAATGGATGGCCGACATGGGGACGAACCTCACGGGGTGGGCACGGATTGAACTGACCTTCCCGGAACCCCTGGCGGAACCCCGGGAGGTGCGGATGCTCTTCGGCGAACGCCTGAAACCGGAGGACGGCACCGCCGACCGGGAGAATGTGGGGATGTTCATCCTGGAGGGATGCGCCAACCAGGAATCCCGCGCCCTCCTCTGCGCGGGACGCGACCGGTTCGTCTGGCGACAGTATTTCACCTACTTCGGATATCGCTATATCCACATCCAGGGGAAGGGGTTGCAGGATGCCAAGGTGAAGGTGGAGGGGCTCTTCATCCACAACGACTTCCCCCAGGCGGGGGAATGGACCAGCTCCTCCCCCGCCCTGAACCGCCTCCAGCAGGTGATTCTCCAGAGCTATCTCTCCAATTTCACGGGCATCCCCACGGACTGCCCGCACCGGGAGAAGAACGGATGGACGGGGGATTGCTCCCTGGCCATGGAGACCGGACTGTGGAACTTCCACGCCCGGAAAGCCTACAAGAATTTCCTCCGCGTCTTCGTGGACGGACAACGCCCCAGCGGAGAGCTGCCCCCCATCGCCCCCCTGGCAGACTGGTATTGGAACTGCGGGCCGGGATGGGACGCCCTCCTGTTCGTGGCCGCCTGGAATCTCCTCCTCTACTGCGGCGATGACTCCCCCGCCCGGGAACACTACGACGCCATGAAACGATATCTGGCGTTCTCGGAGCAGATGGAGGTGGATGGCCTGGTGGAATACGGCCTGGGAGACTGGTGCGCCCCGGTGCAGCAGAATATTCCCGCCACCCGCCTCACCTCCTCCGCATGGATTTGCGACATGCTGGAGAAATTCGCCTTCTTCGCCCGCCGCTTCGGACAGGGGGAGGATGCCCGGCAGGCAGAGGCGCGCCGGGAGCGGATGAAGGCAGCCCTGCAGAAGGAATACCTCCGGGAGGATGGCACGGTGGAGCAGGACTGGCCCTCCTCCCTGGCGTGTTTCCTCTATTTCGGACTTTGCCGGGACAAGACGGAGGAGGCGCGTCTGGCGGCCCGCCTGGCGGAAAAGGTCCGGGCGGACGGACACCGGGTCAACTTCGGCATCTTCGGGGCAAAGTGGATTCCCCGGGTGCTGGCGGACCACGGCTTCGGGACAGACGCCCTGGAGCTCTTCCTCCAGCCCAACTTCCCCGGCTATCAGGACACCCTGAACCGGGGCGCCACCACCCTCTGGGAAACCTGGAACGGGGACGCTTCCCTCCAGCACATCATGTTCGGGGACCCCTCCGCCTGGTGCTACCAGTATCTGGGCGGCATCCGTCCCCGGATCTCCGAACCGGCTTTCGCCGCCGTGGATCTGGCTCCCCAGTTCGTTCCCCAGCTGACTTCCTTCCAGTGCCGCCATAGCCTCCCCGATGGCAGGGAGCTGGCGGCCGGCTGGCGACGGGAAGGAAAAAACGCCCTCTACCAGGTCCGCATCCCCCAGGGCGTCAAGGCGACTCTCCACCTTCCCGGAACCCCACCCCGGGAAATCCCCCCGGGGGATTCCCAGTATTCCGCGGAACTCCTTTCTCTCTAGTTCGCCTCTCCCCCGCCCCGACGGAAAATTTTGCCGGAAGGGGCGGGAAAAGGGAAGGGAACGAGGACGGCACCCATGATTCTCAACACCCCTCTGACGCCGGAACAAAAGCGCCGGAGCCAATTCAATTATTGTTGCTTCACAGGCATCAACGGCATCTCCTATATGTGCCTGGGGGAGACGGTGATCGTCCTGCTGGCGGTCCGGCTCGCCATGCCCGACTGGGCAGTGGCGGCCATCAGCTCCATGATCTTCTTCGGCTTCGCTCTCCTGCCCCTGGGCAAGTGGATGACGGCCAGGGTGGGGGGCGCCCACAGCCAGGCGGGATTCTGGGTGGCGCGGAACATCGTGGCCGTGGGGGTGGCGAGCAGCGTCCTGTGGAGCCGCATGGGGTTGCACGGGGTGGCGGTGGCCTGCGTCCTGGGGGGCGCCTTCCTCTTCTACGGCCTGCGGGCGGCGGGCGTGGTGATGTCCATCCCCCTCATCGGGGAGATCTCCACGAAGGAGACCCGGGGGCGTCTCATCGGGGTGAGCCAGCGCCTCTTCAACGCCGCCGCCGCCATCAGCCTGGTGGCGGTCTCCGCTCTGATGTATCTCCTGGACTCCATCTGGACCCTCTTCGGCATCATCCTCTTCGGCGCCGTGTGCGGCGTGACGGCCTCCCGGTTCCTGAATCGCATCGACGAATCGGAGAATCTCCGGCAAAACGCCCGGCATCCCCTCATGAGGGATTTGCCGGAGCTCTTCCGCTCCTCCCCCATTCGCCGCATGATCCTGGGACGGATCTGCACCAATCTCTGCCTCCTGATGACCACCTCCATCTCCCTGCTGGCCCTGAAACGGGGCTATGGCATCAGCGACTACGAGGCCCTGTGCTTCTATTTGGTCATGTATGTCACCAAGTCCCTGGTGTCCACCCTATGCTCCCGTCTGTCGGACCGCATCAGCTCCCGGGGCGCCCTCCAGGTCTTCTTCCTTTGCTCGGCGTCCGCCGCCCCCTTCTGGATTCTCGCCCCCCAGCACTTCTGCTTCTGGCATGCCCTGGCCCTCTTCATGCTGCTGGGCACGGGGGATTGCGGAGCGGAGATCGGCAAGGCAATCTATTTCCTGCAATGCGTGCCCCGCCACCTCCAGACCTCCGCGTCCGTGGTGGTCTCGCTGCTGGACGGCGCCTTGACGGGCCTGCTGGCCATCGGTCTGAACACCCTCCTGCTGAAGGGCGGGGAAGCCCTGGCGGCCCGTTCCGGATCCCCCACGCTGGCCAACTACCAGGGATATTATTGGCTGGCGCTGCCGGTTCTGATTCTGGCTTTCGCGGGAGTCTCCCGGCAACGGCTGCTCTCCCGCTCCCGGAGACGGCGGGAATCCTAGGAACGGAAGAGATCCACCAGAAGGGCGGCGGCCAGCAGGACGCCCACCGTGAGGCCGGCGATGCCCAGATAGGTGAGAAGATGCCCCGGGGGCGGCATCCGGAGGGAGATGAGCCAGGTGGAGTTCAATAGGATGCCCACGGTCAGGATGGCGGTGGTGCGCTGGCTCTGCCGCCTCTTGTAGCTCCGGAGGAATTCCTCCATCTGGGGAAACTCCTGCTGGAAGGTGAGTTTGCCCTGGAGGAGCCGGGTGGTGAAATTCCGGAGGGTGGCGGGGGAGCGGGAGGCCATCTCCAGCAGCTCCATCAGATCCTCCGCGCGCTGGTGGAGGGAGCGGTGGGGATTGAACTGGTGGAGGGCCACCCGCATCAGCGCCGGACGCAGCTGCTTCTCCAGATCATATTCGGGATTCAGGGTACGCAACACCCCGTCCGCCGTTCCCATCGCTTTCACCATCAGGTAGATATGGGGTTTCATGGCAATCTTCAGCCGATGGCAGAGCCCGTAGAGATGGTTCAAGGCGGCGGGGACGTTCAGCTGCTGGAGGGAACCGTGGAAATAGCGGTCGATGAATTCGCCCACGGCACACTCCAGCTCCGTCTCGTCGGGCTCCTCCTCGAAATCGCAGAGGCGCAGGAGGAGTTGGGCGGCGTGCTGCTCGTTGCGCTCCAGGATGCTCACGATGAGCCGGCAGAAGAGGCGCTTCTCCTCCTCGGTGAGGCGCCCGCACAACCCGAAATCCAGATAGCAGATGCGGTTGTCGGGGAGGGCGAAGAGATTGCCCGGATGGGGATCCGCATGGAAGAATCCATGGGTGAAGAACTGCTGCAGCATCAGGTCCGTGAGATTCTCGCAGAGGACATTGGGCTCCAGCCCCGCCTCCCGGAGGGACGGGAGCTGGTCCACCTTGATACCCTCGATGCGCTCCATGGTCAGCACATGGTCGCTGCAATACCGGGGATGGATCTTGGGCACCACCACCTTGGCATTCCCCTGAAACTGCTGGGAAAAGCGCAGGAGATTCCCTGTTTCGCCCCGGAAATCCGCCTCCTCCTCCAGGGATTGGCGGAACTGCCGCACAATCCGGGGCAGCATCAGGAAGCGCAATTCCGGATTGCCCTCGTGGAGCTGGTCCGCCAGGAAGGTCAGCACCCCCATGTCCGAACGTATGCTCTTCAGGATGTGGGGACGCTGGACCTTCACGAAGACCGGGGTGCCGTCCTTCAGGCGGGCGGCGTAGCCCTGGGAGAGGGAGGCGGCGGCGGCGGGCTCCTCCTGAAATTCCAGGAAGAGCTCCTCCAGGGTGCCGTGGAGATCATGCTCCAGAATCTGGCGGGTCTGGGAGAAGGGGAAGGGGGCGACCTGGTCCTGCAGGCGGGAGAGCTCCTCGGCACATTCCCTGCCCACCAGATCCGGGCGGGTGGAGAGGAATTGGCCCAGCTTCACATAGACGGGCCCCAGCTCCTCCATCACCTTCCGCAGCCGGGCGAAGAGCAGGGGAGACGCCTCCTGCTGCCCGGAATCCAGGCGGTCCCTCCGGCGCACCAGGTGCCGCAGACGCTGGAAGAAGACGCCCAGGCCATTGCGGAAGATGACCTGCAGAATCTTCTGCATCCGGGTCATGTTGTGATAGGCCCGGTAGGTGGATAGGATGGGGGAAAAGAACTTCATGGGCGTCCAGGGAAAGGTTCGGCCCGGGGCATGGAGGGGAGGAGGACGGCGGGAAAAGAGAAAGGAAAATGTGGGGGCGGTCTAGCAGCAGCGATGGACTTCGGCCAGGTCCGTGAGGCCCAGAAGGACCTTTTCCAGGGCGTCCTGGCTGTAGGGGAACCAGCCCTCCTTCCGGGCTTCCTCCCGGAGAAGGCTGTTGGGGGTGCGGGCGGAAATGAGATCCTCCAGCTTCTCCTGGACTTCCAGGATTTCGTAGACGCCCACGCGCCCCAGATAGCCGGTGCCCTGGCAGTAGATGCAACCCCGGGGGGAGGCGCGGCGGGGGGCGGGACGGGCAAGCCCATGGCTCTTGGCCAGATTGGCAAGATCCCGGGCGTCCTGGGGAGAGACCTGGTGGTCCGGCACGGAGCAATGGGGGCAGAGACGGCGCACCAGGCGCTGGGCCACCACCATCCGCAGGGAGGAGGCCACCAGGTCCGGCTCCACGCCCATGGCGATGAGACGATTGATGGCGCCCACCGCGTCGCTGGTGTGGAGGGTGGAAAGCACCAGGTGGCCGGTCATGGCCGCCTGGATGGCGATGTCGGCGGTCTCCGCATCCCGGATCTCCCCCACCAGAATCACATTGGGATCATGCCGGAGAATGGAGCGCAGGGTGGTGGAGAAGGTCAGCCCGATCTCCCCGTGGGTCTGCACCTGGGTGAGCCCGGGAATGTCGTATTCCACCGGGTCCTCCACCGTGATGAGCTTCAAATCCTTCCGGTTCTCCATCAGGTGGGTCAGGATGCTGTACAGGGTGGTGGTCTTGCCCGAACCGGTGGGGCCGGTGACCAGAATCAGGCCGGAGGGACGGGACATCTGGTGGCGTACCTGCTCCAGGTGCTCGGGGGAGAGCCCCAGGGCGCCCATGTCCTTCAGCAGGGCCTGGGCGTTCAGCAGACGGAGGCACAGGGTTTCGCCGTAGCGGGTGGGCAGAGTGGAGACCCGGATGTCCCACACGGCGCCCTCCCGCAGAATCTGGAGGCGCCCGTCCTGGGGAAGGCGTTTCTCCGCGATGTCCATCTTGGCCAGCACCTTGATGCGGGCAAGGATGGATTCTCCCAGGGTCTCCATGCCGGGGGGGACGGGGACGTCCTGGAGGAGCCCGTCCACCCGGAAGCGGAGCTTGATGGTCTGGGCGAAGGGTTCCAGATGGATGTCGGTGGCCCTGGCGTCGAAGGCGGCGGAGAGGATGTCCTCCACCAATCCGGCCACGGAGGAGTCCTCGGGGGGGCGGGCGGCCGCCTCCTGCCGTTCTTTTTCCTCTTCCTGGCGCGCGGAGGGCAGGGTCTCCTGGATGCGGGTGCGGATCTTCCGCACTTTCTCCGCTCCCAGGCCGTAGGCCTTGCGCCGATGGGTCTCCAGGACCGCGGGGGGCGCCAGGAAGGGCTGGCAGGGCACCCCCAGCATCAGATGGAGCTGCTCCAGGGTGTTGGCGGCGGGGGGATGGGCGAATGCCATCTGGAGGAGCCCCTCCTTCAGGGAGAGGGGCAGGGCCTGGAACCGGGCCGCCAGATTCTGGGGCACCTTCCCCAGGGCGTCCGGGCTGGGCGTCAGCTCCTCCGGAGGGGCCAGGGGGATGCCGGAGAGGCGGGAGAGGGCGGCGTAGAGGGCATCGGGCGGGCAGAGCTCCAGGGAGAGCACCGCGTCCTCCGGGGAGGAGCCGGTGCGTTTCATCCGGTTTTCGGCGGCTTGCGCCTGGGGCGGGGTGATAAGACCTTCCTGGAGAAGGGTGTCCAGCAACGGGGTCATGGCTTGGGCTCCAAGGTGAAGATCTTCGTTGCGCCGTAGGGGATGAGGAGAGGGTCGCCCTGGCCGTCGGCAGGCTGCAGCTTCAATTCCCGGTCGGAGATGGAAAGGACCCGGGGACCGAAATCCAGGGTGTCTCCCTCCTGGAGCACCAGGCTGGCGCCCCCGGTTTCCGAGTCGCTGAGCTCCACCATGGCATAGACCCGCCCCGTCAGGGCGGTGCGGACGCCCCGGAAGTTGACGGCGACCTTTCTGGGGGGCGGCGGCTCGGGAATGGGCTCCGGCGGCGGGGGCTTGGGCGCGGGAGGAGGCTCCGGCGGCGGGGCCTTGGGCTTCTCCATGGGGAATTTGGTGAGGAAGGGATCGCCTGTCTGGTCCACGGAGACCGGCGTCAGGAAGAAGGGGGGCTGCTCCTGCCAGGGCAGCAGGGCCTGGGGCGGGGGCATTTCCGCGGGGGGCGGCGCAGGCGGGGGCGGCTCGGGCAGAAGATACTGCCGGGTGCAGAAGATGCCTCCCAGAATCAAAACCAGAAGCACCAGGAGCTTCCGCTCCCCGTGGTGCAGCAGAAGGCGCATGAGGGTGTTCCGGGTCATTCCTTCTCCTCCTGGACGTCTGCCGCGGGGGCGGCGGGGGGATTTTCAGCGCCCTGGGGATCCATGAAGGCGGAGCAGCGCACGGTGAAGAGGTAGGTGGAGACCCGGTTCTCGCTGCCCGCCAGCAGGGCGTCCGGAGGCAGGCTGCGGATGGAGAGACGGATCATGGGAAGGAAGGCGCGCTTGGTCTGCAGGGAGGCTGTGAAGGCCAGAAATTCCTCCATGGTGCCGGAGAAGGTGGCGTCCACGGGAAATTCCAGCAGATAGATGGAGCCGTCCGGGGTCTCCTGGAGGGTGTAGGCGATCATGGGGGCGGCGGCGATGCGCCCCGAGCCGTCCTGCCGGGTGGCCAGCCGAAGGCCCGCCTTCCGGGCGTGCTGCAGAATCTCCTGGATGGTCCAGAGCTGGGCGATGGTCTGCCAGACGGGCTGCTCCATGGGGGCCTCCGTGCCCATGCCGAAATAGGCCCCTTTCATGGGGGAGTCGCCCTGGGCGTATTCCGCCGTGATGCGCTCGTGAAGCTCCTTGTAGTCCAGCCGGGTGGCTCCGTAGATGAAGGCCAGGGTGTCGGTGTAGTTCTGACGGATGCGCTCCTCCAGGAGGGCGGTGGCGTAGGAGAGGGTCTTCCGGGAGACCTCCCGGAGGCCGGGATGGGCGGCGCCTCCCTGGAGCAGCTCCAGGCTCTCCTCCAGCTTCTCCTTCAGAAACGCCCCGTCCCGGGGAAGATCCGTGGCCTGGAAGAGCCTCTCCTTGCGCTCCACGGCGGCTTTCCGCCGGGCAAGTTCCTTCTGGCGGGGGCGCAGGAACAGGCCGTACGCCAGAAGGAGGGCGGCCACCGCCACCAGCATGGCCAGGGCCAGCGTGCGATGGGAGGTGGGCCAGTCTTTCGGGGTGGGGCGGAACATGAGGAGGAAAGGTTAGGAGCGGGGCCGCGGTGCGGACTGGGGCAGGGAGACGGGGAACTCCAGGAAGGGCAGCTGCAGCAGGAAGAGGGTATAGTCCCGCTTCAGCATGTTGCGGTAGGTGCCCAGGAAGGAGGACCAGGGGGCGAAGTGGTTGGTCAGGAACTCCTCGGAAAGGAAGTCGGTGTAGTCGTCCACGTTGGTGAAGACCTGGGACCGGTTCAGCTCCCCCTGGAATTCCTTGACGGCCTGGAAGCGGGCGGAGGCGGCGGCGGGAAGGATTCCCCCCGCATACATCCGGGTGAGGAGGGGCAGGGTGGAGACCGGGGTGGCTGTGGTGGGCATGGGCGCCGGAGAAGAGGACGCCGCCGGAGAGGCGCCCGTGTCCTCCTGCCGGAGAAGGACTTTTTCCGCGGCGGGACGCAACGGGGAGGGCTCGCTTCTGCGGGAGGAGGGGGCGGGGGAGGAGCCGGCGCGGGGGGCGTTGTCCTCCGCAAAGGAGAACTCGTCGGCCAGATAGATGCACCAGGTGCCTTCCCGGGGAACGGGGCGGGACTGGTCCCAGGCACGGATGGATTGGACAAAACGACGGGTGCGCAGGGAGGCCTCCGCCACAGGCAGAAGCCGCTTCTGGTGATGGAGCAGCTCCTGCCGGGCGTCGTGGAGCTCGGGGGCGGTGGCCAGACATTCGTCCAGCAACTTCTCCTCCTGCTGCACCTCCCCTTCCTCCCGCTGCACCCGGGCGATGGCGTCCACGAAAAGCCAGCTCAGGAAGGCGGTGAGGAGGATGGCCGCCAGGGCCAGGAAGGGAAATTCCCGGGTACGCTTCTTCTGCCAGGCCAGACGGGTGGGCAGGAGGGTGATGGGCAGGGGGGCGAGGCCGGCGCTTTGGGCGGCCAGGCCGAAGGGGAGGGCCATGGCGGGGAGCACGCCGCCGATGGCGGTGCCGCCGCCCTGGTGGGGGCAGGACGCCTGGGGAAGCCCCAGGGGCTCCACGGAAATCTTCAGAAGGTCGGCGAGGGAGTCGGCCAGACCCTCCCGGGCGGCCGCCTCGCCGCTGAACCAAAGGCGGTCCCAGACGGTCAGCGCCCCGTCCCCCACCTGGGTGGCGCGCCAGCTACGCAGGGCGCCCTGCAGCTGCTGGGCCAGTTCGGCGGGCTGGGAGGAGGGGGAGTCCAGCACCCCCAGGAAGGGAAGGGCGCCTTGGGAGAGAATGAGCAACGTGGCGTAGTCCTCCTCCCCGTCCCAGTCCAGGACCATTTGGAGGCCGGGACGGGCAAGGGCCCCGGGCTGCAGCAGGGCGAGGGCGTTGTAGAGGGCGACCCCGCCGGGCGTCATGCCCTGGAGGGCCAGTTCGCTTTCCTGATAGAAGAGGCACCAGTCCTCCAGGGGGCCTTCCCGGGTGACGGCCACCAGCTGGGGATTGGTCTGCCCCGGCAGGGGGGCGACGGGGCAGAAGGCGTTCACCAGGCTGACGCCGGAGAGGCCGGAGAGCTGCCCGGTCTGGTAGGAGACCACCTGGGCAAGCTTCTCCTGCTCCCGGATGGGGGGGAAGTCGGAGATGACCGTGGTGGCCTGGGGCTGGGGAAGGAGGCACAGGGCGTCGCCCCGGCGGGAGAGCTTCTCCTGGGCAATCCATTCCCGGGCGGCCTGGAGCTGCTCCTCCCGCCCCCGGACCCCCTCCTGGCGCCAGGGAAGATGCCACAGGGCCTCCACGGACCACCGTCCCCCGCCCCTGGCGGCGAGGGCCAGGGCGGAGATGCCTTCCCGGGAGTGGGCGAGGCCAAGATGGGAGCTGGGGGAGAAGAGAGCCATGGGAGAGAGGGAGGAGAGGCTACTCCTGTTCGTCCTGGATGGGCTTCAGGGGGATCAAATCCTCGGGGGTGACCTGGGGCGGCGGGGTGTACACCACATATTCGCCCTTCTCGTTCACGATGGTGGCGGTGACGAAGATCAGGAGGTTGGTGGGGGTTTCCCGGATTTCCTTGTGGCGGAAGAGCGCCCCCAGGAAGGGAATGTCGCCCAGGAAGGGAACCTGGCGGACCGTGGCGGTCTTGGCGTTCTCCACCATGCCGCCCAGAATCACCGTCTCGCCGCTGCGGATGCCCACGCTGGTGGAGATGCCCTGCTCGTGGGTGCGGGGCAGCTTCACGTCGGTGACATAGGTGTTGGTGACTTTGTCCGCGGTCTCGCTCTGGGTGGAGGTGTAGTCCTCCCACTGGAGAAAGGTGATGATCTCCGGCTTCAGGCCCAGCAGGATGGTCTGCATGTCGTTGCCGATGTTCACCTTCACGTCCACCGTGATGCCCAATTGCAGGGAGGCGGGCTTGCCCCGGGGCACCAGTACCTGGTTGGTGCCCTTGTCCCCCTGGTCGATGGCCTGGACGGTGTATTCCTCGAAGTAATACAGCTTGTCTCCTTTCCGGATGCGGGCGGTGCGGTTGTTCAGGGTGGTGACCCGGGGCGCGGAGACGATGACGGAGCTGGATTTGCTCTGGATGGCGGAGATGAGCATGTCGTAGGAGCGGTTGCCCAGGATGCCGCTGATGGTCATGGCGGCCACGCCCTCCGCATTCTCCCGCTTGATGGCGCTCAGCTCGGTGAAGAAGTCGGAGATGTTGGCGTTGGTCTGGTTGTCCGGCGTCATGGTCTCCCCGCCTTTGCCGCCGTTGGCCTTGGTGAATTCCACCCCCACGTCGTGCAGGTCGCTCTCGCTGATGGCGATGAAGCGGGCCTCGATGACCGCCTGCAGCGGGGGACGGTCCAGCTCGTGGATGAGCTTCTCCAGCTGGCGCAGACGCTCCCGGGTGTCGGTGACGATGAGGAGGTTCCGGTTGGGGTAGTGGGAGTAGCTGCCGCCGGTGACGCATCCCTCGTAAAACTTCTTCAAGGCGTCGGCCAGGTCGGTGTCCTCCTCGGTGGAGGAGGCGAAGGAGGTCTTGCCGGAGACGCCCAGGCCCTCGGGCACCTTGGGCACGACGCCGTGGCGCAGATGGATGATCCGGGTCTCCAGGTGGTATCCGCTGCCGGCGGGGGCGGGATTGACCCAGATCAGGTGGTCGGAGACGCTGAAGGAGACGCCCAGGTTCTTGGAGATGTAGGCGAAGACCTCATACAGGGGGACGTCCCGGAAATTGCAGGAGAAGGTCTTGTTCTTCACGGCCTCGTCGCTGAAGATGATGTTCAGGGAGTCGGCGATGTTGAGCTCGTCCAGCTCCTGGAGCTGCTGGGCAAGGGAGGAAAGGGGCATGTTGCTGACCTTCAGGGAGATCTTCCGGGTGAGCATCTCCTCCAGCTTCCCCATGGGGATGAACTCCGGCTCCAAATCCGGCGTGATGCTCACCACCGTGTCGTAGGATTCCGGCACCAGCTGCAGGTTGGCGGCCTCGTTCAAGGCGCGCTGGTGGTTGATGGCGAGGGCGGTCTCGTTGACCCCCATGTTCCGCGCCAGGGAGTTGAGACGCCGCAAATCCTCGATCTCCTCCTTGTGCTCCGTCAGGGCGTCCAGGGTGGAAAGCACTTCGTCCGCCTTGTCGTAGTTCCGGGCGCTGATGAGGTCGCGCACCAGGGCGAACCGCTGACGCACCTGGGCCTCCAGGGCACGATGACGCGCATCCTGCTCCAGCTTGGAACGCTGGGGACGGTTCCGGGACTCCAGCAGTCCCTCCAGCTCCGCCCGGGGGGAGAGTCTCTGGCAGGAGACTCCCAGGAGAAGAAGCGCCAGAAAGAGCGGCAGAGGCGGCAGGGCCAGTCGTCGAGCTATGGAGTTTCTCATGGTTGTGCTTGCTTGGGGGCCTGAGGGGAGGGAAAGGGGGCGTCCTAGTGCTTCCGGTTCTTCTTGCGGGCGGCCTTTTCCTGCTTGCGCTTGGCCTCCTTCCGGGCTTTTTCCCGTGCCCGGGAGAGGGCGTCCTGGTGGCTGAGCCCGTTCTGGGCGTAGCCGGCGGCCTTGCCCAGACCGCCGCCGGAGGCGCTCTTCTGCAGCATGCCGGCCATGTCCGCCAGGCCATTTCCCTGGAAGAGGGAGCCCAGCATGGAGGCGCCGCCGCCCTGGCTCATCCGGGCCATGACCTCCCGCATGTTCATGAAGACCCGGATCTGCTCCGTCACCTGCTGGGGCGTGGAGCCGCTGCCCCGGGCGATGCGGGCCCGGCGGCTGGCGTTGATGGTCTCCGGGGCCTGGCGCTCCTGGGGCGTCATGGAGTGGATGATGCCCTGGGTGCCGCGGAAGGCCTTCTCGTCCATGAGCTCCGGGGGAAGGGAGCCCATGCCGGGCAGGAACTTCAGCAGATTCATCAGACCGCCCATCTTCTGGATGCGGGACATCTGCTTCAGGAAATCGTCGAAGTCGAAGGTGGCGTTCCGCACCTTCTCCTCCAGCTTCCGGGCCTCGTTCTCCTCGAATTCGGCATGAGCGCGCTCCACCAGGGTCAGGATGTCGCCCATGCCCAGAATCCGGGAGGCCATGCGGTCCGGATGGAAGGTCTCCAGATCCACGGTCTGCTCGCCGGTGGCGACGAACTTGATGGGCTTGCCGGTGGTCTGGCGCATGGAGAGGGCCGCGCCGCCCCGGGCGTCGCCGTCCAGCTTGGTCAGGATGATGCCCGTCAGATCCAGGGCCTGGTCGAAATGCCTGGCGACGGAGACCGCCTCCTGCCCCAGGGCGCCATCCGCCACCAGCAGGATTTCCTGGGGCCGCACCGCCTCCTTCAGGCGCACCAGCTCCTGCACCAGGGGCTCGTCAATCTGAAGACGTCCGGCGGTGTCCAGCAACACCACCTGGCAGCTCTTCTCCTTGGCCGCCTGGATGGCCTCCCTTGCCACCTGGATCACGTCGTGGCTCTGCCGGTTGGCGTGGACCGGCAGGGAGAGGGACTGCCCTAGCACCTCCAGCTGGTCGATGGCGGCGGGACGGGTCAGGTCGCAGGCGGCCAGCAGGGTGCGCTTCTTGTATTTCTTCTGGAGCAGGCTGGCCAGCTTGGCGGCGGTGGTGGTCTTGCCGTTGCCGTTGAGGCCGCAGAGCATGAAGATGACGGGCTCCCCGGGGGCGGCTCCCTCCAACGCCAGAGGCGCCTCCTGGCTCCCCATCAGCTCCACCAGTTTGTCGTAGACCACCTTGATGGCCTGCTGGCCCGGGGTGACGCTCTTCAGCACCGCCTCCCCCAGGCACTCCTGGCTCACCTGCTGGATGAAGTCCTGGGCGACCTCGTAGTTGACATCGGCGGTGAGCAGGGCGTCCCGCACCTCCTCCATGGCCTCGGCGATGTTCTTCTGGGTCAGCTGGGAGTTTCCGGTGAGTTTCCGGAAAGCGGAATGGAGTTTTTCGGTGAGGGAATCGAACATGGGGGGGAGGGGGAGAAGGGAGGTTGCCGCGCCGGAGGCCCCGGCGGGATCAGAGTCGGGAAAAGGAGGGGGAAAGGACGGCGCTAGGAGAGGGAGAGGACCTGCGCCCCGTCGTCGGCCTGGAGAATCATGGGCTGGGTGGCGAGACCGGTCTCCCGCTGGTAGCCCGCCTGCAGCTGCCGGGCGTAGGACTCGGCCAGGGGGGATTCCACCAGATGGACGGTGATGCCGCCAAAGCCGCCGCCGGAAAGCCGCGCCCCCAGATGGCCGGGGAGCTTCCGGCCCAGGGAGACCAGCATGTCCAGCTCCGGACAGCTGTTCTCGAAGTTCAGACGGCTGGAATCGTGGGAGAGATCCATGAGCTTGCCAAAGGCCGCCACGTCCCCGCTCTGCAGGGCCTGGCTGCCGCGCGCCACCCGGTCGATCTCCTCCACCACATGGCGGGCGCGGCGGTAGACCCGCTCCTCCAGCGACGCCCGGGCGGCCTCCAGACGGGCGGGGGTGACATCCCGAAGGGCCTCCACCCCCAGGATGCGGGCGGCCGCCTCGCAATCCGCCCGGCGCTCGTTGTATTCGTTGGTCAGGTTGTGCTTCACATGGGAGTTGGCAACCACGAAGGAGGTTCCCTGGGGAACCGGCACGTTGACCACCTGTAGGCTCCGGAAATCCGAATGAATCAGATGACCCCGGCGCCCCCTCAGGGAGCTGAACTGGTCCATGAGGCCCGTGTTGGCACCCACGTAGTGGTTCTCGCTCCCCTGCCCGATCCGCGCCATCTCCTGCCAGCCCAGCTCCGAGCCGCAAAGCTTGTCCAAAGACTTCACCACCGCCATCTCCAGGGCGGCGGAGCTGCTCATGCCCGCCGACAGCGGGACGTTCCCCGTGACCACCATGTCAAAGGCGGGCACCACGATGCCCCGGGCGTTGAACTCGCAGACGATGCCCTTGATGTAGTTGGCCCAGTCCCGGGGAGTCTTCCGGTCCAGGGCGTCCAGCCGGAACTGCCGGGCCGACTTCCCCTTGACATCGTAGAGACGGCACATCATCCCCGCCTCGGCCTCGGGATTGCGGGCCACCGCCACCTTGGCGAAACGGTCGATGGCCACGGAAAGGACGGTCCCCTGGTTGTAGTCCGTGTGGTTTCCCAGAATCTCCAGGCGCCCGGGGGCGCAGGCGAAGAGGGTGGCGCTGTGGCCGAATTGTCCTTGGAAGGCCTGGGCCAACGACGTCAGGACGGGGTCTTGGAGAGAAATCTGCATAGCCGGGGAAAAGGGAAGACAGGCACAGGGGCAGAACACGCCCACACCGGGAAACTTCTTAATATACTCCCCAGCCCCCCTGGACCACGCTCCCCCACGGAGAAAATCCCACCTGCAGGAACCCAGGGAAAAACAGGGGAAGGGGAGGGGGGGATCCCCGGGCAATGGAGGCAAAGGGATGGTGCTTCTGGCGAAGAGGGAGGATCTCCTCCCCGTGCCCGGAGAGCCTGGGGGACTGTGTTTCTGTCCCTGGGGGTGCCACTGGGGGCTCCAAAGGGAGGACCACTCCCTGGCCAGCACCTTGGAATGGTTGTCGCTTTTTCAGACGATGGTTGTCCTTGATTGTCCAAGCCTGCCCTTCCTTGTTCATGTACTGGTTCAATATCCCCACGGTCATCAAGAGATTCCGACCAAGACGAGACAACTCGGTGCAAATCAGGACATCCCCTTTCTTCATTTTCCCCATCACCTTGCCCAGCTTCCGGTTCCCGTGCAATTTGGTCCCCTAAAAAGCCTCCTCCCCCAAAACGCCAAGGACACAGCAATCCTCCAGACAAAACCACCGCCCTCAAATCACAGGTTCTCTGCCGCCTGCCCGTCCGTGCAGACCCGAATGTCCCCGCAGCTCATGTGCTTGCGCCTTGCTTTGGGATGAGTGTAACCCACTGTCTGTAAATGGATAAGCTACAGGCCAGGGAAGGATAGCATTAATGAGGGGGATTTTCTGGCTAGGAATAAAAAAATCCAATTTTTGCAGTTGAAACAGCTTGGATATACATACAATGGCTTAACTGGAAAAAGTAAAAAAGATTTTGGTCACGGTCAAGGGAAATATATAACATTTCTTAATGTATTAAATAACACAAAAATCGATCATGATATTCTTGAGAAAGTAGATGTCTTGCCAACTGAAAAACAAAATACTGTTCAGAAAGGTGACCTATTTTTTAATACTTCATCTGAAATCCCCGAAGAAGTAGGGATGTGTGCGGTTCTGGACACAGATTTACAAGAAACCTATCTGAATAGTTTCTGCTTTGGTTTTCGTCTAAAGGAAATCTTCTCAAATTCTGTGTTACCACTGTATTTGGTTCATTTATTCAACGGAAAATATGGACGAAATACAATGAAAATGCTTGCTCAAGGTGCCACGCGCTACAATCTTTCAAAAGAACAATTTCTGAAAATTATAATCCCTGTCCCTGATATACGGACTCAACATTCCGTGGTAAATATCCTAACAGATATAGAGGATAAAATCCTTTCACTGAAACATCGCATTGCCAAATACGAGTCTATCAAAAAAGCGACCGTTAGAAAGTTGATGACGCCAACTAGTGAATGGGAAATGACCACCATCGAAAACATTGCCAATGTTGTTACTGGGGCAACCCCATCAACTACTGTTTCAGAATATTGGGACAATGCAACCATTCCGTGGATGAATTCAGGGGAAATCAATAATCGTTTTATCACCCAAACAAAAAACAGTATTTCACAACTTGGTTATGAAAGAACATCAACACATCTTATTAAGCCTAATTCAGTACTTGTTGCACTTGCAGGACAAGGAACAACTAGGGGTAAAGTCGCTATAAACAGAATTAAATTATGTACAAATCAATCTTTAGCAGCCATAACACCCTATAGACCAGAAGACTATGGTTTTATTTTCTGGAATTTGGATTCCCGATATGATGAATTAAGGTCCATATCTACAGGGGACGGTGGACGGGGAGGATTGAACCTTCATTTAATAAAAACGCTTTCTATACAACTTCCTGATGAAAAAACACGTGATAAAATTTCAACAAAACTATTCTCACTTTTTCAACTTGTGGACAAACTATATAATCAGATGATAAGGCTAAAGGACATGAAGCAATCCATGCTACAGTATTTCTTTGGCTAATCACCGAAGAAGTATTGAAGCATTGCCTTCTTAATATTGATTAATTTCTTTTCTCTCGCCGATAGATTACGTATCAATGTTTCGATTCTTGAAAAATGTTCAGCGAGGATTCTTTGTTTATCAACAGATTCTGGTAATCTTACCTCCAATTCTGATAGCATGGAGAGATGTCGAGCGTAACCAGATGGGATCTTACGAGATGCACATGATGTAATAAGATATAGATAGTTACTATCAATATTTTTTCCTGCAATGATTATCTTTACTCCATCTCCTCTAACAGTAAACGGTGTTGAAACCTTCTTGACACAGCAAGTGTGATCACCAAATATGATGTAATTATCTTTAGGCACAATATAATTTTGACAAGATGGTATTGTGCCTTCATCTTCTCGTTGAGATTGTGTTATTATACGCACGATTCTAGGTTCCTGAATATTTTTCTGCTCAAGATTCCAATTAAAAATGCTAAATAGCGCACTTAACTTTACTGTTCTCCCGTTATTGTTATTAAGCAAAAATTCGGTCGCTTTTTTGATAGACTCGTATTTGGAAATGAGATGTTCAATGACATCGATTTGTTTTTCTATTTTTGACAAGATCTCTCCAATTTCATGTTGAACATGAATTTCAGGAAAAGGGAGTACAAAATCGACAAGATTTCTTGGATGGATATGAGGTTGTGCTCCTCCAGTTTGCTTTCTGTAAATTTCGGTTTGCATAGATTTCAGCCCAAAATAGAGATACTCAATATTGTAATTAGAATCTTCTGAAATTGTTGAGCAATCTGTGGCAAAGATTGGTTTTTTATATAGGGCGACATAACCTGCGTTAGCTCCTGATGCGCTTATGGTAATCGTCTTCCCTTTTCTGTTTGCTTCATTGTGATATCCTGCCGGGTTAATTCCTCCCGCAATCACGGGAACATTGCCTCTCATGAAATTCTCTGATTTTAATGTTTGCCCCTTTTGAAACTTACAGACTTCACCCAGCCTAACGGTTTTCCAGTTGGATTTATCGTACTGAAAATCCCCCGTTTTTATGTTCATTCTATCATCCATTGTTGTGTTAAGGCAGGAGCTGTTATTGATTTTCTGGATTCATAAAGGAGGCACGGAGTCTGCGTCCTTCCTCTGTCAAACGGTACTTTTGTGTGGGGCTGCGCAGGGAATTGGGTTGCGTTGGGGCGATGACATGGGAGGTCAAGGCTGGTTTTATGTATCGTTGATAAAAGTCCTTTCTTTGCTTGATTGCCAATCGATGCATAAGTTCTGAGAGGCTTGCCTCACGGAAATCAAGCATAAGCAGTCGCTTTACTTGGGTGGTTACTTGGGTGGTTGCTTGGGTGGTTGCTTGGGTGGTTGCTTGGGTGGTTGCTTGGGTGGTTGCTTGGGT
>JBJEVT010000013.1:50695-66971 GCA_051884615.1 Oligosphaeraceae bacterium
GTCACTGGGGGTGTTTGCCTCGCCAGATTCGGCAATGACTTTACGGAAAGCCGCCTCGGGATTGCGGTAGATGGTGATGGTGAAGCAGTCCCTCTGTTCGAACCGGGGTGGTGGCAATCCTGCCTTGACACATCGATCAATCATATCCTCTGTTCCCGTTCCCATGTGCTCAATGTATTTTGTCAGGTAGAATCCCCTGGCAATGAGCTCATTGGGAGGGTAGGACCCATGTGGCCTGGCAAGGTCAGGGATCGTCAGTTGCCTGGGAAGCCGTCCTGGATTTCTCACCTCCAGGCGATCGGCGAAGAGCATGACCTGTACGCTGGCGTGGGAGGTATAGTCCCGATGGGCGACGGCATTCACAATAGCCTCAAGGACAACCTCTTTGGGAATCTCGTATGCCGTGGGCACACGGACGTTCAAATGCCGTGTGCCCACAGAGAAGTTGATTTTGGAGAGAACGAAATCCACCGCGCTGTCCACCACATCAAACAGCGTTCCCTCGTAAACCTGCATGGATGGGATTGGCTTCTCCACGCGAGTGCCGTGGAAATGTGCGCACTTCACCTCTGAAGAAATCAGGAAGCGCTGTGGTTTCTTCCCGAAAAGCAGGATGGCCGCATATGTGGGAAGACCATCCTTCAGCATTTCCATGTGAGTGAGAAACTGCTCAATGGAGACACTGTTTTTAAGCGGAAAATTCCTTGCCTCCTTTGCCCGTGCAATAAAGGCGTTGACATTTGGGCGTGAAATATCCCTCCATGTGGCATCCGGGCAGATTTCTGCGTCAAAGGGGCCATGACGGAAGGCTTTCTTCTCTTCCAGGAAATCCGCCAGACTGGCGGAGACCTGCGTCAACAGGTCGGTCGTGGAAGTGAAGCTCTTTCTAACAATCTCTGCCTCGGCTGTCTTGATGAGAGCCGCCATCTTGGGGTTGCGCGCCTTGCCAGGTGTCCTGTGGATGAAAATCAGGCGGGGTAAATTCAATTCGGTGGCTAGGTTGTACTCCTTCTGCGTGGGAGACATGCCATTGGTGTCCTGCCATCCGTAGTCGTTGCCGAAGAGTCCCAGATAGACATCGCTTCTTCCCAGTTCATCCAGATAGACCTGCTCCGCGCTCCGTGCCTTGGCGGGCAGTCGCTCGAAGAGGAACACATCAAAGAAGCGTCCGCAAACAGGGTCGTTCTCAATGTGCTCCGCCAGTTTTTTCCGTTCCTCGGCGAACTCCTTCTGGACACTGCTGATGAAGATGCGGTATTTCATTGCCTACTCCTGCCACTGAAACCCCATTTCCCGGAGTACGGCATGGACGCGCTCCTGCGCCTCCTGGCACTGGCGCTCCAGCTCGGGTAGAGTCTCGCGATACCGCTCATGCAAAGCGAGAAGGGAGGTCGCCAGGTTCTGTAGCTGGTTGTCGCAGAGATTTTCCATCCCCTTGTGGATGGCAGGAAGCCATTTCCGCTCCACCATCAAGAGACGAATCTCTTCGTCCGTCAAGGTTGAGTAGCGCTCCAGGGTTTTGAGATCCAGGGTTTTCTCTGCTTCCGAAGAGGCTTTCCTGGCCGCCGACAAGGTCTTGCGCAATTCTAGATATCTCCTGATGGCATCAGCCTCGTCTGTTCTCTCCGGAGCCATCCGAAGTTCCTTCTCCTTCTTTTTGGCGTCTGCGTCAGAGCAGATTTTGTCGTCGTCCTTGAGCTCCGCCAGGGGATCGTCATCTCCGAGATCCGAACATTCCTGCACAAACTGCTCCAAGGCTTGTTCCGCCTCCTCCTCTGCGGAGGCAAGCCCCTGCACCCTTGCCAGTTCCGTGGGATAGAGCTCCTGCTTGACCAGCAACTTGGGTAGAATCATGCCCTCCCAGGACTTCAGTTTCTCCTTTTTGCCAAAGTCTTTCTCGGTCTCGCGCCCGATCGTCCAACCATCGGCACAGATGGCGAACAGATCATCCTGCAGCGTCGCCAGGGCATAGTCCATGAATACGCCATAGGCATCATACTTGTCCAGGAACGGGCAATCCTGATAGGCGTCCCGCAGGGCGCAGGCGAGATTCTCCACGAGCTTGCGGGCGTTTCCGGTAGGCGTGGAGAGGGAAGTGCGAAATTGCCCTTCCCATTGAGCCAGGATTTCCCTCACGCTGGTCATGATGGTCTTCACGACATCGGCATTCCGGATGAAATCCGTCACTTGTTCCGGGGGGATGGCCAGAGAGACATAGCCCGGCCGCAGAGGGGTGACGAGTTTTTCCTTCAGCCCAGGGAGTGCATCCCAATTTCCGCAGGAATCAAGTTCAGCGCAGGAGATTCCCCCGTTAAGGTGTCCGTCCAAATCCTGGGCGACCTCGGTGCTGACAGGTTCGATGTAGCGGGGGATGTTCAGATTCCAGCCGTTGCGTTCGATTTCCTCATAGGGTACGAGGCGGGAGTAGTGGGGAATCTCCAGCTGGGCGTTGAACGTGTCCACAATCTTGCGGATGTCCTGCTCCCGGAGGCGGTTCTTGTTTCCATCTTTGAGGAAGTCTCTGCTGGCGTCGAGGAAGAAGATGCCCTTTTCGCTGCGTCGGTTGTCCAGCACGAGGATGGCGGCGGGAATGGGAGTGCCGAAGAAGATGTTCGGGGGCAATCCGATGATTCCCTTGATGACTTTGCGGTTTCTGGCCAGTTCCTTTCGTATGGTTTCCTCCGCATTGCCACGGAAGAGCACGCCGTGGGGCATGATGCAGGCTCCCCGTCCCGTCTCTGGCTTCATGCTGGCCACAAGATGAAGGAGAAAGGCATAATCGCCGATCTTTCTCGGTGGCAGAAGTGTCATGCTCCAACGGTGATAGGGGTCGTTTTCGCCATTCTGGGCCAGCCAGTTCTTTTGGGAGAAGGGAGGATTCGCCACGCAGTAATCGAAGGTCTTCAGGAGCCCTGCCTCCTTGAACTGGGGGTCGTTCAGCGTGTCGCCATGGTAGATCTCGGCGTCGGCGATGCCGTGAAGGAGCATATTCAGTTTGGCCAGCGAGGCGGTGGAGTTGTTCTTCTCCTGCATATACAAGGTGGCCCCCCGTTGGGTCTCCGCATTGGCCCTGAGGAGAAGGGAGCCGGAACCGCCGGTGGGATCGTAGATGGTGTCGGACCTGTGGTTGGATTCCTGGAGATGAAGAACCTGGGCCATGACCCGGCTGACCTCGGCCGGGGTGTAGAACTGCCCCTTGCTCTTGCCGCTCTCCACCGCAAAGTTCTTCATCAGATACTCGTAGGCGTCGCCAAGCAAATCGTCATCCACCGCCCGGTTCCGTCCAAAGTCCAGCGCATCGTTCTCGAAGACGCCAATCAACTTGGAGAGGGTCTCCGTCATCTGCTTGGGGGGACCGAATTTTTCCGGATCGTTGAAGTTGGGAAGGGAGATGTTCAAGATTTTGACGTTGGCCTCCTTGATGGCCTCCAACTTGATGTTGATCTGTTCTCCGATTCCGCTGTTCTGCTTCAGTTTGACGAAGTCCTCGAAGAAACATCCCTCCGGCAGCCGGATGTCCTCCATCTCTCCCTGCTTCACCTTGTCGGAAAGGTACTTCACAAAGAGAATGATCAGGACATAGTCCTTGTATTGGCTGGCGTCCATGGAACCGCGCAGGGCGTTGCAGGATTCCCAGAGGGTGCTGTAGAGTTGAGATTTCTTGATGGCCATGTGTTGTCCTGCTAACAAGCTATCGGTTTTGCACGATAAGCATATAGACGTTGCTTACCCGTTCATCGTCGGAAAGACAATGGGAATGATCGAGGATGTACTGGAGTCGTCTCTTGACCTTGTCCGCCTTAGGGGAACTGGGATTTTCAAAGCCGGCCGGGGCGTCGTATTCAATCCACTCTTCCATCGCCATGATGACCGACTGGGGGGATTCCGCCCCTTCTTCGGCGACATACCAGTCTCCCCGGTTGTTCCAAAGCGCCTTGCCGTATTTTTTCTGAATCTCCGGAGGGATATCGTCATGGCTGTGCTTCAACTCCTTGAGGAAAGCAATCAGACGTCGGATGTTTTCCGCATAGTCCAACTTCTCCTGTCTGATTTGTTCCAAGAGCGCTTGGAGACGCTGGGAGAAAATCAGATACGTCGCAGGGTCGCGATGACGGTAGGAGTTGAGGACCGACCGCGCCTTCCCCTCCACGATTTCGGCGGCGGATTTGCCGTCGCCTGCCGCCTTGATGGCCTCTTCCGCTGTTGTGTCGGAATCCGCTCCGTCGTCCAGGAGATCGAGGAAGGAGAAATCCGCCGTGGCGGGAATGATCACCTCCGCCTCGTCCGCCTGGATAAAGCGGTCAAGCAGGGCACGCATCTCGGGATCCTTCTCCTTCTCGTCGAAGAAATCCCCTGATTTCTGCTCTACGCGAAGACTGACCTGGGTGGCCTCGGAGACCAGGCGATGCCATTGGTTCGCTTGCTCGGTCGTGTCTCCCGCCCGCCCCATATAGTCGGCGAAATTGGAGTAGGCGGTGGCGAACTGGCGGGTAATGGCGTAAAGGAGTTGCCGGCGCTCGGCCGCAGGGTCGTTCTCGAAGTCTGTCAGATAGTACTCGAGAAGGGCATCCATGTCTCGGTCGCCGCCCCAGCTGGCCTTGAGGCTGTTGTAGGCGTCCAAGGCCGCCAGGAAACGCTCCTTCACCTTCTCCACGTGGTCGTTGAGCAAACCATCGATATCCTCCGGGTCGAAGCCACCCAGGCCTCCGTCACTGTCATTGAAGTCGGCAACCGCCTGTTGAATTTTATGGAAGAGGTCCTTGAAATCGACGATGACGCCGTATTGCTTCTTGGTGATGGCGAGGATATGCCCCTCCTTGTCCTTCACATCCTTCCCCAGGCGGTTCACCCGGCAGATGGCCTGGAAAAGATTGTTGTCGCGCATATCCTTGTCGAGGTAAAGGTAGGTTGCGCAGGGAGCGTCAAACCCGGTCAGCAGCTTGTCTACCACAATCATGAGCTTCATTTGTCCTGGCTGATGGACGAAGCGTTCCTTTGCCCATGCTTCGTATTTCTCGGCATTGGGCTGCCCTGCGTCCTTGAAGGACTGCTGGGCTGCCTGATACTTGAATTTGCTGGCCTCTTCCTGGGCAGGGTTGCTGATCTTCTTTCGCAAGTCGTCATCCTTTGGTTCGTAGCTTGTCACCACGGCGCATCTCCCTTTCAACGTGGTGTCCGAGCAATGGTTCTGGAACCAGTCGTAGTAGCGGTAGGCGGACTCGATGTTTCCCGCCACAAGCATGGCGTTGCACCATCCTTCGGAGAGGGGCGGTTTCGACATGTCATCCAGAATGGAGTATCCGATGCGCTCGATGCGTTCCTTGGAGGAAAAGATTCGCTCCAGGGTGGCCCAGCGATCCTCGACCTGTTGTCGTTTCTGATCATCCAGGCCTCGGGTGATCTCCTCCTTCTTGGCGTCCAGCTGCTCCTTGTTGCTGATCCTCTGCTCCACATCCCGGTTCTCGTATTGGAGGTCGTTGATGACTTTGTCCGCCACCGCTTCCTTGTGGAGATACTTGTGGATGAACGGTCCGAATTTGGCTACGGAGGTCTTGCTGTAGGCCTTGTAGGTGTTTTCCTTGTCTCGCTTGAGCAGGGGCGTTCCCGTGAAGCCGATGAGCATGACGTCCTGTCCCATGATCTCCTTCATCGCCTCGTGGAGCCGTCCTCCCTGGGTGCGATGGCATTCATCCACAAAGACGAAGATATGGGAGCCCCGCACCTTGAAGTTACCCCCGTATTTTTTGAGAATCGTTGTTCGGAGGCCTTCCAAATAGGTGTCCAGAGGAATCTTCAGCGCGGAATCCTCCTCTCCCACGGAGGAGACGCTTCTCCCGAATTTATGGATGAGGGAGGAGATCAGCCATTCCGTTCCTCCCTTCAGAGTCTTGAGCAGTTCATCGCCGTTGTCGACGCGACGAAGATCCTGGCCCGTTTGTTTGAAGTTGTTGGCAATTTGTATGTCGAGTTCCTTTCTGTCCGTGATGACCAGGACACGGGGATCCGGGAAATTGGCGCGGATGTAGGAGGCCAGCCAGATCATGGTCAGGGATTTCCCCGAGCCTTGGGAGTGCCAGATGATGCCACTGCTCTTTTGCTCCAGGCGGGGGATACAGGCGCATAACGCATGATACTGGTGGGGACGCATGACTTTCTTGATGCCGCCATCCGTGATGACGCCGTAGCGGAACATCCGCAGGAAATGCTCCTTTTCAAAAAAGGTCGCAAAAGCCTCTTTGTCCCCCAGGGCGTTCACATCGCCGCTGCGCTTATACGGGCACCAGAAATTCAACGGCGTTTCGATGGTGCCGTACAGGAAGCCGTTCTTGTCGCTTGCGGCGATCGTGAACTGGACGGTGGTGAAGAAGGAGGGAATCAAATCCCCTTCATTGGAGAGATGCTGCTTGATGCCCTCGTTGAGAGACACCAGGCTTCGCTTCAACTCGATCACCGCCAAGGCAAAGCCATTGACATAGACGACCAGATCAGGACGACTGTTCTTGCCTGTGATTGGGTCGGTGAAACTGACCTCTTCCGCGATGGCGAAGTCATTCTTCATGGGGTCGGCAAAGTCAAAAAGGGGAATGTCTTCCTGGGGAGTGTCCGGGGACGGATGCGCTTTCACCCCGTAAAACATCATCTCGGTGACTTTCGTGTTCTGGTTCACTAATGAGCCGGGACGAGAGTCAGGGAGCGGGAGGACATTCCTGATCTGGCGGCAGGCTTCGGCCACTTGGGCTTCCGTGAATGGCTTGCCGCTTTGATTCTTGCGCCCTTTGAGAAAATCTCGAAAGCGCTTCTCGAGGAAGGGACTGTTCTTTTGTCCTAGGGCATTGACAGTGGTTCCCTTGTCATATTTGAAATTGCCCAGGTAGTGGAAATGAAGCTTGTTCTTGAAAATGTCAAGAACTTGAGCCTGGTACTCTATTTCTTTTTGCTCTTGATAGTTCATTTCACTTCCTCCCGGAACAGTTCTTCGGGAATCGGAAACTCATTCAGTTGACGGCGCAGCTCACGCCATGTGGGCAGGTAGGTCTGGAGAATCTGCTGAAAGTGGTTGTTGTGATTCTTTTCCAAGAGATGGGCCAGCTCATGCACAACAATGTATTCCACGCAGGCGGTGGGCTTTTTGGCAAGTTCCAGATTGAAGAGCAAGGTCTTTGCCTTTGCCTGGCAGGAGCCCCATCGGGCACGCATTTTCAGGATGTCCCAGGATTCGGCCTTCACCTTCAGGCGTTCCTCCCATTGGGGGATCGTCGCCTCCAAAGTCTCGTTCAGTCGGTCTCGATACCAGTGGTTCAGGATTTGACTCCTTTTTTCTCGCGTGGAATGAGGGTGGGCATACAGTTCCAGATAATCCCCGTGGATTACCACCTTGGGAATCACAGTGATGTCTTCAATCACTTTCAGGCGAAAGGACTGCCCGCGCCAAAAATGTTCCTCCCCGGATACATACTTGCGGACGGGAATCGTGGGATGCTCTTTCGCCTTGCGTATTTTCTCCGACAGCCAAATCCATCTCTTGAGGATGAAGAGTTTTAGCTGTATTTCCGGGGTGTTCCTGGGGGCGGATATGTGGGCATGCCCATCCGGAGGATAGACGGAAAGATGGATATGTTTGATATCCTTGTATTCGATGGCAAACAGAACGCCGTTGACTTCAAGGGAAGAAGACATTTTCCCTCCCTTCTGTCACACTCGTTCCGGCGACTGCGATCACTCCCGTCATGATAAAATCTCTGAGCCCGTGGGGTTTGGTGAAGAGGATGTTATAACATGTTCTCATGCAATGAATTACATCTTGCGCAGAAGAAGTAATCCCGCCTTGCCCAGGCAGTTCAGCCTGTCTGACCTGCAATTTAGCACATTCTGGGCTCCCCTCTCTCCTCCCAGAAGGCTTTTCCGCGGAAAAACCAGTGATGCGGGGGCGACAAGGGGCGTGCGGTTTTCTGGGATTCAACGGGGAAGTGGCGGGAGGCATATTGGGTTTCTTATTCCCCGGGGGCGGGTATGAGGGGGATGCTCGGAGGGGCAAGTCCCCCCCCCCCCGGGGGGCAGTCAGATTTTCTTTCGTGGCGAAAGCAGGCATGGACAGAGAGGCGGGAAGGCATGGCATGTGTCTTGATAGTGGAATCTGGCGTGGTTTCCGTGTTCAGGGGTGATGTTGCTGGAGGTCATGGTACGGGGGGCGACGGGGGGGAGGGGGGGAGCGGGACAGGCGAGAAAAGCAGGGGGAGAGAATGGGGTCGCCTCCCGTGCCGGTCCTGCCTGGCGTGTATATTATTCCCCGGCATGCCCCTTCCGGAGGGGCCGCGTGATTGATTCAAGGAGCGCATTATGTCCGAGGAAAAGAAAGTCAAAGGCGTGGTGGACCTGGTGTTCTTGCTGGACTCCACCGGAAGCATGCAGGAGTGCATCGATGGCCTGAAGGCCAATATCAAGCTTTTCTTCCAGCGGCTGACCACAAAGGACGAACACAACCAGGTGCCCGTGCGGGAATGGCGGGCCAAAGTGGTGGGTTTCCGGGATTATGACGACAATCCCCTGGACTGGCTGGTGGACAATCCCTTCACCAGTCATGTGGAGGACCTCTACGCCCAGCTGGATGGCCTGGTGGCCACCGGCGGCGGCGACATCCCCGAATCCATGCTGGACGCCCTCTACGCCGTGGTGGAACAGGAGGAAACCCCCGCCGGCGCCCTTCCGGAACCCCATTGCTGGCGCTTCCGCCGGGATGCCGCCCGGGCGGTCATCGCCTTCACGGACGCTCCCTTCAAACCCGTCATCCACGCCCCCTTCGGACGGGGAGGAACCGTGGACGACGTGATCAACCGCATCATGGAAAAGCGGGTGCTGCTCACCGTGGTGACTCCCTATCGCTACCTGGACGAGCACGACCGGGTGCGGGAGTTCGACGAGATGCATGTGCTGGCGGAGGCGGACAAGGCGGAGTATCTCCCCCTAAAGGATGTCCATGGCGAAACGTTGTCCCTGGCCTCCTTCGCCCGGGATCAGGAGGTCATCACCCGGCTTCTCACCAAGCTGGCCAAGACGTTGTCCAAGTCCGTGGAGACGCAGGTGTTGTAGCCATAACGAGGGAGGGAAAGGATGGGAACGTGTCTGAATCCCGGGGACCGGGTTTCCCGGTATCGCATCGAGGAGCTTTTGAATGACGGGGCCTATGCGGTGGCCTACCGGGCGACGGACACCACCGACGCGGGGCGTCCCGCCGTCTTCCTGAAGCAGTACAAAAGCCCCTCGGTGCGCTCCGGCTGGTATCGGGGGTACATTGCCTACGAGGAGGAGATCCGGTATCGCATCGAGACGGGCCGCCTGACGGAAAAGACCTGCCGTTTCCTGGATTTCTTCGAGAGCCGGGACGCCGGCCAGCGGGGCTACTACCAGGTCTTCGAGTATATGGAGCGGGGAAGGGACCTCGCCGCCCAGCTGGAGGATCCCGCCTTCCGCTGGGAACAGCGGTGGACCTTCGCCAAGCTGATGCTCTCCACGCTCCACCAGCTCCACGAGGCGGGGATTGTCCATTGCGACCTGAAGCCGGAGAATCTCTATCTGGTGGAGAGCCCGGCCCTTTCCACCGGCTACCGCCTGAAGGTCATCGATTTCGACCACTCCGTGCTGGACGACCGGGAGGCCCCCTGGAAGGGCTATGAAAGCTATGCCGGCACCCCGGGCTATCTCTCCCCGGAACATCTGCGGGGAGAGTGTCCCGTGAAGGCCTCCGACGTCTTCACCGCCTCCCTGATTCTCCATGAGCTTCTGTGCCAGGAAGGCCATCCCTACTCCCAGGGGGACCCCGACGCCTACCAACAGCAAGTGCTGGGCTATGCCGCCCCCATGCCCGTGCTGCGGCAAAGCACGGGAAAGCCGGAGGACGACCAGGAGGTGGCGGCCCTGCTGCACCGATGCCTGGACCCCGATCCCGGGCGGCGCCCCACCATGAAGGAGTTGCACCAGGCCCTGCTGCAGGCGGGCAAGGGGACGATGCGTTCCCTGCCGCCACCCTCCGCTCCCTCGCCCCGGGAGGGAGCGCCGACGATGCCGGAGGCCAGGCCCTGGCCGCCGACCCTCTCTTCCGAAGAGAAGAATGTCGCCCGCCCCCAGGATGGCCCCGTGCCCCTGCGCCGCCGCCCCATCTCCCCGGCGGATCCCTCCGCCTCCCCGCCCCCTCGCATGCATGACGTCGTGAAGATGGTGGATTCCCCGCCGTTGAGGGAAAGCGCCCCGCCTCCCCGGCGTTTCTCCCCGGTGCCCATGCCTCCCCCGGAAGGGGGCTCTGTCCCGGAACCGCCGGTGGCGCCCGCCTCCCCGAACCGGATTCGGCGTCTGCCGGTGGAGCCGGAGATGCCCACGCCTGCCGTCGTCCCCTCGGAGGTGGTCTACGCCGAGGAGAAGGTCCCCCAAACGCCCCGGGAGGAACCCCGGGAGACGGGGCTGCTGCTGACGGGGCCGGATGGCCGGAGCGTCCCTCTGCATCTCTCCACTCCCGTGGGCAAACGCTTCATGGGACGCTTCGGAGAGGATGCCCGATACTATTCCGAACTGCAATACACCCTCTATCCCGAGGGGGGACAGTGGCATGTCGCCCCCAATCCGGCGGCACAGAACCAGACTCTCCTCAATGGCCGCCCCCTGGTGGCTCCGCAGACCCTGCGGAACGGGGATGTGCTCTGCGTGGGAAACTATGCCAAGGGCATTGAGAAGCTTCCCCTGGTCGTCTCCCGGGCGGGAGGCGACAGCGCCGGGGAGCCCCGTCCATGAGGCTCTCCGCTCCCGCCTATCACGAAGTGCCCTTCCCGGTGGAGGAGGTCGTGGCCTCCCTCCGCCAATCCCCGGCTCTCCCGGAACGCCCCTGGACGCAGAACACCCCCGCGGAAGAGGCTCCGCTGGTGGAATTCGCCGGCGAACCCCGCGGCCCCGTCTTCTTTCTGGGGGATGTCCATGGGGACCGCATGGCGCTGGAGGGGGTGCTGGCCGCCATTCGCTCCCTGGCTCCCCAGGGCGGGCGCATCGTGGTTCTGGGGGATGTGGTGGACCGGGGGGAGGACTCCCTGGCCTGTCTGCTGCGCCTTCGCCAAGGCATGGAGGACGCCCGTTTTCCCGTGACGCTGCTGCTGGGGGACCATGAGGAGGCGTTGTCCTGGCGGGAGGAGCAGGGGGGGCTGGTCTCCTCGGTGACCTGCTCCAATTTCGCCCGGGAGCTCCGGGAGATCCCCGGTGCCCGGGAATGGGGATCCGCCCTGGTGGCGTGGCTTCAACGCCAGCCCCGCCTCCTCTTCCTCCCCTCCGGACTTTTTGCGGCCCACGGCGGCGTGCCCCAGCAGGACCTCCTCCCCCGGCTGACCTCCCGCCAAAGCCTCTCCGAACCGCAGATTCTTCAGGATTTCCTGTGGAACCGGTTGACGGACGCCCGCCGGAAACGCCCTTCCCGGGGTAGCCGGGGAATGGATTTCGGTCGGGAGAATCTCCTGGAGTTCTGCCGCCAGGCGGGGAGCTTCCTGGACGCCCCGCCCCGGCTTCTGCTTTGCGGACATCAGCATCCCTTCGCGGGATGGCAGTGGGTGCCTGCCGGGGAAAACGCGCAGGCCCCGGAGGCCGCCGCCCTCTGCCTGCATACCTCCTTCCAGCGGGTGCCCATCCCCGGGGAGAACCCCCTGGGGACGCCCTGCTTCGCCCGCTATCTCCCCGGGAATTGCCGAAAGGAGGGGGAGGAGGCATTGACGGTCTACGGCCTTCTGCCTCCCCCGGAGAGCCTGTGGCCGGCCCTGCGCCATGAGGAAGACCGGGAAGGAGGGCGTCCATGAGCGGCGCCCGGAAGACGGAATCCCTGCTGCGAGTCTGTCAGCGGGGAGAGGAGGTGGGCCCCCTGACCTTGTGGGATTTGGCATGGCTGAACCAGAAGGGATACCTCCACGACGAGGACACGGTGGCGCGTCAGGGGGACGGCGCCTCCCTGGGAAGCGTGTACGACGTGGTGAACCAGGGGCTGGCCGATGGCCTCGCCCTGCCCATGAATCCCTTTTCTGTCACCTGCATGGTCTGCGGCACGCCCTTCACCGCCCAGGATGTGGAAACTCCCGCCTGGTGCCCCGACTGCGGCGAGGAGATCTCCCCCGAGGAATTGCGGCGGCAGGTGCGCCAACGCCCGCGGCGAAGATTCGTGCTGGGGGGACGCCGCCTGGCCACCATGAATGGCCATGAATGGATGACCCTGCTGTCGGAGCATCCGGAATATGCCCCTTTGGCCCGGTGGGAACGGCTTCGGGGAGAGGACTGGTGCCGCCTTCTGCGGGCGCAGCCCGCCTTGCTTCCCCATTGCCAATGGTGGACGCTCTCCCGGGAGCAGTGGACTCTGCTGGTGGAGGAGAAGGTGGTTCCCCGGGAATGGGCGGAGTTCGCCAATCTGTCTCCCCAGGAGCAGATTGCCCAGTTGAAGCGCAATGGCGACCGGGATTTCCTGGCTTCCTACGACCGGTTCACCCAGACGCAGTGGTGGGATTTGCTGTCGGCGCGCCCGGAGCTGGCGGCCGCCCGCAAGGAGTGGCGGCGTTTCTGCACCCCGGCGGTCTGTCTGCGCCTGATGGGGGATCCCGCCGTTCCCCGGGCCTGGAAAGCCCGGATGCCCGGGGAGGAGTTGTCGGGCCAGGAATGGCTTTCCCTGCTGGATCAAGATCCCTCCCTGGGGGAGTTTTGCCCCTGGAAGAGCCTGGTGCGGGCCATCCAGCAGTGGATGCCCCAGCCGGGCAGAGGGGAGAGCCGGGATTGCCGGGAGAGCCATCCCCGTCTCTGGGCGCAGCGGCAGACCCTCTGGCAGGCTTGCGGAACGACGGCCATGTCCCTTCTTTCCCGAAAACAGCTTTGGCTCCTGGGAGACTTTTTGGGATGGGAATCCTGGATTCCTTTGGAAGATACTCCGAAGGAAGAACTTATGGAATTATTGGCGGCCCATCCGGATTATGGGGATCTCCGGGGGCTTTGGAGCATGGTCTCCCCCAAGGATGTCCTGGGGCTCCTCCAGCGCAATCCCACTCTGGTCAACCGGCTCCCCCTGGAAGCCAGGGACGTTCCCCGGGAGCTCTGGGACAGCCTCTTCCGCGCCGTCCAGGGGAATCCCCCGGAGGAGGAGCGCCTGGCAAAGCTCTGCCCCCTGAATTGGGAGGATGTGCTGGAGCTGAACGACCGGGGCATCCCCCTGCTGCGCCGGCGAATCCTGGGAAAGCTGGGGACGGTTGTGGCGGGGGCGGTGGTGGTGCTTCTTCTGTTGCTGGCGTCCTGCTGATTCTGGCAAGGGGATTCACCAGGCGGGCGTGGCCAGGGGATTCTGATCCATAGCGCGGTATTGGATGGCCTCCGCCAATTCCTCCTCCGTGATGGTCTCGCGTCCATTCAGGTCGGCGCAGGTGCGGGCCACCCGGAGAATCCGGTCATAGGAGCGCGCGGAGAGATTCCGGGCCTCCAACGCCTGTTCCAGGTAGCGCCGTCCGCTCTCCTCCAGACGGCAGAAGCGGTCCAGATCCGCCCCGGCGATGCCGCCGTTGTCGGGGACGGGGGTGCCTTGGAAGCGGTGGCGTTGCCGCGCCCGGGCTTCCAGGACGATCGCCCGCAGTTCGCGGGAGGTTGGTCCCTGGTGGGGACTCAACAGCAGCTCCCGGGGGAGAGGCGGCACCTCCAGGTGGAGATCGAAGCGGTCCAGCATGGGCCCGGAGAGCCTGCCCCGGTAGGCGGCCACCTGCATGGGGGTGCAATGGCAGCGGTGGTCCGGGGAGCCGTAGTATCCGCAGGGGCAGGGATTCATGGCCCCCACCATCATGAAACGACAGGGAAAGGTGAAGGAGCCCGAGGAACGGGCCAGGGTCACAACCCCGTTCTCCATGGGCTGGCGCAGGGCCTCCAGGGTGTTGCGCCGGAATTCCGGCAGCTCGTCCAGGAAGAGGACGCCCCGGTGGGCCAGTGTGACCTCGCCCGGACGGGGAATCCCGCTGCCGCCTCCCATGAGGCCGGCGTCGGAGACGGTGTGATGGGGGGAGCGGAAGGGACGGCGCACCACCAGCCCCTCACCCTGGGAGAGAAGGCCGGCGATGCTGTAGATGCGGGTGACCTCCATGGACTCCTCCAGGGTCATGGGAGGCATGATGCCGGGAATCCGGTTGGCGATGAGGCTCTTGCCCACGCCTGGCTGTCCCACCATCAGCACATTGTGGCAGCCCGCCGCCGCGATGAGCAGGGCGCGCTTGGCGGAATCCTGTCCCTTGACATCCCGGAAATCCGGCTCCTCCCGCAGGGCGTCGTGGAAGAGCTCCTCCACCTTCACCTGGGTGGGGACGGCCTCCTCCAGACTGGCCAGGAGTTTCCGGGCCTCCCGGAGATTCTCCACCCCGAAGACCCGCATGCCCGATATGGCCGCCTCCCGGGCATTCTCCCTGGGAAGAATCATCTGCTTCAATCCCAAGGATTTGGCATGCATGGCCAAGGGAAGGGCGCCCCGGATGGGACGAATCTCCCCCGTCAATGACAATTCCCCCACCACCATGGATTCCTCCAGAATCTGACGGGGAAAATGTCCCCGGAAGGCGCATAGACAAAGAGCGATGGCCAAATCGTAGAGGCCGCCGGTCTTCCGGAGGGAGGCGGGGGCGAGATTCACCGTGGTGACCCCCGTGGGCAGGGGAATCCCGTGCATGGAAAGGGCCGTCCGCACCCGGTCCCGGCTTTCCCGGACGGCCGCATCCGGCAGTCCGATGAGAGTGAAATGGGGTTCCTGGAGAGGCTCGGGAGTGTCCTTGTCGTAGGCGCTGACCTCGATCTCCACCGTCTCCACATCCACGCCTTGTATCGTTCCGCTCAATGTCCTGGTGATCATCCTCGTTCTCCAATGCTCTGGGGCGACCTGGAGAATACTATACCGGGAGGCAGAGGAGGGAAGGGCGAACGGGCGTCGAACGCCCGGAAGTCTCCCCCGCGCCCAGGATTTCCCCGCCATTCCCATCACGCTCTTCCCCGGGGGAACGCGAGGACCCCCACGCCCCAATGCCAGACAGGACAGCCGGGGAGGATGGCAGGTATCGGTTTCCCAGCTATGTTAACAGGGCATCGTTAAGCGTGTGATGGGTGTTCGCTGGTGGGAAAACGTCCCGGAATGAAGACGTTGCGACATCACTTTGAACGGCTCGTTCTGTCAGACGCTGTCGCATTAACGTTCACCGCATGCTCCCGGAATTTGGGAGAAATGCCGGGAATCCCTGCGAAAACATCTCAAAGATTTCCATTCTCCCCGCCCTGGAGGGAAGACAGCTTTCACTGCAGATAGAACACAGAGTTTTTGAACATGGATGGTTTCACATACATAAAAAATGTTCTGGAATCCGACGGGAGGGATGTAGACAAACTATTATTCAAACTCTGCAAAAGAGAAAATTCCGCAGTTGAATTCAAGGCTTCCTTCTTGCCAAAGAAAGGAAGTGGAGACAATGCAGATGCATGTTCTTGGAATGTTGTGTCTGATGTCATTGCGATTGCGAATTCTGCCGGTGGGTGCATTTTACTGGGCATTGACAACGATGGAGAATACGCATCCGATTTCACCTCGGGCTTGAGTCTGGATGAATATACAAGACGTCTCCACGACCATCTCTCGAATAAGAAAGAATGGGTGTTTGACCAAAAGAAGTACACTGTCGCCCAGAAATATCGAGACAGACTAAAGGATTGTCTCACTGTCCTAGAGGGATTTGCTTACGGGAAAGATATTCTTGTCATTCATATCAAACCATCCAACAAGCCGATTGTTTATGAAGAAACAAAATTGAAAGGCAACAATCCTCCTTCTGAATATCTCACCCACAGAAGCAAAGGGGCCATTGCCCAGAAAAACCAAATCCCGCTCTCCGCAGAAGCCATCGAAGAATTCTTGGAAAGGGAAACTTCCTCTCCCTACTTCGATCAGCTCTGGGACGAATATTCGGGAAATCAGCGTGTTCAGAAGCAAAATCTCTGGATCGCTTTTATTTCTGTCTTTTTCGCGATTTTGACAATGACCCAATGTTATCTGGTCTATAACAATACGACGACGGCAACGGAATTTATTTTCTTATTATCCAGTATCCCCATCCTCTTCCTGGCGAATGTTCTCCTGGTCTTCATCTTTCATGCGACAAGGAAAATTATCCTGTATTTCTTGACTCTCGGCTGGATTTCCTTCAGCATATCCTCCGTCTTTTTTGCTTTGCGGTTGTTTAGTGCCACCAATGACTCCGTGGCC
>JBJEVT010000014.1:0-19394 GCA_051884615.1 Oligosphaeraceae bacterium
AGAGCGTGCGAAAGTAGCGCGGCGCGAACCTTTTTCTTCAGGGCCCGCCCCCTCCCACGGGGCGGGTCTTTTTTTTTTGCCCAGGGGGACCCCTCCGTGTGCTCCGTGTTCCAGCGGAGCGCCTCCGGGGCGACCGGAATCTCCTGGAAGCTGTGGCAATCCGTGTGTTCTGGCGGGGTTGTTTTTCGGGAAAAAGTACCTATAATTTTCCTTGTGATCGAGTGTTGTCACCGAGTATTTTCACAGGGAGATTCCACCATGAAAAAGACTTTCACGCTCATTGAACTTCTGGTTGTCATCGCCATCATCGCCATTTTGGCGGCCATGTTGCTGCCGGCCCTTTCCAAGGCCCGCGAGAAAGCCCGTGCCATCAGCTGCACCAACAACCTGAAGCAGATGCAGCTGGGCAACATCCTCTACGGCAACGACTACGACGATTATCTGCCCCCGAATACCTATGATAGCGGCGAGGGTCTCACCTATTGGTTCTGCTACAATCCTATGATTCCCGAAACCCCCATGACCTACGCCAAGTGGCTGGAGAAGGATCCTGCGGCAGACATCAATGCCTCCGGCGCCGACAAGTCCGCCTGGCACAAGGTCACTCTTTGTCCCTCCTGCCCCACCTCCGAGCGTTCCAAGGGTAACAACGGCTATCGGAGCAACTGCGGTATGGGCTACATCGCCAACTACCTCACTTGGACGGGCACCGGCTGGTGGCAGAGCTGCATCTGGCATCGGATCAGCTCCATCAAGTACGCCTCCCTCCATGTGAATTTCATGGACGCCATCCGGAACACTTACGCCGGCTGGGAGGATCAGCCCTGGGCTCCCACGGACATCATCGTGGATGACGTGGTGAACCGCGGCGGTCCCCAGTTCCGTCACTCCGACCAGATGAACGCCTCCTTCACCGACGGCCATGTGGAGCCCATTCCCAAGCAGAAGGCCCTGACCCGGGATTCCTCCCGCGCCAACAACCGGTACTTCCTGGTTGACTACTACTGGTATCCCACTGCCAACGTCTGGGGCGGCGAGCAGCGCTAGTCCTCTCTTGTTCCTGATTCTTTGAACAGGTCATGAATCGGGGCGGTCTTCTTCGGAAAAAGGAGGCCGCCCGTTTTCATTCTGACCCACCTGCTTCCTGCCCATGGCGCCTTCCCTCCGATTCCTGACAGGGATTCTCTCTCTTCTCCTTCCTTGCCTCCCCCTTCTGGCCGGCTTTCCCGTGGCCACGGAGGGACGTGCCCTGACCCGGATTGTGATTCCCCGGGGAGCGGATTCCCGCCTCCGATACGCGGCCTCCGAACTCCAGGATTTTTTCCTGCAGATGACGGAGGCGGCGATTCCCGTGGAGGCCGTGGAGGCGCCCGTGGAGGCCGCCATTTGCCTGGGATTCTCTCCCCAGGGGCTGGCTTTGGATGAATATGTAGTGGAGGCCGGGGAGAGGGGAGTGCGTCTGGACGGGGGAGGGGAGCGGGGGGGCCGCTTTATGCCGTCTACGGTCTGCTCAAGGCACTGGGCTGCGCCTGGCCCCGTCCCGAGGAGCTTTGGCAGGAGATTCCCCTTTGCCGGGAATTGGAGATTCCCTCCTTGTCGCTTCGGACGGCTCCCTTCTTTGCGGTGCGGGGCGTGCACGCGGCGGGGGGGCGGGAACTGTGGCGCTGGATGGCCTTCAATGGTCAGAATTATCGTTTGCAGAATCCTCCGGGATACTATGGCGCGGAGGAAATGCGCTCCATGGGCGTGGAGCCCTTCTTCATCTCCCATTCCTTTGCCCATTGGATCGACCGCGGCACCCTGGCTGCCCATCCCGAGTGGAATCCCCTCGTCCAGGGGAGGCGGGAGCCCCCGCCGGAGGATGGAAATCCCCATTGGGTCCATCGGCAGCTGTGCCTGGGCAACGGGGAATTGCGGCGCGCCATGGCCGAGAGAATCCTGGCGTATCTGGAGGCACATCCGGAAATGGACACGGTGGCCCTGGAGCCCAATGACGGGGATGGCTACTGCGAATGTGAACTGTGCCATGCCTACGGCGCCACCATCAGCCAGCAGGTCTTCCGCTGGGCGTCGGAGATGGCGAAGGCCGTGCAGGAGAAGCACCCGGAGGTGCGCTGCCTGATTTTGAGCTACGCCGCCCATGAGGAGCTTCCCAGTTTCCCCATGCCGGACAACCTGTGGTTCGGGGTGGTCGTCAACAACAGAAACTACGGCAGGCCCCTTTCCGCGCCGGAGAACCAGGTCTTCCGGGAGCGCCTGGAGCGCTGGGCCGCCACATTCCCCCGCAGAGTCTACCTCTACGAACTCTGGCTCAAAGAATATTTCCAGGGATGGATCTCCCCCTATGAAAGCATCTTCACCCAGGACATGAAGCTGTATCGGGACCTGGGCCTGGCGGGCATTGAGCCGGAGGGCATACATCCCTCTCCCGCCGTGGAATGTCTGCGGCATGCCTTGAGCTGGAACCCCGACGCGGACCCCGGGGAAATCCTGGAGGAGATGTGCCGTCGGCTCTATGGACCGGGCGGCGGTGCCATGTTCCGCTTCTACCGTCTCCTGGACGAACGGAATTCCCAGCTGGGCATCACCCTGCAGAGCATGAGCGCCTTTTCTCTCTTCACCCAGCCCGTCGCCCGGGAAGGGGAGCGCCTGCTCCAGGAAGCCTGGGAGAAAACCCGGGAGTTCCCCAAGGCCCGGCGGCGCATCCATGCCGAACGGGAGAATTTCGCCCGGGCGGTGGCATGCGGGAAGAGCTGGCGCCCCGGGGAGGCGCGTCCCTGGGATGACACCCTGCGCCGGAAGAACCGGCTGAAGAACGGGGGCTTCGAGGAGGGGCTCCAGGGGGTCGTCTGCAGCACGATGACGGGACGCTTCTCCTACGGAATCGTGCCGGATGCCTGGGAAGGGAAGCAGGCCGGGGAAATCCGGGTGCGGGAACCAGGGTGGGGACGGATGATTCTGGAGACGGATTCCCTGGACCCCTCCCGAAAATATGCGGTGGAGGTGATGGTGAAGACCGTGGACGGGGCGGATATGTCCCAGTTCTGGCTTCAGGCGGAGGGATGTCCCGCCATTCTCTATCGTCTGGGAGACACCGGGGGAGAATGGTGGCGGCTCACCTTGCGGGAGGTTGAGGTGCCCAAGGGACGTCTTTCCCTCTTCATGACCATCAACACCGCCCCGGACCGGGGTGCCGTGCGCTACGACGACCTGATCGTCGTCCCGGAGGAGGAATATCCTTTGGCGCCGTGAGGCGCCGGGTCACATCCGGGAGCGGATGGCCTCCTCCAGCCGGGGGATCTGGGTCAGATCCTCTCCCCAGAGGGCGGTGTTGCCCAGGATACGGGCGAGGTCGGGATTCCCCCGGAAGAAATCCAGGACCTCGGGGACGTCGTTCCCCCGGCCCTGGAGATAGTATTGCAGCAGATAGGCCAGGGACTGGGTCATGGCCGGGGGCAGGGTGTGGAACTTCTCCTGGTATTCCCGGAGGGAGGGCAGCACCCGCGCCCTCCATTTGGAGACGCTGTTCAAGGCGATGGAGAGGAGCCGGTGGTGGGCATAGGGATTGGCGAAGCGCTCCAGGACCGCCTTCCCGTATTCCTCCTTCTCCTGCTCCGGCAAGGGGAGAATGGGGGCGACCTCCTGGAAGAGGAGGGTCTGCAGATAGGGGAGGTATTTGGGGGAGCGCAGCATTTCATCCACGGTGGTCAGCCCGTCCATGATGGCGCCCAGGACGCTGGCGGTGTGGGCGCCGTTGAGCATCCGCACCTTTCGGGTGCGATAGATTGAGATGTCCGGGGAGACCACCATGTTCAGGCCTGCCGCCTCCGCGGGGAAGGACTTCCGCAGACGTTCCGGCTGGTCGGTCTCCACGGCCAGGAAGAAGAAGGGCTCGCAGCAGACCAGGCAGTCGTCCTTCTCCCCCAGAAGCTTCTGGAAATATTCCTCCTCGCCGGCGGGGAAGCCGGAGACGATGCGGTCCACCAGAGTGTTGCAGAAAAGACATTCCTTTTCCACATAGGCGAGGATTTCCGGGGCGGCCTGCTGGTCCTGCAAATGCCGCATCACATATTCCTTGAGCAACGTCCCGTTGTTCTCCAGGAGTTCGCAGGGCAGAAGAATCACACCGGGAAGTCCGGCCTCGGCCCGGAGAGCAAGGAGGCGGGCAAGCCGGGCGGGATAGGTCTGTTCGTCCCCGGAGCGATAGACGAGCCCGGCCTCCGTCACATTGGAGACGATGATCTCCAAGGTGGGGGAGAGGGCGGCCTCCTGGATCTTTTCCTGATCCTGGTCAGGCAGATAGGCGCCCCGGACGCACTGGATGAGGGCGGGGCGTTCCCAGGGCGCCCCGTTCACCATTCCCCGCTCCACCACATGGTAGCGCCCCCCCTGGGCGTTCAGGGCGTGGCAGACCCCGGGGTTCCCTCCCGCCCGGGGCTTGACGATTTGGACGCTTCCTTGGAAGAGCCCCTTCTCGTTCATCTTCTCCACCATCCAGTCCACGAAGGCGCGAAGGAAGTTTCCCTCTCCGAATTGGAGGAGCTTGAGGGGGAGGCGGGGAGGAGCGGGGCAGGGGCGGCACATGGAGAGCAGGGAGGCAAGCCCGGGACGGGGCTACCGTTGGGCGGTGGAGGGACGGGAGGCGGTTTTCTTGGGGGGCTCCTTTTCGTCCTCGTCGGGAGCCACCTGGAGATATTCCAACGCCCGGGTGGCGATCCGCTGGAAGACCGGGGCGGCCACGCCGGCGCCGGTGTGGGCTCCCACCGTGGGATTTTCCGCGGAGACCATCAGGAGGAACCTGGGGCGGGAGGCGGGGGCGAAGCCGATGAAGGAGGCGAGGAACTGGTTTTCCGCATAATGTCCCCGGATGCCCTTGGCCAGGTCGGGCTGGATCCACATCTGTCCGGTGCCGGTCTTGCCGGCCACCTGGAAGTTTTTCACCGCCGCCCGTGTGCCGGTGCCGCCCTGCTGGGTGACCATGGTCAGCGCCCGGGTCATCTTCTCCACGGCGCTGGCGGAGACGGGCTCGCCCTTGGGGTGGGGACGGGCGTATTCCACGGTGCCATCGGCATGCTGCACCCGATCCACCAGGTAGGGTTGCATGATCTCCCCGTGGTTGGCCAAGGCGCTCCATGCCTGGAGCACCTGGAGGAGGGGCACCGTGATGCCCTGGCCCATGGGCACGCGGGTGATGGTGAGGGAATCCCACTGGTGCAGGGCGCGGAAGAGTCCCCGGGACTCCTGACGGAAGACCACCGGGTCCCCCTCCTCGGGATAGAATCCCAGGCCCGTGGGCTTGCCGAAGCCGAAGGCGCGGAGGTAGGAATACATCTTCTCCTCCCCCAGATCCAGGGAGAACTTGGCCGTGCCGATGTTGCTGGATTTCTGGATGACCTGGGCCAGGGTCAGGTCCTCGTAGGCGTGGGAATCCCGCAATGCCTTGCGGTTGTATGTCCATCTCCCTTTCTCGCAATCCTTTACCGTATTCAGATCGGCGACGCCGGCGTCCAGGACCGCGGTGAGGCTGATGGGCTTCATGATGGAGCCCGGATCGTAGCACTGTAGCAGAATGTGGTTCTGGCAGACATCGGGGTCCTCCATGGTGCTGCGGTCGTTGGGATTGAACTGGGGGAACTGGGCCAGGCCCATGATGGCGCCGGTGGAGGGATCCACCATGATGGCGTAGGCGCGGTCCGGCCGGTGTTTTTCCCAGAGGACCGCCAACTCCTCCTCCAGGATGCGCTGGATGGGCTCCTGGATGGTGAGGTAGACGTCGCTGCCGTCGACGGGTTCTTCCAGGAGCTGGGTTCCCTCCTCCAGGGGATTGAACTTGGAGTCATGCTGGAAGGCGGTTTTCCCCAGAGTGGGCTTGAGGTAGGAATCCATCAGGGCCTCCACGCCGGAGACGCCCTGGTTCTCGTGGTTGGTGTAGCCCAGGAGATTGGAGAGCTCGGAGTTCCGGGGATAGAAGCGGACCCAGGAATCCAGGTAGCGCACCCCCCTGCGGATGCCGGCGGTCTGCAGCTCCTCCAGAATCAGGGAGGCGCTCTCCCGGGAGATGCCGCGCTTGACGGAAATCTCCTGGCACCGCTCCTGGGTGTTCTGGATTTTGTTCTTCAGGTCCAGCTTGCTGATGTTGAAGCACTCCGGAATCCGCTGCAGGCAAATCTCCACCTGCTCCTTGGTGAGCCCCCGGGGAGACAAATAGGCCTTGAAGGCGATGGGACGCCCCTGGGCATCCCGGATGGGACGGAGAATCAGGCCGGGAATGGTGCTCAAAGCATACTCATGGACATACTCCATGGGGATGCCGTCGGAGATCTTCATGATGAAGACATGGTCCGCCGCCTCCTGGAAGCGCTTCTCCAGGGCGGCGGGATCCAGATCCAGATGACGGGCGATGACTTTGGCCACCAGGGGAATCTTCTCCTGGAAGCGGCGGGGCTCCACATAGAGGTCCTTGGTGGACTGGTCCACGGCGAACTTGTTGCCGTTGATGTCCAGGATGCTGCCCCGCTTGGCGGTCATGACGGAGGTGCGCACCGTGAGGCGCCGGGCGTGGTCCTGATAGTATCCCCCGTCAAAGAGCTGGATCCGGGCGATATGGAAGAGGAGGAGGAAGAAGATCAGGAAGGAGACGATCTCCAGAATCATCCTCCGGGCCAGCAGCCCCCGGCGCAGCTGGGCGGTGAAGACCTTTCCCTCCTCCTCTCCCCCTTCGCAGGTCTCCTTCCACGGCTGAACCATCCCCAGAAGACGCACAAACCACCCTCTTCCTTCCCCGGCGGGGGTGGAGCAGGGTGGTTGGGTGGAGGGACGGGGCATGGAGAACTAGGGGAGGGGAGGAGGCATGGGGGTGGGGGGAATGAGGTCAGCGCCGGGCGCCCACGGTGACCGGGATGATGCGCCCTTCCTGGGTGCGGCAGACCTTCATGGGGATGACCTTCTGGTTGTGCGGGGGATGGCGCAGACCCAGGGGGGTGGCCAGGCGGGCGATGCTGCCGCCGTCCATCAATTCCTCCAGCTTGTTGTCCCGGTTCAGCAGCGTCTTCTGCAATTCCTCCCGGCGAAGCTCCGTTTCCCGGATTTCCTTGCGGAGGCTGCGCACAGTCTGCTCGGTCCGCAGGTGCCCCAGGACGACAAAGGCGCCAAAAACAACCGTGGAGACAAAGAGAAGGATGAACACGACGGGTTCCATCCGGCCTTTGTCCCGCTTGTGCCTGGGAATGGGATTGCTGGTGGTGTAGAGGTGCATGTCAGGGGATGCCGGGCGTGCTGGGAGGAAGGGGGGAGGGGATTAGTTCCTGGGAAATTCCGGGGGGGTGTGGGTTCGTTGTGCCGCCCGGAGTTTTGCGCAGCCGGCCCGGGGATTCCGGTCCAGTTCCTCCTGGGAGGCGGTGAGGGGTTTTCGGGTGAGGATTTGGAAGGTGACCTGCTTGTGGCAGACGCATCGGGGCACGGCCGGAGGGCATACGCAAGCCAGGGCGGCGTGCTGGAAGAAGCGCTTCACCATGCGGTCCTCCAGGGAGTGGAAGCTGATGACCACCAGGCGCCCCCCGGGGGAAAGGAGACGCTCCGCCGCCTTCAGGGCCTCCTCCAATTCCTCCAGCTCGCGGTTGACGGCGATGCGAAGGGCCTGGAAGACCCGGGTGGGCGGCGGCAGACCGTGCTGGCGGGCGCGCCCCACCACCCGCTCCAGGAGCTGGGCCAACTCGCCCGTGGTGGACCAGGGACGCTCCCGGCGACGCTCCACGATGGCACGGGCGATGGGACGGGAAAGACGCTCCTCGCCGTAGGTCCAGAAGAGGTCCGCCAGGGCTTCCTGGGGAAGGGTGTTGAGGAGGTCGGCGGCGGTGGGGTCCGGGGAGGAGGGATCCATCCGCATGTCCAGGGGGGCGTCGAAGCGGAAGGAGAATCCCCGTTCCGGGGTGTCGATCTGGGGAGAGGAGACGCCGATGTCCAGGAGGATGCCGTCCACGCTCTCCCATCCCTGTTGTGCGGCGGCCTCCTCCATCTGGCTGAAGGTGCCGTGCCAGGGATGGAAGCGGGCGCCGAAGGGGGCCAGGCGCCGGGTGGCGGCCTCCAGGGCGGCGGGGTCCCGGTCGATGCCCAGCACCTCCCGTGAAGCGTCCTGCTCCAGGAGCGCCTGGGAGTCCCCCCCGCCTCCCAGGGTGCCATCCACGACTCTCGGTCCCGGCAGTTCCCGGAGGAGCTGGAGGGCCTCCTGCTGCAGGACGGGGATATGGAGGAAGGAGGAATCCTGGGTCATGGTGCCGCGGGCGTCGTGCCCCGGGTGTCTTCCTCGATTTTCTGGAGCAGGTCGAAGCTGGAGTTCAAGGGGGCCTGGCGGTCCTGCCAGGCGTCCGGGGCCATGATGGTGCCGTAGACCATGGAGCCCAGGAAGACCGCCTTGTCCTTGATGCCGGCGAACTCCGCGAGATCGGCGCTGAGGACGAAGCGTCCATGGCTGTCCAGATTCACGATCTGGATTTTGGAGGCGATGTCCGTGTAGGCGGCGATCTTGTCGTCGTTGGCCAGGGAGCTGTTTTCCAGGCGCTGGAAAATGGCCTGCATCTTCTCCTCGGTGACCACCTGGATGCGCCGGGCCCTGCCGGGCACCAGATAGAAGTTGGTGTCGGGCTGGTCGGTGGGCAGCCGCCATGTCCGCGGGAGAGCCAGTCGGCGCTGGCTGTCCACGCTCACCGGGTAGGTTCCGGTGAAGAGGCGCATTTTGGTGGGTGCGGTCTCGGCCATGGGGGGGGGAGGAGGAGGGAAGGGGAAAAGGGAGGGAGTCGGGAAATTTTTTGGGGGGGGAGAAGCGGGGAGGGATGGAAAAACTTCCCAAAACGCCCCATTGCCTCCCAATTTTGCCCAATTTTCCCCTAAAATATCCTTTCTTCGTGAAAATTCAACAAAAAATCCCAAGATTTCCAAGATTTTTTCCGCTTCCCTCCCCGGGCAGGAATTGGGCCATTCCCGTCGGCTAGGCAGAAAATCGGGGTATATTAAGAAAAATTCGGTTTTCCCCAAGAATCTCCCGGGGGAGGCGGCGGCCCCGCCACTTCTTCCCCGCCCCGCCCTCCCGGTTTGTGTTTCCCCCCATTCCTTACATATAAGGAGAAATACCCGACATGAAAAAGATCCTCTCTCTCTTCGCTCTCGTCTGCAGCATGGCCGCCTTCTCCCTCATGGGCGGCGAGCCCGTCGTCCTGGGGCTCTGCGACACCATCCAGTATCCCTCCCTGGACTGCGACCAGACCGGCGTGCGCCTGGAGGTCATGGGCACCGTTCAGGACAGCGTGGGCCTCACCCTGGGCATCGTGAACTACACCACCGGCGTCTCCAAGGGTCTGCAGCTGGGCTTCGCCAACTGGAACGAAGGGAATGTCTACGGCGTGGAGCTGGGCCTCTTCCAGGATGCCAAGGGCGACGAGTTCCGCGGCTGGCAGAGCAGCTGGATTTCCATCGTCCGGAAGGACATCTACGGTGTCCAGGGCGGTCTTCTGGCCTACACCAAAGGCACCGTGCGTGGTCTCCAGGGCGGTCTGCTCAGCGGCGCCAACGTGGTGAAGGGTGTCCAGTGGAGCTTGATCAACCTGAGCTACGACGTGACCGGCGGCCAGTTGGGTCTGGGCAACTACGCGGAGCAGGTGACCGGCGCCCAGGTGGGTCTGGCCAGCTACGCCCAGCGTCTGGACGGCGGCCAGGTGGGCCTGGTGAACGCCGCCGATGAGATGAAAGGCTTCCAGCTGGGCGCCTTGAACTTCACCAAGCACATGACCCGGGGCATCCAGATCGGTCTGGTGAACATCATCCTGGACAGCAAGACGCCCCTGATCCCCTTCGTGCACTTCCACTTCTAATAGGGCCGTCTCTCCATTCCCTCCGGAAGGCCATTCCCCTGCCGGAGGGATTTTTGCGGAATCTCCTCCCCATCCCCCCCGCCCACGCCATGTCCGAACTGACGGCCAGCACCCCCTTGATTCCCGTCCACAAGACCCCCGAGGTCGCCCTGTACCGCATCTCCCACGAGGGACAGGTGGATGCCTACATCGCCTCCACGCCGGAGAGCCGGGCCATCTGCAACGATCCCGGCGTCGCCGGATGCGACTACACCTGGCGTCTTCGCCGGGCCTGCCAGGGCGTCCTTGCCGCCCGTCCCCTGGAGCTCCAGGAGAAGGAGACGGTGGTGGTGAACATCCTCCGGGGGGGATTGAACTACGGGTTGCGGGAGGCCCTGGCGAAGGCCTACGGCTGGAACGGGCACACCACCTGCTTCATCAGCGCCCAGCGGGCACGGAACTCCGCGGATTCCGAGGACTGGCATATCACGGAGAACGACTACGCCAAGGTCTATTTCCCGGAGCAGGCCACCCTGGTCATCGGGGACGTGGTGGCCACGGGAACCAGTCTGCGCTACGCCCTCCAGGAGTTGCTTCGCAGCGCCCTGGAGCAACGGGTGCGCCTCCGCTCCATCCTCTTCTTCACCTTCGGCGGCGTCAAGGCCCTGGAGATCCTGGAGGACATCGACCGCCAGTGCCGGGAGCTCTTCGTGGGCTACGGCAAAACCGCGCTGATCTACTTCGAGGGCTGCTTCACCTGCGCCCAGGCCGACACCCCCCTGTCCGTCCGGCTCACGGGAACGGACCTGCTGCGCTGGCATTCCCTGATGGCCCCGGAGTTCGTGGAGTCCCAGTATGAGGACCCCGCCTATCCTCTGGAGCGCTGCACCATCTACGACGCCGGCTCCCGCGCCTTCTGGCTCAAGGACTATGTGGAGGATGTCATCGGCTACTGGCGCCAGAATCTCCAGTTCGCCGAGCATGGAATGACCTTCCATCAACTGCTGGCGGAGCGCTTCCCCTCCCTGGACGCCGGCCGCTTCCCCGAGGACACCGACTTGAAGAAGCTCTCCCTCCGGCAGCTGGAAAAAATGGAGAAGATGCTCTGACCACCTCTCCCCCTCCCCCGAAAATCCGAGATGACGAATCTCGGATTTTTTTGTGTGCCGGAATCCTCCCCGCGCACAAGCCCCGCCCCCTTTCGTCCCCTTCGGGACACAAACCCCACCCCCCCGGAAAACACACCCCGGCAGCCAAAACACATCAGAACACACAGGAGAACAATCCAGATGGACAAGAAAACAGGGCATGTCAGCGGCGACTTCGAGCAGAGCGCCGTCAATGCGGAAAGTCGGAAGGGCTTCCTTTCCATGATGATGGTGATGCTCGGCTTCACCTTCTTCTCCGCCTCCATGTGGGCGGGCGGAACCCTGGGAAAGGGCATGGATTTCACCGGCTTCCTCTGGGCCGTCATGGCCGGCAACCTGATTCTGGGAGCCTATTGCGGCGCCTTGGCGTTCATCGCCGCCCGCACCGGAAACTCCATCCACATCCTCTGCCGCTACTCCTTCGGCCAGAAGGGCTCCTATCTGCCCAGCTTCCTCCTGGGAATCACCCAGGTGGGCTGGTTCGGCGTGGGCGTGGCCATGTTCTCCATCCCCGTCCAGAAGTGGCTCCAGAGCATGGGCTATGAATGGGCCAACTCCTCCTGCTCCCTGTGGTATATCACCCTGGTGGCCGGCCTCCTGATGACCTCCACGGCCTATTTCGGCATCAAGAGCCTCACCATCCTCTCCTATGTGGCTGTGCCCGCCATCATCATCCTGGGCCTCTATTCCACCGTGCGCGCCCTCACCACCGGCTTCCCGGAAGGCGGCGAGACCCTGCGCTCCGGCTGGGAGGTGATGACCACCTTCAAGCCCGCCCCCGGCGCCGTGATTGGCGCCGCCGCCGCCATCGCCATCTCCGTGGGCTCCTTCATCTCCGGCGGCTCCTGCACCCCCGACTTCGTCCGCTTCTCCAAGAACGCCAAGATAGCCGTGATCACCACCGTGATCGCCTTCTTCCTGGGCAACTCCCTCATGTTCTTCTTCGGCGCCGTGGGCGTCATGACCTACCAGGTGAACGACATCTCCGAGGTGCTCTTCAAGCAGGGCCTGCTCCTGTGGGCCATCATCGCCCTGGGCCTGAACATCTGGACCACCAACGACAACGCCATCTACACCTCCGGCCTGGGATTCTCCAACATCACCGGCATCCCCAAGCGCTTCACCGTCCTCTTCAACGGCATCCTGGGAACCCTGGCGGCCATCTGGCTGTATAACAACTTCTGCGGATACCTGAACATCCTGAACGTCTTCCTGCCTCCCGTGGGCGCCGTGGTCATCGCCGACTACTTCCTGCGCCGCCGGATGAACTACCTTGCCCCCGAGGAGGAGAAGTTCTGCAAGGTGAACTGGGTGGCCATCGTGGCCTGGGCCGCGGGTTCCGTGGTGGCTTTCCAGGACTACGGCATCAAGGCCATCAACGGCATGGTGGCCGCCGCCGTGACCTACCTGGTCCTGGGAGCCTTCCGGGATCACTTCCAGGACACCCGCCGGATTCGGGAAATCCTGGAGAACCAGAAGTAGGCGCACCTGAACCGCGTCGTTGTCCCCTCCCTCCCGCGTCCCGGACGAGCGTGCCTCGGCCGGGGCAGGGAGGGTTTTTCCTCTCCCCCCTTTTTCCGCTTTTTCCCCACCCCTAGAAAAAAATCCCCCGCACCACCATGATCAAGAAGACTCCCCAGACCATCGTTCTCATCAACTTTGGCTGCCCGGAAATCCAGCAGCTGGCCCGGGCCATCCGCTCCTGCCACATCTACACCATGGTCATGCCCTGGACCACGCCTGTCGCCCGGGTGATGCAGGAGGAGCCCGTCGGCCTCCTGCTGTGCCGGGATCCCCGGGCGAAGGAGCATCCCCAGGAAAAGGAGGCCTTCCAGAAGCTGGGCGTGCCCACTCTCTGCCTGGAGGAGGAGACCTGGCGCGAGGAGGACGTCCTGGCCTTCTGCCGTCAGGAGTGCGGATGCCAGGGGCTGTGGAGGATGGATGCCTTCCTGGAGGAGGCCGTCGAGGAAGTGCGGCGGCAGGTGGGGGAGAAGAAGGTGGTCCTGGGCCTCTCCGGCGGCGTGGATTCCTCCGTGACGGCCGCCCTGATCCATCGGGCCATCGGCAAGCAGCTCACCTGCGTCTTCGTCAACCACGGCCTGCTGCGCCTGGGAGAGCCGGAGCAAGTCCAGCAGGTCTTCCGGGACACCTTCGACATGAATCTGGTCTATGTGGACGCCTCCGACCGCTTCCTGGACAAGCTGGCCGGGGTGACGGAGCCGGAGCGGAAGCGCAAGATCATCGGCGCCGAGTTCATCGAGGTCTTCGCGGAGGCTGCCGCCAAGGTGGACGCCCCCTTCCTGGGGCAGGGCTCCATCTACCCCGATTTCCTGGAGAGCATCCCTCTGGACGGGGATCCCAAGGGCGTCATCAAGAGCCACCACAATGTGGGCGGCCTGCCGGAGAAGATGAATTTCCAGCTGGTGGAACCCCTGGCCCGTCTCTTCAAGGACGAAGTGCGGGAGGTGGGGCGTCTGCTGGGGTTGCCCGAGGTGATGATTGAGCGCCAGCCCTTCCCGGGCCCCTCCCTGGGGGTGCGCTGCGTGGGCGAGGTCCGTCGGGAATATCTCCGGATGCTCCGGGAGGCCGACGCCATCTTCACGGAGGAACTCCGGGCCTCCGGGTGGTATGCCAAGACCTGGCAGGCCTTCGCCGCCTTCCTGCCGGTGAAATCCGTGGGCATGCACGAGGGTCAGCGCCGTTACGGCTACACCATCGCCCTGCGTGCCATCCAGACCCGGGATGCCGTCACCGCCCAGGTGGTGCATCTGCCCTGGGAGCTGCTGGAGAAGGTGGCCTGCCGCATCCCCCAGGAGGTGGAGGGCATCTCCCGGGTGGTCTTCGACTGCACCCCCAAGCCCCCCGCCACCATCGAGTGGGAGTAAGGGAAAAGCCCTTCGCGCCGAGGCGCCCCGGAAGCACATCCCTCCGGGGCGTCCCGGGCATTTTTCCATGATTCACTTCTTTGCCGACCAGCATTACGGGGCCCGTCCCGGCGCCCGCCTCCATCAGTGCCTGTCTCCCTCCTGGCGCGCCCGTGTCCTTCTCCATGAGGAGGAATGGGGGCTTCTGGAGGAGGGGCGTTGGCGGGAGGATTGCGAGCTGCTGGTGTTGAACATGATTGGCGGCACCTGCGACCAGCCCCATCCCGGGGAGGGCGCCGCCCGGGCGGTCCGCGCCTGGTGCGAGAAGGGGGGCAACCTCCTTCTGATCCACGGCGGCAGCGCCGCCTTCTGGCAGTGGGCCTGGTGGCGCCAGGCCATGGCCATGCGCTGGGTGCGTCCGGGGGATCCGGAGGGCGTAACCCCCAGTTTCCATCCGGTCCACCCCTATCGGGTGAGCCGCACCGGAAGCCCCCATCCCCTGGCAGCCCGGCTCCAGGAAATGGAGCTGCCCCAGGACGAAATCTACGCGGGGCTGGCGTGCGCGCCCTCCCTGGAGGTGCTGATGGAGACCCGGGTGCCCGAGGGATGCTTCCCCCAATGCGCCCTGGCCCCCACCCCCTGGGGCGGGATTCAGCTGCACTTCCTGCCGGGCCATCGGCCGGAGACCTTCCAGGTCCCCGCCCTGGTGGAGAATGTGGAACGTTGTCTGGAGTATCTCCTGGTATGAAAGGAATTTTTCTCAGCGATCATCCTAGGGAAATCCTCCGGGTCTTCCCGGAGGAGCTGCGGGGCCGCATGGCCTCCACCCTCTCCTTCCTGTCCCCGGAGCCTTTGACGGGGGAAGAGCTCCTCTCCTCCCCGTGGCGGGAAGAGGTGGAGGTGATTTTCTCCACCTGGGGAATGCCCCGTCTGACCTCGGAGCAGTGGGGGGAATTGCCGAAGTTGAAGGCCGTCTTCTATGCCGCCGGGGCCGTCAGCGCCTTTGCCCGTCCCCTGCTGGAGCGGGGCGTCCTCCTCTCCAGCGCCTGGCGGGCCAACGCCATTCCCGTGGCGGAGTTCGCCCTGGCCCAGATCATTCTCTCCCTGAAACACTACTTTCAGGATTCGGCGGCCTTCCGGAGTCCCCGGGGATTCCACCAGGTGCCGCCCGGCCCCGGCGCCTACGGGGAGACCGTGGGCATCCTGGGAGACGGGGCGGTGGCCACCCATCTGGAAAAACTCCTGGAAAAGACCCTCGCCGTCCAGCTGCGGCAGGTCCCCACCTGGCAGGCGCAGGATCCCCAATATCTCCTCCGGGTCTTCCAGACCTCCTATGTGGTCACCAATCATCTGCCCGATCTGCCGGAACTGGAACATCTCCTGGGGGAGGAGCTCTTCCTGGCCATGAGACCCGGGGCCACCTTCATCAACACGGGACGGGGCGCCCAGGTGGATGAGGCGGGATTGGCGCGCGCCCTGGAGAAACGACCCGATTTGACCGCCCTCCTGGATGTGACCTGGCCCGAGCCGCCCCGGGAGGATTCCCCTCTGTATCGCCTGCCCAATGTCCGGTTGTCCAGCCATCTGGCCGGCTCCGTGGGACAGGAGACGCAGCGCCTGGGGGAGACCGCGTACCAGGAGTATCAGCGCTTCTGCCAGGGGCTTCCCCTGGAGCACGGGGTCTCCCTGGGGGAAGTCGCCCCCTTCGAGGGAAAAACACGCTCCTGACCCACTTTTGCACCCATGGAACGGATTGTCATTTTGAGTTTTGATGATGCGGTGGTCAACCAACGCCAGTTCGTTGCCCCGCTGTTGCTGGAAATGGGCTTCGGCGCCACTTTCTTCCCCTGCCGCTGGAACCGGAAATGGCGGGAGAAATACCCCGGGGCGCTGATGGAGAAAAAAGCCCTCCGGGAACTGTGGGAAATGGGCTTCGAGGTGGGAAACCACACCTGGGGGCATAGCCGGGCCGAGCAGGTTTCCACGGAGGAGTACATGGCGGATGTGATCCGCATGGAGGAGTATCTCAAGATGGCGGGCCTCCCCGCCCCCCGCACCTTCGCCTACCCCTGCGGGACATCCACGCCCCAGGTGGTGGAGGCCCTGAAAGCACGAGGGTATCGTTGCGCCAGAAGCGTGGAGAACGTCCCCTTCCACCCCCAAAAGGATGACTGGATGCGCTTCCCCGCCGCCAGTCTCCAGGATCAGAGCCAGGAAGAGGGGTTGCTTCGCGCCATGCTGGACCAGTGCACCCCCGAGACTCCCGTGGCCATCCTCTATCACGGCGTCCCTGAAATCGCCCATCCCTGGGTGAACCGGGATCCCCAGGGCTTCCGGAAGGACATGGAAATGCTCCAAAAAGAAGGCGTCTCCGTCCTCTCCTTCCAACAATATTGGGAATTGGCCGCCCCCGCACAACCCTAGCCCCGCCGCCTCTCCCGCGGCTAGCCCCCCGGCAAGCGGCAGCGCCCTCCGTGTCCTCCGGGGTGGGCCGCAGGCGACTCCGTGTGCTCTGTGTTGAAGCGGCAGCGCCCTCTGTGTCCTCCGTGTGCACCGCAGGCGTCTCCATGCCGGGGGAGGAGCCTCGTCTGGGATCCAGCCACATCCACGGGTTTCCCGTTGTCCTCCTCCCCGCGTTTGCGGGGGGGGCAACCGTGTCATGGCATGGGGAACGGGGTGTCCATGATTCCTCCGTCACAGCGGGATGGGACGGGCAGGATGGCCAGGGGGCGCACCAGTTCCCCCAGTGACGTGACGGGGACGGCCTGGAGTCCCTCCCGGGGATTCCAAGGGAAGAGTTGCAGGAGTCCGGCTCGTTCGCAGGCCACCACCACGGCATCTCCCTGGGGGAGAAAGGCAAAATCCCGGGGCCACTTGGCCACGGGGCGGTGCGCCAGGGATTCCGGCAGGAGCATTCCCTCCTCTCCGATGGTCAGGGTGGCCAGGGAATCCCGTCCCCGATTGGAGACCAGGAGATGGCTCTCCCCGGGGCTGAGGCGAATGGCGGCGGTGTAGGAATCCGTTTCGGCGGGAGTGAGGGGAGCCACGGGGATGGTTTGGCGGAGATTCCAGTGTCCCTTGGCGTAATCCCAAGTCATCACCGTATTGGCGGTTTCATTGAGCAGATAGGCCACGGGGAAGCGGTGGGAGAAGACCAGATGCCGGGGTCCGCTTCCCGGGGGAAGGACCTGGGTGCGGAGGCGTTTCTCCACCCGGAGATTTCCCTGGGCATCCAGGGGAATGCTCTCCAGCACGCCCAATCCCAGATCCACCGTGCACAGGAAATGTCCGTCGGGGGAGACCCCGGCGAAATGGAGATGGGGAGCCTCTCCCTGTTCTCCTGTTTCATGGGCGAGGACCACCTGCGCCCCGGTCAGCACTCCCGCCTCCACGGTGAATTGCACCAGTTTCCCGCTGCCGTAGCTGGCGCCATAGACATACTTTCCGCCCGGGGCGGCCACCAGATGACAGTAGTCAATGCCCGGGGTCTCCCAAGTGGAAAGGGGGGACAACTCGCCGCCCTCCCCGATGCGGAAGGAGGTCACGCCCCCCTGCTGACGATGCTCCCGGGCGACATACAACACGTCCCCCTCCGGGGACAGCGCCATGTAGCTGGCAAAATCCAAAGGCAGGAACTGGAGGGAGCGCAGACCGCTTCCTTTCCCCGCCTCCATCAGGGAAATCCCGCAGCCACGCCCCTTGCCGCAGGTGGCCAGATAAAAACGATTTCCTGGAGGAGGTTCCTGGGCGAGGAGTGGGACGGCGAGGGACATCAGGAGAGCGAGACGAAGAAAGGCAACCTTGCCCATGGCCGGGATGTCAGGAGGGAAACGGAATCCCTCTTGTGCTGCGGTATAATATAACTTATTGATATTCAATGAGTTATAACAAAAAACAAACACCCATCCTTCCCGAAATGGGAGAGATGGGTGTCGTCGCCGGGGGGATTAGAACTGATGGAGGAAACGGAGGTCGTTTTCGTAGAGGAGCCGGAGGTCATGGATGGCATAGCGGATCATGGCAATGCGCTCGATGCCCATGCCGAAGGCGTATCCGGAGAGTTCCTGGGGATCCCATCCCACATTTTCCAGCACCTTGGGATTCACCATGCCGGCGCCGGAGATTTCAATCCAGCCAGTGCCTTTGCAGACCTTGCAGCCCTTGCCTCCGCAGATCATGCAGGAAGCATCCCATTCCACGCTGGGTTCGGTGAAGGGGAAGAAGTGGGGACGGAAGCGAATCTTCACGGCGGAACCGAACATTTCCTTGGCGTAGTAGGAGAGAGTTCCCTTCAGGTCGGCCAGGGAGACCTTCTTGTCCACATACAGGCCCTCGATCTGATGGAAGCTCATGCCGTGGGTGGCATCCGGGGTGTCCCGTCGATAGCAGCGTCCGGGGCAGACGATGCGCACGGGGGCGGGATGAGCCTGCATGGCCCGGATCTGGACCGGGGAAGTCTGGGTGCGGAGGATCATGGTGTCCGGCGCCAGGAAATCATGGTGCTCCAGGTCGAAGTAGAAGGTGTCGGAGACCGCCCGGGAGGGATGGTCCTGGGGGGCGTTGAGGGCGTCGAAGTTATGCCAGACATCCTCCAGATCCGGTCCGTCGGCCACCACAAAGCCCATGCGGCGGAAGATGGCCACAGCCTCCTCCATGACCTGGGTGATGGGATGCTGATGTCCCAGGTCCCGGCGGCGTCCCGGCAGGGTCACATCCAAGGCGTTGGCCTCTTCTGCCTGGGCGGAGAGCCGGTCCTGCGCCTGGGCAAAGGCGTCGTTGATCCCATTCTTCACCTGGTTGAGGGTCTTGCCCACCTGGGGCTTGTCCTGGGGAGGAACCTTGCCCAACTCGCTCATCATCGCCGGAAGAATTCCCTTGCGGCTCAAATACTTCAACCGCAATTCCTCCACGGCGGCGGCATCCTTGGCCTTCGCCAGGCTATCCTGGACCTCTGCCAGCACTGCCAGCAATTTGTTCTCCAATTCCGTCATAACAAGATTCCTAACACCCTGTGAACAAAGGAAAAAGCTAGATTCTTCAGCGCAGGCCAAAGAGAAAGGGACGCTCCGGAAGAGACATCCATCGCCTCATGCCCGGAAAGAGGAAATACTATAAACCCTGCCTGACGCGGCGAACCCCACCCTTCCCCGAAAACCATGACGCCGACGCGATTCCGTCGGGGCGCCCGGCGGGCCGAGTGCTCTGTGTTCCCGCGGTAGCGCCGACCTGTGGTCTGCGTGCGCCGCAGGCGCCTCTGTGTGGTCTGTGTGGAAGCGGCAGCGCCCCTCCGTGCCCGACTCGTGTGTCATCGTCGCCTTCATGGCTGGCAATGGGCATGGCGTCCATGGGAATTTCGAGCGTTGATTGCCCATGGAATTGCCGTCCTTTCGATCCGCATTACGGTGAGGGCGGCAGGGTGGGGGGCGCGGGGAAACCGATTACCCCCGCACGCGTATGTGTACGCGCGCGAGACGGATGCCCTGGGGGGCTGGATGGGCTGGATGGGCTGGATGGGCTGGATGGGCTGGATGGGCTGGATG